>JAIEQJ010000021.1 GCA_019747815.1 Hyphomonadaceae bacterium
CCGAATCAGCTGATCCCAAGCGCAATGAATCAGAACCGGTTCCCAATGGGAATCCTGAATGTCGATTCAGCCTAGTGCGTCCAGGCGCCCTTGCGGCCGAAGCGGAAGTTGTCGGAGTAGGACTTGCGCACGGACGCCCGCGGCGTCGCTTCCGCCAGGCGGTAGGCGATGCCGTTGCGCTCGGCGTAGGCGATGGCCTCGTCCTTGGTGGCGAAGGTCAGGCGCACCTGGCTCTTCATGTCGCTGGAGCTGGTCCAGCCCATCAGGGGGTCGATCTCGCGCGGCGCCTCGGGCTCGTACTCGAGCACCCATTCCAGCGTCCGGGCCGGCCCGGATTGCATGGCGGTCTTTGCCGGCTGGTAGATTCGGGCGGCCATGGCTGAGTCCTGCGTTGGGTGCGTCCTGCGCTGCGCGTGGTGCAGAGGTGGCGGCCTCACCCGGCAAAAGTCAATGCCCCTTTCTGCCGCTCGTGGGCCTCGCACCCGGCCGGGCGCCGCCGGAGACTTGCTCCCACCCGACGCCCAAGGGTGAGAGGCGATGCGCGGCCGCGGCGCCCGGGACGACGCCTCGCCGCGCCCGCCGACAGACCGTCCACGGACCTCCTTGACCGATGGGCACTCAAACCAATAGGCTTGCCCAAAAGGCCATTATCTCAAGTCCTGGCACACACGCTCCTAGGGAGGGCACCATGCGAAAACTCTTCAATCTCGCGACTGTTCTGGGATCGCTGGCCGCGGGCGCGGCCTTCGGCAGCGCCGCTGCACAGGAGGCCCCGAAATCGATCAAGGTCGGCTATGCCATCTCGCTCTCCGGCCCGCAGGCTGCCGGCGCCATGCTGACCACCGTGCCCAACTACCGCCTGTGGGTCGACGACGTGAACAAGGCCGGCGGGCTGATGCTCAAGAAATTCAACAAGCGCATTCCGCTCGAGGCCGTCGAGATCGACGACCGCTCCAACAACGAGGACATGGTGCGCCAGGTCGAGCGCATGATGAGCGTGGACAAGCTCGACGTCGTGCTCTCGCCTTGGGGAACGGGCCCCAACCTGCAGGCCGCGCCGACCTTCGCCAAGTTCGGCTACCCGCAAGTCATGGGCACCGCCGGCAGCGACAAGCTCGAGGAGCTGGTGCAGAAATTCCCGACCATGTTCTGGTTCCTGAGCAAGCCCAACGAGCAGATCAAGGCGCTGGTGGATGTGCTGGCGGACCAGAAGGGCAAGGGCAAGATCAACGACACGGTGGCGGTCTTCGTGGTCCAGCATCCATTCGGCGTGGAGTACAGCTCGTCCCTGAAACCGGCGCTGGCGGCGGCCGGCTTCAAGGTGGTGTACGAGACCAGCTACGCGCTGGGCGTCGCCGACCTGTCCGCGCAGATCAACGCGGCCAAGGCGGCAAAGCCCGACACCATGATCGCCATCTCCTACCCGCCCGACACCTTCATGCTCACCGAGCAGTCGATCGCCAACGCCTTCACGCCCAAGGTGCGCTTCCTGGGCGTCGGCACCGCCTTCCCGAACTACAAGGGCAAGTTCGGCGACAAGGTGAACGGCATCCTGGGGCTCGGCGGCCTCGATCCGAATGCGCCCGGCATGAAGGAGTACTTCGAGCGCCACAAGGCGGTGAACAAGGGCCAGGAGCCGGATCGCTGGGCCAGCCCCAACACCTATGCCGGGTTGCAGGTGCTGCAGCAGGCGATCGAGCGGGTCGGTGAGATCGACAACGCCAAGATCCTGCAAGAGATGAAGACCGGCACCTTCAAGACCATCATCGGCGATCTCAAGCTCACCGGCAACCGCAACCCGTCGCTTTGGCACGTCGGACAGTGGCAGAACGGCGAGTTCTACGGACTTGCACCGGCCACTCGTCCCGGAGCGAAACAGCCGATCTTCTGAAGGTTCGCAATGTGACCTGGCGGGCCCGCGCCATCGAGCGACGGGCCCGTTTTTTGCAAGCCCCATCGGGCTATAAAATGTGTCCTTCGGGCGCCGGCCGGCAAGGGAATCGCAAGGGCCAGGGCCCAGCCTCAAGGGGGGACAGCGCGGGAGGACTGTGAAGGCGTAGAATGCTGCTCGATTTCCTGCTCGCAGGCCTGGTGATCGGCGGCATCTACGCTCTCATCGCCATCGGCCTCAATCTCCAGTACGGCGTCGCGCGCGTTTTGAACCTCGCCTATGGCGAGTTCCTGATGCTGGCGGGCTATGCGGCCTTCTGGGGCTTCACCCTGCTCGGCCTGCCGCCGCTCCTGACCCTGCTCGTGGGCGCGCCGGTGGCCTTCGGCCTGAGCTGGCTGCTGTTCCGCTTCGTCCTCCACCCGCTGCTCGCCCGCACGGCCGATCAGGGCAAGCGCGAGGTGGATTCCATCCTCTCCACCTTCGGCCTGCTGTTCGTGCTGCAGGGCGTGGCGCTGGTGGCCTGGACCGGCACCGATCGCACCTACAGCTACCTGTCGATCCCCGTGCATATCTTCGGCACCGTGATGGTGGCCAACCGGTTGATCGTGCTGATCGCGGCGCTCGCCCTCTCGGCGGGCGTGTTCGCGTTCCTGCGCTACTCGACGGCCGGCCGCGCCATGCGCGCCATTGCCGCCAGCCCGCACACCGCGCCGCTGGTCGGCATCGACGTCAAGCACTACAGCGCACTCGCCTTCGCCACCGGCGGTGCGCTCGCCGCCGTCGCCGGCATCCTGCTGTCCTCGTTCGTCGGCATCAATCCCACCATCGGCGCCGCCTTCACCGTCAAGGCGCTGATCGTCATCGTCATGGGCGGCATCGGCCACGTCATGGGCGGCCTGATCGCCGCGCTGATCCTGGGCCTGGCCGAGACGCTGGCGGCGCTGCTCTTGGACCCGGGCCTCGTCACGGTCATCAACTTCGTCATCTTCTCCATCGTGCTGCTGTGGCGTCCGCAGGGCCTGTTCGGCGGCAGCGCCAGGACCGGCGCGCCGATGCGCATGCCGCAGCATGCGCCGGCGCTCGCCGCACTCGCCGGCCTGCTGCTGGTGCCCTATGTCGCCAACACCTACTGGCTGTCGCTCGCCATCAATATCCTGACCTACACGGCGCTCGCCACCGGCTGGGCCTTCTTCTCGGGCCCCACCCGCTACGTCTCGCTCGCGGCTTCCGCCTTCTTCGGCATCGGCGCCTATGCCATCGCCGTGCTGGCGCCCGACTATTCCTATCCCGTCGCGCTCCTCGCTGCGGCCGGCATCGCCCTGGTGCTGTCCGCCTTCGTCGGCCTCGCCACGCTGCGCCTGTCGGGCATGTACTTCGTCATCTTCACCTTCGGCCTCGCCTCGCTCGTCAGCGCGGCCGTGATGTGGTGGGAGTTCAACATCGCCCGCAAGGCGGGCTGGCACCTGTTCCTGTCGATCACCACCACGCACATCTACTATCAGCTGCTCGCGCTGTGCGTGGCCATCATCGCCTTGTGGATCGTGCGCGACAGGAGCCGCATGGGCTTTGCGCTGAAGACGCTGGGCGCCGACGAGACGGTGGCGCGCCAGATCGGCATCAACACGGTGGCCCTCAAGATCGGCACCTTCGTGGTGAGCTGCGTGGTGATGGCGCTCGCCGGCGCCATCCTCGCCCCGCGCTTCTCGTACATGGACGCCACCATCGCCTTCAATCCCGCCACCTCGTTCCTGACCGTGATCATGGCGCTGCTGGGCGGCGCCACGTCGGTGTGGGGGCCCATGCTCGGCGTCATTCCGCTGGTGCTGATCTCGGACTATCTGTCGGTGACGCTGCCGCACTATTTCAGCGTGGTGCTGGGCCTGGTGCTGCTCGGCATCGTCTTCCTCATCCCGGAGGGCATCATCGGCTTGGTGCGCTCCGGCCGCGCCGCCATGCGCACGCACACGCTGGCCGACCTGCTGGAGCGGCTGGCCCGGCGCCTGCGCGGGACCACCCCGCCGCCGCCAGCCTCGCCGCCCACGGCCGCATCGCGCGCCACGACGAACGGCACCGGCCAAGCGGGCCACACGCCCGTGCCGCTCGCACACTCCGATGCGAAGGCCCGGCCATGACACCCATTCCCCGCCCGCTGCTCGAGGTCACGAACCTGAGCCGGCACTTCGGCGGCCTGGCCGCGCTCGACGGCGCCTCCTTCAGCGTCGAGCGCGGAGAGGTGGTGGGCCTGGTCGGCCCCAACGGCTCGGGCAAGACCACGCTGCTCAACACGGTCTCGGGACGTCTCAGCCCGATGGGCGGCGAGGTGCGCTTCAACGGAAAACTCGTCACCGGCTTCGCGCCGGAGGCCATCTGCCGCGCCGGCATCGCCGGCACCTTCCAGCTCGCCCGCATCCCCGATGCGCTCAATGCGCTCGACAACGTTGCCGTCGCCGCCATGTACGGCCGCCGCCGCCTCGACGTCGCCTCCGCGCGCGCGGACGCCGATCGCCTGCTGGCGCGTGTCGGCTTCACGGGCAATGTCGCGGCGCACGGCGACCAGCTCACCTACTTCGACCACAAGCGCATCGAGCTCGCCCGTGCGCTTGCCTGCGCGCCCGAATTGCTGCTGCTCGACGAGTGGCTGGCGGGCCTCAACCCGACCGAGCTGGAGGACGGCATCGCGCTCGTGCGCTCGCTGCGCGAGGAGGGCCTCACCATCGTCATGGTGGAGCACGTGATGCACGCCATCCGCTCGCTGTGCGGACACATCGTGGTGCTGAACGCGGGCCGCGTGATCGCGGCCGGCACGCCCGAGGAGGCGCTGGCCGACCCCGACGTGGTGCGGGTGTATCTGGGTGAAAGTGTGTAGAGGACAGTTGTCATCCCGGAATTCCGCGCGAGCGGAACATCCGGGACCCAAGGGCGAAGGACAATGTGCGTGCCTGTGGCCCTAGGTCCCGGATGCGCGCGGCCGCGCGCTCCGGGATGACAAGTCAATCACTCCGCCGGCCGGGCGCGGCCCGCGCCGGTGAGCTCGCTCTGCCCGTCGGGCTTGCCCGCCTGCCAGCGGCCAAGAAAAGCGATGAGCTCGCCGACGATGCCGCGCCGGAACAGCAGCACCGTGACCACGAAGATCACGCCCTGAATGACGAGCACATATTCGCCGAAGCCGGCGAGATAGTTCTGCATCGTGATGATGATGCCGGCGCCCACGATCGGCCCGAACACGGTGCCGAGCCCGCCGACCAGGGTCATCAGCACCACCTCGCCCGACATCTGCCAGGTGACATCGGTGAGGGAGGCGAGCTGGAACACCATGGCCTTGGTGGCGCCCGCCAGGCCCGCCAGCGAGGCCGAGAGCACGAAGGCGATGAGCTTGAAGCGGTCGACGGCATAGCCGAGCGAGATCGCCCGCGCCTCGTTCTCGCGGATGGCCTTCAGCACCTGCCCGAAGGGGGAATGGATGGTGCGGTAGATGATCAGGAAGCCGGCGACGAAGATGGCCAGCACCACGTAGTAGAACACGAAGTCGTTGCTCAGCGGCAGCGCGCCGAACAGCGGCCGCCGGGGAATGGCCTGGATGCCGTCCTCGCCGCCCGTGAACGGGGCCTGCACGCACAGAAAGAAGACCATCTGCGCCAGCGCCAGCGTGACCATGGCGAAATAGATGCCCTGCCTGCGGATGGCGATGACGCCGACGATGAGACCAAGCAGGGCGGCCACCAGCGTGGCGGACAGAATGGCAAGCTCCGGCGTCAACGGCGGCAGGGGGATCGTCACCCAGACCCAGCCGAGCCCGGGAAAGCCGAACGGAAGCTGCACGGTGCCGACCTTGGCCAGATGCCCGGCCACGTAGGCGGCAAAGCCGAAGAACATGGCGTGCCCGAACGACAGGAGGCCGACATAGCCGACCAGCAGATTGAAGGCGCAGGCGAACAGCGCAAACGTCAGCACCTTCATCAGGAATACGGGATAGACGAACAGCGGCGCCACCAGGCCCACCGCAACGAGCGCCACGAGCACCCGCATATCCCATGTCTTGGACGTGGCCATCAGGGCGATCTCACTTCGGCGTTCCGAACAGGCCTTGAGGCCGAACCATCAGCACGATGGCCATGATCACGAATATGACGGTGTTGGACGCCTCGGGGTAGAACACCTTCGTCAGACCCTCGATGACGCCCAGCCCGAACCCCGTGACAATCGAGCCCATGATGGAGCCCATGCCGCCGATCACCACGACGGCAAAGACGACGATGATCAGATTGGCGCCCATCACCGGGTTGACGGAATAGATCGGCGCCGCCAGCACGCCCGCCAGCGCCGCCAGCCCGACGCCGAAGCCGTAGGTCAGCGTGATCATGCGCGGCACGTTGATGCCGAACGCCTGCACCAGATCAGGGCGCTCGGTGGCGGCGCGCAGGTAGGAGCCGAGCTGCGTCTTCTCGATCATGAACCAGGTGCCGAAGCACACCACGAGCGAGATGGCCACCACCCAGGCGCGATACCAGGGCAGGAACATGAAGCCGAGGTTGATGCCGCCCGGCAACGGGTTGGCATAGGGCAGCCCAGAGATGCCGTACTCGCGCCGGAACAGGCCTTCGGTCACCAGCGCCAGGCCGAAGGTGAGCAGCAGGCCGTAGAGATGGTCGAGATGATACAGGCGCGAGATGAACAATCGCTCGATCACCACGCCGGTGAGGGCAACAAGGATGGGGGCCAGCACGAGAGCGCCCCAGTAGGGGACGCCCAGATAGTTGAGCAGCATCCAAGAGGCGAAGGCGCCCATCATGTACTGGGCGCCGTGCGTGAAGTTGATCACGTTCATGAGCCCGAAGATCACCGCCAGCCCGAGCGACAGCAGGGCATAGAACGCGCCATTGATCAGGCCCAGCAGAAGCTGCCCGAATAGCGCCTGCGGCGACACACCTAGCAGTTCGAACATGAACGCTCCTCATGCCCTCTCCCCGGGGCTTCTCGAGCCCGGGGAGAGGGGATGTCTCACTTCACCAGCGGGCAGCCACCGTCGGCGAGGGGCCTGAACGCCTCCTCGGCCGGAATGGTGGCACGCACCTTGTAGTAGTCCCACGGCCCCTTGCTCTCAGCCGGGCTCTTCACCTCGAACAGGTACACGGGATGGACCTTGCGGCCGTCGGCGCGGATGGAGCCCTTGCCGAACAGCTTGTCGTCCGTCGGCATGGCCTTCATCTTGGCCACGACGGCGGCGCCGTCGGCATCCGATTTGAGATCATGCACGGCCCTCAGATAGTGGGTGACGGCCGAATAGACGCCCGCCTGGATCATGGTCGGGTGGTTGCCTCGGTTGGCCGCGGCAAACTCCTTGGCAAAGGCGCGGTTGGCGTCGTTGGTGTCCCAATACCAGGCTTCGGTGAGCACCAGCCCCTGCGCCGTCTTCAAGCCGAGCGCGTGCACGTCGGTGATGAACACCAGGAGCCCGGCGAGGTTCTGGCCGCCCTGCACGATGCCGAACTCGGCCGCCTGCTTGATGGCGTTGGTGGTGTCGGAACCGGCGTTGGCGAGGCCGATGATCTTGGCCTTGGACTGCTGCGCCTGCAGCAGGAAGGAGGAGAAGTCCTGTCCCGGGAACGGATGGCGGACCTTGCCCAGCACCTTGCCGCCCGACTTCTCGACCACCGCGGCCGTATCGCGCTCCAAGGCATGCCCGAACGCATAGTCGGCGGTCAGGAAGAACCAGCTATCGCCGCCCGTCTTGACGATGGCGTTGCCGGTGCCGTTGGCCAGCGCCCAGGTGTCGTAGGTCCAGTGCACGGTGTTGGGCGTGCAGGCCTTGCCGGTCAGGTCGGACGACGCCGCACCGGACACCAGGAAGACCTTGTTCTTCTCCTTGGTGATGTTGTTGACGGCCAGCGCCACCGAGGACGTGGGCACGTCCACCACCACGTCGACCTTGTCGACATCGAACCACTGGCGCACCACGTTGGAGCCGATGTCGGGCTTGTTCTGATGGTCGGCGAACACCACCTCGATCTTGTCGTGGCAGGTCGTCGTCTTGCAGAAGTCAGTGATCGCCTTGCGGGCGGCCCACACCGAGCCCTGCCCCGACAGATCGGAGTAAAGCCCCGACTGGTCGTTCATGACGCCGATCTTGATGGCGCCGTCGCTGTATTGAGCCTGCGCCAGACCTGCCCCGACGCACATGGCAGCCGCAGCCGCCAATATCTTCATGCTCCATCGCATAGCCGTTTCCTCTCCGTTGTCTTAGACGCCGAGATAGGTCTGCAGTTTCTCCCTGTTCGCCGCGAGCGCCGAGTTCGGGATCATGTCGATCACGCGCCCATGCTCGACCACATAGTGCCGGTCGGCCACCGTTGCGGCGAAGTGGAAGTTCTGTTCGACGAGCAGCATGGTGAACCCCTGCTCGCGCAGCATGCGAATGGTGTTGCCGATCTGCTGCACGATGACGGGGGCCAGCCCCTCGGTCGGCTCATCGAGCAAGAGCAGCTTGGCGCCGGTGCGCAAGATGCGGGCGATGGCCAGCATCTGCTGCTCCCCGCCCGACAATTTGGTGCCCTGGCTCGACGAGCGCTCCTCGAGGTTCGGGAAGAGCTGATAGATCTTGTCCAGAGCCAGACCCCCGCTCTTCACCACGGGCGGCAGCATCAGGTTCTCCCAGACATTGAGGCTGGAAAAAATCCCGCGCTCCTCCGGGCAGTAGGCAATGCCGTGCCGGGCGATGCGATCGGATTTGAGGCGGATCAGCTCCTGCCCTTCATAGGTGATGGAGCCCTTCCGGTTGGCCAGCATGCCCATGATGGCGCGCATGGTGGTGGTCTTGCCGGCACCGTTGCGGCCGAGCAGCGTCACCACCTCGCCGGCATTCACCTCGAAGCTCATGCCGTGCAGGATGTGGCTTTCGCCGTACCAGCCGTGCACGTCCCGGACCGCGAGCTGCGCCTCAGCCATGTCCGGCCCCCCCGCCTGTGCCCATGTAGGCCTCGATCACCTGCGAGTTCTTAGACACCTGGGCGTAGGGACCTTCCGCCAGCACCTCGCCGCGCGCCAGCACCGTGATGCGGTCGGAGAGATCGGCCACCACCGACAGGTTGTGCTCCACCATCAGCACCGTGCGATCCTTGGCGACGCGCTTGATCAGCGCCGAGGTGCGCTTGATGTCCTCCGCACCCATGCCCGCCATCGGCTCGTCCAGCAGCAGCATCTCCGGATCGAGGGCCAGCGTCGTGGCGATCTCGAGCGCGCGCTTGCGCCCATAGGGCAGCTCGACGGCGGGCAGCGCCGCATAGGCCTTCACGCCCACGTCCTCCAGCAGCTCCATGGCGCGGCCGTTGAGGACCTCCACGGAGCGCTCCGAGCGCCAGAAATGATACGACGTGCCGAGCGCGCGCTGCAGCGCCACGCGGACGTTCTCCAGCACGGAGAGATGCGGAAACACGGCCGAGATCTGGAAGGAGCGCACGAGCCCCAGGCGCGCCACCGCGTGCGCCGAGGCGGCCGTGATGTCACGGCCCTTGTAGAGGATCCGCCCCGCCGTCGGCGGGAGGAACTTGGTGATCAGATTGAAGCAGGTGGTCTTGCCCGCGCCGTTCGGGCCGATGAGGGCATGAATGGTGCCGGGCCGGATGTTCAGGCTGACGTTCTTGACCGCGGTGAAGCCCCGGAACTCCTTGGTGAGCCCCTGCGTCTGGAGCACGTACTCGTCAGCCATCAAGCGCTCTCTCAACCACCCGCACCGACAGCGTAGCAGCTTGGTCCCGCAACGCAAATCGTCTCAAGACCCGCTCCGCACATCGTCTTATGAAATGACGGACGAGGCCGTCCTCATATTGTCCGTAGGGCACCCTGTCAACACACCCCGAGCCCCTTGAGTTTACCCAAACGGGAAATACCCCTGTGCGGGACGGGACTGCCTCACGCATCACGCCTAACGTCTGCCGGGCGCCCATGGCCATAGAGGCTGTTGTGGGGGAGGACGACGCCCTTGGCAGCTGGCGGCCCGGTTGAAAGACCATAGGCCCGCCAACCGCTTCGGCCAGCCCGCACCGCACCTCCCCGACGCTCCTCTTGCGATTCGCGACACAGCGCGCGGCAGCACCGGGTGTCGTTGGCGGGCGCACTCGATAGGACGTGAGGACAACGGGCGGACGGCGAAAACCCCGACGCCAGCCGCACGAGCACACACGCGGCCGCCTCACCGAGAAGTGTCTTGCCGTATTCCTCCTAAATCTTCTGTCCGATTGCACGCGGGCCATCTCTGTGGCGTAATTGAGAACGACAACACATCAAACTCGCCGTGCCGCGCCTGCGCGGCGAGAGAAACAGGGGAAGGAGGAGACGCATGTTTTTCCGCAAAAAGGAAGCTGATGCTGCCCCATCGGTGGCCCCGGGGGCCGGGACGGCCGGCACGGTGCCCGTGTCGATGACCGTCAACGGCAGGGCCGTCAGCGCCGACATCGATCCACGGACCCTGTTGGTGCAGTTCATCCGCGAGAACCAGCGCCTGACCGGCACGCATGTCGGCTGCGACACCAGCCAGTGCGGCGCCTGCGTCGTGCATCTGGACGGCCGCGCCGCCAAATCCTGCACCGTGCTGGCCGCCACCTGCGACGGCGCCAAGATCACCACCATCGAGGGCCTCGCCAAGGACGGCAAGCTGCACCCGATGCAGGAGGCGTTTCGCGAGCACCACGGCCTGCAGTGCGGCTACTGCACGCCGGGCATGATCATGGCCGCGGTCGACATCGTCAACCGCAAGGGCGGCAACATCGACGAGGCCACCATCCGGCACGAGCTCGAGGGCAACATCTGCCGGTGCACGGGCTATCACAACATCGTCGCCGCCATTCGCGCCGGCGCCGCCGCCATGGGCGGCATGCGCCAGGCCGCCGAGTAGGGGTTCCGGCCCCGCGGCGCCTGTCGAACCACGAGCGTGCCAGCAGGGTGCGCCCTTCGACAAGCCCGGGGCGAGGCAAGATCAGAACCTCGTGGTGAGCTTGTCGAACCACGAGCGGGCTAAAGCAAGACCGTCCTGCGACAGGCTCAGGACGGGGTCAGGCACAAATCCGGAAGGAGGACACCCATGAGCGCAACCGGCATCGGCGCCCCCGTACGCCGCAAGGAAGATCAGCGCTTCATCACCGGCAAGGGCCAGTATACCGACGACATCAACCGCGCCGGCCAGGCCTACGCGGTGTTCGTGCGCTCCCCGCATGCGCACGCCACCATCAAGCGCATCGACACCCAAGCCGCCGCCAAATCGCCCGGCTGCCTGGCCGTCTACACCGGCGCCGACATCGCGGCCGACAAGGTCGGCGGCCTCATCTGCGGCTGGATGATCCACTCCAAGGACGGCTCGCCCATGAAGGCGGGCGCGCATCCCGTGCTGGCACAGGGCAAGGTGCGCTACGTCGGCGATCACGTGGCGGTCGTGATCGGCGAGACGCTGGCCCAGGCCAGGGATGCGGCCGAGCGCGTCACCGTCGACTACGAGGCGCTGCCCGCCGTCGTCGACGTCGCCACCGCGCAGAGCGCCGGCCAGGCGCAGATCCACGCCGAAGCCCCCGGCAACACGGTCTACCAGTGGCACCTGGGCGACAAGGCCGCCGTCGAGGCCGCCTTCGGCAACGCCAAGCATGTCACCAAGATCGACCTCGTCAACAACCGGCTGATCCCCAACGCCATCGAGCCGCGCGCGGCCATCGGCGAGTACGATCCCGGCCAGGACAGCCTCACCCTCCACACCACCAGCCAGAACCCGCATGTCGCCCGCCTGGTGCTCGCCGCCTTCATCGGCCTTGCCCCCGAGCACAAGCTGCGCGTGATCGCCCCCGACGTCGGCGGCGGCTTCGGCTCCAAGATCTTCATCTATGCCGAGGAGGTCGTGTGCCTGTGGGCCGCGCGCAAGATCGGCCGCCCGGTGAAATGGACCGGCGACCGCACGGAAGCCTTTCTTGCCGACGCGCACGGCCGCGATCACGTGACGACGGCCGAGCTGGCGCTGGACGGCGAGGGCAAGATCCTGGCGCTCAGGGTCAAGACCAAGGCCAACCTGGGCAGCTATCTGTCGACCTTCGCCTCCTCGGTGCCGACCTATCTCTACGCGCCGCTGCTCTCCGGCCAGTACAACATCCCGGCGATCTACTGCGAGGTGGACGGCGTCTACACCAACACCGCCCCCGTCGATGCCTATCGCGGGGCCGGCCGGCCCGAAGCCACGTTCGTGGTGGAGCGCCTGATGGAAGTGGCGGCCCGCCAGACCGGCCGCGATCCGGCCGAGTTCCGCCGCAAGAACTTCGTCACCTCGTTCCCGCACGCAACGCCCGTCATCATGACCTACGACGCCGGCGACTATGAAGCGTCCATGCGCAAGGCGCTGGAGCTTGCCGACTATGCCGGCCTTCCTGCCCGCAAGGCGGAAAGCGCCAAGAAGGGCATGAAGCGCGGCATCGGCTTCTCGGCCTACATCGAGGCGTGCGGCATCGCCCCCAGCCAGGCGGTCGGCTCGCTCGGGGCCGGGGTCGGCCTGTGGGAATCGGCGGAGGTGCGCGTCAACCCGACGGGCTCCGTCGAGGTGCTGACGGGCTCGCACAGTCACGGCCAGGGGCATGAGACCACGTTTGCCCAGCTCGTCTCCCAGCGGCTCGGCATTCCCATCGATCAGGTCACCGTGGTGCACGGCGACACCGACAAGGTGCAGTTCGGCATGGGCACCTACGGCTCGCGCTCCGGCGCGGTCGGCATGTCGGCCATCTTCAAGGCGGCCGACAAGGTGATCGTGAAGGCCAAGAAGGTGGCGGGCTTCGTGCTGGAGGTGCCGGAGGAGAGCGTCGACTTCAAGGACGGCATCTTCTCGAGCACGGCCACCAACAAGACGCTGACCTTCCCCGAGGTGGCGCTGCAGGCCTACATCGCCCACAAGTTCTCCGGCGCGCAGCTCGAGCCGGGCCTCAAGGAGGGCGCGTTCTTCGATCCCACCAACTTCACCTTCCCGTCGGGCGTGCACATCTGCGAGCTGGAGATCGACCCCGAGACGGGCACCACCCGCATCGACCGGTGGACCGCCGTCGACGACTTCGGCACGCTCGTCAACCCGATGATCGTCGAAGGCCAGGTGCACGGCGGCGTCGCCCAGGGCGTCGGCCAGGCGATGCTGGAAGGCGCCGTCTACGACAGGAACGGCCAGCTCATCACGGCGAGCTTCATGGACTACACCATGCCGCGCGCCGGCGACCTGCCCTCGATCAAGATCGCCATGACCAGCACGCCCTGCCCGTCGAACCCGCTCGGCATCAAGGGCTGCGGCGAGGCCGGCGCCATCGCCGCGCCCCCCGCCGTGATCAACGCCATCACCGACGCGCTGGGCCACGAGGACATCGCCATGCCGGCAACCCCGCTCGCCGTGTGGCGCGCGGCGCAGAAGTCGCCCACCAAGATGGCCGCGGAATAAGGGAGATCATGACCATGTACGCTTTCCAGTATCATCGCCCCCAATCCGTGGCCGACGCCGCCAAGCTGCTCGCCTCCAACAGCGAGGCCAAGCTGCTGGCGGGCGGGCACACGCTTCTGCCCACCATGAAGCAGCGGCTGGCGGCGCCCAAGGCGATCGTCGATCTCGCCCGCATCGCCGAGCTCAAGGGCATCGACAAGAAGGGCAATGCGCTCGTCATCGGCGCCATGACCACACATGCCGAGGTGGCGGACTCCGCGATCGTGCGCTCCGCCATCGCCGGCTTGGCCGAGGTGGCCGCCGTCATCGGCGATCCGCATGTGCGCCACCGCGGCACCATCGGCGGCTCGGTCGCCAACAACGATCCCGCGGCCGACTATCCGGCGGCCCTGCTGGCGCTCGGCGCCACCATCGCCACCAACAAGCGCGAGATCAAGGCCGACGACTTCTTCAAGGGCCTGTTCACCACCGCGCTGCAGGACGGCGAGATCATCGCGCGCATCTCGTTCCCGGTTCCGGCCAAATTCGGCTATGCGAAGTTTCCGAACCCGGCCTCGCGCTATGCCCTGGTCGGCGTGGCCGTGGCGCAGACCGGCTCCGGCGTGCGCGTGGCCGTGACGGGCGCCGGCAAGGACGGCGTGTTCCGCCACACCGCGGCGGAAGCCGCGCTCGGCAAGGGCTGGTCGGCGCAGGCGCTGAGCGGCCTTACCACCGATGCCAACCTGATGATGAGCGACATCCATGCGGATGCCGCCTACCGGGCGCATCTGGTGGGCGTGATGGCGCGCCGCGCCGTTGCCTAGGCCGGCTGAGGGGAGGCGCGCGCCTGCCTGTCATCCCGGCCGGAGCGCGCATGCGCGCAGCGCCGAAGGACGGGCCGCGCACCCAAGCCGTGCTTCGACGGAGCTCAGCACGGGGTGTGTGCAAGCTTCGCGCGGGCGAGGCGTTCTGTCATCCCGGCCTTGGAGCGTGAGCCCGAGAGCCAGGACCCAGGGTTTAAGGGAAGCCCCGTGTGTCCCGTGGCCCTGGGTCCCGGAGATTTCGCTGCCGCGAAATTCCGGGATGACAAGCGGCGGCGGATTCCGGGATGACGGCTTCGTGCCGGCGATTCATTGTGCCGTCGTCACGGCCGCCGGCTAAAGTGGCCTGTCACCGACAGCACCAGCAGTGGGGAGGACGGATGGGGACGTTGCGTATCGTTGCCACGGCTGCGATGGCTGCCGCGCTGGCGGGCCATCCGCTCTCAGCCCAGCCGAGCGAGCATCCGCTGACCGTGACCAACAGCACCGACATGGCGATCGGGTATCTCTACGTCGCCGGCTGCGGCGCCGGCGAATGGGGCAAAGACCGCCTGGGCGCCAAGGAGATCATCGAGCCCGGCGCGCGCAAGCTGTTCAGCATCAAAGGCGGCAAGGATGACTGCTGCTACGATTTGCGCGCCAAGCTGCAGAGCGGCGCCTCGCGCCAGAAGCTTGCCGTCGACCTGTGCCGCGAAGCGGAGTGGGTGGTGCGCTGAGCCCCGCGCGCCCGATGAGCGACCCGGGGAGCTCCTCCGACGGGCTCCGATCTTAGGGGACCCATGCATTAGGGGACCCATGCATTGGTGCGGTCGAGAGGACTCGAACCTCCACGCCTTGCGGCGCTAACCCCTCAAGCTAGTGCGTCTACCAATTCCGCCACGACCGCATGCCGTGCGCCGCTCCTGTAGCAAACCAGGGCGGGGCAAACAAGCCGCTCGACGGCGGCACCTGAGCACAACGCGGGCACGCCCGGGCGGCCCCAGGATGCCCGAGGATGCCCGCTCGCCAGCGTCGATCGGCGGCGCCCGCCCTTCGGGCTTGATCGCCGGGGCCGGCCTCGCCACATTGCCGACAGGATCAATCGGCAAGCGGGAACCCATGCGGTCAGCCTCCGGCCAGCCTATCGCCGAGCCCATCGGCCAGCCCGTCGCATGGATGGTGGCGCCGAGCCTCGTCCCCTACGAGACGGCCTCGGCCGTTATGACGCAGCGCGCCAGCGCCATTGCCGCAGGCGCGGCAGCAGAGCTCGTCTGGCTGCTGGAGCACCCCGCCCTCTACACCGCCGGCACCAGCGCCAAGCCCGAAGACCTGATCGCACCCGGACCCTTTCCCGTCCACCGCACCGGGCGCGGCGGGCAGTTCACCTACCATGGACCCGGACAGCGGGTCGCCTACGTCATGCTGGATGTGAGGCGGCGCTTCGGCGACGTGCGGGCCTATGTCGCCAGCCTCGAGGACTGGATCATCGACACGCTGGCGATGCTCGGCGTCGCGGGCGAGCGGCAGGCGGGCCGCGTGGGCGTGTGGGTGCGGCGCCGGGCGGCGACCGACGCGCGAGGCTCGCACGACAAGATCGCGGCCATCGGCGTGCGGCTCTCGCGCTGGGTGAGCTCGCACGGCATCAGCCTCAACGTGGCACCCGATCTTGATCACTACGCCGGCATCGTGGCGTGCGGCATCCGCGACGCAGGGGTGACGAGCCTGGCAGACCTCGGTCTGACAACGGATATCCGCCACGTGGACCGTGCGCTGCGCGCCGCCTTCGAGCATCGCTTCGGCAAGACCGTGGAGGTGGCGACGCTCGCCGACGGTGTCGGCGCGCCGCCGCGCACGGCCGGCGCCACAAACGAAAGCGCGCCGCTACCCGGTGGCCCGAGTGGCTGGCGCGCAAGGCAGGAACGACCCGCTTAGCCCCTGTTGCCCGGCCTTTTGCCGGGCGCCTGAGGCGTCCGTGGCCCGGCCGAAGCAGCGGGCCCGTCGTAGTAGACTGTGCCGTCCTCAATCGAGACGACGTCGCTGGCCGTCAGGCTGTACGCGTCGTCTTCGCCGTTGTGCATGCGAATGGTGCACCCTTTGAGGCAGATGCCCGTCAGAGTCTGCGACGGTTTCAGCACATGCTCGGCCGCGGCTTCGCCCTCGATGACAGTCACCTTATGCTCGCGCTCGTCGCGATTGGTGATCGACACCGCGTGGGCCGCGGTGGTGCTCAACAGGAGCCCGATCACACACATCGCACGCGTCGTACGCATCATCGTTGCCGAACTCAAAGGATGCACTCGCTCGTTACTTCTTCTTCTTCTTTGCTGTCTTCTTCGCGGTCTTCTTCGCGGTCTTCTTCTTCGCCTTCATCGCTTTAGTCCTTCCAGTGAGTCACCCGAATCGTGTTCGGGCAATGTCAATGTGAAAATTTTTTGGCGAGTCTTCAAACGGATTTTTCCGCTGACGCCTATCGAAGTTTTCGATAGATACTCATAAGCCTCGGTAACGCTGATCTGTAACGCTGAAAGCATCGCCATGGATATCGCTCTCGCGCGCACGTTCCTGATGGTGGCGGAGACCGGCAGCTTCATCGACGCCGCACGCAAGATGAACGTCACGCAATCGACCGTGAGCGCGCGCATCAAAGGCCTCGAAGACATGTTCGGACGCACCTTGTTCGACCGCTCCAAGAACGGCGCGGCGCTGACGGGCGCGGGCGAGCAGTTCCAGAAGCACGCGCTCGCGCTGGTGCGCGTGTGGCAGCACGCCCAGCTCGAGGTGGGCCTCGCCGGCCAGCATCGCGACCACCTGGCCGTCGGTGCACCCGCCACGCTGTGGGACGGCTTCCTGCTCAAATGGATCTCCTGGCTCAGGGGCAACGTGCCCGACATCGCCATCTCGGCCAGCGCCAGCCTGCCGGCCGTCATGATCCAGCGCCTGCTGGAAGGCACGCTCGATCTCGCCATCATGTACGAGCCGGGGCAGCCGCCGGGCTTTGCCATCGAGCATCTGTTCGACGAGGAGTACGTGCTCGTCACCAGCGCGCCCGCGCGCCGGCGCCACCAGAGCGACTACGTGTTCGTCGATTGGGGACCAGCCTTCCAGGCCGACCACACGGCGGCGTTCCCCGAGCTCAACAACACCGGCGTCAACCTGGATCTGGGGTCGATGGGCATCGATTATCTGCTCACCAACGAGGCGTCGGGCTACTTCCCGCGCCGTCTCGTCAAGAACCACGTCAATCGCCGGCGCCTCAGCATCCCGGCGCGCTCGCGCTCGTTCACCTCGCCCGTGTACATGGTGTACCCCGAGGCGCGCGACGAGGAGGCCTACGAGCCGATCCTGCAGGGCTTGCGGCAGGCCTCCAAGCGGCTGTTTTGAGCGGTGATGCTGGCCGCCGAGCGCGAAGCGCGAGAGCCGGCACCCAGAGCCAGGACTTGACCCGCGATCGCCTGTGGCCCCTGGGTCCCGGATATTCGCTGATCGCGAATTCCGGGATGACAGCGCGAGCTGCGCGAATTCCGGGATGACCATCAGGCGGTGGGGCGCATCGCAAAGCCCGGCGGCGGCCGCAGGGCCTCGTGCGCAACGTCGACCGATGTCACCTGCGCCGCCGCCGGGCCGTCGCGGCAGCGCTCGAGCATCTGCGCAACATCGTCCGGCGCGCCCGAAAATACGGCTTCGACCGTGCCGTCGCGGCGATTGCGCACCCAGCCGGACAGCTCAAGCTCGCCGGCCACACGCTCGGTCCAATAGCGGTAGCCCACGCCCTGCACGCGGCCGGCGATGCGAACCCGCACGGTGCGCACGCCGCCGCCGCTCATACCCGCCTCCGTCAGTAGCCGAGCGCCAGGCCGTCCTTGCGGTGGTCTGAAGCGCCCACCAGCGTACCATTGGCCCGGTCGATCATCACGATCTGGCCGCCGCCCCAGGGCATGGGGCGGCGCTGCATCCGGTGCCCCAGCGCCTCCAGGCCGGCGATGACGGGGGCCGGCACGCCGTCCTCGGCCAGGATCGCATCCCCGTCGAAGAACATGCGGGGCGCGTCCAGCGCCGTTTGCGGGTCCATGCCAAAGTCGAACATGTTGGTCATGACGTAGATGTGGCCCATGGGCTGGAAGTGCGCCCCCATCACGCCGAACGCCATCAGCGGTTTGCCATCCTCGAGCACCATGGCCGGCACCAGCGTATGCATCGGGCGCTTGCGCGGGGCGATGCAGTTGGGATGCTCGGGATCGAGCACGAAGCCCTCGCCGCGGTTGTGGAAGTTGACGCCGGTCTTGGTCGTGACGAGGCCGGTGCCGAAGTCGCCGTAGAGCGAGTTGATGAACGAGACCGCCATGCCCGCCTCGTCGACGACGGAGAAGCAAACCGTGTCGGAGCCTGCGGGCCGCGGGATGGGACCGAGGTCCGGCCGGCGCTGCCTGCGGTCGATGCGTCCGGCAAGCTCGCCGATCACGGCATCGTCGAGCATGTGCTCGACGGGCACGTCGGCCATGTCCGGATCGGCAACGAAGGTGTCGCGCACGGCAAACGCCAGCCGCGCCACCTCCAGCAGCAAATGATAGTGCTCGACCGATTGCGGGCCGGAACTCGCCGGGCCGAGCCGCGCCAGCATCTTCAGCATGATCAGGGCCACGATGCCCTGGTTGCTCGGCGGCAGCTCGTGGAGATCGACGCCGCGATAGCCGAGCGCGATCGGGCTGACGTAGCTCGAGGTTTGCGCCGCAAAATCCTCAAGCGTATGCAGCCCCCCCAAGGCGTTCAGCTCCGCCACCATGTCGCTGGCGACCTCACCCCGGTAGAAACCATCGCGCCCGTCCCGGGCGATGCGTTGCAGCGTCTTGGCGAGCGCGGGAAACCGCATGACCTCGCCGGCCTTCGGCACCTTGCCGTCCTTGAGCAGGTTGCGCCGGGCACCGGCGGTGGTGAACTTGCGCGCGCCATGGGCCCAGTCGGCCGCCACGCGCGGCGCCACCACGAAGCCGCCCTCGGCCAGGGCAATGGCTGGCGCCAGCAATCGCTCCAGCGGCATGCTGCCGTGATCCTCAAGCAGCCGGACCCAGCCGTCGATGGCCCCCGGCACGGTGACGGCGTGGGGCCCTGTCGTCTCGATGCGCGTGATGCCCTTGCCGGCATACCACTTGGCCGTCGACGCCGCCGGCGCCCGCCCCGCGGCGCTGAGCGCGATCGGCATCTTCTGGCCGGGCTTCATCAGGATGGCAAAGCAGTCTCCCCCGATCCCGGTCATCGGGCATTCCACCACCGCCAGCACCGCGGCCGCGGCAATCGCGGCGTCGACGGCGTTGCCGCCCGCGCGCAGGGTCTCGATCGCGGTCAGGCTGGCCGTCGGGTGCGAGGTCGCACACATGGCCCGGCGCCCATGAACGGGCGAGCGCCCGGGAAAGTGGAAGCTGCGCATGATGGCTCCGGTGCCTGCGGGTTCGAGTGCGGGGGCCCGAGACTTGATGAAAAGGGCCGAAAGCGCAAGCCGTGGCGCGCACTGTGCCCAAGAAGAGGGAGCCGGCAGGCCAACACGTCACTCTTGGCCCTGGGTCCCGGAGATTCGCCTGCGGCGAATTCCGGGATGACAGCACGCGCAGCGGCCCCTGGGTCCCGGATATTGTGCGTTCAGCGCAATTCCGGGATGGAGGCTGAGCGCGCGGGGAGAACCAATCGGCCGTCAGGCGAATTCCATGATGACGGCATCGACGGCCAGGCTGTCCCCGGCCTTGGCCCTGATGAGCTTGACCATGGCGTCGCGCTCGGCCCGCAGGATGTTCTCCATCTTCATGGCCTCCACCACGCACAAGGCCTCGCCCGCCTTGACCTCCTGCCCTTGCGCCACGTGGATCGCCTTGACGAGGCCCGGCATGGGGCACAGGAGCAGCTTGGACGTGTCGGGCGCCACCTTCTCCGGCATCAGCGCGGCCAGAGCCGCCTCGCGCTCGGTGTAGACATAGGCCTTGGCGCGCACCCCCCGGTAGGACAGCTCGTAGCCGTTGAGAATGGGCCGAACCTGCACCGCCACGCGCCGCTTGCCGACCCTGCCTTCCCATACCGGGATGCCCGGCCACCAGTCGGCATCGACCTCCAGCGTGGTGCGGCGGATGCCCTTGGCATCGACCAGCGTGACCTTGGCGGGATATCCGAGCGTGCCTTCCACGCGCGCTGCCACCCGCGCCCCTCCCACGTCGGCGACGCGACGGTCGGCAAACCGCACGGGCGGACCCGCCATCTGATCCGTGATCTCGCGGCGGCGTACGTTGGCCAGATGGTCGATGGCGACGGCCACGGCCGCCAGGATGTCGAGCTCCTCGCCCTCAGGCGTGCGCGGCTTGAAGCCGCCCTTGAACTCTTCGGCGATGAAGCCGGTGGAGAGGCGCCCCTCGCGCCAGCGCGGATGCTGCATGAGCGCGGCCAGGAACGGCACGTTGTGCTCGACCCCGTCGATCACGAAGGCATCCAGCGCGTCCGCCTGCAGATCGATCGCCGCCGCGCGGGTGGCCGCGTGCGTGACGAGCTTGGCGATCATGGGATCGTAGTACATGGATATCTCGGCGCCTTCGAACACGCCGGTATCGTTGCGGACCGTGCCCCCGTCGGCGGTCCCCTCGCGGGGCGGCCGGTATCGGGTGAGCCGGCCGATGGAGGGGAGAAAGTTGCGGTAGGGGTCTTCGGCATAGACCCGGCTTTCCACCGCCCAGCCGTTGAGTTGCACCTCCGACTGCTTGAGCTTCAGCTTCTCGCCGGCGGCAACCCGGATCATCTGCTCGACGAGATCGATGCCGGTGACGAGCTCGGTCACCGGATGCTCGACCTGCAGGCGCGTGTTCATCTCCAGGAAGAAGAAGCTGCGGTCCTGACCGGCCACGAACTCGACGGTGCCGGCGCTGTCGTAGCCGACCGCCTTGGCGAGAGCGACGGCCTGCTCGCCCATGGCCTTGCGCGTCTTGGCATCGATGAGCGGGGAGGGCGCCTCCTCGACCACCTTCTGATTGCGGCGCTGGATGGAGCATTCGCGCTCGCCGAGATAGATGACGTTGCCGTGCTTGTCGCCCAGCACCTGGATCTCGATGTGCCGGGGGTTCTCGATGAACTTCTCGACGAACACGCGGTCGTCGCCGAAGCTCGACTTGGCCTCCGAACGGGCCAGCGCGAAGCCTTCCTCCGCCTCCTGGGCGTTCCAGGCGATGCGCATGCCCTTGCCGCCGCCGCCGGCGGACGCCTTGATCATGACGGGATAGCCGATCTCGGCCGCGATCTTGACGGCCTGCTTGGCGTCGGCGATCTCGCCCAGATAGCCGGGCACGGTCGAGACCTTGGCCTTGGCCGCCGCCTTCTTGCTCTCGATCTTGTCGCCCATGGCGGCGATGGCGCGCGGATTGGGGCCGATGAAAACGATGCCGGCCTTCTCGAGCGCAATAGGGAACGCCTCGCGCTCGGACAGGAAGCCGTAGCCCGGGTGCACGGCCTCGGCCTTGGTCTTGCGGCAGGCCGCCACGATGTTGTCGATGACGAGATAGGATTGCGCAGCCGGCGGCGGGCCGATGGCAACGGCCTCGTCCGCCAAGTCCACATGCAGCGCGTCCCGATCGGCCTCGGAATAGACGGCGACCGTCTTGATGCCGAGCTTGCGCGCGGACTTGATGATCCGGCAGGCGATCTCGCCGCGATTGGCAATCAGAATTTTCTTGAACATGCGCGACCCATTGTCCGGAAGGGGCCAGGCCCAACCTGGACATGCTTCGATCGCAGCTCTAGGCGTGGCGCCGACCCCTCGATAGGGGTTCCTAGGCCGCGGCGGCGACCTTGTCCACCAGGGCCTGCAAGCTGGGGTGAATCAAGGGGTTTTCCGCCTTGAGAAATCTCACCAGAGCCCGCTCGTTGGGGGTGAGCGACCCGCTGCGACCCATGCGCCGGCCCAGCCAGTGCGCCTCGGCGGGGGTGACGGCCTCATTGGTGACGATTTCGACCTTCTGCAAAGCCAGGCGGGCGATGGCCCGCTCTTCGAGGGATTGCGGGCGATAGCTGCTGAACACCCCCCGCAAGCCGGCCGCCATCCCGGCGGCCACCCTGTCGAGGGCGAGATCGCCGCGACGGTCGAGCCAGAAATCCCGGGCCAGCACCTCTGCGCGCGACGGCGCCACATAGCCCGATGCCGCCATCGCGCAATTGGCAATCGCCTTCACGAACAGGTCGCGCCAGGAGGGATGGTTGTCGGCCTCGGCGGTGGCTTCGTCGATCGCAAACAGCACCTCCGCCTCCGGCTGGGTCACCGCCAGGTTGTCGTCGCCACCGTAGGCGTAGATGATCCGGCGCAGCAGATCGACATCGCTTTCCACCACCACGCCGGGCTCGATGAGCTTGCCCGAGCGCAGCGGGCCCGTGCCATCGATCACCGCGTCCCTGACCTGCTCGAGGGCAAACGACACCAGGCTTTGGGGCGCCCAGCGCGCCCGGTCGAGCACGCCGACCAGAAGCTCCAGCTCGGTCTTGGATTCGATGCGCCCGCTCCTGGCGATGTGCTGGATCAGCCAGGCCGCGTTGTCGGTCGTCAGATAGCCTTCGGGCCTCGCCTGCTCGACGATGTAGTCGGTGATGGTCTCGATGAAGCAGTCCGCCCAGGCGGGATCCTGCACCGGGCAGGCCGCGTTGAGGGCAAAGATCGCCTCGGCTTCCTCGGCCGTGATGCGACCGTCGTCGTCGTAGCTGCGGCGCAGCTTCAGCACGTCGGCATCCTTGATACTCCCGCGGGCCTTGATTTCGGCAATCGACACCGCACTCAGTACGCTCATAACCGGTCCTGCCCCAAACTTCCCCCGGGGTGAGGCTAGGAGATCATGGTTACCATCCGGCTAACTCGGGGCTCGGCGCGGCTCTCGAAGGGCGGAGCTCCGTTACGCGCGGCTGTCATCCCGGCTTCGCGCAGGCGAATAGGCGGGACCCAGAACCCGAGAAATTGCGATTTCCTTGTGGCCCTGGGTCCCGGATATTGCGCTCACCGCGCAATTCCGGGATGACAGGTTGAAGCTTTGGTAACAGTCCCGGATATTGCGATCACCGCGCAATTCCGGGATGCCAGGTTGAAGCTTCGGGACCAGACCTCAAAGCGGGATGTTGTCGTGCTTCTTCCAGGGGTTCTCCACCGTCTTGTTGCGCAGCATGTTGAGGGCGCGGCAGATGCGGCGGCGGGTCGAGCGCGGCAGGATCACCTCGTCGATGTAGCCCCGCTCGGCGGCGATGAACGGGTTGGCGAAGCGGTCCTGATACTCCTTGATGCGGACCGCGATCTTCTTGGGGTCGGAGAGCTCGGCCCGGTAGAGGATCTCGGCCGCGCCCTTGGGGCCCATCACGGCGATCTCGGCCGACGGCCAGGCATAGTTGACATCGCCGCGGATGTGCTTGGAGCTCATGACGTCGTAGGCGCCGCCGTAGGCCTTGCGCGTGATGACCGTCACCTTCGGCACCGTCGCCTCCGAATAGGCAAACAAGAGCTTGGCGCCGTGCTTGATGAGGCCGCCGTATTCCTGCGCCGTGCCCGGCAGGAAGCCCGGCACGTCGACGAAGGTGAGGATCGGGATCTCGAAGCAGTCGCAGAAGCGCACGAAGCGCGCAGCTTTGCGCGAGGCGTCCGAATCCAGCACGCCCGCCAGCACCATCGGCTGGTTGGCGATGATGCCGACGCTGCGGCCCTCCATGCGGGCAAAGCCGGTGACGATGTTCTTGGCGAACTGATCCTGAAGCTCGAAGAAATCGCCCTCGTCCACGACCTTCAGGATCAGCTCCTTGATGTCATAGGGCTTGTTCGGGTTGTCGGGGATCAGCGTGTCGAGGGAGGCCTCCTCGCGGTCGGGGCTGTCCTTGGTGGGCAGCACGGGCACGCCGGACTTGTTGTTGGCGGGGAGGAAATCCATCAGCCGCCGCATCTGCAAGAGCGTCTCGACGTCGTTCTCATAGGCCCGGTCGGCGATGGAGGACTTGGTGGTGTGCACGCGGGCGCCACCCAGCTCCTCGGCGGTCACGGTCTCGTTGGTGACGGTTTTGACCACGTCGGGCCCGGTGACGAACATGTAGCTCGTGTCCTTCACCATGAAGATGAAATCGGTCATGGCCGGCGAGTAGACATCGCCGCCGGCGCACGGGCCCATGATGACGGAGATCTGCGGGATGACACCCGACGCCAAAACGTTGCGCAGGAACACCTCGCCATAGCCGCCGAGCGCGGCCACGCCCTCCTGGATGCGCGCCCCGCCCGCATCGAACAGGCCGATGACGGGGGCGCGGTTCTGCAGCGCCATGTCCTGGATCTTGGTGATCTTCTTGGCGTGCGCCTCCGACAGGGAGCCGCCGAACACGGTGAAGTCCTTGGCAAAGACATAGACCACGCGGCCGTTGATGGTGCCCCAGCCCGTGACCACGCCGTCGCCCGGGATCTTGGTCTTCTCCATGCCGAAGTCGTGGCAGCGGTGCTCGACATACATGTCGAACTCCTCAAAGGAGCTGTCGTCCATCAGGAGCTCGATGCGCTCGCGCGCGGTGAGCTTGCCGCGGCTGTGCTGGGCGTCGATGCGAGCCTGGCCGCCGCCGAGCCGCGCCTCAGCCCGGCGCCGTTCCAATTCGTCCAGGACATCCTTCATGCCAGCCGCCCCGATCTTTGTTTTCAGTGCCAAAGCGGCATAGCACGGGCGTGTTGCGACGCAAAATCAGTTGCAAACAGGGGTCAAAGCGCCGCGTTCGCAACCCGGCCAGTGGGTTGCACGCGCCCCCGAGCGATGCAGTTGCTGGAGCCCGGATATGCGCTGATCGCAGAAAAACCGGGAATGACGGCCTCAAGCCACAAGCGCCAGCAGCCGGCCTGCGGCTTGCATATCCAGCCAGCGGCGCTCACGGCGGGCCTTCGCCTCCGCGTCCTCGCCCCACTGGCTGATCTGCCAATCCTCATCGACGTGGGCCGCCCTCCAGGCCTCCTCGACACCCAGGCGTCCGTGTGCGTGGGCCAGTGCGAGCACGGCCGAGCCCGTCAGGGTGGTCATGACATGCAAGGCCGCCAGGTCGAAGGCGCTGCGGCGCGCCTCCACCGCGCCGGCAATGCGGGCGGTTGCCGAGCCGGGCTGCGGCGCCGGCATGATGCCTTGGGCCACACGGAGATCGGCGCCCAGCGCCGCCTGCACCCACGCGAGCACGGGGTCCCACGCCTGGCTCTGGAGACGCACCAGCTCGGGCGGGCTCTCGGCCCGGTAGCAGACGAGGTCGCTGCCGGCATACTTGACGATGTCGGCCCGCACGTCCGCCTCCCGCCCCATGACGCCGTCGATGGCGGAATTGGCGAGCCGCGTCAGCGGCATGGTCGCGGGATCGATCCGGTCCGCCTGCGCCTCCCATTCGGCGGCGATCGCCTGCGCCAGCGCCTGCGTGGGCACCAGCATGGCCTTGCCGGCCGGTGTGCGCACCCCCTTGCCGTCGAGAAGCAGGCGGAACGCGCCGGCTTCCCGCTCCCGGGAGGGGGAAGCCGGGGCGACCGTCACCGCCTTGTAGAAGCGCGGACGCCCCGCCAGGCCCCGGCCGTCGACCCTCTTGGCCACGTCGGCACCCTTTGTCATGTCGCCGCCGGCGCCGGCATGGCCAGCCGTGCATCGATCGCCGCCAGCAGAGCCTCGCTCGCGGCCACCACCGTATCGGCACCGGCCCGCTCGAGGCGCGCAGGCGCGTGATAGCCCCAGCCGACGCCGATTGCCCCCACGCCGGCACGCCGTGCCATCTCGATGTCATAGGTGGTGTCGCCCACCATCAGGGTCGAGCCGGGGGCGACGCCGGTTTCCGCCATGGCACCCAGGATCATGGAAGGGTCGGGCTTGGAGGGATGATCGTCCGCCGTCTGGATGGTGATGAAATGCTTTTGCCAGCCCTCCCGATCGATGAGCCGCGCCACGCCCCGCCGCGACTTGCCGGTGGCGATCCCGAGCAGAATGTCGCGGCGCTGCGCCAGCGCCGCCACCACCTCGCCGAGACCCGGGTAGAGCGGGTCATTGAGCGCGGGCTGCGCGCGCTTGCCCGGAAAATCGAAGCGATAGTGCTCCGCCAGCGCCGCCTGCACGCTTTGAGGATGCTCGGCCGCCAGCACCGCAAACGTCTGCGGCAGGGAGAGCCCCACCACGCCCAGGACGTCGGCGCGGCTCGGCGCCGGCAGATTGAGCGTCGCGAAGGCGTATTCCATGGCCGCGCAGATCGCGTGCTGGCTGTCGACCAGCGTGCCGTCGCAATCGAAAATGACGAGCTTCATGGGGCGCTTATAGCATCGCCCCGGCACCCTGCGAGAGCCTCTAACGTCTTTCCGGTTGAGGTTGCCTCGCGGACGGCTTCGCCGACCCCCGCGGTGAGCTTGTCGAACCACGGGCGTTGGTGTCAGCAGCCCGTCCTTCGACGAGGCTCAGGACGAGGGCGAGCCCGCGGCTTGGTAGCCCACCAAGGACGCAAGGAGCCTAGATCTGGCGTGCGGGCTTGGCCGCCCTCAGCGCCTGGCGCATGAACGCCGTCGCCTCGTCGGCGGCCCGTCGCAGCATGGAAATGTCGGTGGTCCACGGCTCGATGGGCACCTCCGCGCCGTTGGGGGTCACCCGGCACCAGCGAATGCGCTTCAGGCGCTCCAGCCGATCGGCCTCGGCGGCCATCGCGCGGCTCATTGCCGCGGCGCTTTTGCGCAAGGCCACCGGCAGCCGGCGCAGAGCGGCGCGGGCCACCAATGGCCACAGCCGGCGCTCCAGCCACGGCAGATGCTTGGGATGGGGACGGCTCGCCAGCACGATCAGCGTATCGGGGCGGAAGCGCTTCACGCCGGCGAGGATCGGCAGCGGCATGCCGCAGGCGCCATCCACCAGGTGCTCCTCGGTTTCGCCCACGCCGACCAGAATGGGCTGGGTCAGATGCGGGAATGCGCTCGATGCCAGCACAGCCTGCGCGGCATCGGGCTTGGCGCACTTGGCATCCAGCAGGAAGCTTTCCCCCGACAGGCGCGTGACCACCACATGCCAGCTCGTGCGATGGGCGCGGATGAGATCCTGGTCGAAGGCAATCGGGCTGTGCATCCCCCGCAGCACATCCGCCAGATGGGCAAGGCTCAACCGGCGCCGGTACCAGGGATCGGCCGACACGAACCCCGAAACCGCCAGTTGCTCGAACATGCGCACCGCGCGGTGGGGAAAGCCCGACAGATAAGCCCCGATCGCTCCGCCGCTGCCCGATACGGTGATCGCGTGATCCACGGCGCGCTCGAGGCCTGCATCGCGCCAGGCCGTCAGATAGGCCGCGATGCGGATGCAGCACATCCCCCCGCCCGTCCCGATCAGCAGGATGCGATGCGGCACCGCATGCCCGGCGCGCAGCGCCTCCTCGTTTTCGAACAGATGCCGCAATGTCTGCGCATCGCCCTTGAGCTTCACGTCATGCCCCATCGCCGCCCTCGCCCGCCGGCGCACAGCTACAGCGGCGGGCAAGACGCCGGCCCTTCCCTGGACTCCGAACTTGATGATGCAAGGGCTGGGCCGCACCTATCGCTCAGCAGCCGCGCAACCCGGCTCCGACTGCGCACAGGGCCGCAACCGGCGGCTCGACAGGCGGCCATGCCCCTACGTACGTACGCCCCGTTATTGAATGCTGTTTTTAAACTGATTCGGGCGCAAAGGGACGTGGGCGTTCCACATTGACTTTGAGTGTGGCAGCAAAACGGGAGCGACGTCCGGCCGACACGCGCTCAGGCGCGGTCGGCATCGAACCGGTTGGGATCGAGGCCCAGCAGCTCCCAGGTGGTCCGCATGTGCGGCGGCAGGGGCGCGGTCACGTCGATTTTTCCGTCTCCGGCGGGATGGGGGATCACCAGCCGGCGCGCATGCAGGTGCAGCTTCGGCTCGATGCCGCTCTCCGCCAGCACCTTGTCGCCCTCGTACTTGTTGTCGCCGACGATGGGATGGCCGATCAGCGCCATGTGCGCCCGGAGCTGATGCTGGCGCCCGGTGACGGGCTTCAGCGACACCCATGCGGCCTTGTGCGCCACCCGGTCGATCACCGCGTAGTGGGTGGTTGCGTGCATCGCCTTGTCCTGCTCGCCCGGCAGCGCCTTGCGCACACGATCACCGTCCGGCCCCGCCGCCTTGACCAGCGCGGCCTCGACCTTGCCCTGCGGCGGCCTCGGCACGCCCTTCACCAGCGCCCAGTAGGTCTTGGCCGCCGAGCGGGTCTGGAAAATGCGCCCGAGCTTGGCCGCGGCATCACGGTGCTTGGCAATCAGCAGCACGCCGGTGGTATCGCGGTCGAGACGGTGCACCAGCCGCGGCCGGTCGCCGAAGCGGTCCGCCATGCCCGCCAGCAGACCGTCGATGTGGCGCTTGGTGCCCGTCCCGCCCTGCACGGCGATGCCGAAGGGCTTGTTGAGCACCATCACCGCCACGTCCTCGAACAGGATCAGGCTCTCGATGAAATCGCGGTCGCCCTTGGACAGGCCGAGCGGCGGCGCCACCGACGGGCTGCGCTTGGGCGGCTGGCGAACCACTGCCGGCACCCGCACCTGCTGGCCGGCCGCGAGCCTGGCATTGGCCTGCACGCGCTTGCTGTCGACACGCACCTGCCCCGATCGCAGCAGCTTCTGCAGATAGCCGTAGGTGACGCCGGGAAAATGCACGGCAAACCAGCGATCGAGGCGCAGGCCCGCCTCCTCGCGCTTCACCTCGATGGTTTCAACCGGAGCGCTCATCAATGAGATTCCGCCAGCACCGCGCCAAGAAGCGCCTTTCTTCACGCATCGGGGGGAGGGGCGGCAACCGGTCCAAACGTCGCTGCCGCAGCCCTCAAGGGTCGTCTGGTTAGCACATCCACGCCATTCCCGGTATAAATGCCCGGTACAAATGCGATCCATTCGACCTGCCCGTCCGCCACGCTCGTGGCACGACCACACCGACCAGGAAACGCCATGCATCAGCGCCTATCGCTTGCGCCCCTCACCCTCGCACTCGTGCTTGGTCTCATCGCACCCTCCGCACCGGCGCGTGCCGAGGAGATGCCGTCGGAGATCGAATGGAAGCTGGCCGAGCTGGGCGCGGTGATCCATCCAACCGAAACCGCGAAGCTGTACGCGCCGCTGCAGGAAAAGGAGCCCTACCAAGGCATCAAGGTCACGCGCGACGTCAAATACGGCCCCGATGCGCGTCACGCCCTCGACGTCTTCACGGTCGAAGGGGCCGCAGGCGCGCCGCGGCCGGTCCTCGTCTATGTGCACGGCGGCGGGTTCGTGGCTGGTAGCCGGCGGGGACCCGGCAGCCCCTTCTACGACAACGTCATGCTGTTCGCCGCCCGCAACGGCATGGTCGGCGTCAACGCCACCTATCGCCTGGCGCCACAGAACCCGTGGCCCGCCGGCGCCCAGGACCTGGGGGCGGCGGTGCGCTGGGTGAACGAGAACATCGCCGCGCACGGCGGTGATCCGGCGCGTGTGTTCCTCATGGGTCATTCGGCCGGCGCCGTGCACGTCGCAAGCTATGTCGCGCACGGCCAGTTTCACGGGCCCAAGGGCATCGGCCTCGCCGGCGCGATCCTGGTCTCGGGGCTCTATGACCTGGCCGCGATGCCGGCGGGCGGGTCGGAACGAGCCTACTTCGGCGAGGATCGATCGAAATACGCCGAGCGTTCGCCCCTGCCGGGTCTCGCCAAGTCGCCGCTCCCGCTGATGGCCGTCTATGCCGAGCTCGATCCTGATCTCTTCCAGGCTCAGGCCAAGCAGTTCAACGACACGCTCTGCAAGGCCGGCCGTTGCCCGCGCCTCGTCACGCTTGCCAAGCACAACCACATGTCGGAGGTCTATGCGCTCAACACCCCCGACACCAGCTTGAGCAGCGCGCTCCTGACGTTCGTGAAGGCAAAGTAGGCCCGAAGGGCAGCGTGCGGCCCTGGGTCCCGGCGGCGAATTGCAGGGATGACAAGGGCCTCGCCCTGCTCTGGGGTGTGACAAACGTCGCGCGGGCGCAAGGTCGTTCCGACGATCGTGGATGCGCTCGGCCCAGGTGTCATCCCGGACGGCCGGAGGCCGATCCGGGACCCAGGGGTCCAGAGCACCAGCCTCGCGCCTGTGGCCTCTGGGTCCCGGCTCTCCGCATCGCTCCGGCCGGGATGACACCCGCGATGCAATCTCAGCCGGATGGACTCCAGCCCCGCAGGTTGCTGATGGAGGTACCGCCCCTCGCACCGGAGAGGACTTGCGCTGTCATGAGGATCACATCACGACGCCACGCCCCGGCCAAGCACCGCTCCGTGAGCCGCAACGGCTCACAATCACTCGTTGCGTTGGGCCCGCAGCCTCTCCCAATACTCCAGCCGCTTCTTGATCTCGGCCTCGAAGCCGCGGCCGTCGGGGGCGTAGAACTGCTGGCGCGCCATGCCGTCGGGGAAGTAGGTCTGGCCCGAGAAGGCCTCCGGCGCGCTGTGGTCATAGTCGTAGCCCGCGCCGTAGCCCTCCTGCTGCATGAGCTTGGTCGGCGCGTTGAGGATGTGCTTGGGCGGAGCGAGGCTGCCGTGCTCCTTGGCGGCCCGCATGGCCGCACCGAAGGCGGCGTAGGCGGCGTTGGATTTGGGGGCGGTCGCCAGATAGACCACCGTCTGCGCCAGCGCCAGCTCGCCTTCCGGGCTGCCGAGGAAGTCGTAGGCATCCTTGGCCGCGAGCGCCTGCACCACCGCCTGCGGGTCGGCCAGGCCGATATCCTCGATCGCCATGCGCACCAGGCGCCGCGCGATGTAGAGCCTGTCCTCCCCGCCATCGAGCATGCGCGCCAGCCAGTAGAGCGACGCGTCAGGATCGGAGCCCCGCACCGACTTGTGCAGGGCGCTGATCAGGTTGTAGTGGCCATCGCGCGACTTGTCGTAGAGCGGCGCGCGGCGCTGCACGAGCTGGGTCAGGCCCGCGCGATCGATGCGGCGCGCCCCCGTCGGCACGGCGTCGAACACCTCCTCGGCCATGTTGAGGATGGTGCGGCCATCCCCGTCGGCCATGGCCTTGAGCATGTCGCGTGCCGGCGCCTCGAGGGGCAGCGGCCGGCCTTCCTCGGTCTCCGCGCGCTTGAGCAGCGTCTCCAGGGCCGCATCATCGAGGCGGTGGAACACCAGCACCAGCGCCCGCGACAGCAAGGCGCCGTTGAGCTCGAAGGAGGGGTTCTCCGTGGTGGCGCCCACCAGCGTGATGGTTCCGTCCTCCATGTGCGGCAGGAAGCCGTCCTGCTGCGCGCGATTGAAGCGATGGATCTCGTCGATGAACAGCAGCGTGCCCTTGCCCGTCTCACGCCGGCCCTTGGCGCGGTCGAACGCCTTCCTGAGGTCCTGCACGCCCGAGAAGATGGCCGAGAGCTGCTCGAAGACGAGATGGGTCTCGTCCGCCAGCAGGCGCGCCACCGTGGTCTTGCCGGAGCCCGGCGGGCCCCACAGCACCATGCTCTGCAGCCGGCCGCTGCGCAGCATGCGTGCCAGCGTGCCTTCCGCGCCGACAAGATGGTCCTGGCCCACGACCTCGGCGAGCTTGCCGGGCCGCAGCCGGTCGGCCAGCGGCCGCGGCGCCTCCTTCTCCAGCCCCGCAGCTTGAAACAAATTTGTCATGGGCCGATCATAGCCTGCCGGCCGCGCCGAGGCTAACGCAGCTCCCCGCTACGCACAGGTCTCAACGCCGTGCGGTCTGCAGTCTCGGGGAGACGCCTGCCGCTTGGGACTATCCCGACACCTGAATGTGCAGGAGCTGCTCGCCGCGCTTGAGCACGAGCTGCCACAACCGCTGGCGTTCCTGCAACTGCGCTTCGAGCTCCACCACCGAGCCGATCCTGGCGCGGCCGACCTGAACGATGAGATCGCCGGGCTGCAACCCGAGCCGCGCCGCCGTGGAGCCCGACCGAATGGACAGCACCACGACGCCCTCACCATCCGTCAAGCCCAGGTCATCGGCGACGCCGGAGCTGACGTTGGCCACGCGTGCGCCGTCGAAGGGATTGCGGCCCACCAGGTCCCGAACATCGTTCTTGCCGGCCTGCGGCGCCGCCCGCAGCGCCACGTCCAGGCTCGTGCGGCGGCCATCGCGCACCACCTCAAGGCGGGCGCGGTTGCCGATGCCGCGCGTCGTCAGGCGGTAGGTGACCGCGCGCTCATCGTCCACCTCATGCCCGTCCACGCCGACGATGACGTCGCCCACCTGCAGGCCGGCCTCCGCCGCCGGGCCCTTGTCGTTGACCCGGGCAACCAGCGCGCCGGCCACGCGCCCGAGCTTCAGGCTGTCTGCCAGCTCGCGCGTGACGGAGGCCAGCTTGGCGCCGAGCCAGGGCCGCTCGAGCTTCCGCCCCGCCACGGCGTTGTCGACGATGAGCTTGACGAGATTGGAGGGAATGGCAAAGCCGATCCCGTGCGAGCCGCCGGAGCTGGAATAGATCGCCGTATTGATGCCGACGATGCGGCCGCTCATGTCGACCAGCGCGCCGCCGGAATTGCCCGGATTGATGGCCGCATCCGTCTGGATGAAAACCTGTGCATCCGACCGCGCCACCTGGGTCCGCCCCACGGCCGAGACGATCCCGCTCGTCACCGTCTGGCCCACGCCGAACGGATTGCCGATCGCCAGCACCATGTCGCCCACCTCGGCAGCGTCGGAATCGGCGAAACTGAGAAACGGAAAGCGTCCGTCGCCGCCCGCGATGCGCAGCACCGCGATATCGGACTTCTCGTCGGCCAGCAGCACCTTGGCGTCGAACTCGCGCCGATCCGCGAGCACGATCCGGATCTCGGCCGCGGCGCCCACCTTGATCACGTGCGCGTTGGTGACGATGAGGCCCTCGCGGCTGACGATGACCCCCGAGCCGAGCGAGCTCAGCAGCCGCTCCTGCGGGGCCCCGAAGCGCTCGCCGAAGAAGCGCCGGAACTCCTCCTCCCAGGGCGAGATCGCCTGCACGCGGCCGCGCACGTAGACGTTGACGACGGCGGGCGCCGCCTGCTTGACGATCGGTGCGAAGGAATACTGCGCCGCCTCACGCGAGGGCGGCGGCCCGACACGCTGCGCCGTTGCGGAGGCTGCGGTCAGTATCAAGGCCGTCAGGGCCGCCGCGACAAGCCGGCAGCGGCCGAGCGATGCTTCTATTGCCAATGATCTGTGCTCCGGATTCTTTTTCAAAACCGGAGCGATTATAGAATAGGGCCCATCGGCTTAGAAGCTTGGCGGCTTGGAAGCTTCGCCGGCGGCGATGCCGCCTCTCGCCAGCGCCCGCTCGGGGCGCGCGGCGGCGCGCCTCAGGCGCCCGCCTGCTCCTTCATCGCCTCCGAGCGCGCTTTGTCCTCGACGCCCTTCACCGTCTCGTCGCGGTCGACGAGCTCGATGACGGCGACGGGCGCGGAATCGCCGTAGCGATAGCCGGCCTTGAGAACGCGCGTATAGCCGCCGTTGCGGTCCTTGTAGCGCGGGGCCAGCGTGTCGAAGAGCTTCTTGACCATGGCCTCGTCGCGCATGCGCGAGGCGGCAAGGCGGCGCGAGTTCAGATCGCCCCGCTTGGCGAGCGTGATGTACTTGTCCATCACGCGCTTGAGATCCTTGGCCTTGGCGAGCGTGGTGACGATCTGCTCGTGGCGGATCAAGGACGCGGCCATGTTGGAGAACATGGCCTGCCGGTGGCCGGGATCGCGGCTGAAGCGCCGCCCCAATCTGCGATGTTGCATGTCAGTTCCTTTGCATTGTCTGCGACGAGGTTCTGCGGCCTCGCGTTGTTGGCTCCCACCCCCCGTCCGTACGGGGAAGGGACAGCATCAATACTGGTCCTCGAAGCGCTTGGCGAGGTCCTCGATGTTCTCGGGCGGCCAGTTCGGCACTTCCATGCCGAGATGCAGCCCCATGCTCGCCAGCACCTCCTTGATCTCGTTCAGCGACTTGCGCCCGAAGTTCGGCGTGCGCAGCATCTCCGCTTCCGTCTTCTGGATCAGGTCGCCGATGTAGACGATGTTGTCGTTCTTCAAGCAGTTGGCGGAGCGCACCGACAGCTCGAGCTCGTCGACCTTCTTGAGGAGCGCGGCGTTGAAGGCCAGCTCGGGGCGCGCCTCCGGCTCGACGGCCTTGGTCGGCTCCTCGAAGTTGATGAACACGGCGAGCTGGTCCTGCAGGATGCGGGCTGCCAGCGCGACCGCGTCCTCGGCCGTCACCGAGCCGTCGGTCTCCACCGTCATGGTCAGCTTGTCGTAATCGAGAATCTGGCCTTCGCGCGTGTTCTCGACCTTGTAGGACACCTTCTTGACGGGACTGTACAGGCTGTCCACCGGGATCAGGCCGATCGGCGCATCCTCGGGGCGGTTGCGCTCGGCCGGCACGTAGCCCTTGCCGATCGCGGCCGTGAACTCCATGCGCACGGCGGCGCCCTGGTCGAGCGTGCAAATCACGTGGTCGGGATTGAGGATCTCCACCTCCGAGCTCGCCTCGATGTCGGAGGCCTTGACCTGCCCCGGCCCTTCCTTCTTCAACACCATGCGCTTGACGCCGTCGGAGTGCACCCTGAGCGCAATCTCCTTGATGTTGAGGATCATGTTGGTCACGTCCTCGCGCACGCCCGGGATCGAGGAGAACTCGTGCAGCACGCCGTCGATATGCACGGTCGTGATCGCTGCCCCCTGCAGCGAGGACAGCAGCACGCGCCGCAGCGCATTGCCGAGCGTCATGCCGAAGCCCCGCTCCAGCGGCTCGGCGACGATGGTTGCGATCTTGTCCTTCTGGCGTCCCTGCTCCACGGCGAGCTTGCTCGGCTTGATCAGGTCCTGCCAGTTCTTGTGCATTACGTTTGCCACGTGAGGCCTCGTGCTGTGTTTGAAGTGCCGGCCACTGCCGGCCTTTTCACGCTCTCGTGCCGAGAGCAGTCCAGAGATGGCGCCGCCTCAAACCCTGCGGCGCTTGCGCGGTCTGCAGCCGTTGTGCGGAATTGAGGTGACGTCGCGGATCTGGGTGATCTGGAAACCGATGGCCTGCAGCGCCCGCAGGGCCGACTCGCGTCCCGAACCCGGGCCCATGACCTCGACTTCGAGCACCTTCATGCCGTGCTCCATCGCCTTCTTGCCGGCGTCCTCCGCCGCCATCTGGGCCGCATACGGCGTCGACTTGCGCGAGCCTTTGAAGCCCATCGTGCCCGACGACGACCAGGCGATGGTGTTGCCTTGCGCGTCGGTGATGGTGATCATCGTGTTGTTGAACGACGCGCTGACATGGGCGACGCCCGACGTGATGTTCTTGCGCTCGCGCCGACGCGGTTTGGCGCGGGACTGCTGTTGGGGTTCTTTGGCCATTGCGAAGAGGCTCCAGGATCGGGTCGTCGGCTCGGTGTGCGGGCGGGCGCTCGAACACTGGCGCCCGCCTGTGAAACTTCGGTACGTTCGTCGCTAGCTCGTCTTCTTCTTGCCGGCGATGGGCTTGGCTTTGCCCTTGCGCGTGCGCGCATTGGTGTGGGTGCGCTGGCCGCGGACGGGCAGCGAGCGGCGGTGGCGCAGGCCGCGGTAGCAGCCCAGGTCCATCAGCCGCTTGATGTTCATGGCCACTTCGCGGCGCAGGTCGCCCTCGACCACGAAATCGCGATCGATGGCCTCGCGGATCTGCAGCACCTCGGCGTCGGTCAGCTCGTGCACCCGCCGCTTGTCGGGAATGCCAACCTTGGTGCAGATGTCCTGCGCGAACTTCGGCCCAATGCCATGGATGTACTGCAGCGCGATGACCACGCGCTTCTGCGTCGGAATATTGACACCTGCGATACGAGCCACGTCTATCTCCCAGCTACGGCGCTGTCGCGCTTGCACCAAGGCCGCTCGCCGCAGCAACCCCGCGCCAAACCCAAATGCGCACGCCGACCGGTCCCGGCGTCCCGTGCGCCAGGCCCGATCGTGGCCTTTTCAGATCGAAAGTGAGGCTTTTTAGCCAACATGTTAAGGTGCGTCAACTGGACAAAATGACCTTTGGCATCCGCTATTTGAGGCCATCGAGAACGCGATCTATGGCTTTCCCGACCTCCTCGATGGCGCCCATGCCGTCGACCGACTTGAGGTTGCCCTTGCAGAAGTAGTAGCCCGTCAGGGGCGAGGTCTCCCGGTAATACACCATCAGGCGCCTGTTCACGGTCTCGGCATTGTCGTCCGGACGCCGGCTGAACTCCGTCCCCCCGCAAACGTCGCACACCCCTCTGACCTTCGGCCGCTTGAAGCGGTCATGATAGCCCTCGCCGCAGGTGGTGCAGGTGAACCGGCCGACGATGCGCTCGACGAGCTTGCTGTCGTCGACCTTGAGCTCCACGACCGCATCGAGCTTGCGCTTCTTGTCCTTGAACATCTTGTCCAGGGCGGCGGCCTGCTGGAGCGTGCGCGGGAACCCGTCGAGAATCACGCCGTTCTTGCAGTCCGGCTGGTCGACCCGGTCGGAAATGATCTTGATGACCACCTCGTCGGGCACCAGATCGCCGGCGTCCATGATCGCCTTGGCGCGGCGGCCCACCTCGCTGCCGGCCTGCACGGCCGCGCGCAGCATTTCCCCGGTCGAGAGCTGAACCAGGCTGCGCCGCGCAGCCAGCTCCTTGGCCTGGGTTCCCTTGCCGGCCCCCGGCGGCCCCAGCAAAATCAGATTCATATCCGCCTCGTCGCGCCCCTGAGCTTGGCCTTCTTGATGAGGCCTTCATACTGGTGCGCGAGCAGGTGGCTTTGGATCTGGGCCACCGTGTCCATGGTGACGCTGACCGCGATCAGCAGCGACGTGCCGCCGAAGTAGAAAGGCACGGCAGCATAGGAGATCAGCATTTCCGGCAGCACGCACACGGCCGAAAGATAGATCGCCCCGACGACGGTGATCCGCGTCAGCACGTAGTCGATGTACTCGGCGGTCTTGGCGCCCGGCCTGATCCCCGGCAGGAAGCCGCCGTACTTGCGCAAGTTGTCCGCCGTCTCCTGCGGATTGAGCACGATCGAGGTGTAGAAGAAGGCGAAGAAGATGATCAGCACGACGTAGGTTATGAGATACAGCGGCTGCCCGCGGCCGAGCGCCGCCACGATGGCACTCAGCCACTCCGGCCCGCTCTGCGAGAAGCCCGCCACCGTGATCGGCAACAGCAGCAGCGAGGAGGCGAAGATCGGCGGGATCACGCCCGACGCGTTGAGCTTCAGCGGCAGGTGCGAGGCATCGCCCTGGAACATGCGGTTGCCCATCTGCCGCTTGGGATACTGGACCAGGAGGCGTCGCTGCGCGCGCTCGATGAAGACGATCGCGGCGACAACGGCCAGCATCAGCACCAAGAGGGCAATCAGCAGCGGCCAGGAGATCACCCCCTGCCGCGACAGCTCCAGCAGGCCGACGATGGCACTCGGCAGGCCGGCGACGATGCCGGCCATGATGATGAGCGACGTGCCGTTGCCGACCCCGCGCGCGGTGATCTGCTCACCGAGCCACATCAGGAACATGGTGCCGCCGACCAGCGTCGCCACGGTCGTGAGGCGGAAGAACATGCCCGGATCCAGCACCACCGGACCCGAGGCGCTGCGCTGCCCCTCGAGCCCGTAGGCGATGCCGAACGCCTGGAAGGCCGCCAGCACCACGGTGAGATAGCGCGTGTACTGGTTGAGCTGCTTGCGCCCCTGCTCGCCTTCCTTCTTCAGGGCTTCCAGGGTGGGGACCACGCTCTGCATCAGCTGCATGATGATGGACGCAGAGATGTAGGGCATGATGTTGAGCGCAAAGATCGCCATGCGCTCGATGGCGCCGCCGGCGAACATGTTGATCATGCCCAGAATGCCCGAGGACTGGGACTTGAAGGCCTCCGCGAAGGCGATCGGATTGATGCCGGGGATGGGGATATAGGTGCCGAGCCGGTAGACCAGGAGCGCCGCCAGCGTGAACCAGATGCGCTTCTTCAATTCCTCCGCCTTGGCGAAGGCCCCGAAATTCAGATTGGCGGCAAGTTGCTCGGCGGCCGAAACCATCACAGCTCTCCCTGGCCCAAGCGCGTGCTACCACGCCCTCCCAGCCCTGCGGCTCACCCCAACATGGGGCGCCAGGAGCAGGCCCGCAAGCTCTGCCCCGCGGGCCGCAACTCCCGATTCACAGCCCGGATTTAGCGTCCGGACACGGTAACGGGCCTCAGCCCTCATTCCTCGCTCGCCGCCGCCTTCGGCTTGCCCGCAGCGGCCTTCTTGGCGGCCGATTTCTTGCGCTTGGCCTCATCCGCCGCGAGCACCTTCTTCTCGATCAGCGTCACCGAGCCGCCCGCCTTCTCCACGGCCGCCTTGGCCGAGGCCGTGGCGTGATTGACGGTCAGCTTGAGCCCGGCTTTCAACTCGCCCTCGCCCAGCAGCCTGACGCCATCCAGCGGCCGCCGGACCAACCCGGCCGCCACCAGCGCCGCCACGTCCACCGGCTTGCCGGCGTCCAGGCTGCCCGCATCCACGGCTTCCTGCAGACGGCCGACGTTGATCTCGTTCCACACCTTGCGATCGCGCTTGTTGAAGCCGCGCTTGGGAAGGCGCCGATGCAGCGGCATCTGGCCGCCCTCGAAGCCGCCCAGACGCACGCCGGAGCGCGCCGTCTGGCCCTTGCCGCCACGGCCGCCCATCTTGCCCATGCCTGAGCCGATGCCGCGGCCGATGCGCACGCGCAGCTTGCGCGATCCTGCATTGTCTTTGAGCTCGTTGAGCCGCATCGGCGAATGCTCCTGGTGCCTCAAGCCTTCTCGTCAACCACGCGGACGAGATGCTTGACCTTGTTGATCATGCCGCGCACGGCCGGCGTATCCTCCAGCGTGCGCTTGCGGTGCAGCTTGTTGAGCCCGAGCCCAACCAGCGTCTGCTCCTGAGCCGCGGGGCGCCGGTTGGGGCTTGCGATCTGCTCCACCGTCACCGTCTTGCCTGCGGCCGGCTTGCGGCCGGGCGTCTTTTCGCGTCTGTCTGCCATGGCGTTCACACTCACGCTGTCTCGGCGGCGGCATCCGGATCGGCGGCGGCACCGTCACGGCGCCGCGCCACGATCTCGCTCACCTTCTTGCCGCGCCGCGCGGCCACCGCGCGCGGGTTCTCCTGCGCCTTCAGGGCCGCGAACGTGGCGCGGACCATGTTATAGGGGTTGGTGCTGCCCAGCGACTTGGCGACCACGTCCTGCACGCCGAGCATCTCGCATACCGCGCGCGTCGGACCGCCGGCGATGACGCCGGTGCCGGGAGGCGCCGAGCGCAGGACCACCCTGCCGGCCCCGTGCTTGCCTTCCGAATCGTGGTGCAGCGTGCGTCCCTCGCGCAGCGGCACGCGCACCAGGCTGCGCCGGGCCTCCTCTGTCGCCTTGCGGATCGCCTCGGGCACCTCGCGCGCCTTGCCGTGGCCGAAGCCGACCCGGCCCTTCTGGTCGCCGACGATCACCAGCGCGGCGAAGCCGAAGCGCTTGCCGCCCTTCACCACCTTGGCGACGCGATTGATGTGCACCAGCTTGTCTTTGAACTCGCTGTCGCGCTCCTCGCGATCGCGGTTCCTATCTCTTTGAGGACGAGCCACGTCGATGCCTTTCGTTCTAGAAGCTCAGGCCGCCTTCGCGCGCCCCGTCGGCCAGCGCCTTGATGCGGCCGTGATACTTGAAGCCGCCCCGGTCGAACACCACGACCTTCACGCCCGCCTTCGTCGCACGCTCGGCGAGCAGCTTGCCGACCGCGGCGGCGGCCGCCTTGTCGGCGCCGGTCTTGAGCTTGCCCTTGAGATCCTTCTCCAGGCTCGAGGCGGCCGCCACGGTGTGGCCGTGCACGTCGTCGATGACCTGCGCATAGATGTGCTTGGACGAGCGGTGCACGGACAACCGCGGCCGCCCGCTGGAGTTGCCAGCAAGCTCACGGCGCACGCGCCGCTTGCGGCGATCGAACTGGTTCATTTTGCGCAGCATGGCGCAGGCCTCACTTCTTCTTGCCTTCTTTGCGATGGATGTATTCGCCCTGATAGCGCACACCCTTGCCCTGATAGGGCTCGGGGGGGCGCGAGGCGCGAATCTCGGCGGCGAGCTGCCCGACCTTCTGCTTGTCGATGCCCGAGACCGTGACAAGCTCCTGCTTGGCGCCGCCCACCTTCACGTCCACGCCGGCCGGAACCTTGTGCAGCACATCGTGGCTGAAGCCAACCTGCAACTGCAGCACGTCCTTGCCCTTCATGGCCGCGCGAAAGCCGACGCCGTGAATTTCCAGCGTCTGCGAATAGCCCTTGGTGACGCCCTCAATCAGGTTGACGATCTGGGTGCGCGTCATGCCCCACATGGCGCGGGCCGTCTGGGTGTCCTCGACCAGGCCCACCTCGATGCCGCTCTCCGTCTTGGCAACCTTGGTCTGCTCCGGACACGTGAAGGACAGCTCGCCCTTCGGGCCCTTCACCGTCACCTTCTGGCCGGACACGGCCGCCGTCACACCCGACGGGATCGCTACCGGCTTCTTTCCAATCCGCGACATCGCTCAGTCCTTCGCCTCGCACCAACCGGTGCTTAGAACACGTTGCACAGGATCTCGCCGCCCACGTTCTCTTCACGTGCGCGGGAATCCGACATAACGCCCTTGGGCGTCGAGAGAATGGCCACGCCCAGGCCGTTGGCGACCGTCGTCAGATCGCGCACCGCCGAGTAGACGCGGCGTCCGGGCTTGGACACGCGCTTGATCTCGCGGATGGCCGGCTGGCCGTTGGAATACTTCAGCTCGATCTCGAGCTCGGGCGGGGCGCCCTTGTGCTCCACACGCGTGTAGCCGCGAATGTAGCCTTCAGACGCCAGCACGTCGAGCACGCGCACGCGCAGGTTGGAGGCGGGCGAGGTCACCTTCGGGCGCCGGCGCATCTGCGCGTTGCGGATGCGGGTCAGCAAATCGCCGAGCGGGTCGTTCATTGGCCAGCCTCCTTACCAGCTCGACTTGGTCATGCCGGGGATCATGCCCTGGCTCGCCAGCTCGCGCAGCATGTTGCGGCACAGCTTCAGCTTGCGGTAGTAGCCGCGCGCGCGGCCCGTCAGCTCGCAGCGGTTGCGGATGCGCGACGGCGCCGAGTTGCGCGGCAGCTGGGCGAGCTTGAGGCGCGCGGCAAAGCGCTCCTCGCTGGGCTTCGTCAGATCGCTGGCGATGCCCTTGAGCTTCTTGCGCTTGGCCGCGTACTGCGCCACCAGCTTCCTGCGGTGGTTGTTCTTGTTGACCGAGCTCTTCTTAGCCATGCAGTCCTCCAGACGCCGCGCTTAAGCTTGGCGAAACGGGAAATTGAAGCCGCGCAGCAGCGCGCGCGCCTCGTCATCAGATTTGGCCGTGGTGCACACGATCACGTCCATGCCCCAGATCTCGTCGACCTGGTCATAGTCGATCTCGGGAAACACGATGTGCTCCCTCAGCCCCATCGCGAAATTGCCGCGGCCGTCGAAGCTCTTGGGGTTCAGCCCGCGGAAGTCCTTCACGCGCGGGAGGGCAATCGTCACCAGGCGATCGACGAACTCGTACATGCGGTCGCCGCGCAAGGTCACCTTGGCGCCGATCGGCATGTCGTCGCGCACCTTGTAGGTGGCGATCGACTTGCGGGCGCGCGTGACGACGGCGCGCTGGCCGGCGATCAGACTCAGGTCCTTGGCCGCCGAATCCACCTTCTTGCGATCGTTGACGGCCTCGCCCACGCCCATGTTGAGCACGATCTTCTCGATGCGCGGGATCTGCATCGCGTTCTGGTAGTTGAATTCCTTCTTCAGCGCGTCGCGCACGACCTTCTCATAGAGCGCCTTCATGCGCGGCCGGTAGTCCTTCGGCCGCGGCGCCGGCGGTGCCGCAGCCTTCTCGCCCTTGGGCGCACCTTTGCCGTCACGAGGCTTGCCCTTGCCGGGCGCCCCCTTGGCAGCCTTGTCCTGGCCGGCGGCCGCCTTGGCGCCCTGCTCAGGCTTGGCGACCTTGGCCGGCTTGTCGGCCGCTGCCGCTTTGTCCGGCTTGGAAGACTTGGCCGGCTTGTCGTCTGCAGCCATGGCTATCTATTCTCCGGAATCTGCTCGCCGGACCGCTTGGCGACACGCACCTTGCGTCCGTCTTCGAGAAGCTTGAAGCCGACGCGCGTCGGCTTGCCGTCCTTGGGATCCTCCAGCGCCAGGTTGGAGAGATGGATCGGCGCCTCTTTGGAGATGATCCCGCCCTCCTGCTGCGCCGTCTGGCGCTGATGTCGGCGCACGGTATTCACCCCGCGCACCAGCGCCCTGCCCTCTTTGGGCATGACCTGAAACACCTCACCCTTCTTGCCCTTGTCGCGGCCGGCGAGGACGACCACGCGATCCCCTTTCCTGATCCGTTCCATTACAGGACCTCCGGGGCGAGACTGACGATCTTCATGTGGTTGCGGGCTCTCAGTTCGCGGGTCACCGGCCCGAAGATGCGCGTGCCGATCGGCTCGCCCTGGGCATTGATCAGCACCGCCGCGTTGCGGTCGAAGCGGATCAGCGAGCCGTCGGGACGGCGCACACCTTTGGCCGTGCGCACCACCACCGCCTTCATCACCTCGCCCTTCTTCACGCGGCCGCGCGGAATGGCTTCCTTGACGGTCACGACAATCGTATCCCCGACCGTGGCGTACCTGCGCTTGGAGCCCCCCAGCACCTTGATGCACTGCAGGCGCCGCGCGCCGGAGTTGTCGGCCACGTCGAGGTTGGTCTCCATCTGAATCATCGGCCAGTTCCTCGTCCCGCAGTCATTTCATTCATTGCTCCAGCCCTCTCGCCCCGAGAGGGCCGCGCTCACACCTTGCTGTCCTTCAGCACCACCCACCGCTTGTTCTTCGAGATGGGCTTGCTCTCCTCGATGCGCACGATGTCACCCACCTTGAAGGTGGAATCCTCATCGTGGGCATGGAACTTCTTCGACCGGCGCACCGTCTTCTTCAGCAGGGGGTGCGTGTAGCGGCGCTCCACCTGCACCACCACGGTCTTGGCGTTCTTGTCGGAAACCACGACACCCTGCAAAACGCGCTTCGGCATGTTCTAACCTCAAGCCTTCTCGTTACCCGCGCCGCTGCGCCGTTGTGTCTGCACTGTCTTGATGCGCGCAATGTCGCGACGCACCGCACGCACGCGCGAGGTGTTCTCGAGCTGCCCGGTGGCCCGCTGAAAGCGCAGGTTGAACTGCTCCTTCTTCAGCCGCGCGACCTGCTCATCCAGCTGATCCGGGGTCATGGCCCTGAATTCTTCTGTCTTCATGACGCCACCTATCTCAAGCCTGCCGCTTCACGATGCGCGTCTTGATCGGAAGCTTGGCGGCACCCAAGGTCAGGGCTTCGCGCGCGGTTGCTTCCGTGACGCCATCCAGCTCGAACATGATGCGGCCGGGCTTCACGCGGGCCACCCACAGCTCGGGCGCACCCTTGCCGGAGCCCATGCGCACCTCGGCCGGCTTCTTGGTCACCGGGATATCGGGGAAGATGCGAATCCAAACCCTGCCCGCACGCTTCATGCCGCGCGATATCGCCCGCCGCGCCGCCTCGATCTGGCGCGCGGTCAGCCGGTCCGGCTCCACGGCCTTGAGGCCGAACGAGCCGAAGTTGAGCTCCGTCCCACCCTTGGCCTTGCCATGGATGCGGCCCTTGTGGGCCTTGCGGAATTTAGTGCGTGTGGGCTGCAGCATGTCGCGTCACCTTCAAGCCTTCGCCGCTTCGGAGGCGCGCTCACCGCCACCCCAGCTCTCACGGTCCCCACCGCCGCCGCCACCGCCACGGCGCCGTCCACCACCGCCTTCCTGGGCTTCGATGGCGCGCTTCTCGGCCGCCATCGGATCGTGGTCCAGGATCTCGCCTTTGAAGATCCAAACCTTGACGCCGATGATGCCGTAGGCAGTCCTGGCGAGGCCGTAGCCGAAATCGATATCGGCACGCAGGGTGTGCAGCGGCACGCGGCCCTCGCGATACCACTCCATGCGCGCGATCTCCGCGCCGCCGAGCCGACCCGAGCAATTGATGCGGATGCCGAGCGCGCCAAGCCGCAGCGCCGATTGCACCGAGCGCTTCATCGCGCGGCGGAAGGCGACGCGGCGCTCGAGCTGCTGGGCGATGGTCTCGGCGACCAGGGTGGCGTCGATCTCCGGCTTGCGCACCTCCAGGATGTTCAGGTGGACCTCGGAAGCGGTGAGCTTGGCAAGCTCGCTCCTGAGCTTCTCGATGTCCGCGCCCTTCTTGCCGATCAGCACGCCCGGCCGCGCCGTGTGCACCGTCACGCGGCACTTCTTGTGCGGACGCTCGATCACCACCTTGGAGATGCCGCCCGCGCGGCGCTGCTTGAGGATGTGCTCGCGGATGGCCATGTCCTCGTGCAGCAGCTTGCCGTACTCGCCGCGGCTCGCGAACCAGCGGCTGTCCCACGTCCGGTTGATCCCGACGCGAAGCCCGACCGGATTGACCTTGTGACCCATTACGCGGTCTCCTCCGCTTTCGCCCGCTCGCCGCGCTTGGATTTCCCGGCGCTCGCGTCTTCCTTTGCCTCTTGCGCAACCTCTTTCACAACCACGGTCAGCTGGGCAAACGGCTTCTCGATGGGGCTCATGCGGCCACGGCCACGGGCGTGGAAGCGCCGCATGACGAGGTTCTTGCCCACGTGGGCCTGCGTCACGACCAGATCGTTGACGTCGAGGCCATGGTTGTTCTCGGCGTTGGCCACGGCCGACATCACGCACTTGCGCACGTCCTGCGCGATGCGCTTCCTGGAGAACTCCAGATCGGCGAGCGCCACGTCCACCTTCTTGCCGCGGATCAGCTGCGCGACCAGGTTGAGCTTCTGCGGCGACACCCTCAGGTTTCTCGCCACCGCCCGCGCCTCGGTCTCACCCAGCACCCGCTCCCGCTTCGACTTGCCCATATCATTCAGCCTTCAATTGCATCCCGGCCTCGCCTCAAGCCGCCGCCGGTTTGGCTCTGACCGCTCTCTTGTCGCCGCTATGCGAATGGAATGTCCGCGTCGGCGAGAACTCGCCGAACTTGTGGCCGATCATGTCCTCGCTCACGTTGACGGGCACGAACTTCTGCCCGTTGTAGACGCCGAACGTGAGCCCCACGAACTGCGGCAGAATGGTCGAGCGCCGGCTCCAGATCTTGATGATCTCGTTGCGGCCGGACGCGCGCGACTTCTCGGCCTTCTTGAGAAGGTAGCCGTCGACGAAGGGGCCCTTCCAGACTGAGCGTGCCATGTGCTTCTCGTGCCTCTACTTGGCTTTGCTGCGGGGACGGATGATGAACTGGTCCGTCGCCTTGTTCTTGCGGGTCTTGGCGCCCTTGGTCGACTTGCCCCAAGGCGTCGCCCAGTGCTTGCCACCCTTGGTGCGGCCACCGTTGGGATGATCGATCGGGTTCATGGCGATCGAACGCACGGTCGGGCGCGTGCCCTTCCAGCGCGTGCGGCCGGCCTTGCCCACCGACTCGTTCAAGTGATCGGGGTTGGATACCGCACCCACGGTCGCCATGCACTCCGCCCGCACCCGCCGCGTCTCACCGGAATTGAGACGCACGATCGCCCAGCCGGCATCGCGGCCGACGAGTTGCGCATACGCGCCCGCGGACCGCGCGATCTTGCCGCCGCCGCCGGCCTTGATCTCGATGTTGTGCACGATGGTGCCGACCGGCAGGGAGGCCAGATGCATGGCGTTGCCCGGCTTCACGTCGCCCTTGACGCCCGCCACCACGCTGTCGCCGACGGCAAGCCGCTGGGGTGCCAGGATATAGGAGAGCGTGCCGTCCTGGTACTTCAGCAGCGCAATGAAGGCCGTGCGGTTGGGATCGTACTCGAGCCGCTCGACCTTGGCCGGCATGTCGTGCTTGGCGCGACGGAAATCGATGCGCCGATAGGACTGCTTGTGCCCGCCGCCGATGTGGCGCGTAGTGATGCGGCCGTAGTTGTTGCGCCCGCCGGACTTGGTCTTGCCGTCGGTCAGCATCTTGATCGGCGCGCCCTTCCACAGATGGCTGCGGTCGACCAGCACGAGCTGGCGCAGTCCGGGAGTGGTGGGACGAAATGTTTTCAGGGCCATGGCCGCGTCTCTCCTACAGCCCCGTCGTTACGTCGATGGTGTGGCCCTCCTCGAGGGTCACGATCGCGCGCTTGCTGTCGCTCTGACGGGCGCGGATATTCTTGAACACCTTCATCTTGCCCTTGCGGACCTGCGTGTTGACGGCCTTCACCTTCACATTGAAGAGCTTCTCGACGGCCGCCTTGATCTCGGGCTTGCTCGCATCCCGCGCCACCTTGAACACGACCTGGTTGTGCTCCGACACCAGGGTCGACTTCTCGGTGATCGCCGGTGCGCGGATCACGTCGTGGGGATCTTTTCTCTTGCTCATTTGAAGCGCGCCTCCAGCGCTTCCACGGCCGCCTTGGTCAGCACCAGGCTCTTGCGGCGCAGGATGTCGTAGACGTTGATGCCCTGCACAGGCAGCACGTCGATATTGGGAATATTGCGGGCCGCCCTGGCGAAGCCGGGCTCGATCTCGGCACCGTCGATGATCAGCGCGTTGGTCAGCTCAAGCTTCCCAAAGCACTCCCGCAAACCCTTGGTCTTGCCGTCGGCTGCTTCCGCCCGGTCCAGCACGACGATCTCGCCGGCCTTGGCCTTGGCCGAGAGCGCATGGCGCAACGCCAGCGCACGCACCTTCTTGGGAAGGTCGATGGCATGGCTGCGCGGCTTGGGCCCGAAGGCCTTGCCGCCGCCGCGGAACTGCGGCACGCCCTTGTCGCCGTGCCGGGCGCCGCCGGTGCCCTTCTGCTTGTACATCTTCTTGCCGGTGGTCGTGATCTCCGACCGGTCCTGCACGTGGTGCGTGCCCGCCATGCGCTTCAGAAGCTGATAGCGCACCATGCGATGAATGAGGTCGGTGCGCGGCTCGAGCCCGAAGATGGCATCGTTGAGCTCCACCTCGCCGGCGCTGCCGGCATCCAATGTCTTGACCGCGGCTTTCATGACGCCTGCTCCGCGCTGGTTGCGCTCGGGGCGGCATCGCCGCCGGCCTTGCGGAACGATCCGGGCTTGGGTGCATTCTCAGGCAGCGCGCGCTTGACGGCGTCGCGCACCAGAACCCAGTTGCCCTTGTTGCCCGGCACGGCGCCGCGCACCAGGATCAGGCCGCGGTCCTTGTCGGTCTCCACGACCTCCAGGTTCTGCGTCGTCACCTGCACGCTGCCCATGTGGCCGGCCATCTTCTTGCCCTTGAACACCTTGCCGGGGTCCTGGCGCTGGCCGGTCGAGCCGTGGCTGCGGTGCACGACGGAGACGCCGTGCGTGGCGCGCAAACCACCGAAGTTCCAGCGCTTCATCGCACCCTGGAAGCCCTTGCCCTGGTTGGTGCCGGTGACGTCCACGTGCTGGCCCTTGACGAAATGGTCGGCGGTGATTTCCGCGCCCACCTCGATCAAGTTCTCCGGGCTCACCCGGAACTCGGCAACCTTGCGCTTGGGCTCCACCTTGGCGACGGCGAAATTCTGCCGCTCGGCGCGCGAGACGGTGCTCGCCTTGCGGGTGCCGGCGCCGAGCTGCAGCGCGGTATAGCCGTTCTTCTCGTCCGTGCGCTGGGCGAGGACCTGAACATTGGCCAGCTTCAGCACGGTGACCGGCACATGCTCGCCGGCCTCCGTGAAGACGCGGGTCATCCCCACCTTCTGCGCAATCACTCCGGAGCGCATTGTCTCGCGTTCCTTCCTTACAGCTTGATATCCACGTCGACGCCAGCCGCGATATCGAGCTTCATCAGGGCGTCGACGGTCTGCGGCGTCGGATCGACGATATCGAGCAGACGCTTGTGCGTGCGCATCTCGAACTGCTCGCGGCTCTTCTTGTCGATGTGCGGCGAGCGGTTGACGGTGAAGCGCTCGATGCGGGTAGGAAGCGGGATCGGGCCGCGCACCTCAGCGCCCGTGCGCTTGGCGGTGTTGACGATCTCGCGCGTCGATGCATCGAGCACCCGGTGATCGAAAGCCCTGAGGCGTATTCTTATTTTCTGGCTCTGCATCTTGGCTCTACCCGCATGAAAGGTCCGGGCGCCCGGCTGGCCGGACGCCCCGGAACTCCTCCTACTCGATGATGGCTGTGACGACGCCGGCGCCGACGGTGCGGCCGCCCTCGCGGATGGCGAAGCGAAGCTTCTCCTCCATCGCAATCGGCGTGATCAGCTCGACCGTCACCGCGACGTTGTCGCCAGGCATCACCATCTCCGTCCCCTCAGGCAGAGACACCACACCCGTCACGTCCGTCGTCCGGAAGTAAAACTGAGGACGGTAGTTCGTGAAGAACGGCGTGTGCCGCCCACCCTCCTCCTTCGTCAGGATGTAGGCCTCAGCCTTGAACTTCTTGTGCGGCTTGATCGACCCCGGCTTGCACAGAACCTGGCCCCGCTCAACCGCATCCTTGTCGATGCCCCTGAGCAGGCAGCCAACGTTGTCGCCAGCCTCGCCCGCATCCAGAAGCTTGCGGAACATCTCAACGCCCGTCACAACGGACTTCTGCGTGTCCTTCAGCCCGACGATCTCGACCTCCTCGCCCACCTTCACCTTGCCGCGCTCGATCCGGCCCGTCACAACCGTCCCACGCCCCGAGATCGAGAACACGTCCTCGATCGGCATCAGGAACGGCAGGTCCGTCGGACGCTCCGGCAGGGGGATGTACGTATCCAGGGCCTCGAACAGCTTCAGGATCGCCTCGTCCGCCAGAGGGCCCTTCTCCCCGTTCAGCGCCTTGATCGCAGCACCGCGGATCACAGGCACGTCGTCCCCAGGGAACTGGTACTTCGACAACAGCTCCCGGACCTCCATCTCGACAAGGTCCAGAAGCTCAGGATCATCCACAACGTCGCACTTGTTCAGGAACACGACGATGTAGGGAACGCCGACCTGGCGAGCCAGGAGGATGTGCTCGCGCGTCTGAGGCATCGGGCCGTCAACCGCAGACACAACCAGGATCGCACCGTCCATCTGCGCCGCGCCCGTGATCATGTTCTTCACGTAGTCCGCGTGACCAGGGCAGTCCACGTGCGCGTAGTGACGCTTCTCCGTCGCGTACTCCACATGGCTCGTCGCAATCGTCAGAATCTTCGTCGGGTCGCGACGGCCCTGGCTCTCCGACGCCTTCGCAACCTGATCGTAGCTGATCGCCGTCGTCGTCCAGCCCTTGTCCGCTGAAACCTTCGTCAAAGCTGCCGTCAACGTCGTCTTCCCGTGGTCAACGTGACCGATCGTGCCAACGTTGCAGTGCGGCTTCGTCCGCTCAAACTTTGCCTTGGCCATGACGGCTCTCCTGTCTTCTCATTCCAACATCGCCGGACGTCCCCCGCCCGCCGAAATCCCAGCCTATGCGTACTTCGCCTTGACCTCGTCGGCCACGTTGCGCGGCACCTCGGCGTAATGGGCGAACTGCATCGTGTACATGGCGCGACCCTGGCTCATGGATCTGAGCTGGCTCACGTAACCGAACATATTGGCGAGCGGCACGTTGGCCCGGATCACGGTCGCGTTGCCGCGCATCTCCTGGCTGCGGATCTGGCCGCGACGGCTGTTGATGTCGCCGATCACGCTGCCGACGAAATCGCCGGGCGTCACCACCTCCACGTCCATGATGGGCTCGAGCAGCTTGACGCCGGCCTTGCCGCAACCCTCGCGGATGGCCTGGCGCGCGGCGATCTCGAACGCGATCGCCGAGGAGTCCACCTCGTGATAGGCGCCGTCGTACAGCGTCACCTTCATGTCGACCATCGGGAAGCCGATCAGCACGCCGGAATCCCATACCGACTGCACGCCCTTCTCGACGCCCGGAATATACTCCTTGGGCACCACGCCGCCGATGATCTCGCTCTCGAACTCGTTGCCGGCGCCGGGCTCGTTGGGCTCCAGCCGGAACTTCACGCGCGCGAACTGGCCGGTGCCGCCGGTCTGCTTCTTGTGCGTGTAGTCGACCTCGGTGGCGCGCGCCAAAGTCTCGCGATAGGCCACCTGCGGCGCGCCGACATTCACTTCCACCTTGTGGGTGCGCTTCAGGATGTCGACCTTGATCTCCAGATGCAGCTCGCCCATGCCCTTGATGATGGTCTCGCCGCTCTCCTGATCGGTGCTGACGCGGAACGAGGGATCCTCAGCCGCCAGCTTCGACAGCGCCACGCCCATCTTCTCGACGTCGGCCTTGGTCTTGGGCTCGATCTTCATCTCGATGACGGGGTTGGGAAACTCCATCTTCTCGAGCAGAACCGGCTTGTTGGGATCGGACAGCGTCTCGCCGGTGCGCGTATCCTTGAGGCCGGCGAGCGCGATGATGTCGCCGGCAAACGCCTCGCTGATCTGCTCGCGATCGTCGGCGTGCATGAGATACATGCGCCCGACCCGCTCCTTCCTGTCGCGGGTGGTGTTGGCGAGCGCCATGCCGCTCTCGACCTTGCCGCAGTAGACGCGGCAGAAGGTGATCGAGCCGACATGCGGATCGTCCATGATCTTGAAGGCGAGCATGGCCAGCGGCTCGGTATCGAGCGGCTTGCGCGTCGTGGGCTCGCCGCTCTTCACGTCGATGACCTCAAAGGTCTCGCGATCGGCTGGCGAGGGCAGGAAATCAACGACCGCGTCGAGCAGCGGCTGCACGCCCTTGTTCTTGAAGGCCGAGCCGCACATCATCGGGTAGAAGGCGCGCGTGACGGTCGCCTTGCGGATCAGGCGCTTCAGGGTGTCGACGTCGGGCTCCTTGCCCTCCAGATAGGCACCCATCGCGTCGTCATCGAGCTCGACGGCGGCCTCGATCATGGCGGCGCGATACTCGGCGGCCTTGTCGGCCAGATCGGCCGGGATCTCCTCCTCGCGGAACTTGGCGCCCTTGTCGTCGCCTTCCCAGATCAGGGCCTTCATCCTGAGGAGATCGATGACGCCCTTGAAGCTGGCCTCGGCGCCGATCGGCAGCTGCAGCGGCACCGGCCTGGCGCCGAGCTTCACCTTGATGTCGTCGATGCACTGGTAGAAGTCGGCGCCCGTCTTATCCATCTTGTTGGCAAAGATGATGCGGGGAACACTGTACTTGTCGCCCTGACGCCAGACCGTCTCCGTCTGCGGCTCGACGCCCTGGTTGCCGTCAAGCACACATACGGCGCCATCAAGCACGCGCAGGGAGCGCTCCACCTCGATGGTAAAGTCGACGTGGCCCGGCGTATCGATGATGTTGAGGCGCTTGCCGTTCCAGAAGCACGTGGTCGCGGCCGAGGTGATGGTGATGCCGCGCTCCTGCTCCTGCTCCATGAAATCCATGGTGGCAGCGCCGTCGTGCACCTCGCCGATCTTGTAGGTCTTGCCTGTGTAGTAGAGGATCCGCTCGGTCGTCGTGGTCTTGCCGGCATCAATGTGCGCCATGATGCCGAAATTGCGGTAGTCCTCGATTTTGTGCGTTCGCGCCATCGTTCTGGGTTCCGATCACCAGCGGTAATGGGAGAAGGCCCGATTGGCCTCTGCCATCTTGTGCGTGTCCTCCCGCTTCTTCACCGCAGTGCCGCGATTGTTGGCAGCATCGAGAAGCTCCGCCGAAAGGCGCTCCTCCATAGTATTTTCGTTGCGGCCGCGCGCAGCCGTGATCAGCCAGCGAATGGCCAGCGCCTGCCGGCGCTCGTTGCGCACTTCCACGGGCACCTGGTAGGTGGCACCGCCGACACGCCGCGAGCGAACCTCGACGGCCGGCATCACATTCTCCAGCGCCTGATGGAACAGCTGCACCGGGTTCGACCTGGCCTTGGTCTGCATCCTGTCGAGCGCGCCATAGACGATCCGCTCGGCCACCGACTTCTTGCCCTGCCTCATAATCGAGTTCATGAACTTGGACACGACGAGGTCGTTGAACTTCGGGTCCGGATTGACCTCGCGTTTCTCCGCTCTGTGCCGGCGCGACATTGGCTCTCTTCCTCAGTCCGTCTCGTCGAATTCTCTGTAGCGTTCCGGTGCGGATCACCCCCGCCCTGCGCGGGGGTGGGACGCAAAACGACCCATTACTTGGGTCGCTTTGCTCCGTACTTGGAGCGCCTCTGCTTCCTGTCCGCCACGCCCTGCGTGTCGAGCACACCGCGGATGATGTGATAGCGCACGCCGGGCAGGTCCTTGACGCGGCCGCCGCGGATCATCACCACCGAGTGCTCTTGCAGATTGTGGCCCTCACCCGGAATGTAGCCGATCACCTCGAAGCCGTTGGTCAGCCGCACCTTGGCCACCTTGCGCAGCGCCGAGTTCGGCTTCTTCGGCGTCGTGGTGTAGACGCGCGTGCACACGCCGCGTTTCTGCGGGCACGCCTGCATGTGGCGCGCCTTCTCGCGGTAGACCTTCTGAGTCCGCGGCTTGCGGGTCAGCTGCTGTATCGTCGGCATGCGCCGTTTTCCACCTGCCTGCGGCGCAGGGGCCATAGCCCCAAACGCCATGAACGATTGGCCGAGACGCGCTTCTGCCGCGCTCGACCGAACATCCAGAGGATCCGTAGGGTATCGCTTTCGCGGTCCCGCGGATCTTGGCCCGAAATGTCCTCTGCTTAACGACGGCAGCGTTTAGGTCAGGCTCGAGTGAATGCCAAGCCGGTGAAGCCTACCGCCTGCCGTGAGAGTGCGCGGGTTATATACGAGGCTGACTCAGCCGGTCAACACCCGGAACGGGCTGCCGGAAAATAATTTCGACACCCGAACGCCGTTTTTCGCAAGGGAAACCGCCGCATCAGCCGACGGACTGTCGCACCGCACAAGAACCTCAACGGCCCCGCAGACGACAACGGCCGCCGAAACGGCGGCCGTTGCCCTGTGAACCGCTCTGACGACCCCTATTCCGCGGCCGCCTCGGTGGGGCGGCGGCGACGGCGGTCGGAGGCCCGCATGCCGACGGCGTCGGCCGGGGCTTCGAGCGCCTTCTGGGCGTCGAACTTCGCCTTCTCCTTGGCAATCAGCTCGTCACGCCGCATGGCCTCCTTGCGCAGGCGGCGCAGCATGCCGCCGGTGCCGGCAGGGATCAGGCGGCCCACGATCACGTTCTCCTTCAGGCCTTCGAGGGTATCGGCCTTGCCGTTGACGGCCGCATCGGTGAGCACCCGCGTCGTCTCCTGGAAGGACGCCGCCGAGATGAAGCTGCGCGTCTGCAGCGAGGCCTTGGTGATGCCGAGCAGCACGGGCTTGGCCGTCGCCGCGCGCTTGCCTTCCTTGTCCAAGGCCGCGTTCTTCTCGTCGAACTCGATCTTGTCGAGCTGCTCGCCCTTCAGCAGACCGGATTCGCCGGGCTCCTCGACCTCAACCTTCTGCAGCATCTGGCGCACAATCACCTCGATGTGCTTGTCGTTGATGGTCACGCCCTGCAGCCGGTAGACGTCCTGGATCTCGTTGATCAGGTAGTTGGCGAGCTCCTCCACGCCCTTGATGGCGAGGATGTCGTGCGGGGCGGGGTGGCCGTCGTAGACGAAGTCGCCCTTCTCGATGCGATCACCGTGCTGCACGGCCAGGCTCTTGCCGCGCGGGATGAGATACTCCTTGGATTCCGCGTTCTCATCGTCCGGCTTGATGGTGATGCGCTGCTTGTTCTTGTAGTCCTTGCCGAACTCCACCGTGCCGGAGATTTCCGCAATGATGGCGTTGTCCTTCGGGCGGCGCGCCTCGAACAGCTCGGCCACGCGCGGCAAGCCGCCGGTGATGTCGCCAGTCTTGGCACTGGAGAGCGGAATGCGCGCCAGCACGTCGCCCGCCTTCACCTTGGCATGCGAGTCGATCGACAGGATCGCATCCACCGGCAGCAGGTAGCGGGCGTCCACGCCGCGCGACACCCGAACCGGCTTGCCGCCCTTCGACTCCTTGATGACAATCGAAGGCTTCAGATCCGATCCGCGCGGCGTGGCCCGCCAGTCGACGATGACGCGATTGGTGGTGCCCTTCATCTCGTCGGTCTGCTCCTTCACCGATACGCCGTCGACGAGATCGGCGAAGTCCGCCACGCCGTCCACCTCGGTGAGGATCGGCCGCATGTAGGGATCCCACTGGGCCAAACGCGTGCCGCGCTTCACCTCGTCGCCGTCGTCCACGTGCATGCGCGCGCCGTAGACGATCTTCTGGCTCGCCAGCTCCTTGCCCGACTTGTCGACGATGGTGAGCGTCATGTTGCGCGTCATGGCGATCAGCCGGCCCTGGCTGTCCTTGCCGATGCTGCGGTTCTTGATCTTCACCGTGCCGTTGAAGTTGGACTCGATGTAGGACTGATCCACCGTCTGCGCGACACCGCCCATGTGGAACGTGCGCATGGTGAGCTGCGTGCCGGGCTCGCCGATCGACTGCGCGGCAATCACGCCCACCGCCTCGCCGATGTTGACGGGCGTGCCGCGGGCCAGGTCGCGGCCGTAGCACTTGGCGCACACGCCGTTGGTGGTTTCGCAGGTCAGCACCGAGCGGATGCGCACCTCCTGGATCTGCGCCGTCTCGATGGCATCGGAATCGGCCTCGCCGATGAGCTGGCCGGATTTGACGACGATCTTCTTGGTGGCCGGGTCCTTCACATCCTCCGCCGCGGTGCGGCCGAGAATGCGCTGTCCCAGCGACACGATCACCTGGCCGGCGTCGACCACGGCCTGCACGTTGATGCCGGCGTCGGTCCCGCAGTCCTCCTCATTGATGATGCAGTCCTGCGCCACGTCGACGAGGCGGCGCGTGAGGTAGCCGGAGTTCGCCGTCTTGAGCGCGGTGTCGGCAAGGCCCTTGCGCGCGCCGTGCGTCGAGTTGAAGTACTCGAGCACCGTCAGCCCCTCCTTGAAGTTGGAGATGATCGGGGTCTCGATGATCTCGCCCGACGGCTTGGTCATGAGGCCGCGCATGCCGGCAAGCTGACGCATCTGCTTTTCCGAGCCGCGCGCGCCGGAGTGCGCCATCATGTAGACGGAGTTGACTTGTTTCGTCCTGCCGTTCGCCTCGCGCTGCACGGCCGAGATGCGATCCATCATCTCCTTGGCGATCTGATCGGTGCACTTCGACCAGGCGTCCACCACCTTGTTGTATTTCTCGAGCTGGGTGATGAAGCCATCGTTGTACTGCTGCTCGTACTCGCGCACGAGCTCATTGGTCTGATCGAGGATCTTCTGTTTCGTCTCGGGGATCAGCATGTCGTCCTTACCGAACGAGATGCCGGCCTTGAAGGCGTGATAGAAGCCGAGCCCCATGATGCGGTCGCAGAAGATCACCGTCTCCTTCTGACCGCAGTCGCGGTAGACGGCGTCGATCATGCCGGAGATGTTCTTCTTGGTGAGGAGCTGATTGACCAGCGCGAACTTCACGCCCGGCTTCTTCGGCAGCACTTCACCCAGCAGGAGGCGGCCCGGGGTGGTGTCGTACACCTCGATCATCCCGTTGCCGTTGTCGTCGAGGCTGCGGTAGCGCCCCTTCACCTTGGCATGCAGGGTCACCTTGCCGGCCGCCAGCGCATGCTCGACCTCGGCGACGGAGCCGAACAGCATGCCCTCACCGGGCTCCTTCTCACGCTGCATCGACAGATAATAGAGACCGAGCACGATGTCCTGGCTGGGCACGATGATGGGCGAGCCGTTGGCGGGGTGCAGGATGTTGTTGGTCGACATCATCAGCACGCGGGCCTCAAGCTGGGCCTCCAGCGACAGCGGCACGTGCACCGCCATCTGGTCGCCGTCGAAGTCGGCGTTGAAGGCCGCGCACACCAGCGGGTGCAGCTGGATGGCCTTGCCCTCGATGAGGGTCGGCTCGAACGCCTGGATGCCCAGCCGGTGCAGCGTCGGCGCCCGATTGAGCAGCACGGGATGCTCGCGGATGACCTCGTCGAGCACGTCCCAGACCTCGCCCTTCTCCTTCTCGACGAGCTTCTTGGCCTGCTTGACGGTCGCCGCCTGGCCCATGGCCTGCAGCCGTGCGTAGATGAACGGCTTGAACAGCTCCAGCGCCATCTTCTTCGGCAGCCCGCACTGGTGCAGCTTGAGCTCCGGCCCGACCACGATCACCGAGCGGCCCGAGTAGTCGACGCGCTTGCCGAGCAGGTTCTGGCGGAACCGGCCCTGCTTGCCCTTCAGCATGTCGGCCAGCGACTTCAGCGGGCGCTTGTTGGCGCCCGTGATGACGCGGCCGCGCCGGCCGTTGTCGAACAGTGCGTCGACCGATTCCTGCAGCATCCGCTTCTCGTTGCGGATGATGATGTCGGGCGCACGCAGCTCCATCAGCCGCTTGAGGCGGTTGTTGCGGTTGATGACGCGGCGGTACAGATCGTTCAGGTCCGACGTGGCGAAGCGGCCGCCGTCGAGCGGGACGAGCGGACGCAGCTCCGGCGGAATGACCGGAACCACGGTCAGGATCATCCACTCCGGACGGTTGCCGGACTCGATGAACGCCTCGATCACCTTGAGGCGCTTGGCGAGCTTCTTGGGCTTCAGCTCGGTGGTCGCCTCGGCGATCTCCTGGCGCAACTGGTCGCGGAGCTTGCGCAGGTTCATGGCCGAGAGCAGGTCGCGGATGGCTTCCGCGCCGATGCCCGCCGTGAACGCGTCCTGCCCGTACTGCTCGACCGCCTGATTGTACTGCTCCTCGGTCAGGAGCTGCCTCTCCTCCAGCGCGGTCGTGCCCTGCTCGGTCACGATGTAGTTCTCGAAGTAGAGCACGCGCTCGAGATCCTTGAGCGTCATGTCGAGCAGCAGGCCGATGCGGGAGGGCAGCGACTTCAGGAACCAGATATGGGCAACGGGTGCGGCGAGCTGGATGTGGCCCATGCGCTCGCGGCGCACCTTGGCGAGCGTCACCTCGACGCCGCACTTCTCGCAGATCAGGCCCTTGTATTTCATGCGCTTGTACTTGCCGCACAAGCACTCATAGTCCTTGATGGGCCCGAAGATGCGCGCGCAGAACAACCCATCGCGCTCGGGCTTGAAGGTGCGGTAGTTGATGGTCTCCGGCTTCTTGATCTCGCCAAACGACCAGGAGGAAATGTCCTCCGGACTCGCGATCGAAATGCGAATCTGATCGAAGGCCGGGACCTGCACCTGCTGCTTGAAGAGGTTGGTGATCTCGTTCATCGGCTCTCTCTCTTCCGGCCGGACGACCCTCGCGTCCGAGCCAACGTCATCTCAAACCCGTTCCCGTAGACCCACCCCCGGCCGGGGGCGGGCCCAACCTTTCAGCGCTCACTCGGCAGCGGCCTGCGGCAGTGCCGGCCGCTCGCTGGGAGCGGGCTCTTCCGGCGGCGGCTGCAGCGCATCGGAATTGACCAGCTCGACATTCAGTCCAAGCGCACGCATTTCCTTGACCAGCACGTTGAAGCTCTCGGGAATGCCGGCCTCGAAGGCATCGTCGCCGCGCACGATGGCCTCGTAGACCTTGGTGCGGCCGGCAACGTCGTCGGACTTGACGGTGAGCATCTCCTGCAGCGTGTAGGCGGCGCCGTAGGCTTCGAGCGCCCACACCTCCATCTCGCCGAAACGCTGACCGCCGAACTGCGCCTTGCCGCCCAGCGGCTGCTGGGTGACGAGCGAGTAGGGACCGATCGAGCGGGCGTGGATCTTGTCGTCCACCAGATGGTGCAGCTTCAGGAGGTACTTGTAGCCGACGGTCACCTTGCGATCGAACGGCTCGCCGGTGCGCCCATCGTGCAGGGTCACCTGGCCCGTGGTGTCGAAACCGGCCTTCTTGAGCAGCTCGACGATATCGGGCTCGCGCGCGCCGTCGAACACCGGCGTCGCCACCGGGACACCGTCCTTGATCTTCTCGGCGAGCATCACGATTTCGGTGTCCTTGAACTTGGACACACCATTGTCGGGACCGTAGATGTCGGCCATGGCCTCGCGCAGCGCCTTGGCCTCGCCGCTCTCGTGGAAGCGATGCAGCGCGTCATCGATGATGCGTCCAAGGCCGCGGCAGGCCCAACCCAGATGGGTTTCGAGGATCTGCCCGACGTTCATGCGGCTCGGCACGCCCAGCGGATTGAGCACGACATCGACGTGCGTGCCGTCCTCCAGGTAGGGCATGTCCTCGATCGGCACGATCTGCGACACGACACCCTTGTTGCCGTGGCGGCCGGCCATCTTGTCGCCGGGCTGGATCTTGCGCTTCACGGCCACGAACACCTTGACCATCTTCATGACGCCGGGCGGCAGCTCGTCGCCGCGCTGCAGCTTGTCGACCTTGTCGACGAAGCGCCGCTCGAGGCTCTTCTTGGCCTCCTCGTACTGCTTGCCGATGGCCTCGACCTCGGCCATGCCCGCTTCATCCGTGAGCCCGATCTCCCACCATTGGCTGCGCGGGACATCCGCCAGGATCTCCTCGCTGATGATGGTTCCCTTGCGCGCGTTCTTCGGTCCCTTGGCGGCTTCCTTGCCGAGCAGTGCGACCTTCAGGCGGGCATAGACGTTGCGATCGAGGATCTGCAGCTCGTCGTCACGGTCCTTGGCGAGGCGCTCGATCTCCTCGCGCTCGATTGCCATCGCCCGCTCGTCCTTCTCGACGCCATGGCGATTGAACACGCGCACCTCGACGACGGTGCCGTTGACGCCCGGCGGCAGGCGCAGCGACGTGTCGCGCACGTCGGAGGCCTTCTCACCGAAGATGGCACGGAGCAGCTTCTCCTCCGGCGTCATCGGGCTTTCGCCCTTGGGCGTGATCTTGCCGACCAGGATGTCGCCGGGATTCACTTCGGCACCGATGTAGACGATGCCGGCCTCATCCAGGTTCTTGAGCGCCTCTTCCGAGACGTTGGGGATGTCGCGCGTGATCTCCTCCGGTCCCAGCTTGGTGTCGCGCGCCATCACCTCAAACTCTTCGATATGGATTGAGGTGAAGACGTCGTCGAACACCACGCGCTCGGAGAGCAGGATGGAATCTTCGAAGTTGTAGCCCATCCACGGCATGAACGCGACGAGCACGTTCTTGCCGAGCGCCAGGTCGCCCAGGTCGGTGGACGGACCGTCGGCGATGATGTCGCCGGCCTTCACATGGTCACCCACCGTCACCAGCGGACGCTGGTTGATGCAGGTGTTCTGGTTCGAGCGCTGGAACTTGCGCAGCCGGAAGATGTCGACGCCCGGCTTGGAGGGGTCGGTCTCCTCGGTCGCGCGGATGACGATACGGGTGGAGTCCACCTGGTCGACGACACCCGTGCGGCGCGCGGCAATGGCCGCGCCGGAATCACGCGCCACCACCTCTTCCATGCCCGTGCCCACGAGCGGGGCCTCGGCCTTGATGAGCGGCACGGCCTGCCGCTGCATGTTGGAGCCCATCAGCGCGCGGTTGGCGTCGTCGTTCTCGAGGAACGGAATGAGGGCTGCGGCCACCGACACGAGCTGCTTCGGCGACACGTCGATGTAGTCGACCTTGTCGGGGGAGAGGAGCAGCACGTCGCCCTGGTAGCGGCAGGTGATCAGATCACCCGTCAGCTTGCCCTTGGCATCGACCTCGGCGTTGGCCTGCGCGACGTGGTAGCGCGCCTCCTCCATGGCGGAGAGATAGACCACCTCGTCGGTGAGCTTGCCCTTCTCGACCTTGCGATAGGGGCTCTCGATGAAGCCGTACTTGTTGACGCGCGCAAAGGTCGCCAGGCTGTTGATGAGACCGATATTGGGGCCTTCGGGCGTCTCGATCGGGCAGATGCGGCCGTAGTGCGTGGGGTGCACGTCGCGCACCTCGAAGCCGGCGCGCTCGCGCGTGAGGCCGCCCGGGCCCAGCGCCGAGAGGCGCCGCTTGTGCGTGATCTCGGACAGCGGGTTGGTCTGGTCCATGAACTGGCTGAGCTGCGAGGAGCCGAAGAACTCACGCACCGCCGCCGCTGCCGGCTTGGCGTTGATGAGGTCCTGCGGCATCACCGTGTCGATATCGACCGAGCTCATGCGCTCCTTGATGGCGCGCTCCATGCGCAGCAGGCCCAGTCGGTACTGGTTCTCCATCAGCTCGCCGACCGAGCGCACGCGGCGGTTGCCCAGGTTGTCGATGTCGTCGATCTCGCCCTTGCCGTCGCGCAGATCGACCAGGGTCCTAATGACCGCGATGATGTCCTCCGGGCGCAAGGTGCGCACAGTATCCTCGGCCTTGAGATCGAGGCGCATGTTCATCTTCACCCGGCCGACGGCGGACAGGTCATAGCGCTCCGGATCGAAGAACAGGCCGTTGAACAGCGTCAAAGCGGCTTCCAGCGTCGGCGGCTCGCCCGGGCGCATGACCCGGTAGATGTCCATCAACGCCTCTTCCTGGTTGGAGTTCTTGTCGACGTTGAGCGTGTTGCGGATGAAGGCGCCGATCGTGACATGGTCGATGTCGAGGATCGGGAACTCCTTGACCTTGCTCTCCTTGAGCTTCTCGAGCAGCTTGGCATCGAGCTCATCGCCGGCCTCGCCGTAGATCTCACCCGTCTGCAGGTTGACGATGTCTTCGGCCAGGTACTTGCCGGCAAGATCGGCGGCGCTGAACAGCACCTCCTTGAGACCTTCCTCGGCCAGCTCGCGCGCCCGCTTGGCCGTGACCTTCTCGCCCGCCTTGACCACCACCTCGCCCGACTTGGCGTCGATGAGATCGGCGATCGGCGTCATGCCGCGCATCTTCTCGGTGACGAACGGCACCTTCCAGCCGAGCTTGGTCTCCTTGACCCGGATCGACTTGTAGAACGTGGACAGGATCGCCTCGTCGTCGAGCCCGAGCGCGTAGAGCAGGGTGGTGACCGGCAGCTTGCGGCGCCGGTCGATGCGGACGTAGACGACGTCCTTGGCGTCGAACTCGAAGTCGAGCCAGGAGCCGCGATAGGGGATGATGCGGGCTGCAAACAGCAGCTTGCCCGAGGCATGCGTCTTGCCGCGGTCATGGTCGAAGAACACGCCGGGCGAGCGGTGCATCTGGCTGACGATGACGCGTTCCGTGCCGTTGATGACGAACGTGCCGTTGGCCGTCATGAAGGGCATGTCGCCCATGTAGACGTCCTGCTCCTTGACGTCCTTCACCGACCGCGCCCCGGTCTCTTCGTTCACATCGAACACGATCAGGCGCAGCTTCACCTTCAGCGGCGCCGCGAAGGTCATGTCGCGCTGCTGGCACTCGTCGACGTCGTACTTGGGCGCCTCGAACTCGTAGCGCACGAACTCCAAGGTCGCGCGGCCCGAGAAATCGGAGATCGGGAACACGGACCTGAAGACCGCCTGCAGGCCCTGTTCCGCCCGGCCGCCCGCGGGTTCCTTGACCATCAGGAAATCGTCATAGGAACTCTTCTGAACCTCGATGAGGTTCGGCATCTCGGCCACCTCGGCGATCGAACCGAACTGCTTCCTGATGCGCTTGCGGCCGCTGTAGGTTTCAGCCATCTCAAGTTCCCGATTGCTTGCCGTTGACGGGGCGCCAAAAGCCCCGCAGTCCTGCCCGAACATCGTGTCAGTCGGCCCCGTCCGGGGCTCTGGTGCGCTTCTGGGCCGGCATGCGGGAAGCGAACCCTGCTCCCCGCCGCCGGCCCAAAGCCGCTACTTGATCTCGACGACCGCGCCCTGGTCCTCGAGCTGCTTCTTGATCTTGGCGGCCTCTTCCTTGGTGACGCCTTCCTTGATCGTCTTGCCGCCCGCTTCCACCAGCTCCTTGGCCTCCTTGATGCCAAGGCCGGAGATGAGGGCGCGGACTTCCTTGATGACGTTGAGCTTCTTGTCGCCGCCGGACTTGAGGATGACGGTGAACTCGGTCTTTTCCTCCGCTGCGGGGGCGGCGGCTGCCGCGGGACCAGCGGCTACGGCAACGGGAGCTGCCGCCGATACGCCCCACTTTTCCTCCAGCAGCTTGGCGAGCTCAGCCGCCTGCAGAACCGTCAACTTCGACAGATCGTCTACGATCTTTGCCAAATCAGCCATAACTCGACTTCCTTTCGTTTGAACCTTGCATTCGTGATGCGAGGCTTGCGCCATCGCGATGGGTTGTAGCCGTCGTTGATGCGTCTCAGACCGATCTCAGGCGCCCGTGGCCTCCTGCGAGCCCTTGGCCGCCAGCACCCGGGCCAGCATGCCGCCGGGCTCGTTGAGGATGCGGGCGATCTTGCCTGCAGGAGCCTGCAGCAGACCGATCAGCGTGCCGCGCAGCTCGTCGAGCGACGGCAGGTCGGCAAGCGCCTTCACACCCGCGCTGTCGAGCCTCGTCCTGCCCATCGCGCCGCCGAGGATGATGAGCTTGTCATTCTCCCTGGCATACTTAACGGACACCCGAGCGGCGCTGACCGGATCCTCCGAGTAGGCGACGCACGTCTGCCCCTTGAGCAGATCGGAGATCGTCTCCACCTCGGTGTCCTTCAGCGCCAGCTTGGCCAGCTTGTTCTTGGCCACCTTCACCGCACCACCGGCTTCCTTCATGCGCTTGCGGAAGTCGGTCATCTGGGCGACGGTCATGCCCTTGTAGTGGGCGACAACGATAACGCCGCTGTCCTTCCACTCCTCGTTGAGCGTCGTAACGAGCTCACGTTTCTGTGCTCTATCCACGTTTGCTCACTCCATCTTGCGGCCCAAGCCCTACCGTCAGGCTTGCGGTCCGCGGGTTGCACCTTGCCGCCGATAAGGCGGCGCGATCCAGGAACCCGTCCTTCCCTCGCGCGTTAACGCAAAGGTGCAGACCCAAGAGGCTCGAACGGGAAGCGGGTGAACCGCCGCCGTCCGTCTCCCGTCTCATGCAGGCCCTCCACACTCGAGGCTTAAGCCGGATCGCTCCGGCACCGGCAATCTCGGACAGGTTGGGCAAGGGACGCACGGCTGCCATCCTTCACCCGATCATCCGGACTTGAGCGTCCGGAACTAAGCGTTCAGTGTCGCACCCTCCTCTCACGCCGGTCCGGCGCTGGTTATGCTCGAGGCGTCGATCTTGACGCCGACGCCTTGCGTCGAGCTCAAGGAGATCTTGTTAAGGTAGTTGCCCTTGGCGCCGCTGGGCTTGGACTTCAGCACCGCATCGACGAACGCCTTCACGTTCTCGACCAGCTGCTGCTCGGAGAAGCTCGCCTTGCCGACGCCGGCCTGGACGATGCCCGCCTTCTCGACGCGGAACTCGACGGCGCCGCCCTTGGCGCCCTTCACCGCGGACGTGACATCCATGGTGACCGTGCCGACCCGCGGATTCGGCATCAGGCCGCGAGGACCCAGCACCTTGCCGAGGCGGCCGACCAGACCCATCATGTCCGGCGTGGCGATGCAGCGGTCGAAGTTGATGGTGCCGCCCTGCACCTGCTCCACCAGGTCCTCCGCACCGACCACGTCGGCGCCGGCCGCCTTGGCTTCCTCGGCCTTGGGGCCGCGCGCGAACACCGCGACGCGCAGCGTGCGGCCCGAGCCGTTCGGCAGGTTGCACACGCCGCGCACCATCTGGTCCGCGTGCTTGGGGTCGACGCCGAGATTCATGGCGATCTCGATGGTCTCGTCGAACTTCGCCTTGGCGCGCGACTTCACGACCTTGACGGCCTCCGCGACCGGATAGGCCTTCTCGCGGTCGACGCCCTCGCGGGCGGCCTTCAAACGTTTACCGATGCTGCTCATCCCCTCACTCCACCACCTGAATACCCATGGACCGCGCCGTGCCTGCGATCGTGTTGGCCGCCGCGTCCAGACTGTCCGTGTTGAGGTCCTTCATCTTCTGCTTGGCGACCTCGCGCACCTGCGCCATCGTGACGGTGCCTGCGCTGACCCGCCCGGCCTCCTTGGAGCCGGCGCCGATCTTGGCGATCTTCTTGATGAGATAGGACGCCGGCGGCGTGCGCATCTCGAAGCTGAAGGAGCGGTCGGAGAACACCGTGATCTTGACCGGGATCGGGGCTCCCGCCTCCAGGTCCTTGGTCTTGGCGTTGAACTGCTTGCAGAACTCCATGATGTTCAGGCCGCGCTGACCCAGCGCCGGACCGATCGGCGGCGACGGGTTGGCCTGCCCCGCCGGAACCTGGAGATTGATGTAGCCGTCGATCTTCTTCGCCATAACCCGTTACCTTCCAACCTTCCCAACCGCTGCAATGCAGCTCTCCACCTCAGGCCACCTTCTCGACCTGCCCGAATTCCAGCTCGACCGGCGTCGGCCTGCCAAAGATCAGCACCCCGACCTTGATGCGCGAGCGCTCCTCGTCCACTTCCTCGACCTGCCCCTCAAACGAGGCGAACGGCCCGTCTGCGACCCGCACCTTCTCGCCAATCTCGAAGGTGATCATCGGCTTGGGCCGCTCCACACCTTCCTTGACCTGATAGAGGATGCGCTTGGCCTCATCCTCGGTGATCGGCATCGCCTTGTTGTCGGCGCCGAGGAAGCCCGTCACCTTCGGCGTGTTCTTGATCAGGTGATAGGCCGCGTCCGTCATCGCCATCTTGACCAGCACGTAGCCGGGAAAGAACTTGCGCTCGGCCTGCACCTTGCGTCCGCGCCGGACCTCGACGATGTCCTCGGTCGGCACCAGCACTTCTTCGAACAGATCCGTGAGGCCGGCCGCCTTGGCGCGGTCCTTGATGGCCTCTGCCACCTTCCTCTCGAAGTTCGAGTAGGCGTGCACGATGTACCAGCGCTTCTCCATCGTTGCGTCTCTTGCCCTCAAAGCTGCTGTCGCCACGCCTCTAACCCGGGGTCCGCGTGGTCGTCCCAAGTATCAATGAAACGCCGTAGCCGATGATCTGATCGGCAACCAGGAAGAAGAGGGAGGTGAGCGTGACCATGACAAGCACCATGGCCGTCGTGATCCAGACCTCTTTCCAGGTCGGCCACGTCACCTTCGACACTTCCTGACGTACCTCTTGGATGAACGTCAGGGGATTTTTCATCTGCCCATGCACCTCTAGCCGCAGAAACACGCGGCCGCCCGCTACTGATTGTCTCTACTTCTCTGCGCCGCCTCGACCCTTCGCGCAGCCGGTGAAGGTGCAGCAATGATTGGCAGGGGCGGAGGGTCTCGAACCCCCAACCTTCGGTTTTGGAGACCGACGCTCTACCAATTGAGCTACACCCCTTGAGCCTAGGCCGACCCGCGCGGGAGGGCTTACATAACGCAGTTCGACAAGCTTGTCACATTTTTTTCTTGACAAGGGTCTGGATTGGGGATTGGGGACCCAAAACACCCCAACCCCGCCCATTTCCTAGCCATTTTGCGGGGGATGGACCATCCCCTTTCGGCCGGCCCCGAAGACCGGCCGATTCGAGTTTCATCTCCTACTCGATGATGGCTGTGACGACGCCGGCGCCGACGGTGCGGCCGCCCTCGCGGATGGCGAAGCGAAGCTTCTCCTCCATCGCAATCGGCGTGATCAGCTCGACCGTCACCGCGACGTTGTCGCCAGGCATCACCATCTCCGTCCCCTCAGGCAGAGACACCACACCCGTCACGTCCGTCGTCCGGAAGTAAAACTGAGGACGGTAGTTCGTGAAGAACGGCGTGTGCCGCCCACCCTCCTCCTTCGTCAGGATGTAGGCCTCAGCCTTGAACTTCTTGTGCGGCTTGATCGACCCCGGCTTGCACAGAACCTGGCCCCGCTCAACCGCATCCTTGTCGATGCCCCTGAGCAGGCAGCCAACGTTGTCGCCAGCCTCGCCCGCATCCAGAAGCTTGCGGAACATCTCAACGCCCGTCACAACGGACTTCTGCGTGTCCTTCAGCCCGACGATCTCGACCTCCTCGCCCACCTTCACCTTGCCGCGCTCGATCCGGCCCGTCACAACCGTCCCACGCCCCGAGATCGAGAACACGTCCTCGATCGGCATCAGGAACGGCAGGTCCGTCGGACGCTCCGGCAGGGGGATGTACGTATCCAGGGCCTCGAACAGCTTCAGGATCGCCTCGTCCGCCAGAGGGCCCTTCTCCCCGTTCAGCGCCTTGATCGCAGCACCGCGGATCACAGGCACGTCGTCCCCAGGGAACTGGTACTTCGACAACAGCTCCCGGACCTCCATCTCGACAAGGTCCAGAAGCTCAGGATCATCCACAACGTCGCACTTGTTCAGGAACACGACGATGTAGGGAACGCCGACCTGGCGAGCCAGGAGGATGTGCTCGCGCGTCTGAGGCATCGGGCCGTCAACCGCAGACACAACCAGGATCGCACCGTCCATCTGCGCCGCGCCCGTGATCATGTTCTTCACGTAGTCCGCGTGACCAGGGCAGTCCACGTGCGCGTAGTGACGCTTCTCCGTCGCGTACTCCACATGGCTCGTCGCAATCGTCAGAATCTTCGTCGGGTCGCGACGGCCCTGGCTCTCCGACGCCTTCGCAACCTGATCGTAGCTGATCGCCGTCGTCGTCCAGCCCTTGTCCGCTGAAACCTTCGTCAAAGCTGCCGTCAACGTCGTCTTCCCGTGGTCAACGTGACCGATCGTGCCAACGTTGCAGTGCGGCTTCGTCCGCTCAAACTTTGCCTTGGCCATGGCTCGTCCTTGTTACTCGTTGCCTCGTTCCCCTTGGGCGCCTGCCAAATGCGTGTCGCCCGGCCCCAGCGCTCAACCCAGGTTCGCCAGCACCCCGCTCCGCGGGATGCATGGAGCGGGTGAAGGGAATCGAACCCTCGTCATCAGCTTGGAAGGCTGTTGCTCTACCATTGAGCTACACCCGCGATTTCAATAACTTAGGTCGCTCATCGAGATTTGAAAGGGTCAGAAAAGGGTCAGCAATCGGGTTGGATGTGACTTCTACCGGATGCGGCATCGATTGTGAAGGCCGGAGCGTCGGGCTGTCTCAGTTAGCGTTGAGGCGGGCAAACGCTAGCCGCAAGCGCCCGATGATGTCGAGACGCGGAATACATTCCAGGTGTGTCGAATGAGATGCGCTAGCAGGTCACCAGCGAGACGCCGTTACGGTGGGCGAAGCCGCTGCTAGTGAAAGCTCTGCGATGCCGCATGGGGCGTGAACTCGATAGCTGGCGCACATGTGACAATTTTTGCGATGCAGCCTTTTGTTGCTCTTGGCCGTTCTTGTCGGCTCATCTCCCAAATTTGGCAAGCTTGATCCCTGCTATAAGGCCTTTCAGGAAAGTCTATCGCTCCTGTCTCTCCGTTTGTCAGCTAGACATATCGCGGTCCAAGACGCGCACCGCCAGCCATTCCTCGACTTCTGACAAGAGCCAAGCAACCCGGTTTGGGCCGACCTGGACCCGGCGTGGGAACAACCCGCGCTTCTCCAGGCGCAAGATGTGTTGCGGTGTGTACGGAACCATGGCGAGTAGCTCTGGTCGCGTGATCAGCCGAAGCGATTGCTCAGTTGGTGCCGAATATCGCGGCAGCGCCTCAGCCTTAGCGATGTCTCGGTCAGTTGCCTTTGTCATGACTACTCCTCTTAATGTGTCGATCCAATAACAGCGTCTTTCGGTGCGGCCTGTGCCTGCACCGGTACTGCGCTTGCATTCTCGCTTGAGGTCACTCGTGACTGCGGCAGATCTCGTATCGCCGGCGACGTAAAGGGTGGCATTGCAAGCATCCATCCGATTGCGGTCATGATCACGATTGAAGCCAGCGCCGTCGAGCGCCACGCCGCCGCCTGACGCTGTGCGATGGTCCGTCGGGCTCGCCAATCTTGGCGGGCCTGAAGGTAGGGAATGGCGGCTGCGACCGGGATGCCGAGCCTCTTGGCCAGCGCGTGGATGGGATGGGCAGGAAGATGCCTTGCAGAGACTGCGCGTCGCGTTGGTCGCACGAACCAAAGCAACGTCGCCACTTGCAGAGCGAGGTTGATGCCGAGAGCGGTTTGATAGGCTAAGGGCGGATATTTCTCGGCTTCGATTGGCCAGAGATCCACGACGACGCCGATTCCAACCTGCGCGGCGAAGGCACCGCCGATATGGAGGAGATTGAGCGCGCCATTGGCGCGACCGGATGCCGACTTGGGGAACAGCTCAGATAGGATGGAAAAACTCAAAACTGTGCCGGCTCCCATGCCGGCGATCGCGATCCAAGGAAGCCAAGTCGGGATCGGCCAGCGAAGAACTAATGCGAGCTGCGCAAGCAAGGCAAGCCCAGCGGCAAATGCGAGGGTCGAAGAAAGCGGGACGCCGCGTCTGCGAAGCCGATCGCCGAAAGTGCCGAGGATCAGCGCGAATGCACTCAGCGCAATCGCCATCACCAGCAGATGCATGACGACGTCTTGGCGCGGCAGCTCCTCGACATCGGTAAGCCACGGTCCGGCCCATAGGCCCTGCAATGCCCAAGCCGAGCCGATGGTCGTCGCCGAAAGGGGCGCGAGACGCCAGAAACGCGCGTCCCGATAGATCGCTCGGATGCTCATACTGGAAGCGGTGGACTCACCTCGTTCGAGACTTGGACGTTCCGGCACGAAAACTAGGATAAGCAGTGCCGCTATGGCCGATAGAACCGCCAGAAGCATGAACAATCCGCGCCATCCTACAAATGCGATCAGTATCTCGGCAGGTGCTGTCGCTGTGACTGCGCCCAAAGTCCCGAAGGCAATGAGCCAGCCATTGGCCAGTGCGATCCGATCGGCAGGGGACCAAAGCACGAGTGCTTTTAGGCCAGCCATCAGTGCACCAGCCACGCCGAGACCGATCAGGGCTCTCCCGAGGATCAGGCCGAGGAGATCCTGCGCGCAGGCAAAGGCGGCGGCGCCGATCGCTGCGACTAAGAGGAGAGTGGCTTGCACGCGGCGTGGCCCGAAGCGATCGAGCCATGAGCCGAGCGGAAGTTGAACCGCGCCGAAGGTTAGGAACAGAATGGCGGTGAGGATGCCGAGATCAGCGGCAGAGAGCCCAAACTCGCTGACGAGCAGGCCGGAGATCAGCGCATTGATGGTGCGGAAGACGTAACTGAGAAAATAGCCTGCGGCGAACGGCAGCAGGACGGTCGCGACGAGACGCCAAGTTCGATCGTCATTGATTGGCTTCGCTTCTGACTCCAGAGGCTTGCTCAGAATTCGCGGCAATTCGCCGTCTGGATCAGCGGCGAGGCCATAGGAGGGCGAAAGGTACGACGTGTGCGCCGATGAGATCACCATATTCATGCGGAGCTACACCTCTCGTCCCGGCCATGGAGTGCAGAATGCCTCGAGCGCACGTGATGTTTCCGGAGGCAGAGGCTCCGCGCGGCGCGTCGTGCGATTCATGAGCACGACGGTAGATCTGGCAATGGCGGCGCAGCGTTCATCGACGAACAACGCCTGGGTTATCACCAGCGAGGTGCGGCCAACATGCTCACATCGCGAACCGATGACGACGCTGCCCGGCCATCGCATTTCGCCGAGAAAGTCGATCTCGAGTCGCGCGATGACGAATTGGCCGTCGATCGGCAGTGGGACACGGTTTGGATCGTGAAGAAGCTCCATGCGCGCGTTCTGGCAGCATACGGCAAACACGGCATTGGAGATGTGGCCGTTGCAGTCCGTATCGGCGAAGCGCAGCTTCTCCGTTGTGCGGAGTGGATAGTCCTCGAGGCTAGGACGCAGGCGGCCGCGCTCCCCTTCCGGCAATGACCGGTGAATGGCGCTCTTGATGGCATCGGAGGGTGACATCGGCTCAGGCCCCCTCCGGCTTGTCGCGGCGCCAGATCAGCCGGGCCGTCCCGTCCTCAGCTGCTTCCGTGAGGATCGCCCATATGGGCTGAGGCCATCCTGGATCGTCGAGGCGCACGCGCAGATAGCTCTGGTCCGTGCCCTGCTTGATCCGACGCCACACCGCGCCGATCTCGGTGGCGCCGAGCATCACGCGGAAATCCGGTGCGCTTTCACTCTCCTTGCGGTCATTGGCGACAATCTTCACCCGTGCGTTCATGGTGATCGTGTGAATGGTGCCGGCGTAGCCGTCGTTGACGGCCGAGAAAACCCCGATGACGGCCATACTCTGCTCTCCTTGGTCAGTTGGCAGTGAGGATGGATGCGCCGCGGTAGGGGCGCAGGATGATGTCCTTGTGGACGATGACGCGCAGCGGCCAACCCGGTCGGACGGTAATGGTCGGCTGAACGTTGAGGTGGCGTTCGACGAGTCGCTGGCCAGCGCGGTTGGTCGTCGACTGCGTCGAGAGCTGGAGCGCTCGGATGAGGTCGCTGTCGCCGGAGTTGCCGAAGACGAGCTCGCTGCCGACGCCGATCACGGTTGCGAGCGCGACGCCTTTCAGCAATTGCCAGGTGTGCAGATCGACCTGATCGGCGAGTCCGGCATAACCGCCGGTGTCGGTCGCCGGCAGATTGTCGATGACGACGGAGGATCCATCCGGCAGGATGATGCGCTGCCAGATGACGAGGGCGCGCTCCTGGCCGAATGCGACGACGTTGTCATACTTGCCGATCAGGCGGGATCCTTGCGGGATGAGCAGAAGGCGGCCCGAAACGGTATCGAAAATGTTCTCCGTCACCTGGGCGATGACAAAGCCCGGCAGGCCGGAGTTGAGACCGGTAACGAGGCTGGCGGCGATGACCGTCCCGGCCATCAGCTGATAGGGCGAGGCCGGCGTTTGCAAGCCGTGCGGATTGTAGATCTCCTTCTCGGGACCTGATCGAAGGAATGTCAGCTTGCGCAGGCTTTCCGTCGCGTCCGTACCGGAGGGTTCCAGGCCGCCTGCGGTGAGCGAGCGGGCCTGGTCCGCTGTGCGTAGGGCGGTCAACGCACCAGATTCGCCGGCGCTTGTTGCCGATCTTGGTTGAGTGATCGGCTCGGCACGGGATGTGCTCTCCTGCGGCGGCGCCTTCAATTGAAGACGGAAGAAGACTTGGGATTCCCGTGCCTGACCGGCCATGCGGGCGAGCCGCGCCCGCTCCACCTGCTCGGCCTGATCAATCGGATCTGCGTCGGTCTCGGTCAGTTGCGGGATTCCCGATGGCGGCCGTACCGGCTCGGGCGGCCGCTTCGTGCGCACGCCGTCATAGGTCGCCGGCAGCCGTGCGAGGCTCTCGGAGATCGGCTTGTTCTCGACGTTGATGAGCTCACGCGGTGCGCCGACGTGGAGCTTCGGCGGTTGCAGCGCGACCAGCACCAGAAAAGATACCAGCAGGAGCACCACGGCCGCGCCGCCGAACATGACCTTGCGATTGATCCGGGTCACCGGTTGCGGCCTTGCGCGCAACTCGAGCGTCTCCCGCGCCACCTTCTCCGCCTCGGCCTTCTTGTCGGGTTCGGTCTCGCTCATGAGCGCGTCTCCCGCCAGACGGCATCCGTGCGGACAATGCGCACGACGCGCTGTGGCGCCGTGCCGAGACGCAGCTCGGCGGCGGCGAACAGACGATCGACGATGTAGGTCGTGCCGCGTACGCGGTAGTTCACGAGCGCGGACTTGCCGTCCGGGCCGATAACGAACAGCGGCGGCGCTTCGCTCTGAGCGAGGCCAGACGGGAACTGGATGTAGACCTTGGCACCGTCGTCGAAGACCTGGCGCGGCTTCCACGGCGCGTCGCCTTCGATGCGATAGCGGAAGCGGAGCTGGTCGATGTTGACGCCGGCGTCCGCGACGGAAGCCAGCGAGGCGGCGGCTTCATCGCGCTGCTTGCGCAAGGAGATGAGCTCGGCGGCAGGATAGGTCCACGACACCGAGGCCATGTAGGTCTTGTCGCTCGAGCGCATCTCGAGGTGATAGGTGCGCCGGTCCGTCGTGATGACGAGATTGGTCTCGAGGTCGGCGCCGACGGGCTTCACCAGGATGTGGACGTTCGCATCCTTGCCCTCGCCGCTGGTCGTGTCACCGACCACCCATCGCACGGTATCGCCGGCCGAGACCGAGACGAGCTTCTCCCCCGCCTCGAGCGCGATGTCGGTCACCTGATTGACGGCGGCGTAGAGCTGGTAGAGCGCGCCCTTGGTGTAGGGATAGACCTGGATGGCATTGATATAGCCGTCCTTGACCGGCTCGAGACGCGCCGCGGCGTTAGCCCCCGCCACACGCTCCGACGGCGAACGGGTGTCCTTCTCCTTCTCGGGCCCCTTGCCGACAGGTTTGAGCTGACCGGGAAGAGGAAGCGGCGTTGGCACCTCGACATAGCGGACAGGCGGTTTCGGTTCCGGGTCGCGTCGTGCGGCCAGGGCCGGGCTGTCGAGGATCGGGATCTCCGGCACCTTGATGCTGTTGGCGCAGGCACCGAGGCCGGCCGACGACATCAGAACGATCCCTAAGCAGCGCAGCTTGCTCATTTGGACTCTCCGGTGGTGACGTCCTGCGACCAGTTGAAGGCGTGCACATAAATGCCGAGTGGGTTCTTGCGCACCGCGTCGACGGTTCGCGGTGGGGTGATGACGATCGAGAAGAGCCCCGTAAGGCGCTTGGTATCCCTCACCGCCCCGCCCTCGAACGTGCGTTCCAGCCAGCGCACCTGGAACGAGGTGTCCGAGGCGCGCACCACGCTCGTCACGTCGACGGCGACAGTCTGCCGGCCGACGCGCGAGAAGGGATCGATCTCGCGGGCGTACTCGTTGAGCGTGACCGCGGCCTTGTCGGTCACGAAGTCGTAGGCCTTGAGCCAGTTCTGGCGGACGACGACAGGATCGATCGAGAGCGCGCGGACATGATCGACGAAGCGCGACAGATGAAAGGCGATATGCGCATCGCTTGGCGTATAGGTCTCGGTGGCCGGGCCGACGGCACGGGTGCCGCCGCGCGAATCGACTTCGACGATGTAGGGCACGACTGCGCCCGTTCTCCCGATCCAGAGTAGGATGGCGGCGAGTAAGAGGGAAAGCCCGAGGCTGCCGACGGCGACGAGGCGCCAGTTGTGCGCCTGTACGCGCGCGCTGCCAATGCGCTCGTCCCAGGCCTGCGCGGCCTTCTGGTACGGCGTTACAGGTTCCGGTGTCTCGCCATAGCGCAAGGTCGATCGCTTGAAGGCCATGATCTCCGTCCCCTACGATTTGTTCTTGAGATCGGGGCCGCTGCTCATGCCGGCGCGGTCGCCCTCTCGGAGTGAATGCGCCGCCATCATTCCGGCCTGGGTCATGCGCTGGCGGCGAGCGAGGCTCTGTGCCCAGGCCGGCGGTCCGGATGCCGGCGCGCTAGCGCCCGAAGCATCGGGACCATTTCCGCCGCTCTCTCCTGACGGCGCCGCATCGCGGTATCCCTGCGCGGCACCGTGACGATAGGCATCGCGCGCAGGTGCGGCCGCCGATGACGCCATGCGTGATGCCGGGCCAGAGACGGTCGCGCGCGCGACACCTCCCATGCCACCTGCCTCATAGGCCGCGCCGACACGGCCAGAGAGCGAGGCGGCCGACTTGATCGCCCCACCGGTGATGCGGCTGGTCATACGCGCCGCACCTGCCGTCGCAATGCCGCCGGCTACAGCCGTCCCGCTGAGCGCGGCCGTGGTCGCAACCGCGGCGCCGGCGCCCAGCTGCGGCGCGCCGCTGATCAGGCCGGCGGCAATACCGGGCACGAAGATCGCAAGGCCGAACACAGCGATCGCGCCGAGAATGCAGGACGCCGCCTGCGTCAGCGTCACTTCGCCGGTCGGCCGCATGACCGTGCCGAAGATCGACGAACCTATGCCGACCACGATCGCCAGCACCATGAGCTTGATGCCCGACGAAATCACGTTGCCGAGCACGCGCTCGGCGAGGAATGCCGTGTGCCCGAACAGCGCAAACGGCACCAGCACGAATCCCGCCAACACCGTCAGCTTGAACTCGATGATGGTGATGAAAAGCTGCACCGACAGCACGAAGAACGCGAGCAGCACGATCACCCAGGCCAGCATCAGCACGGCGATAGTGACGAAATTGGAGAAGAACGTCGTGATGCCGATCAGCTCGCCCGCCTTCTCGATCAGCGGTTTCGAGGCGGTGAAGCCGGTTGAGGCCACGAACCCCGGCCGCATCAGATCGGCCGACGTCAGCGACGTTCCCGTCGCCTTCAGTCCCAACCCAGCGAACGACTGGAAGATGATGTCGGCGAGGCTCTGGAAATTCGACAGCAGCAGCGCGAAGAAGCCGACGTACAGTACCTTGCGGATGAGCTGCGCGACGACATTATCCTCCCCCATCAGCGCCCAGAACAAGCCGGCGAGCGTGATGTCGATCGCAATTAGAATGCTCGTCAGGAACGCCACGTCGCCGGCAAGCAGCCCGAATCCGCTGTCGATGTACCGGCTGAACGTCGCCGTGAACTGGTCAATGATCGCCAAGTCGTCCATGCGCTCTCAAGCTCCGGGCAAGGCTCCGCCGTCGGCAGCAATTGCATTCGCCGGTACTGGTGGTCAGGGGTGGCAGATCAGGTTGCGGCTATCGTCGTCGGAGGCCGCGGCGGTGTCGCTGCGCGAGCGGGCTGCCGCCCGCGCTCGCTTGAGGGACGTGTCCCTCAAACTCCCTCCTTTCTTGAAATTTCAAAAGACGGGTGGTCCGGCGGGTGCCCCGCCGGCTGGGGTGCGGGGCTGGCCCCGCTCGCGAAGCGACTATTGGCGCAAACATCGAGGTTCCTCTCATCGGCTTGCGGAGTAGCCGGATCCGGTGCCGACGAAGGATTTGAAGCGCTGGCGAGCTTCGTCCTCGGTGGCGAGATCGCGGGCGCGGCTGACGGTTTCTGCGCGATGTTGCGCGGCGAGCAGTCCTTGCAGGGAGAGGGACTGTTTGACGGCGAGGCTGGTGAGTTCGTTACCGGCCTGGGTGGCCTCGAGTGCGCCTACTGCGTTGCGGGATCGCGTCATGGCGTCACCGAGCAGGCGCGTGTCGGTTTCGATGCCGTCGGCGATCTGGCCTTGCAGGAGAGCGGCGCGTTTGAGGCCGGCGTATTCCTCGTCCCATCGTGCCTTGGCATTGCGCAGCACGTCGTTGGACGAGAGCGCGGCTGAGAGCTGAGTCGGGAAGAGCCACTCGTAGCTGGCCTGCGTCTGCTGGAGATTCAGCGCTAGACCGTTGCCGGCGCGGAGCTGCGTTTGGATGGCAGTCAGCGTGCGTTGGAGGTCGGGGGACAGGGTGCTTCCGAGGCGCGTCAGGTTCTGATCCATGCGCAAGATCATCTGCGCCTGATTTTGCAAGGCCCGCACCTGGTTGTTGATCTGCTCCAGCGCACGGGCTGCCGACAGCAGGTTCTGCTGGTAGTTCGCGGGGTCAAACACCGTCAGCGCGTGCGCATTGGGCGAGATGGCGGTGCTTGCCAGGAGAGCCAGCGCGATCGCCGTAAGAATCCCGCGTGCCGCGCGCCGGCGCGCAGCGCGGTTGGGCTTGGCCGCTAAGGGGAGTGGCGCCAGGCGCTCCAGCAGATCGTCGCGGGTTGCTGCAGTCGGCACCGGTTCCGGCGCTCCAACCGCTTCCGGGGTGTCGGATTGCGGTGGCGACACTGTCGGCGGGATTCGCGGCAGTGGCGGCGGTGTAGTCCGCGGGCGCTGCGCGCCCGGGAAGGAAGTGAGCAGGTTGGCTGCCCAATCGAGACCTTTGGCACGCAGGAAGGCGTCGGCAAAGCTCGCGTCCGGCGTCTCTGCATCAACGCGCTCGATGAGCTTCTGGTCTTCGGGAGATGACGATGCGGTGAGTGCGAGGGCGATGGGACCGAGGCCGAGCTCGAACAGTCGGTTGCCTTGGGCGGATTGCACGTAGTAGTCCCGCTTGGGTGTAGCGAGACCGAGAATCTCGATCTGGCGACCATTGAGGCCGAAGCGTTCGTAGACGGCACGCGCCTGCGGCTCGAGGGCGCGATCGTTGGGCAGGAAGATGCGTGTCGGGCAGCTTTCGATGAGCGCCGGCGCGATCACCGAGCGCTCGATGTCGGCGAGCGATTGCGTGGCGAACAGCACCGCGACATTCTTCTTGCGCAGGGTCTTCAGCCATTCGCGAATGCGGGCTGCAAACATCGGCTCGTCCAAGAAGGTCCAGGCTTCGTCGAGCACAAGGAGCGTCGGCCGGCCTTCGAAGCGTGCCTCGAGGCGATGGAACAGATACGTGAGCACGGGCGGAATCAGCCGCTTGTGCTGCATGAGCGGCTCCATTTCCACATGCAACACATCGCTCAACGCTAGATTTTCGATGGCGCCATCGAGCAGGCGGCCATAGGGACCATCGAGCGTGTACGGTGCCAGCGCCTGACCGAGGGCTTTGGACTGCACGAGCACAGCAAGACCGGTCAGCGTGCGTTCCGCTTTCGGCGCAGAAGCAAGGCTCTTCAAGGCGGTCCACAGCGCATCCTTGATCTCTGGCGTGATCGATACGCCCTCGTTGGTGACGAGACCACTGATCCATTCGAGTGCGAATGCGAGCTCGCCAGGCTCGTCGATGCTCGCGAGCGGCTGGAGGGACAGCGTGCCCTCGAGGCCGAGCTCGATGCTCTCGCCGCCCATGGCAAGGGACGCCGCGCGCGCCGATCGGCCGCGATCGAAGATCGCCACCTGCGCGCCGATGAAGCGGCGGAACTGCATGGCCAGCAGGGAGAGCAGTACGGACTTGCCGGAGCCGGTCGGGCCGACCACGAAGGCGTGGCCGACGTCACCACTGTGCAGATCGAGGCGGAAGGGCGTCGCACCCCGCGTCTCCGTCATCATCAGCGGCGGCGCATCGAGATGCTGGTTACGCTCCGGCCCCGCCCACACCGCAGAGACCGGCATCATGTGTGCCAGGTTCAAGGTGTGCACGATCGGTTGGCGTACGTTGGCATAGGGGTTGCCGGGCAGCGAGCCGAGCCACGCCTCGACGGCATTCAAGGTCTCGCGAATGGTCGTGAAGCCGCGGCCGTTGATGATGCGCTCCAGCGCCAGCAGCTTTTCGTCAGCTCGTTTGGGATCGGCATCGCCGACGACGAGTGTCGTCGTCAGGTAGCCGAACGCGACGTCGTCGGCACCAAGCTCCTGCAACGCCTCGTCGGCATCGGCGGCCTTGTTGTCGGCATCGGAATCGACGAGCGTGGTCTCGCGGTTGAACATGACCTCGCGCAGGACCGCGGCAACGGATTTCCGCTTGGCGAACCACTGGCGCCGGAGCTTGATGAGCTGCTTGTTGGCCTGGATCTTGTCGAGCGCGATCCAACGGGTTGTCCAGCGGTACGCAAACCCAAGATCGTTCAGCGCATCGAGCAACCCTGGTGTCGTCGTGTTCGGGAAGCCGGTCACGGTCAGCAGGCGCAGGTGCTTACGCCCGAGTTTCGGCTCGACGCCGCCGAGGAAGGGCGTATCGCAAAGGATGGCATCGAGGTGCGTTGGCACGTTCGGCACCGCCACCGGATGGTGCTTATCCGAGATCGTGCCGTGAAGGTAGGCCAACGTCTCAGCATCATCGAGCGCTTCCGCCTCGGGCAGGATTGAGGCCAGCAATTCCAGTGCCCGCGTGCTCTCGGTCCCAAACCAGGCCAGTTGGCCCCAGACATCGGCCTCGTCGCTGTATCCTTCCTGGCGCTCGTAGAGCAGTCGCTCGGCGCGGCCCTGATGCTCCGGCGGCGGCAGATAGAGAAGGGTCAGATAGTAACGGCTCTCATGATGGGCGCCGTCCGCCGAGAAGGACGCATAGCGCTCCTGGTCGACGAGCCACGAGGCGGCATCGGCAAAACGATGTCCCGGATACTGATTGGCCGGCACGCGCTCGGCCTCGAAAAACAAGGCCCAGCCTTCACCAAAGCGGCGCAGCACGTTATTGAGCCGCGCCGAGACCGCGACGAGCTCCGCATCGGTCGCACTGTCGAGATCGGGACCGCGATAGCGGATCGTCCTCTGGAAGGAGCCATCCTTGTTGAGCACGATGCCGGGGGCGACGAGGCAGGCCCAAGGCAGGTAGTCGGCAAGACTTGTTGTCGATTTGCGATATTCGGCGAGGTTCAGCATGAAAGAGCTCCCTTGTGGCGAGCATGACGGGACAAAACGGTGAGAAACTCCGGGTCCTTGCGTGTGACCCAGACAGCGAAGCCATGACCGACGAGCCAGATGATGATCCCGGCGATCCACAAGCGCAGACCAAGTCCGATCGCGGCGGCGAGCGTGCCGTTGAGGATCGCGAAACTACGCGGCGCACCAGCAAGCAGGATCGGCTCCGTCAGCGAGCGGTGCAGCGCGACTTCGAAACCGGGAAGCGAGGTCGGTTGTCCGAGCATGGGCGTTGGTCTCCCTGTCAGTCGATCATTGCGCCGCCGGCGAAGGAGAAGAACGTCAGAAAGAACGACGTGGCGGCGAAGGCAATCGAGAGACCGAATACGATCTGCAGCAGCCGGCGCAGACCGCCGCCCATGTCGCCGAAGGCGAGGCTCAATCCGGTGACGATGATGATGACGACCGCGATGACCTTGGCGACTGGCCCCTCGATCGACTCGAGAATGCGCTGCAGCGGCGCCTCCCACGGCATGCCGGAACCGGCAGCCATGGCGGGCGTGCTGATCAGCATGGTGATGAGGAAGGCGAACAGTCGCTGCGCGAGCGGGCTATCGCCCGCGCCCATTCGGGGGGACCCCGAACCCCCTTCTTTTTGCAAACTGCAAAGGACGGGTGGTCCGGCGGGTGTCCCGCCGGGCGGGTTGCAGGGCGGCAGCCCTGCTGCGCAGCACTCAAAATTTACGTGTGTGCTCATCGTCATGCTCCGGTCGGTCCGACGGGTCGAAGGAGGGGGGTGCCGAGCGGCTTGAGCTGGTAGTCGCCGCTATCATCGAGGCCGGTGAGTTCGACCAGCGCGTCAAGACGTCGGTTGCCGCCGCGGCCGGCAAGGAAGGCGATGACGTCGATGGCCTCGAGGATGAGATCGCGCGGGACCGTGACGACGGCCTCCTGCACGAGCTGCTCGAGGCGATAGAGACCAGCCTCAGCGGAGTTGGCGTGGACCGTGGTAATGCCGCCGGGGTGTCCAGTGTTCCAGGCTTTCAGCATGTCGAGCGCTTCCGGACCGCGCACCTCACCGACGATGATGCGGTCCGGGCGCAAGCGCAGTGTCGAGCGCACGAGGTCGGCAAGGGATGCGACGCCGGGCTTGGTGCGGAGTGCAACGCAATCTATGGCCGCGCATTGGAGCTCGCGCGTGTCTTCGAGAATGAGAACGCGCTCGTCGCAGTCGGCGACCTCGGCGAGCAGCGCGTTGACCAATGTGGTTTTGCCGGAGGATGTCCCACCGACGACGAGGATATTGCGGCGCTCGCGCACGGCCATCGCCAGGGCGTCGGCCTGTAAGGGCGACATGATGCGCGCCGCGACGTAGTCGGTGAGACGATAGAGAACGTCGGCCGGCTTGCGCACGGAAAAGCACGGCGCCATGGCGACGGGTGGCATGATGCCCTCGAAGCGCTCGCCGGTCTCCGGGAGCTCTGCCGAGACGATCGGCGCATCGGCGTGCACCTCACGATGCACATGGGCGGCGACGAGCCGGATGATGCGCTCAACTTCGGCGCTGCCGATCCTTTCGCCGCTGTCTTGACGGCCGACGCTGGCGCGATCAATCCACAGCCGTCCGTCCGGGTTCACCATCACCTCGACCACGGTCGGGTCGGTCAAGGCGGCGGCAATCGCCGGGCCGAAAGCGGTGCGCAGCATCTGACGGCGACGTCCTTGTGCCTCCAAACTGACGTGCAACGACAAAAGATCAGCCATGCTCGGTATCCTCCTTGGAGTCGGCAGGCTCCTTCGCGGCAGGCACCTCGCGATGGGCGCCATGCCCGTTTCCGGCCGCTCGCCCACGCAACGGCGCGTCATCCGCCGCTGTGGCGAAGAGATCGGGATTGTTGCTGGCAATGGTCTCCAGCACTTCGGTTACGAGGCGGTGATCGGTGGCGAGGCGCCGGCCAACTTGAGCGACGAACACCTGAAAGCGCTCGCGTCCGAGCAGGCGGGCGGGCTCCTGCTCGCTTTGCGGCAACGGCGGGGTGATCATCAGGAAGTAGCGGACAAACAGCGCCAGGGTCTCGGTTACAATGGCGACGTCGCGATTGACAATGCCAACGACCTTGTGCAGCTCGTCGAGGCGCCGGACGAGAACTTCCTCGACGCCGGGCACCTTCTCTGGCTCGAGGCTCAGGCGGAGAGCTTCCTCGAGCATGGCCGACTTCGAGCCGTGCCGCTTCTCGGCAACGAGATCGAACTTGCTGGCGAGCGCGCGCGAGATGTAGAGCGCGTAACGCTTCTTGGCCATCAGACCGTCGCGCCTCCCGGAAACTGGATGATGGTGTCGTCATCGTCGCCGATTGATGGGCCGGCATCCGCTTGCGGCGCGGCATTCGCCGCGGTTCCAAGATCGGCGAACAAGGGGAGATCGTGCACCTGCCGCGGCTTCGCTTTGGCTTTGGTGCGGGCGGTTTGCAGAGTCCGCGGCGGATCCTCTTCGCTCTTCGCCGTGTCCGACCAGGACGTGTCCAGCTTGGGATGTGTGGCGCGCGGCTTGCTGGACCAGTCGTGGGCACGGTTTGGAGGTGTGTCCGCGTAGCCGCCTGAGGCGAGTGTCGGCGCTGGCAGGCGTCGCGCGAGGAAATTTCGGTCGGCATAATATTGGAGCTTCTGGGCACGGATTGGTGCCACGCCGGAAACGAGGACAAGGGCGTCTGTTGTGGGAAATTGCAGGATCTCGCCCGGCGTCAGCAGCGGTCGCGCCGTCTCCTGCTCCGAAACGGTGACGTGCGACAGCCAGGCGGCGAGACGCCGGCCGGAGAGGTTCTTCTGCGCGCGCAGTTCAGTCGCGGTGCCAAGCGCATCCGAGAGCCGCCGTGCCGTGCGCTCGTCGTTCGGCGCAAAGGCGACGCGGACATGGCAATTGTCGAGAATAGCGTGATTGGGACCGTAGGCCTTGTCGATTTGGTGCAGGGACTGGGCGACGAGGAAGGCGCGGACGCCGTAGCCGGCAAGGAAGGCGAGGGAGGACTCGAAGAAGTCAAGCCGGCCGAGCGCGGGAAACTCATCGAGCATGAGTAGAAGTCGGCGCTCATTCGCGGCGTCTACCGGCAAGATCTCTGTCAGCCGGCGGCCGATCTGGTTCAGGATCAGGCGCACGAGCGGCCGCGTACGGGAGATGTCGGACGGCGGCACCACGAGGTAGAGGGAGACCGGCCGCTCGGTCTGCATGAGGTCAGCAATCGACCAGTCGGAGGCCGCCGTCGTCGCGGCGATGATCGGATCACGGTAAAGCCCGAGCAGGCTCATGGCAGTCGAGACCACGCCGGAGCGCTCGTTGTCGGCCTTGTTCAGGAGCTCGCGCGCCACCGACGAGACGACCGGATGCACGATGGGAGTCGTATCCGTGCCCAGGTGATTGGTCGTCAGCATGATCGAAAGCGTACGCTCTATCGAGCGTGCCGGATCGGCGAGGAAGGTCGCGACGCGGGCCAGCGTCTTGTCTTGCTCGGCGTAGAGAACGTGCAGGATGGTGCCGACCAGCAGCGCGTGCGCCGTCTTTTCCCAGTGATCGCGTTGCTCGCGCGCGCCTTCCGGATCGACGAGGATGTCGGCGATGTTCTGCACATCACGCACCTCCATCGCGCCCTTGCGCACTTCGAGCAGTGGATTGAAGCGCGCCGACAGCGCGTTGGTCGGGTCGAACAACAGGCAATGGGAGAAACGCGAGCGCCAGCCGGCGGTCAGGGTCCAGTTCTCACCCTTGATGTCGTGAATGACGGCAGAATGAGGCCAGGTCAGCAGGGTCGGCACGACGAGGCCCACACCCTTGCCCGAGCGCGTCGGCGCCACGGCGATGACATGCTCGGGACCGTTATGGCGTAGGTACTCGCCATTCCAGAGACCGAGCACGATGCCCTTCTCGCTCAGCAGTTGCGCATCGCGTACATCCGCGCCGTCCGCCCAGCGGGCCGAGCCGTAGGTTGTTATCGTGTTCTTACGGCTGACCCGCCGGGCGGCTCCCCCGACAGCGACGGCGCCGCCGGCAATCCCCCCGAAGGCGGCAACGGCGCCGGCGCGTGCGAAGACGTCTGGTGCCTGGCTGTCGAACGCCAACCACCAGACGAAGAGCTTCCATGGCGCGTAGAGTTTGAGTCCGAAGATCTCGCACCATGCGGCGCCGAGTGCCGGCTGATAGGCGAGCATCGCGGCGGCCCACTGCGTCGCCATCGTGAGCGAGACGATCACGATCACCAGTGCGATAAGACCTTGCGTGATTTCAGCACGAAGCGGGAGCATGAGACGCGAGCCTTTCGGACGGAATGATCGTCGTGCCGAAAGGGTCGCAAGAGAGCGTGCGCTTATTCAATCCGGTAAATTGCGCACGATTGCGCACGATCGAGTTCGATCGGCGTTGGTTTGGGGCGGAATCGCGGCGTCGATTTTTGTTCGCGCGATTGCACATCGAGACTCATGTCGCTGATCGTTGCAGCAGTCTCGAGCGCCCACCGCAATCAAGTGTGGGACGCTGAACTACGCAGATGATTGCCGTAGCGACGCGCAGCAGCGCGCGTGCAGCGGAGCTGTATTTGCTCCGATGAGCGTCATCGCAGATGGCGATAGAGAAGCGGCGCCTATGCGCCGCCGCGCTTGCGGCAGTCGCACAGCGGAATGCCGCGCGCCTTCGCCTTATCGGCGAAGTTATCGGTCACGCCGGAGCCTGGGAACAGGACGACTCCAATCGGCATGGCATCGAGAAGCTGGTCATTGCGCTTGAAGGGCGCAGCCTTCGCATGGCCTGCCCAATCGGGCTTAAATACGATCTGCGTCACCTTGCGGTTGTCCGCCCAGCACGCGGCAATCTTCTCGGCGCCGCGCGGCGCACCGCCGTGGAGGAGGACCATGTCGGGGTGCTTGGCCTGGACCTTGTCGAGGATTGCCCAGATGCCGTGATGATCATTGCAGTCGACGCCGCCCGCGAAGGCAATTCTGGTTCCCTTCGGGAGCAACGTCTCGGTGTCGGCACGGCGGCGTGCATTGATGAACTCTCGGCTGTCAATCATCGCGGCTGTCAGTGTAGTACGGTTGACCATCGATCCCGAGCGGGGACGCCAGATCGATCCGGTATGGATGCTGAACAGCTCGGCCGCGCCGTCTCGCAGGAATTCCATGCTGTTGCGCCGCTCGATCAAGGTGAGGCCTTGGGCGATGAGCTTCTCGAGTTCGACGGAGAGCACTTCGGAGCCGTCCTGATCGCGCTGGCTCGTCCGCTGCGCGGTCTCGTTGCGGTCGAGCTCGTGCTCGATTCGGTCGATCCGGCGGTGGAAGACATTCACGACCGACCACAGCAGGACCTCGAGATCGGGTTCCAGGCGGGTATCCGCCAAGGTCGCGACCAGAGCGTCGAAGATGTCGGCAAGAGCACCCTGGAGCTTTTCCGGCTCGGGGAGTGGCCGCGGATCGGCTTCATCGTCAAAGGGGCGATGAGCGTAGAGTGCGAGCTCTTGGAGCAGATGGGTGGTCGGTGACGCCGTGCCGTCAGGGAGATGGTCGAAGGACATGGAACGCATCCTCGTGCTGAGGCCGCGCCTATCGCGGCCTTCCGGCGACGGATCCGCCGGAACCGGTCGCGGCCAGCACCCAAGGGCGTAGCCCGCAGGGCCGGAGCACAGCGGAGGAGGGCAAGCGCGGCCTCCGGCCGCGCGCCGCCCTTGCGGCAGCGGCCGGTTCTGGCCCGATCGCCCTTAGGAAGGCCAAGCGCGGCTGAACTGCTGAGAGGGGCGCTTTGTGCCGCCCGACCACCGACGCATGCGGATCACACCCGGCCCGATGGCGCTGCGAGAAGAAAACGCTCAACATCATCCGGCGTGACCTGCGGACGTACGAGCGAGCGCAGATCGTTCAGGCCGAAAGCGACGAGATCCTCGTTGAAGTCGCCGAGGCGTGGCGCCAGCGGGATCGTCTCGATCCCGGCAGCGGCAGCGCGTACGGATAGAGTCGTCATGGCCCCATCGCCGGCAGGATCGATGTCACGGGCGATATAGAGCCGTCGCAGGGTCTCCGGAAACAAGATGGCGGAGAGATGCGCGGCCGACAATGCCGCCATCAGCGACAGTCCCGGCAGCGCCATGCGCAAGGACAGCATGGTCTCGATGCCTTCGCCAGCTGCCATGACGTCACCGTGGGGACCGAACCGCACGGCATGGCCAAGGAGCGAGCCCATGGCCTTGCGCGGTGTCTCGATCGGGGCCTTGCCGAGGCCGGAGGGATCGAGCCATGTGCGATGCGCGCCGGTGATGAGGCCGGTAAGATCCGTGACACTGGCGATCATGGCGGGCCAGCTCTGTGTTGGCCCGCCATCGTCCGGGCGATGGTAGCACCGCGGATGATGGCGGAGCGCGACGACTTCGCGCAGGCCGTAGATGCCGCGATGGCGCAGGTAGGTCTCCACCAATGTGCCGTGGATCGGCCCCGACGCGGCGACGAGACGTCGCGCCGCCTCCGGTGAGCCGGTCGGCGCCGGTGCTGCGTAGGTCTTGCGCTGCCGCTCGGGATCCGAACGCGGGAGACTGAGGAAGCGGCGCGCCTCCTCGGCCACATCGCGAAAGTCGATGAGCCCTAAACTCTCGCGGATCACGTCGAGCAAATCACCGTGTTCCCCGGTTGCCGAGTCGGTCCACTTACCAGCCGCGCCCTTGCCGCTTTCCGGACCGAACAGCCGGACATACATGGAGCGTCCTGGTGTATTGCGCACGTCGCCGATGATCCAGTAACGCCCGACACGGCGGCCATTGGAGAGGTACTGATGGCACACCGTCTCGGCCTCGCGCGCGAGGCGATGCGCAAGCTCGCTGGCGGATGAGCTCATGATCACCTCGATATAGGTGTCACAAGCGCCTATTCGAGACGATCGCATGCGCCTCGCGATGGTGTTCGAGCATTTGCCGATAGGAGCGATGCCGGGCCTCGCGCTGCGCCCGATCGCGGCGGGCACGCGGCGCAAGCTTCTTGGCGGCCGCGTGGATGACGGCGCGCCAGTTGTCGTGAACCGTGATGTCGAGGCGCAGGTAGATGCCGTAGGCCATGGTAGTTCTCCGAAGAAAAATGCTCGGCACGAGGCCGGGCAAAGGTGGAATGCGACTGTGAGCGATTTTATTCAGCCGCCATCACATGCGGCATCTGATCGACGTCTTTGGCCGTGGCATTTCCCATGCCGGTCGTGCGCAAAGGCTCGGGCAGCCAGTCGGTGGCGTCGAGGAGCCGCTCGGCTTCCTTGGCCATATCGGCCTGTTTCAGATGCGCAATGCGCTCGGTAGCCTCGTGGGCCTCCGCATACTCGGCTTCGAGCTTGTCGAACTCGGCCTGGAGCGCGTCGCGGGTTGCGGCCTCTTCGTCGTTCAAGGGCACCTCGCGGGCACTGAGCTGGCGCAGGCCATGACCATAGCCGTAGGGGAGCTCGGTCACAACTTCGATCCACTTCCAGCCCTCGGCCCGGACGATGTCGGCCTCCCCCTCGAGCTTTTCGGCGACCAGCTTCTCGAGCAGGGGCGGTTCCTGCAACCAGCCGCCGTCATCGGGTTCGAAGAGATCGCGCAGGATTGTGCCGCCAGCTTTCTCATAGGCCTCCGCGCCGAGGAACTGCGCGCGCTTGTCGGAGGCGCGCACGGCGCCCTCTGTCAGCAGACGGCGGATGTGGAAGGGCTCCTTGTTATAGGAATGCTGCAGGGCCTCCCACACCTGCTCCTGGCGCTCATGATCTGGATTGACCGTGAAACCCATCAACTGGTCGAGCGTCATGCCGTCCTCGGCATAGACGTCCAGGAGTATCGGCGAGACGGCGGCGAGCCGCAGCCGCTGGCGGACCACATTGACCGAGACGAAGAAGGCGGCGGCGATTTCCTCTTCCGGTTGTCCTTTCTCGCGCAAAGCCATGAACGCGCGGAACTGATCGAGCGGATGCAGCGGCGCGCGCTGGACGTTCTCGGCGAGCGAGTCCTCTTCGGCAGAAACATCCGTGTCGACTGCGCGCACGATGCAGGGAACGGGTGCCGTCTTGGGAAGCCGCTTCTGCTTGACGAGCAGCTGCAGGGCACGATAGCGGCGACCGCCGGCCGGGATCTCGTACATGCCGGTCTCGTTGCCGTCTCCATCGCGCACGGGGCGGACAGTGAGGCTCTGCAGGAGCGTACGACGCGCGATGTCCTCGGCCAGCTCCTCGATGGCGACGCCGGCCTTGACGCGCCGCACGTTGGACTGGCTCAGCACCAGCTTGTTGAAAGGGATGTCGCGCGATGTGCTGAGCGCGATCTTCTGAGTGGTTTTGGTCATGATGGTCCTCCACGGCGGGCGGCCGAGAGACTCTCTCTCGACCTTCAGCCCGCCGCAAAGCTCACAACCCCACTCTTCCTCCGGCCGCGTCTCACCCGCGCTCGCGCAAGACGGCCGCGGCTTCCCGCAGTCGGCGCTCGTCGAGCACGATGCGGCCGGCCTTGCGCGCGGCTTCGGCGTAAACCGAGAGCGGAAATGCGCCCTCGAAGTAGAGATCGCGTTCGACGCCGAGCCCGAACGCAAGGCGCACCGACGCCATTTCGATGAGGCTGAAGCTGCCGAGTTCCGGACACCCAAAGCCGAGATCGGCGAGGCCGAACAACGTGTCATTGTCCTCATCGAGTTCGGTCGCGAGCCATGTGGCAGCACCGGCCGGATTGAAGAATTTGACGACCGGAACGTGATCGACATCGTGAAGACGGCTGTTGGCCAGCAGGCGATCGTGCAATTCCGGTGTGAGGAGGATCATGCCGCGGCCCTCCCTGCGGTCGAGGTCACGACGCCCGTCTCGGGCAAGAACCCGAGCAGGTAGTCTGCAGCCTTGCTTGCGAGGGATGCGGCGCGCACGATTGCGCGGTTGTCCTCGCGCAGCACCTCGAGCCAGGACGCGAGGTAGTCGGCATGCCGGACGGTGGGCGTGATGCCGAGCGACGCGCAGCAGAATGCGGCGTTCATCTCGGCCACCAGCTCCTCGAAGGCATACTTGCGCGATCCAAAAGAACCGGAGAGGTCGCGGTTGAGCCGCGAGCTGTGGCCCGATGCGTGACCGAGTTCGTGGAGCGCGGTTCGGTGCCAGTTGATGGGCTCGAAGAAGGCCGGCGGCGGCGGCACCTGCACGAAGTCCTGGGACGGCATGTAATAGGCTCGGTTTCCCCCGATTCGGAAGTCGATCCCGGTCGCCTTGATCAGGGCCTCGACGCGCGGCTCGATGGTGCCTGGTGGTGGTGGCGGTGCGACAGTCGCGAGCTCATCCGGCAGATCATCGATCTGGTCCATATTGAAAACCGTGAAGCGCTTCAGGAACGGAATGGCACGCGCTTCGCCGCCGCTTTGGGCGGCACGCCGCCGTGCATCATCCGGCACGAACCGGTCGGCATAGACGACCGTGGTGCCGCGCTCGCCTTTGCGTACATGGCCGCCAAGCGCCAGCGCCTGCCGAAACGTCAGCCAGCTTTGGCCGGTGTACGTTTTCTCGATCACCTCCCCCCAGAGAATGAGGACGTTGATGCCGGAATAAGCCCGGTTCGTCGATGCATTCTTCGGCATGGCGAGCTGCGCCTTGGCCGAGGGAGCGTCCCAGGGCTGAACCCAGGGAAAGCGGCCCTTCTCAAGCTCGGTAATGATCTTGTTGGTGATGTCGTCGTAGAAGTTGGTCCGCTCGCCGCCGGAACATATACGCGTGGTCGATCTGGACATCGCGGGTCTCCGCGACGGGCCGGCGAGAGCCTCTCTCTCACCTTTCAGCCCGTCGCGCCGCCACCGCGCTCCTCTGACTCTCTCCACGGCAACCGGCGGATGGCCGCCCACCGGACGCATGGCGATCGCAGGTTACTCGACGAAGTGGAGCGCCGTACCTCGTGACGTCGCGGTCCCGCGCCACGGGACCGTGACCCGAATGGGCCGAGACCCGCAGAGCGGGGCTCGGGCGAGCGGCCGAACGCCGCGAGATAGGGCCCGGTCGCGGCCGCCAGCGGCCGCGAGGCGCCCGACCCTTTGTGCAATATCAGAAACCGCTTATGTTTGGCAGCCGACTGAGAAGCTGATCAGAACCTGTTCTCTCGCGCGGACTCGTTCCACTCCGGGGGATGCTTGCTTGCGCTTAGTTCGGCCGCCCGTCGAAAGCGAGCAACACGATGGCCTTCGAAGCTATGAAAGAGGTATTGAGCCGGCGGAAGATGAATCACAAAAGCTGCCATCGGGCCGTTGTGTCATGACGTGCGCGCTCAATGGCCCGGTGTGTCCGCTACCGGGGGCATCGCGTCGGCGTTCGCCTTTCGTGCGTCGAGCGGCAGGTTTCGGGTCTCAGCCAGGACGTGGCGCTCGGCTGGCACCCATCATGTTGACCCATGGCGTTCAACCGTCACTTCTGGTTAGGCGACCACGCGCAATGACATCTCGGAAGCGACGCGCGGCAGCGCTTTCATAAGGAAGGTCGCCCCTGGGATGGCACCGACCTCTTGGTCAGGCTGCCTCGGCCTTGTAGTCTCGAACAGCTTTTGCCATCGTGATCACGAAATGGGTGAGCAGGATCGCGTTGAGACTGTCCACTCTGCTCGCCGTGCGCGTCCCCCTACCGTGAGCCGTGGCGTGCCTGTTCGGGTACTTACTCGCGTCTGCTTCAGCATCGGTCCAACATCCTGCAAAGGTGTGGTCAATGAGGATCGTCCAGACGCGATAGCCGCGATACCCGCCAGCCAGATTGATGGGAAGCTCCGAGACTTCCGTCTCCAGCCATTCAAAAGTCCGCATTTTCTCGCCCGGCCCGCGCGCGAGGCTCACCGCGCGCTCCAGCACTGTGGGCACGCTGTTCAAAACCATCTCGTGCAATTCAGTCTCATGGGCGGCAAGCATTTGCGAATATATCGCGTGGATTTTCGCATCGTTCATGCAGTTGGGAATTTCGAGAGCGAGTTTCTTGGCAAGCTCGGGCCAGATCTCACCGATTAGCCGTTCCGAGAAGTCAGCGAGATCGGCGCCGTCGGGCCGCTCAATCTCGGCTATGTGCTCCCAGAGTTCTCCATGGGGCACAAAGCCCAGCTCCAGGATAAACTGGGCGACACGCTCCTCTTCGGCCAGTCGTAGCAGCATCTCACCCTGCGGGCGCAGAGCCGCCGTCGCGGACTCGATAGCCCTCGAAATTGCCTGAAACTGAGACTGGTACGGAGCAAGTGAGGCGGAGACATCGCTGGCAATCCGGGCCAGGTTTGGATCGGGCCGGAACACGGCCATGTTTTCTTGCAGTCGGCGAAGCTCGGCTGCGATGCCGGACTCGAACGACGGCAGAGCCATGCGAGCTGCAGCCGCGAGCGCTCCGGAGGCTTGCATATCTCTAGCGAGTCTGGATGCTGCGCTGAACTGGCTGGCATCCAGACCGACGTGCTTCAGGTGTTCGAGTGCGCTACTGGTAGCCTGAAGCTTCAGGGCCTCGCTGACAGCGGAGTAGGGGCAAAGTCCGTGTAGTAGAGCTTCGCTGACGCCGTTGGGACAGCCAATCCGCGCCATCTTCGCGAGCGCATCGGAAGCGGCGGTCATCTTCTGCATCTCGCTGGCTAGGTGCGAAGCAGCCGAGAAATGATCACTTACGGCTGTGATGCCACGAAGCTGGTCGGCGAGCCGCTGTGAATTGAGCTATCGCCAATTCTTGGTGACGGCCTGATGGATCAGGCGGCGGCGGTTTTGGACCCACGGTCGATCGGCTTTG
>JAIEQJ010000025.1 GCA_019747815.1 Hyphomonadaceae bacterium
CCTTTTTAGCCGATCTCCACAAGCCGGCCCCGTTAAGAATCTTCCTTCACATTATGATCTGCTGCTGATTACTGGAGGTGCTGCGCGAGGACAATCGCGCCATCGTCCGCGCCGCGTCGTTGGCGAGCAAGGCGGCGGACTACCTGCTCGGCTTCCTGCCCAAAGCCGCCCACGAGGCGCCGAACGGTCGGAGGGCAGCATGATCCTCCTGACGCCCGAATTGCGCGACCGCCTGCTCGCCAACGGCCGTCTGCGCGACGTCGACCACGTGCCCGTGGTCAAGTTCTTCAACCCCGTCGGGGCGGCGACGTGGCTCGCAACCGAACTCGACGCGGGTGGCGACTCGCTGTTTGGCCTCGCTGACCTCGGCTTCGGGTGCCCTGAGCCGGGCTCGTTCAGTCTGTCGGAGATTGCCTCGGTCCGGCTGCCCTCGGGTTGGGCATCGAACGCGATCTCTATTTCGAGGGCACGTTCCCGCTCTCCGTCTACGCCGAAGCGGCGCGCAAGGCCGGTGGCATCGTCGAGGACGAGGCCCGGCTCAAGGCGGCGGCCGAGGCGCTGCGGGATCACCGGTGAGCGCAGCACATCTTCCGAGGCATGCCGCCGCGCAGCCGGCTCCATAGCCCGCGGCGCAGTCGGCCAGAGGCAGAGGGTGGCGTGGAATTTCGCGACGGGTTGGAGGTCAGGAGAGAGTCTCCCGGCCGCCCGTCGCGGAGAATCCCCATGGCCAAGGCCCATCCCAAGATCGCGCTCAGCGCGTCGCGTGACATCCCGTTCAACCAACTCGTTCTCAGCCAGGCCAACGTGCGCCGCATCAAGGCCGGCGTCGCCATCGAGGAGCTGGCCGAGGACATCGCCCGGCGCACGCTCTTGCAGAGTCTGACGGTGCGGCCGATGCTCGACGACACTGGCGCCGAGACCGGCATGTATGAGGTGCCGGCCGGCGGCCGCCGCTACCGGGCGCTCGAGCTGCTGGTCAAGAAGAAGCGTCTCGCCCGGACCGCGCCGGTCCCGTGCATCGTGCGCACCGAGGGCATCGCCGAGGAGGACAGCCTGGCCGAGAACGTGCAGCGGGCGCCCCTGCATCCGCTCGACCAGTTCCGCGCCTTCCTCACCTTGCGCGAGAAGGGCCAGTCGGAGGAGGAGATCGCCGCGGCCTTCTTCGTGTCGGTCAATGTCGTGCACCAGCGCCTGCGGCTTGCCGCCGTGTCGCCGAAGCTGCTGGACATCTACGCCGAGGACGGCATGACGCTCGACCAGCTGATGGCCTTCAACGTCAATCCCGACCATGAGCGGCAGGAGCAGGCGTGGGAGGCGCTGCAGCGCTCTCATGCCAGGGAGCCCTACCAGATCCGCCGCTTGCTGACCGAGGGCGCGGTGCGGGCTTCCGACAAGCGGGCCCAGTTCGTCGGCCTCGACGCCTACGTGGAGGCAGGCGGCACGATCCTGCGCGACCTGTTCGAGCCCGACGATGGCGGCTGGCTGCAGGAGCCGGCGCTGCTCGAGAAGCTGGTGGCCGAGAAGCTGGAGCGGGAGGCGGAGGCAATCCGCGGCGAGGGCTGGAAGTGGGTCGAGGTGGCGCCGGAGCTCCCCTACGGCCACGCCTATGGCCTGCGCCGGCTCAGCGGCAGCGAGGTACCGATCAGCGACGAGGAGCAGGCGGCCCACGACGCTCTCCAGGTCGAGTTCGACCAGCTCGAAGCCAAGTATGCAGAGGCCGACGAGATGCCGGAGGAGGTAGACCAGCGGCTCGGCGAGATCGAGACCGCGCTGGCGGCGTTCGACCAGCGCCCTGTCGTCTACGAGGCAGTCGACATCGCTCGCGCCGGCGCCTTCGTCAGCATCGACAGCGCGGGCGCCTTGCGGGTCGAGCGCGGCTATGTGCGGCCGGAGGACGAGCCACCGATCGCAACGCCTGACGGTGACGGCGAGGACGAGGCGACCGATCCCGAGATGATGACATCCTCCGAGACGGATGCCGACACGGACGACGACTCCGCCGTCGAGGAGCCCGACGAGGACGACGGTGTCCGTCCGCTCTCCGACCGCCTTATGACCGAGCTCACCGCGCACCGCACGGTCGCGCTGCGCGAGGCCGTGGCCAACGACCCGGATGTCGCCTTCCTGGCCGCCCTGCACGTCTTGTGCCTCAAGGTGTTCTATCGCTACGGCCTGGACTCCTGCCTGGAGATCGAGCCCAAGAGCGTGATGTTCGGTCACGCGCCAGGGCTCGCTGACACGGCGACCGCCAAGGCGATCGAGGCGCGGCATGACACCTGGGCGACGCAGCTCCCCAAGGAGCCCGGTGAGCTGTGGGACGTCCTCGCCGGTTTCGACAACGACAGCCGGCAAGCACTGTTCGCCCATTGCGTGGCATCGACCATCAACGCCGTCTACCAGGCCTATGACCGCCGGCCGAAGGCGATCGCCCATGCCGGCCGTCTCGCTGAGGCCGTCAAGCTCGACATGGCGGTGGCGGGCTGGCGGCCGACGGTCGACACCTATCTCAGCCGCGTCAGCAAGGCGCGCATCCTCGATGCCGTGCGAGAGGCGAAGGGCGACGCGGCGGCGGAGCGTATCGTCCACCTCAAAAAGGTCGAGATGGCCAAGGCAGCCGAGAACATGCTCGCCGGGACCGCCTGGGTGCCGGAGCCTTTGCGCACGCCGGGACAGACGTTCACGCCGACGGAAGCGGCAAACGCGCCCGAGCCCGAAGTGAACGGTCAGCCGGCGATCATGAAGGCGCGCGCCAAGCCGAAACGCAGCAAGCCTGCTCGCGCCGAAGCCGCCGAATAGCCATATCACCGAGGGCCTGCCTCACCAGCAGGCCCTCATTTCTTGGAGGCCGCCATGACCGAGACTGCCGCCGATCTGGCGCGCCGCCTTGCGGCCCATGCGGAAGATGTGTGCCGGCACTATCTTTCGAATGGTTGTCGGGAAGGCCGCACCTGGCGTGTCGGCGACGTCGACAACACGCCGGGCCGCAGCTTGTGCGTGCAGCTCGCCGCGACCAGCACCAGCGCTGCCGGGCGATGGATCGACTTTGCGACGGGCGAGCACGGCGATCTTCTCGACCTGATCGCGCAGGCACGCCATCTCGATGCCTTTCGCGATGTTCTTGATGAGGCCCGCCGTTTTTTGGGCCTGCCCGAGACCATAGCGTCTCAGCCAGCAAATCCGCGGGTCGCGATCCGGTCTCCCGAAGCGGCTCGACGACTGTTCGCCGCCGCCAAAACGATCCGCGGTACCATCGCCGAGACCTATTTGCGCAATCGCGGCATCGTCGACACAGGCAACATCACGGCGTTGCGTTTCCATGCGCAATGCTGGCACCGGGCGCACGACGGCGCGCCGCGCGAGATTTGGCCCGCTCTGATCGCAGCGGTTACCGATTTGCATGGCCACGTCGTCGGCGTGCAGCGCACGTGGCTGGCGCGCGACGGCTCCGGTAAGGCCCCCTTGGCCACGCCGCGCCGGGCGATGGGGCAACTCGCCGGCAACGGCGTCCGCTTCGGCGCGCTGCAGTCCGCCCCGGCGCAGTCGGGGGTGATGGCGGCCGGCGAGGGCCTGGAGACCATGCTGGCGCTGCGCCAGATCCTGCCCGCGATGCCCATGGTTGCGGCACTATCCGCCTCGCATTTGGCCATGCTAAGTCTTCATCCAGGTTTGCGGCGTCTCTACGTTGCCCGCGACAACGATCGGGCCGGCCACCACGGCGCCGACAAGCTTGCGGCCCGTGCCAGGACGGATAGCATCGAAGCCCTGCTCCTCACGCCGTGCAACGATGACTTCAATACTGATCTCAATGCGCTCGGTCGCGAGGCCCTGACGGCGTCCCTGCGTGCACAGCTCGCACCCGAAGATGCCGTCCGTCTCCTGGGCGTGGAGCATCGGTCCGATTAATCGCCCTGTCGGTGATCGCTGTCGCCAGCTCAATCCTCGCCGTCGGCCGCGCCCGGCCTTCATGAGGGCGATCGGGCCAGAAGCGGCCGAGCCCCGCAACGGCTGCGCGCGGCTTTCTTCCCCTGGCGGCGCGAAGGGCGCCGCCATTCCTCGCGCAACAAGAAAGCCGTGCTCGCCGTCCTCCGCTTGCGCTCCGGCCCCGCAGGCTTCGCCTTTGGGTGCAGGCCTCGACCGCTTCCGGCTTTAGCGACGCCGGAAGGCCGCGATAGGCGCGACCTCTACTTGAGAGGACATGACCCATGACGATTGATCACCTCATCGACGCTGCGTCTCCGACCGCCCATCTGCTCGACGAGCTCGCTCTCTACGGCCACCGGCCCTACGACGAGGAGCCTGATGCACGTCCATTGCCCGAGCCGGCGAAGCTTCAAGGCGCTCTCGCCGACATGTTCGATGCGCTGGTCGCGACCTTGTCCGAGACCCGCCTCGAACCAGATCTGCAGGCTTTGCTGTGGTCGCTCGTGAATGTCTTCCACCGCCGCATCGACAAGATCGAGCGTGAGCTCGATACCAATGAGACCGCGCAGCGTGCGAGCCAACGTAGCCAGGACGGCTCCGAGGTGCGCTCGCTCGATCTGGAACGTCTGGTTGCGGAAGGACTCACCGTGATCGAGCGTCGCAACAGCTTCGAGTTCCTGCGTGATGGTGCGGCCGAGCTGTTCAGTGTCCATACCGGACAGGTTTGGCGGCCGCGTGCCGGTTCGATGGTCAACCATGCCACGATGACGGCGGCGATGATCGACAGCCGTGAGTTCATTAATGCGCGTCGTCGCTCCGACGCAGAGTTGTTGTTGCCGAAGGGTACGAGGATTGCGTTCGCCGGCGGCATCGACTGCAACGACCACACGCGCATCTGGGCCGTGCTCGACAAGGTGCATGCCAAGCACTCAAGCATGGTGCTCCTGCACGGCGGTACGCCGCGCGGCGCTGAGAAGATTGCCGCCTGCTGGGCCGATCAGCGCAAGGTACCCCAGGTTGTCTTCAAGCCCGACTGGACTGCTCATCGCAAGGCTGCGCCGTTCAAGCGCAATGACCAGTTGCTGGACGCCATGCCGATCGGCGTCATCGTGTTCCCGGGTTCCGGCGTCACCGACAACCTCGCCGACAAGGCCAAGGTGCTCGGCATCCCCCTGCTCGACTTCCGCAACAGCGGCGGCGCTTGAGCGCCGCTTCCTTTCTTGGTTGCGCTCGACCAGTCCGCGAAGTTTGTGTGAACTGACCGTGTAGTCCCCCTTGAAGTGCAGAGAGTGCACGACGCTGGCCCAACTATTTCCTGCGTCTTCCTGCCGTTTCCCCACTCTTCCCCCTTTTTGCCGGCTTTCCCAATTCACGTCACGCCGCCTTCCGCTGCATCGTGAGCCCGCATCGAGCACGTCACGCCGAGGGGAAAACGAGGGACATGACGCCGGCGCGCACATCAGCGGTCCAGATCGGACTTGCGCTTCTGGTCAGCATCATCAGCCTGTGGGCTGCCACGCAGTGGGCGGCTGCCATGTTGGGCTACCAGCCGGCCCTCGGCGTCTCCTGGCTCGATGTGTTCGGCGTAAAGATCTATGCGCCGTGGAAGCTGTTCGGGTGGTGGCTTGCGTTTGATGCCCAGGCCCCCGAAGTGTTCGCGCGCGCTGGCGCCGTGGCCGCCTTCGGGGGACTGACAAGCGGCGCAGTCGCAATCGGGGGATCCGCCTGGCGGACGAGCCGCAGGTCCAAGCCCACGACCTATGGCTCGGCCCGCTGGGCGGATGCTTCAGACCTCAGTGAGGCTGGTCTCCTGGAGGATCGTGGCGTCGTCCTCGGCCTCCATGGCAGCCGCTATCTTCGCCATGACGGCCCCGAACACGTACTGGCCGTGGCGCCAACGCGGTCCGGCAAGGGTGTCGGTCTGGTCCTGCCGACGCTACTCACGTGGCCGGGCTCCGCTGTCATCCACGATATCAAGGGTGAGAACTGGCAGCTCACAGCTGGTTGGCGCTCCCAGTTCTCTCACTGCCTGCTCTTCGATCCGACTAGCCCGCTGTCCGCGCGTTTCAACCCTCTGCTCGAGGTCCGCAAGGGGCCACACGAGGTTCGGGATGTGCAGAACGTTGCCGACATTCTGGTGGACCCAGAAGGGACCAAGCAGCTGCGCGACCACTGGGACAAGACCGCTCATGCCCTGCTGACCGGCGCCATCCTGCATGTGCTGTACGCCGAAGAGGAGAAGACGTTGGCTCGCGTCGCCACCTTCCTCGCCGACCCGTCGCGCTCCATCCTGCGCACGTTGCGCATCATGCTGACCACCAATCACCTTGGTACCGAGACAGCGCCGGTCGCCCACCCGGTGGTGGCTTCCGTCGCCCGCGAGTTGCTGAATAAGTCCGAGAACGAGCGCTCGGGCGTGGTGTCGACGGCAGTGAGTCTGCTCGCCCTCTACCGCGACCCCCTGGTCGCGGCTGCCACCGCGTGGTCAGACTGGCGCATCGCGGACCTGGCCCGGGCGGAGCGGCCTGTCTCGCTGTACCTCGCCGTGCCGCCCTCTGACATCTCCCGCACCCGCCCGCTTGTCCGCTTGATCCTCAATCAAACCGCCCGCCGTCTGACCGAGACCTTACCCGTGCAGGGCGTTGCCTCGAGCCGCCGGTTGCTGCTGATGCTCGACGAGTTCCCAGCCCTTGGCCGCCTCGACTTCTTCGAGACGTCGCTGGCGTTCCTTGCTGGCTACGGTGTGCGTGCCTTCCTCGTCGCGCAGTCCCTCCACCAGATCGACAGAGCTTATGGCCACAACCATTCGATTCTGGACAACTGCCACGTACGGGTCGCCTTTGCGCCCAACGACGAGCGCACGGCGAGACGACTGTCCGAGGCCCTCGGAACGGCAACAGAGCTGCGAGCGCAGAGGAACATCTCCGGTTCCCGCTTGTCAGCCTGGCTGCCGCATGTGTCCATGTCCGAGCAGGAGACACCACGGCCGCTGCTTACACCTGGTGAGGTCCTCCAGCTCCCGTCCGAAGACGCGCTCGTTCTTATCTCCGGAACACCACCGATCCGGGCAAGGAAGCTGCAGTATTTTGCCGACCGTAACTTTCTGGCCCGTTGCCTGCCAGCGCCAGCGCTGACCGAAGGCCGGCATCAAGATTCACCGCAGGCACACGGAGACGATTGGAAGGGACAGACTTGCGCGCCACACGAGAGCCTCGAGAAGGCATGGTTCGAGCTCGTGGCCCCTGCGCAGGATGACAGCGCCCCGCGTGCGCGTGAGGTCCCTCTACGTCGGAACAAAGAGAGGGACAAGCGTCCGCCAAACGACTTGCCGCTGTTTGGCTGGACCGAGCCCAAGCCCGATACATCAACGCGCGAAGCGGCCGACGCCGACGCAGTCGATCCGGTGGTTGCGTTTCCTGGGCTGAGGGTCTGACATGGCCAAGAAGCGCTACACCCTCTATCTGCCAACCCCGCTGGCGCGCAAGTTCGACCAGGTCGCAAGGGAACGCCAGGGCGCCAAGTCGGCGCTCGTCGAGGAGGCCCTGCGCGCGAGTCTCGAGCCGCGTCAGCACGAAGGGGTAGAGGATGGCCTGGCCCGACGGCTCAACGAGCTGCACAAGGCGGTCGCGCGGCAAGCCAGCGACCAGTTGGTCGCCACCGAAACCCTGGCGCTGCTCGTGCGCTACTTCCTTACCGTGATGCCGCCCATTCCGGAGGACGATCAGGAGTCGGCACGACTGATCGGCAGGTGGCGGCTTGAGGTGTTCATCGCCGAGGTAGGACGGCGCGTCGCGGAGGGTCGCCGGCACACGTCAGAAGTCCTGCAGACGATCCCGATCGATCAGCCAGACCTGTTTGCGGCTGCCCCAGGCGACACATTGCTCAAGCGCTCATCGGGCAACGGGCATGCGCGCTCTGCAGCGAACGGGCGGGTGGCCAAACCGGAGGAGGGCGGTGGTCATGGCTGATGTCCTCTCTCTCCCCGCAGCCGAAGAAGCGCAGGGCCGGCGACGGCAGATGCTGCGCACGGCCTTCGGGCCGACCATTGCCGCCGCTCTAGCCGATCCGACGGTCATCGAGGTGATGGTCAACCCGGACGGCAGGCTGTGGATCGAGCGCGCCGCGGTTGGCCGGCAGGATACCGGCGAGCGCATCGGCAGCGCGGAAGCGGAACGCATCATCCGCCTGGTCGCCGCGCACGTGCGCCGCGAGGTGCACGACAAAGCGCCGATCGTGTCGGCGGAGCTGCCCGAGTCCGGCGAGCGCTTCGAGGGGGTGATGCCGCCGGTGGCGCCAGCACCGTGCTTTGCTGTACGCAAGCCAGCCGACGTGCTCTACCGGCTCAGCGACTACGTGGCGACGCGCATCATGTCCCCACGCCAAGCGCAGGCTCTGGCGACAAGCATTCGTGAGCGCCAGAACATCCTCGTCGTTGGGGGCACGTCCTCGGGTAAGACCACGCTGGTCAACGCGTTGCTGGCCGAGATCGCCGAGCTCAACGAACGCGTCGTCATCCTGGAGGATACCCGCGAACTCAAATGCGCCGCCGTGGATTGCGTCGCCTTGCGCACGAAACCGGGCGTGGCGACGCTCGGCGACCTGGTGCGCTCGACGCTCAGGTTGCGCCCCGACCGCATCATCGTTGGCGAGGTCCGCGGACCGGAAGCTCTCGACATGCTCAAGGCCTGGAACACGGGCCACCCCGGTGGCGTCACCACCGTACATGCCAATTCGGCCGAAGCCGGCCTCTACCGTCTGGAGCAGCTGGTGCAGGAGGCCGTGGTGACGGTCCCGCGCGACCTCATCGTACAGGCGATCGACGTCGTCGTGTTCCTCGAGGGACGTGGCCCCAATCGGCGTGTCGAGGCCGTCCTCGAGCTCGAGAGTCTCGATGAAGACGGTGACTACCTGTTGAAGCCGCTCGGGCGGCCAACATTGCACACGGTTTGATGGAGGCCCGAGTGAAACCCCTTCCCCCAGCCCGGCGCATGCCCCGCGACACGATCGCAGGATGGGCCGTCGCCGTCCTGACGGTCTTGGCGACCGATGCCGCCAGCGCCGCCGGCTCTGGCATGCCGTGGGAGGCACCGCTGCAGCGCATCCTGGAGTCGATCGAGGGTCCTGTCGCCAAGGTGGTTGCTGTCGTCATCATCATCGTCACGGGGCTCAGTCTTGCGTTCGGCGACATGGGAGGCGGTCTGCGCCGGCTGATTCAGATCGTGTTCGGCCTCTCCATCGCCTTCGCCGCCACCTCGTTCTTCCTGTCCTTCTTCTCCTTCGCTGGCGGCGCCCTGATCAATTGAGAGACATTATGCTCGGTCAACCATCCACCATCCCTGGCTTCGAGGTCGTGCTGCATCGATCGCTGACCGAGCCGATCCTGCTCGCCGGCGCACCCCGCAGCTTCGCCATCCTGAACGGCACGCTCGCCGCCTCGATCGGCCTCGGCCTGCGCTTGTGGCTGGCGGGCTTGTTGATCTGGCTCGCCGGCCACGCCATCGCCGTCTGGGTGACACGCAAGGATCCCGCCTTCCTCACCGTCCTGTCCCGCCACGCTCGCCACAAGGGAGCACTTCAATGCTGAACCTGGCCGAGTATCGCAAGAAGACCGCGGCATTGTGCGACTACCTGCCTTGGGCGTGCCTGGTCGGACCCGGTATCATCCTCAATAAGGACGGATCGTTTCAGCGCACGCTACGCTACCGCGGCCCCGACCTCGACAGCGCGACGGAGGCCGAACTCGTCTCTGTCTCAGCGCGGCTCAACAATATCCTGAAGCGCTTCGGCGCTGGCTGGGCTCTGTTCCTCGAGGCCGAGCGCGTGCCGGCCAACCAGTATCCCGGAGCGCGTTTTGCCGATGCGGCCTCGTGGTTGGTGGACCAGGAGCGCTACGCCGCCTTCAGCGCCGACGGCGCGCACCACGAGAGCCGCTACTACCTGACTTTCCTCTATTTGCCGCCGCCGGAGCACGAGGGCCGCGCCGAGCGTTTCCTCTACGAGCGGTCCGACGACACGGCCATCGAGCCCGAGCCGCAGGCCCAGCTCGAATGGTTCATGACCGAGACCGATCGCGCCTTGCAGATGCTGCAGTCGATCCTGCCCGAGGCCGAAGCGCTCGACGACGCCGAGACTCTGACCTACCTGCACGGCACTATCTCCGGGAAGCGCCACCCTGTGGCTGTGCCGGCCATCCCAACGCATCTTGATGCCATCCTGTGCGATCGGTCGCTTCTGGGCGGGATCGACCCCAAGCTTGGCGACCAGCACTTACGCATCCTCACGGTGCTCGGCTTTCCCAACACCACCGTGCCGGGCATTCTCGACGCCCTCAACGATCTGGGCTTCGCCTACCGCTGGAGCACGCGCTGGATCGCTCTCGACAAGACCGACGCCACCCGGCACCTGACCCGGCTGCGCCGACAGTGGTTCGCCAAGCGCAAGTCGGTCTCGGTCATCCTGCGCGAGGTGATGTTCAACCGCGAGACGGCACTGGTCGATCCCGACGCGGACAACAAGGCAGTCGATGCCGATGAGGCGCTGCAGGAGCTCGGCGCAGACGATGTGGCCTTCGGCTACCTGACGACCACGATCGTCGTCATGGACGCAGATGCCAAGCAGGCCAACGAGAAGCTGCTGGCGATCGAGCGCATCATCAACGGCCGCGGCTTCGTCACGATCCGCGAAACGCTGAACGCCGTCGAAGCTTGGCTCGGCAGCCTGCCAGGCAACCCCTATGCCAACGTACGCCAACCCATCGTGCACACCTTGAACCTTGCGCACATGATACCGGTTTCGGCGGTGTGGGCAGGTCCTGAGATGAACCGCCATTTGAATGCCCCGCCACTGATGATGGCGGAGACACGCGGGTCGACACCATTCCGCCTCGACCTGCATGTCGGTGATGTCGGACACTCCCTCATCGTCGGGCCGACCGGATCGGGCAAGTCGGTGCTGCTGTCGCTGCTCGCCCTGCAGTTCCGCCGCTTTATCGGCGCGCAGGTGATCCTGTTCGACCGCGGACGTTCGGCACGTGCCGCGACGTTGGCCATGGGCGGCGAGAGCATAGAGCTGGGGCTTGAAGGGACGCTATCTCTCCAGCCGCTCGCTCGCATCGACGAGCCGGGCGAGATCGCCTTCGCGTTACAGTGGATCACGGCGCTGCTCACGAGTGAAGGCGTGCGCGTCACGCCCGACGTCAAGGATGCGGTGTGGACGGCGTTGCGGAGCCTGGCATCGGCGCCCAAGCAGGAGCGCACACTCACCGGCCTGGCGGTGCTGGTCCAGTCGAGCGCTCTGGTTGCGGCGTTAGGGCCATACACACTCGAGGGTGCCTACGGCCGGTTGCTGGATGGCTCGTCGGAGCAGCTTGCTTCGACCGACGTGCTGCACGTCGAAATGGAGCAGCTCATGCAGCACAAGGCCCTGATCGCGCCGGTGCTGACCTACCTGTTCCATCGCCTGGAGGCACGCTTCGATGGACGGCCAACCCTGCTGATCCTTGACGAAGCCTGGACCTTCCTCGACGACGCCCTGTTCGCCGCCCGCATCCGCGAATGGCTGAAGACCCTGCGCAAGAAGAATGTCTCAGTCGTCTTCGCGACGCAATCTCTCGCCGACATCGAGCGATCGAGCATCGCGCCAGCGCTGATCGAGAGCAGCCCGACGCGCATCTTTTTGCCCAATGACCGCGCCCTCGAGCCCCAAGCGCGCGCGGTCTACGAGCGCTTCGGACTTAATGCGCGCCAGATCGAGATCCTCAGCCTCGCCGCGCCGAAGCGCGACTACTACGCACAGACCGCTCGCGGCAACCGATTGTTCGAGCTCGGGCTGGGCCCGGTGGCACTTGCTTTGTGCGGCAGCTCCTCCCCCGACGACCAACGCCTCATCGATCGGTGTCTGGGCGAAGGAGGGAGCAATCAATTCGCTCAACACTTCCTGCAAGCGAAAGAATTGGCCTGGGCGGCCGAGCTGATCGGGCGCTGGTTGCGTCCGGCGGCAGCAATGACGCCGGCCATTCCGATAACGCCAGCAAAGATCGATCCGGCTGAAGGTACGCCGGCGGCATCTGCCGCATCCCCAAACGGCAAGTCACCTTCGCCGAAGGCAGCGGCGCGGGCCGTCGAACCCCGCACCGACGCCGCGCCGCTGCCAGGACTTCCCGGGGGACCGCCCCTGTCCGAGCGCCTGTCCCCTTTCAGGGTAGCCGCGCCGGGCAAGATCAAGAGGAGCGGCCGATGAGCTCGTTACGCAAGCTGCTCGTAGCCGTGCCGATTGCGGGCGCGCTCATGACGAGTTGCGTAACACGGTCGAGCGCTCAGCTCACCGTGTTCGACCCGGCCAACTACCAGGAGAACCTGCTCTCCGCTGCCCGCGCGCTCGAGCAGATCAACAACCAGGTGCGGCAGCTGCAGAATCAGGTGCTGATGATCCAGCGCATGGATCTCAACCTGTTGCGCCTCGGCTCCACCATCTCGCCCGACCTACAGCGGACTCTCGCCGACATCCAAGCCCAGCTTCGCGCCGGGGAAGGCATCGCATTGCGCTTGCAGGCGACACAAAGCGGCTACGAGCAACTCTTCCCACGGCAGGTCTCCACCGCGCTCTCCAGCGATGACGTCCTGCGGAATGCTAGGACGCGCTGGGAGGAGGAGTACTCCGCCTTCCAGCGTAGTGCTCTCCTGCAAGGCCAGATCGCCGACGGCCTGGAAGCAGATTCGCGCGTCCTCGCAGGCGCCATGACCCGCTCGCTTGGCGCCGCAGGCATCCTCGAGGCCACACAGGCCGGCAACGAACTCACCGCCCTCAGCGTCAAGCAGTCCCTCGCCCTGCAAGGCCTGCTAAGCGCCCAGCTCCGCGCCGAGACACTCACCAGAGCCCGTGACCTCGCCACCGAGAACGAAGCCCGCCAGAGGTTCAAGTCTTTTGTCGGCACGGGGGCTGCCTACACGGCAAGCCGATAAGAATGTCAGAAGGGATAGCCATGAATGCACCGATCGAGATCTCGCTTCGCGAGCGGGCTGCCGCCCGCACCTGCTCGGGGAGACCCCGAACCCCCTTGTTTTTGACACTACAAAAGGCGGTGGGTCCGGGAGGTGTCCTCCCGGCTGGGGTTGCGGGGCTGGCCCCGCTCGCGAAGCGACCACCCGCACCTCGACGACGAAGATAACCGCTTTCTGACTCCTTCGCGCTGACACCACCGCGGCGACCCGTGTTGCCGCTGACGGCGGAGCTTTGCCTGACGCCATGAGGATGGAATGGAAGACCTCGCGATCATTGACCGGTTCACCGAGACCTTCAGCCGCTACATCGACAGCGGGTTCGGCCTACTGGCCGGCGATATCGCGTTCCTGACGAGCGTGCTGGTGGCGATCGACATCACGCTGGCCGGATTGTTCTGGGCGTTGATGGGTGAGGACAACGTCCCGGCGCAGCTGATCAAGAAGGTTCTGTACATCGGCTTCTTCGCGCTGCTGCTGAACAACTTCAAAGGCCTCGCCGACATCGTCTTCCAGTCGTTTGCGGGGTTGGGGTTGAAGGCCTCGGGGGCGTCGCTGACGGCGGCGGATCTGATGCGCCCTGGGTTCGTGGCGTCGACGGGGTTCACGGCATCGCGGCCGCTGCTGGAGAAGGCCGGTGAGCTGATCGGCATCACCTCGTTCTTCACCAACTTCGTGACCATCGTGGTCTTGATGTTGGCGTGGCTGATCGTGCTGCTGGCCTTCTTCGTCCTCAGCGTGCAGCTCTTCATCACCATCATCGAGTTCAAGCTCACCGTGCTGGCCGGGTTCGTGCTGGTGCCGTTCGCGCTCTTCGGTCACACAGCGTTCCTGGCCGAGCGCGTCCTTGGCAACGTCATCTCCTCCGGCATCAAGCTGATGGTGCTGGCCATCGTCGTCGGCATCGGCGCGACCTTGTTCGGCACGTTGATCCGGCCGACGGGCGAGATCACGCTGACGCAGGCAGCGTCCTGCATCCTGGCAGCGATCGCCGTGTTCGGGTTGGCCGTCTTTATCCCGGCGATGGCCGCGGGCCTGGTGTCGGGAGCGCCGCAGCTCGGTGCCGGCGTGGCGGTAGCGACCACAGCAGCCCTCGGCGGCACGGCCATTGCCGGCGGCATGCTGGCGAGCGGCGGTGCGCGTCTTGCCGGCCAAGCTGCCGGCAGCAGCATCAAGGCCGCTGCTGCACTGACCGGCCGAGTCGGCGCCGCCTACGAGGCGGGCGGGCCGCGCGGTGTCGCGCGCACGCTCGGCACCGCGCCAGCGTCGCGCATGATTGCTTCGGGCACCGGACCTGTCCGTGACGCGTACCGGCAAGGAGCAGCCCAGGGCTACCGCGACGCAGGCGCCGGCTCAGGCCCCGACCCGACGTCGGGTGCCACGGCCGGACCCCAGACGCCGGCTTGGGCGCAGGGCCTTGCACGCCGGCAGCACCTGACGCAGGCCGGTCTGGTCGCAGCGGGCGCATTGCGCGAGGGCGACCGCCCGGCGGGCGGCAGCGGACCTGATCTCAAGGACAAGAGTTGAGGGAGGCATATATAATGTCATTCAAGCGTTCGACCTTGCGCTACGGCGAGACGCCAGAGCCGGTCACCCCCTACCAGAAGGCCGCACAAGTCTGGGACGAGCGCATTGGCTCGGCCCGGGTGCAGGCGCACAACTGGCGGCTGATGGCGCTGGGCTCCCTCGCGCTATCGCTGATCCTGAGCGGCATCCTGCTGTGGATCGGACGCTCGGCCACCACCGTCCCGTACATCGTCGAAGTTGACCCAAAGGGCGGGGCTCGTGCCATCGGTCCGGCCTCGGAGGTCTACAAGCCGAGCGACGCGCAGATCGCCTTCCATCTGGCGCGCTTCGTCGACAACGTGCGCTCGCTGTCGATCGATCCGGTCGTGGTGCGGCAGAACTGGCTGAAGGCCTACGACTTCGTCACCGACCGGGCCGCGGTAACGCTCAACGAGTATGCGCGCGAGAACGATCCATTTGCCAAGGTCGGACGCGAGACAGTCGCTGTCGAAGTGACCAGTGTGGTGCGTGCATCGGATACATCGTTCCAGATGCGCTGGCTCGAACGCATCTTCGAGGGCGGGGCTCTCAAGGACACCAAGCGCCTCACCGGCCTCTTCTCGATCGTCATTACGCCGCCGCGCACCGCCGACGCCGTGCGCAAGAATCCGCTCGGCATTTACGTGCACACCTTCAATTGGTCACAGGACGTTGGCCCCGGAGAACCGAAATGATCAGCTCTCGGGTGTTTGCTTCTGTTTGTGTTGTTGCGTTGATGCTGGCGGCTTGCGCAATGCCCGTGCAGGTACCGGAGATCCCCCTTCTTGACAGCCCCGCCTTCAAAGCTGCCAAGCGGGAGCCGGACCAGAAGCCACTGGTGCAATACATCGAGGTGCCAAAGCCGCTGCCGCTGCCGGGTCAATTGAAGCCAGTCACGAAGGCGGCCGAGAAAGAAAAGGATCAGCGCCCACCCAAGGATCGTGTGCTCGGCGCCAACGCGACAGCGCGGATCGAGCCGGTCAAGGACGGCTACATCAACGCCATCCAGGTTTATCCCTACACCAAGGGTGCGCTCTACCAACTCTACGCTGCCGTCAACCAGGTGACCGACATCGCCCTGGAGGCGGGCGAGAAGCTGGTCTCAGTGTCGGCCGGCGACACCGTGCGCTGGGTGGTCGGCGACACCACCAGCGGCGAGGGCAAGGATGGACAAGTCCACATCCTGGTCAAGCCGGTCGGTGCGGACCTCGAGACCAACCTGGTCATCACCACCGACCGGCGCACCTATCACCTTGAGATGCGCTCGTCGCAGTCGACGTACATGGCCTCGGTGTCGTGGACCTATCCGGCATCCGAGCTGCTGGCTCTTAAAAAGCAGCGTGCGGAGATCGAATCTGCAACGACGGCCCTGACCGAGACCGGCATCAACATCGAGCAGCTGAGATTCCGCTACCGCATCGAGGGCGACGCACCCTGGAAGCCGGTCCGCGTGTTTGACGACGGGGCAAAGGTCTACATCCAGTTCCCATCCGGCCTGGCGCAGAGCGAGGCACCCCCGTTGTTCGTGATCGGCCCGGACGGCAAGCCGGCGCTCGTCAACTACCGCGTACGCGGCACCACCTACATCGTCGACCGGCTGTTCGCCGCCGCGGAGCTGAGGCTCGGCACGGCCCCGCAGCGTGTCGTGCGCATTGTTCGCACCGATGCCGTCTGGCGCGAGGTACAGCCATGACGGACCAATCTTCCAACCAGCCGGGCAGCCAAGCCGGGAAGGTGCCGCCGGAACAGCTCGAACTGCGCGCCCGGCCACAACCAGTCACGCGCATCAACCGCAAGGTGCTGATTGGTGGCGCAGCGATCGTGCTGCTGTTGATCTCGGGCATCGTGCTGGTGGCGTTGAAGCCACCCAGTCTCCGGATTGCCAGCCCAACCGAACTCTTCAATGTCGAGCACAAGTCCATCACCGATGCGCTCTCCAAGCTGCCGGCGACCTATGACGGCGTGAAGCCTGACAAGAAGCCGGAAGCCAAGGGACCGACCACGCCCACTCCAGGTATCGTACAGCTCAAGGAGCCCACCAACGATCCGATCGACGAAGCCGATCGCCTCGAGAAGGCACGCCTGGCCCGCATGGCTGGCCAGGCGCGCGAGAGCGCCGTCTTCTTCCGCCTGCAGCTGAAGACGCCGCCACGCGAAACCGTCAAGGCGGAAGTCGTTCCCGATCGCACCCCGAGCACGAAGGTACCGGAAAGTGAGTCAAACAGCCTTTCGTTGCTGCAGGCATCGCTGCGGGCACGTGCACTCGCCGGAGATGTCGATCTGCAGGCGAACGACCCGACCGAGCAGCTGCGCAAGCTGTCCTTCCTCAAGGCGGGGCCGGAAAAGGAAATCTACAACCCGCACGGTTTGCAGAAGCCAGCATCCCCTTACCAGCTGATGGCCGGGACGATCATCGCCGCCAGCCTGGTCAGCGGTTTGAGCTCGGATCTCCCCGGCTTCGTCATCGCCCAGGTGACGGAGAACGTGTTCGACAGCATCGCCGGCCGGCATCTGCTGGTCCCGCAAGGCTCACGCCTGATCGGCAAGTACGACAACGTTGTGGCCTTCGGCCAGGAGCGTGCCCTGATCGTCTGGCAGCGCATCATCCTGCCGGACGGCACGTCGGTGGTGATCGATAACCTGCCGGCGACCGACACCGGTGGATACGCGGGCCTTGCAGACCAGGTCGACTTCCATACCTGGAAGCTGCTGAAGGGCGTGGCGCTGGCAACCGTGCTCGGCGTCGGCAGCGAGCTCGCCTTCGGCACTTCTGACAGCGACCTCATCAAGGCCCTGCAGCAGTCGACCCAGTCGACAACCAACCGCGCCGGGCAGCGGCTCGTCGAACGGTATCTCAATGTGCAGCCGACCATCACGGTGCGCCCCGGCTGGCCGCTGCGCGTGATCGTGCACAAAGACATCGTCCTGCAGCCTTACCGCCAACCGATCTCGAAATGATCAACCATGGAGACAGCAGTGGAATCAACAAGAGTGAGCTTACCCAGACTGCTCGAGACATACTTCCCGTTTCCGGGCTGGTTCAACTCGCAGCCGCGTCCTCAGCCAACCCTGGACGACTTTCCCGTCCACACCACCGAGAAGCTGCGCTTCGCCGACACCGACCGTAACGGCCATGTCTCCAATGCAGTCTTCGCCGTCTGCTGCCAGAACGCGCGCATGGAGCTGCTGCACGACAAGAGCCGCGTTCCACTATCCATCGATGCTCAGTTCGTGGTCGCGCGGCTGATGCTCGAGTTTCTCAGGGAGATGCACTGGCCCGGCACGGTCGAGATCGGAACACGCATCGACTACGTCGGATCATCGTCCGTCACGATGGCGCAATCGCTGTTCCTTGAGGGTTCTCGTGTCGCGAGCGCGACCTCCACTGTTGTGCTCATGGATCGATCGACACGGCGCGCAACGCCCTTTCCTCATGAGACGGCGACCGCGCTGCGAGCCCTGGCGAGTGGTGCGCACCACCTCAAGCCCAGACACAACGGTGCGGCGATAGCCGTCATCAAAGGAACCAGCAAGGAGTAGACGCTCATGCCCGTGATTGGAACATTCTCGGCCGTGAAGGACGGATATGCCGGCACCATCCGGACCCTCACGCTGACCGCCAAGGTCAGCATCCTCGCTAACGATCGCAAGGAAGGGAATGGCGCTCCCGATTTCCGCATCATGGCCGGCGCCTCCGAAATCGGCGCGGCCTGGCGCAAGACCAAGCAGAACTCGGAGGAAACTTACCTGCGCGTCAAGCTCGACGATCCCACCCTGCCGCAACCGATCTGGGGCGCGCTGCTCGAAACATCGGCAGACGGCGTGGCCCGACTTCTATGGCGCCGTGACCGCAAAGACGAAGGCTGACACCGGCTGCGCGTGAGAGAATTGCAACGCGCTCATCGCGCTGGACATTGCTTTGGGGGAAACCGTGACTCGATCGCACCTTGTCGGCTGCGTACTGTTGCCGTTCGCCGCCGGCTACTACCTGTCCTACTTGTTCCGCACCATCAACGCCTTGATCGCCACTGACCTCACAGCCGAGTTCGGCCTCAGTGCGGCCGACCTCGGCCTGCTGACGTCGGTCTATTTCCTGGTGTTCGCCGCAGCGCAGTTGCCCTTCGGCGTGCTGCTCGACCGCCACGGCCCGCGCACCATCCAGAGCGCCCTGTTGCTGCTCGCCAGCGCTGGCGCACTCGTCTTCGCCCTCGCCGACAGCCTGACCGGCCTGATCGTTGGACGCGCCATGATCGGCCTCGGTGTCGCGCTGGCGCTAATGGCCGGTTTCAAAGCCATCGTCTTGTGGTTCCCGCCAGAGCGGGTGGCACTCGTCAACGGCTGGTTCGTCATGCTCGGCGCGCTCGGTGCCGTCACCGCGACCGCGCCGGCCGAGATCGTGGTTCAGGTCGTGGGCTGGCGCGGTCTGTTTGCCTTGCTGGGCGGATTGAGTGCCGTCGCTGCCGTTTTGGTGCTGCTTCTCGTGCCGGAATGCTCTTTGCCAAAACCTAAACCTGGTCGAAGTCCGCTTAGTCTCTGGGCCATCTACCGCGACCGACGCTTCTGGCGGCTCGCGCCGCTCTCGGCGCTGGGCGTGGGTACTTCCTGGTCGCTGCAAGGCCTATGGGCCGCGCCCTGGCTGAAAGACGTCGACGGCCTGGATCGCGATGGCGTCGTCCAGATGCTGGGGATCATGGCGATCGCCGTCAGTGCCAGTGGACTGTCGCTGGGTATCGCCGCCGATCGTTTGCGCCCGCACGGCATCAGAACCCATCAAGTGCTGGCTGCCACCCTTGGTATTGCAATGCTGGCGCAGATCCTTTTGGTCGTCGGCTCGCCCGTTCCGGCGATACTGCCATGGGCTCTGATCGCCGCGGCGGGCGCCGCCACCGTGCTGAGCTACGCCACCCTTGCCGAATACTTTCCCAAGGAGGCATCGGGGCGCGCCAATGCCGCCCTCAACATCCTGCACGTGGGATGCGCCTTCGCCATCCAATGTGTCACCGGACTCATCATCGAGCAGTGGGCTCATGCGGACGGTCACTATCCCGTCGACGCGCATCGCTGCGCCCTGGCGGTCATGCTGATGCTGCAGGTGGTCGCGCTCGCTTGGTTCTGCCTGGCTCCGCTGCGCATGTCGGTGGCGCGCAGTCGGCAGACATTGCAGTCCCAGCTTGTGCACTATATGCGCGCCGATCACACGTACGCCACCACCCAAATCGTCAGTCCACTGGCGGCGCCGGTGCCGACCAGCGGCTGGCGCGCCGCTACAGCGGCTTCCGTACTGGTCAGTCTGGTGCTGCTGGGTTGCCTGACGCTGGCGAGCGGGCATGTCATCCCGGCGCCCCGTTAGACCTACCGCTTGCCGGCTGGCAGCTCGGTCTCCTCGTCCCGGTAGGCGGGCGGCACGTAAACGCTGACCGTCTTGAGCAAGGAGCGGCCAATGTTGCGGATCTCATGCGTATCGCCGCGCTCAATCAACACCATGGTGCCGGCAGTCAACGGCACCTCGCGGCTGTTGATCTTGGCGACGCCGGTCCCAGACACCACGTATAGCCACTGGTCGGCCCCGCGATGCCGATTCTCGCTGTCTCCTTCCACGCCGCCCCGCGCCAGCACCATGACCGCGCATTGCGAGCGGTCGTTGCCGACGGCCAATCGGAACCCCGTGTGGAAAGAGAGCTGGGCGCGTTTCATGTCTTGCTCCGGCGGCGCTGGGAAGCCTGTGCCAGTCCAACGAGCCGCTCGGCCAGTTTGTTCAATCCCCAGTCGAGCGCCAAGTCGGCTGCCCGATCCCAGGTCGGCGTCTGGTTACGCAGCGCGGGCAGCGGCGCCGATTTGTCCATGGTGGCAATCGACCGATAGAGCCGAAGCTCCTTGGCCTGCTTCTCAAAGCGACCTGCCTTCAGCAACGCCTCCAACGACCCGTGATGACGCAATAGCGCCGCGGCGGTCTTGGGCCCAACGCCCAACGCACCGGGAATGCGATCGGATGCGTCGCCTCGCAACGCAATGAAATCCGGCACCTGGCCCGGCTCCACACCATAGCGTTGCAGCACCTCGGCCGGTCCGATGCGGGCCAGCTCGCCCGCCTTCACCGGTTGCAGGATGGTGGTTCTTTCAGACGCCAACTGGAACGCCTCGCGGTCGCCAGTTGCGACCACGGCCGTGCCGCCGCGCCTCTCCTCCTTGGCCACGGCTGCTGCCAGGAAGTCGTCGGCCTCGTACCCCGCCTCTTTGGCATTGGCAAAACCGCAGGCCGACACGAACTCCGGCAGTACTTCAAGCTGCTCGACGATGTCGTCTTCGAACTCGCGGCCGGATTGATAGCTCGGCAATGCATCGTGCCGGTAGGTCGGCTCGTCCAGCGTATCCCAGCCCACCAGCACCGCACGCGGCCTCTCGGCCTCGTAGAACTTCAAGAGGAAGTTGGCAAAGCCCAGGATGGCGCCGGCGCCCTTACCGTCTTTACGCCGGATGGTCTTGGGCAGGCCGTGGTAGGCGCGATGTGCGAACGAGTCGCCGTCGACCACCAGCAAGGGCTGTTGTTTTCGTGGGGTTGACTGGCTCATCAGGATGAATGTTTCTCGTTCGGGCTATGCCTCAACGGCCGACCTCTGCCAGCCAATGCCGTGCGCTGTACTTGATCCCGTCTTCGAGCTCGGACTTGTCGACGATCCATTGCAGGTATTCGGGATCGCTCGCGGCGATGTCGGCGTACCGCTTGCCGCGGTACTTGCCAAAGTGAAAGCGCGTGTGCAGCGCCGGCTCCGTCGACCATTGCACAAGCTCACTCCAACGCGCCTTCTTGATCAGCTCCTCGAAGATCGCGGCCGTCACGACGACGTCGAACGCCGCCCGATGCGGCGAGATCGAGCCGCGGTCGAACCACGGAAACGGCGCCGCGCGTCCCAGGGCATAGCGGAGCTCCTGGTTCGAGTGCCCGTCGAGCTCCGGTCACACCCGCAGCGCGCATTTGTAGGTGCAGATCCAGGGCCCAAGCTCGACGCCCTGGGCGACCAGAAAACTGCGCTCGAATTCGCAGTTGTGCGCGACGTAGAAGTCAGCGCCCTTGAAGCGGTCGATCACCTCCGCAAAGGACGGAGCATTAGCGACATCCTCATCGACGATGTGATGCACAGCCGAGGCACCCGGCGGGATCGGCTTGGCCGACCGCACCAGCGTATCCATGGCGTTGGTGATGCCCCCGTCCCGCACCATGTCGACGCTGGCAATCTCGATGATCGCATCCGTCGCAGGATCGATGCCCGTGGTCTCGACGTCGATCACGCGTATCAAGGCATCCACCCTCGGCAATCGTCGGGTGACCACCACCACGACCCGTGAAGGTTCACAGTGCGCCACCAAGACCTGGACATACAGGTGAGGATAGCAGTATAGAACAAATAGGGAACACAAATGGAGGCACGACATGGAAAGCTTGGTCGAGCTGCGGGCGCGTGAGGCCGAGGTCGCCCGGGAATGGCAATGGCTCCACGACGCGCTGAACACCGTGGCGCGAGCGAGGGCCGACCAAAGTGATGCAGCCGCTTTCCAACTCATGCAAGTCCAGGCCATGCGCGTAGGTCAGCGCCGCGTCGAGCTTTCGCTGCAGATTGCTCAGTTGGAGACCCCCGAAGGTAGGCGCTGATTGGCGGCAGGCCATGGACAAGACCGATGGCATCCTTCGCGCCACTATCCCTGCATGCCGACCTCGACGCTGCAGTTGTTTGGTTTGCATTTCCCCGCCGCCGAGAAATTTAGAATGCCCTCGGTTGTGATCAGTCGCAGGTTCAGCGAAGAGCAGCTTCCTGCGGGCTTAACGGGCAAAGATCTGGTTGATTGGCACAGACTGCAGATTGATCGCCAGAAACTCGGATCTCCCACACGTTTTTATGCGACTAGCAACGGTAGCCAAATCGCGCGCAGCCATCTACCTGCCGTTCAAGCTCGGGCAGGGCGACCGGATCGCTGCCGATGGCAGGCTGTTCTCCGATCTAAGCTTTGAAGATCTTGCAGCGCTTTGTTGCGGCGATCAGTACGCTCCGATTCGCCGACACATGGGTCTCGGAAGGAGAGGGCTCTGCCCAAGATCGCGACAGATGGCTCAATGCTATCATGTTGAAGGCATGAGTGCGCCGTCCAGGCGCTATCCACCTAGGTACCCGGCGAAATCAGTTTTCAGTTGCTCCACTTGATCGGACGCAGTACCGACCTTGCTCAGCGCCTCGCCGATCTTGAAGATTGCCGCGTCAACCTCCGCATCGCTCGTAAAGCGGCCTAAGCTAAAGCGCACAGATTGGGAGGCTGATAGTTCTGGGAGGCCCATCGCTCTCAACACATGCGATGGCTCGGGAATGGCGGAAGAGCAGGCAGAGCCTGTAGATGCCGCCACCCCAGGCTGCAAGACATGAAGCAAGTCGTGCGCATCGACCCCTTCAAATCTGATATTGGCATTGCCGGGATGGCGATCACGCCCTGCAGGTCCATTCAACTGCATCGCCCAATCAAGAGCCCTCAAACCGGCCACGAACCGGTCGCGGCGCAGTCGTAGTGTCTCGCGTTCCTCACGCGCTGCTTCTCCTTGGCAAAGGTCAGCGGCAACCCCAAAGCCGACCGCCAAGGGGAGAGGCACGGTTCCCGATCGCAAATCATTCTGCTGCCCGCCGCCATGGAGGAGCGGGCGCACGGCGCTCTGCAGAGCACGGCGGACGTAAAGCGCGCCGATTCCAGGGGGCCCGTGCATCTTATGCGCCGAGAGGCTCGCCAGGTCGACCATCTCGGCCAACTCCTGCGGATCGACGGCAAGTGGCGCTTGGGCAGCATCGCAGTGAATCAGAACCCCAGCGGCGTGAGCAGCATCGGCCAACTCGCGAATGGGCTGAATGCTTCCAACTTCGTTATTGACGAGCATGACTGAAGCGATGAGAACGTCGGAATCGATCATCGCGCGAAAGGCGTCAAGATCGACGATGCCCTCGCCTGTCACTGGAATGAGATTGACAGTGTAGCCGTGATGTTCAGCCAGTTCCCGCGCTGCGCCGAGCACGCATTTGTGCTCGATGGCGCTAACCAAGATGCGCTTTCGCTTGCTCGTGCCCGCAAGGCCGGTCCCGAGAATGGCGAGATTGTTCGCTTCGGTGGCCCCAGAGGTGAGAATCACTTCATCCGCATCCGCGCCGATTAGGGCCCCGATTCGCGCCAATGCGCCCGATAAGCCCGTTGCCGCCGCCCAACCGCGAGCATGATCGGCGGCATGCGGATTTCCGAACTGTTCCCGAAAATACGGCAACATGGCCTCCAGAACCCGCTCGTCGGTCTGGGTAGTGGCCTGATTATCCAGATAAATCATTTGCTTATCGTCCTGCGCGGCCCCTTATGAGCGCTCCGGACTGCTTGGACACGGACCTGGAGGCAACTTCCAGGTTTGACCTTAGCATGCGGCGCCGGTAAAGGTCGACCTGGATGCGAGGTCCAGGAGGCGGGCTGATGGGGCGGGGCATTCTTTTTAGCGATGACTATAAACCGCAATTTTCAGGCCACGAAACCTTTCCTCTCCGCTACGGCTGGCTGAAGAAAGCCTTCGACGCCATTGTCGCGGCCGAAGCCGCCCCGAAAGGCGACACCCGGCAGCCTACCCGCCACATCTTCCTTGACGAGGACGCCATCGCACGATTCGGCGTCGGAAAGAACATGGTGGCGTCGATGCGCCATTGGGGCAGCGCCACAGGCGTCCTGGAAGAGCGGGGGACCAGCGGCGTGATTTCCACCACGGAGTTCGGCCGCGCCGTTTTTCGCGACGGCGGACTCGATCCCTATATCGAACATCACGCCACGCTGTGGATGCTCCACTGGCACCTCGCCGCACGCTCCGCCAAGACGACATGGTTCTGGGCTTTCAACTACTACCCATCGATGAGCTTTGAGCGCGACCAACTGATCCGGGGCCTTGAGCGAATCGCCGGGGAACGGGGATGGACGCGGGTCGCAGGGTCTACCGTCAAGAACGACGTGGCGTGCTTCATTCGGACCTACGTGGCGCAGCATGCCAAAGGCGGGGCCGCGCAAGAGGATGCGCTTGAGTCTCCGCTGACCGAGCTCGGGATCATCAGGCCGGTAGGAAAGCGCGACGGCTTCCGGTTCGATCGCGGTCTCAAGCCGACTCTGCCGCCCGGGGTATTCGCCTATGCGCTGATGGACTTCTGGGATCGTTTCAATTCGGCGGCAGGTACATTGTCCTGCGAGGCCATCATGCACGAGCCGGGATCGCCCGGCCGTGTGTTCCTTCTGGACGAGAACGACGTCATCGACCGCCTCAGCGAGCTCGAGGATATCACCGATGATGGGTTGCAATTCAGCGAGACGGCCGGTCTGAAGCAGGTCTCGCGAAGCGCCAAATTCACGCGGGAGTCCGCCTTCGCGCTCGTCAAGGCCGACTACGCGCCGCGCCGGCAGAAGAGGGTCGCATGAGCACACTCGCCGGCAAGGTCAGAATCTCCCGCCGCTTTCAGAGATCCGCAAGAATCGACACCGACCTCCATGATCCCTTGGCTCTCGAAGGCTTTGTCTGTCCCGCCTCGTCCGCTGAAGTCCTGGAGACGCTGGGCAGACACGTGGCGCAAACGCGGCAAGGCGCCTTTACCTGGACGGGTCCATACGGAAGCGGCAAATCGAGCCTCGCGATCGCGCTGAGCGGCCTGCTCAACGGCAAGGAGCACTGCCGCGCTCTTGCAGGCCGCATCTTCGGAAAAGAGCTCTCCAACACATTGCTTGAGGCTTTGCCGCCCGGAGCGAAGGGATGGCGCGTGCTGCCCGTTCTGGGCCGCAGGGCCGACCCGGCGCGCGTCTTCGGTGAAGCCCTGGAAGCGGCAGGCCTGGCGCCAGAGCCGCCAAAACACTGGTCGCAGGAGCATGTGCTCAACGCAGTTCGCCGCGCAGCGGCCCAGACCCCCAAGAGTTATGGCGGCGTTCTCGTCTTTGTCGATGAGATGGGGAAGTTCCTTGAAGCCGCCGCGCAGGATCGAGCCGACATCTATTTCTTCCAGCAGCTCGCCGAGGAAGCCTCGCGCAGCGGTGGACGATTGGTTGTCATCGGCATCCTGCACCAGGCGATCGAGCAGTACGCGCACCGCGTCTCTCAGGACAAGCGCGACGAGTGGGCCAAGATTCAGGGCCGCTTCGTCGATCTCCCCATCAACATCGCGCCCGACGAGCAAATCGACCTGATTGCGCGGGCCATCGACGTCGAGGGCCCCCCCAAAAAAGTTACTTCGGAAGCGTTGGCAGTCGCGGCGCAACTCCGCGGCGGCAAGGCGCTATCCGCCGAGGCCGTTGCCGACCGGCTGCAGCGCTGCTGGCCTTTGCATCCGCTTGTGGCCTGCCTGCTTGGCCCCATATCGCGCCGCAGGTTCGGCCAGAACCAACGCAGCGTCTTTGCCTTCCTGAACTCCGCCGAACCCTTCGGCTTCCAGGACTTTGTCAAACACGCGAAGGCGCGGGATATCTATCCACCCTTCATGCTGTGGGATTACCTGCGCGCCAATCTCGAACCCGCCATCCTGGCCTCGCCGGACGGGCATCGATGGGCTCTCGCCGCCGAGGCTCTCGAGCGCTGCGAAAGCCTCGGCGGCGATACGCTAGACCTCCAATTGCTGAAGACAATCGCGCTCCTCGATCTTTTTAAGGAACGGTCCGGCCTCGCCCCTAGCGAAGAGCTTCTCGGCACCTGCTTCCCCGGCGTCAACAAGACCGAGCGCAAGGCAGGTCTTGCCAAGCTCTCGCGCTGGTCGCTCGTCATCTTCAAGAAATTCCTCGGTGCCTATGCCGTCTATGCAGGCAGCGATTTCGACATCGACGAGGCAGTGCGCGAAGCCCTGGCGGAGCACGACGACATCGATTTTCGAGCGCTCAGAGCGCTGGCCGGGCTGCAGCCTATTCTCGCCAAGCGGCACTACCATGCGACGGGCACGCTGCGCTGGTTCGACGTCACCCTCGCGCCATTGACGGAGCTTGCCGAGAAGGCGGCAAGCCTCGCGCCGGGAAGCGGCGCGATCGGACAATTCATCCTGGCACTGCCCACCAAGGGCGAATCCCAGAAGTCGGCCGCCGAGGCCTGCAGGAACGCGGCACGCCGCTCCAAGTCCGACAGCGTCATCGGGCTGTCCGCCCAGTCATGGCCTGCGGTGGCGCTCGCCCGTGAGCTGATTGCGCTGGAGGCTGTCCGGAACGGAAGGCCGGAGCTGCAAGGGGACGCTGTGGCGCGCCGGGAGGTCAATGCGCGCTTCGCGACCGTGCAAACCCAGGTGGAGGCCGAGCTGAGGGGCGCTTTCGACAGCGCGCTCTGGCACCGGAAAGGGCAGAAAGATGCTAAGCCCTATCGCCACGCCGACCTCAACATCCTGGCCTCCGAACTCGCGGCGCTCCGGTATCCGCAGGCGCCGATCATTCACAACGAGCTGCTCAACCGTCATAAGCCTTCCAGCAACGCCGTTGCCGCCCAGAACGAGCTGTTGCGCCGAATGGTGCTGAACGAGCGCGAAGAGCGGCTCGGCATCGAGGGCTTTCCCGCGGAAGGTGGGCTTTACGCTTCCTTGCTCGAGGCTACGGGCCTTCACGCGCCGGGACGCGACGGATGGCGATTCGTGAGGCCGGGAACACACATCCCGGATACCAACCGGCTGGAGCCGCTATGGACGGCCGCCCTCAAGCATTTGCAAGCACATGCCGAACGCAGCGTCCCCATCTCGGAGATTTACGAGCTGTGGGCGGGCGGTCTGTTCGGGATCAAGGAGGGCACTATGCCTGTCCTGATCACGTCCTTGCTGCTCGCCGAGCGGGCGCAGCTCGCCGCCTACAGGGAGGGCGTCTTTCGCCCGCGGATCGATGACGTCGACATTCAGTATCTTGCCAAGGACCCCGCAACCATTCAGCTCCGCTGGATGGATCAGGGCGCCGTCTCCAAGGATCTCCTCACCCGCTTGGCGGGCGTCCTGAGTGAGGTTGGGCAACCCGACATAGCCTGCACACCCATCGATGTGGCGCGAGGGCTAGTGGGGCTCTTTGACGGGCTGCCGGCCTGGACCAAACGCACCTCGCGCTTGACGGCCAACGCGCTCCGCATCCGGGATCTGCTCAAGCGCGCCAGCGATCCCAACAAGTTTCTTTTCGCCGATCTACCCAAGGCTGTCGGCTTGGAAGTCAGCCGCCCGTCCAAGAAAGAAATACCGGATGTCGTCTCGCGCATTCGGGCTGGCCTTGCGGAACTAATAGCGGCCTATCCCAACGCCGTGAGCGCTCTGCAAGACCGGTTCTTTCAGGAGCTCGACGTGCGCGTCGCCGATAAGGCCGGGATCGCCGAGCTGCGAGGCCGCGCGGAAAATGTGCGCCAAGTGGGCGGAGACTTCCGGCTGGAGGCCGTCATCGGCCGCCTCGCGGCGTTTGATGCCGGTGACGGCAGCTTCGAAGAACTCGCCAGCCTTGCGACCGGCAAACCGCCCGGGGATTGGGTGGATTTCGATCTCGACAAAGCGGCCTTCGAGCTCGCGGACTTGGCGCAACGCTTCCTTCGGGCGGAGACCTTTGCCCGCATCAAGGGCCGGCCCCAAAAGCGCGAGGCAATGGCTGTCGTGCTCGGAACAGGGGGCGCGCCAAGAGCCGTTCTCGAAGAATTCGCTGTTGCAGCCGCAGACCGCGACGCCGTCAACGATGTCATCGTGCGGGTCCGCGCCGCGCTCGAGCAAGCCGATCCGGACCGCCGTAACATCATCCTGGCGGCACTGGCGGAGGTTAGCGCTCAATACATGAGCCACGCCCAGCAGGCGTCCGCATCGACCAAGGCAAACAAGCGAAAGGCCGTGGCTGGATGAGCCCGCGCGAACATCATGTGCTTGGATTATCGGGAGGACGCGACAGCGCCGCACTCGCAGTCTACATGCGAACCTACCATCCGCATCTCGACATCTCTTACTTCTTCACCGATACGGGCAAGGAGCTCCCCGAGGTCCACGAATATCTTGGTCGGCTCGAGGGTTTCCTTGGCAAGCGGGTCCACCGCCTCAATCCCGATCGCGATTTCGATTTCTGGCTCAAGCAATACAACGACTTCCTACCATCGCCCCAGACGCGCTGGTGCACGCGCCAGCTCAAGATCCGCCCCTTCGAACGCTGGGTCCGGCAGTTCCTGGACAAGGGTGAGATCGTTTACAGCTACGTGGCGATCCGCGCAGACGAGAACTATCGCGAGGGATACAGCTCCAAGCGAGACGGGCTGATCGTCAAGCTGCCCTTCAAGGACGTGGGGATCGACAAAGCGGGGGTGCTCGACATTCTGGAAGCCTCTGGCTTAGGGTTGCCGCGATACTACGAGTGGCGAAGCCGCAGTGGCTGTACCTTTTGTTTTTTTCAGCAGAAGATCGAATGGGTGCGTTTAATGGAGCGGCATCCCCAGGCATTTGAAGAAGCCAAGGCCTATGAGAAGTCCGCTGTCGCGCATGGCTCGCCCTTCACCTGGAGCGACGGCGAGTCCCTGGAAGAACTCGCGAAACCCGAGCGCATTGCGCAGATCCGCCGCGAGCATGAACAGCGAGTGGCCAGGCGCCGCGCCAAAGCGCTGCCGAACCCCCTGCGGAACAACACGGAGCCTGTTGATATCGACGACCTATATGCCCACCAGAAACCCTGTCTCGCCTGTCACAAATAACCCATGACCGGCAACGGCCAGATCGCATTAGCGCCAGGCCTGTCCCTGCAGACTTTGCTCAGGCTGGCCAAGCCTGACGCCGTCAAGCAGTTGGTCGGATCCGGCACCATTGCCGTCCTTGAGCAACTCGATCCAGGCTTGCTCGAGCCCCAGAAGCTGGCCGAGCTCGCGATCCGTCTTCTCGATGCGGAGTCGGCGCTCAAAACAGCCGAGCAGCGCGACCTCATCATTAACCTCCTGCCGTTGCCGAAGGCGCGCGAACTCGCGGGCCGCCTTGACGTAGCCGACGGCCGCTCGCTCTATGCCGACTTGAAACAAGCCGCTGGCGCCAAGACCGCGCTGCCGATCCTCTATTCCTTCTTTGGCGTGGTTCGCGAGGAACGCGCCCCCGGCCACATTAACCCCGATCAGGGCTCCGTCCCGGTCCAGTACGGCCTCTTCGATCACCAGCGCAAAGCCGCCGACCGTGTCATGGCCGCTCTCGAAACGGCGCCGCGCAAGACGATCCTCCACATGCCGACCGGCTCCGGCAAGACGCGAACCGCCATGCACATCGTGGCGCGGCACCTAACGGGCGGCGAGCCGACGCTTGTAGTGTGGCTCGCCCAGAACGCCGAGCTTCTCGAGCAGGCTGCGGACGAATTCGAGAAGGCCTGGAGCCATCTAGGCAATCGCTCCATAGGCCTCACCCGCTTCTGGGGAAACCGCTCCCCTGATCTTCTCGCCGTCCGGGACGGTCTCCTCGTCGGGGGGCTTGGAAAGATGCGCGCGCTCGACCAGCGCGAACCTAATACACTCTTGCGCATCGCCGACCGGACATCCCTTGTCGTCGTCGATGAGGCCCATCAGGCCATTGCCCCGACCTACGCGGCCGTGATCTCGGCCTTGCATTCCAAGCGCGCCCGCACCGGGCTCTTGGGCCTTACCGCGACACCTGGCCGGTCATGGTCGAATATCGCCGAAGACGCACGACTCTCAGCCTTCTTCGACGGCCGAAAGGTCGCCTTGGAGGTGGAAGGCTATAGCGACCCCGTGAGCTTCCTGATCGCCGAAGGCTATTTGGCTCGCCCGCAATTCAGCACGTTGAACGCCGAGGCAGGGCTAGAACTCTCCGATACCGACATCCACATGCTCGCCGATGCCATCGAGGTGCCGGACGAGCTGCTCGACAGGCTCGGTGCTGACGTCAAGCGCAACCTGCGGATCGTGGCGGCGGCGGAAGATCTAGCCGCCCGGCACAAGCGTGTTATCGTGTTTACGCCTTCCGTCACCAGCGCCCGGCTTGTCTCCGCGGTGTTGTTTGCGCGCGGTTATGACACCGACATTGTAACGGGGGAGACGGGGCAGGGAGAGCGCGAACGGATCATCCGCCGCTTCAAGAGCAGCGCGCCGCAACCTATGATTCTGTGCAATTTCGGGGTTCTGACCACAGGATTCGATGCCCCGGCGATCAGCGCGGCGCTCATTGCACGTCCGACTCGATCGCTCGTACTCTATAGTCAGATGGTCGGACGAGCGACCCGCGGCATCCGCGCCGGCGGCAACGCCTCAGCCGAGATTGTGACGGTCACTGATCCTGGGCTTCCCGGCTTCGGCGACATGGCGGATGCCTTTACGAACTGGGAGGACGTTTGGCATGAGCCAAGCTGACCAGAGGAGCCCCGACGGCGATATCATCCCCGCAGAGCTGGCCGTTCAGGCCATGCGCGATAGCGGTTATCGCAATACCGCATCCGCCCTCGCCGAACTCATCGACAACGCCGTCCAGGCAGGCGCCAAACGAGTCGACGTGATCTGCCTCGAAGCGATGGAGAAGGTGAACGCCAGGGAAAGCCGGCGCATCCAGGCCATCGCGGTGCTCGACAACGGAAGCGGCATGACCTCGGATGTTCTCCGGCTCGCCCTCCAATTCGGCAATGGCACGCATCTCACCGACCGCGCCGGGATTGGCAGGTTCGGCATGGGATTGCCGAACTCCTCCATCTCGCAATGCCGCCGCGTCGATGTCTGGACATGGCAGAGCGGGCCCGACAATGCCCTACACACCCATCTCGACGTCGATGCCATCAAACAGAAGACGATGAGGCGGGTACCGATGCCGGCACACATTCCCGTACCCAAAGAGTGGCGCTCGCGCAGCGATAATTTCGGTACGACCGGCACGCTGATCGTCTGGACCAACTTCGATGAGCACCGACTAACCTGGCGCGGAGCGGCCGCCACGCTTAACAACACGGAGACCATCATCGGGCGCTTGTATCGCAAATTCATCGATGGCGGCGACCTGCAAATTCGCCTCCTCGCTTTCGAAGGCGATGCAAAGCGACTTGACAAAGACGCGCGTGTCAACGACCCGCTCTATCTGATGCGGAACTCCTCCACGCCCAAACCTTTCGACCAGGAACCCATGTTCCAGAAGTGGGGCGAGGCCGACGAGAAGTTCGACGTCGAGTACGATGGGCAAATCCACTCAGTGCACGTTCGCATGAGCTGGGCACGGCCCGAGACGCTGACCGACGACACCAGCGATCGCGGCTCCAAACCGTATGGTAAGCACGCCGCCAAGAATCTTGGTCTCTCCATTGTTCGCGCCGGTCGCGAACTCGATCTCGATCGTGGCTGGACCAATAGCTATGACCCCACGGAACGCTGGTGGGGAGCAGAAATCGAGTTTCCGCCGGCCTTGGACGAAGTCTTCGGCGTCACCAACAACAAGCAGAGCGCCACCATCTTCTCGCAGATGGCGCAGTTCGACTGGAAAGCCGAAGCGGATGCCGGCGAGACCCTTTCGCAATTCCGCGAGCGCCTTCAGGCCGAGGGCGATCCCAGGGCGCTGCTCATCCCGATCGTCGACCACATCCACGAGCAGATCAAGCAGCTCCGTGACCGCCTCAAGAGCCAGACCAAGGGCCGGCGTTCCAAGAACAAGCGTCACGAAGAGCCAGGCCCGGAGGACAGGGCGACCTCCAAGTTCAAGCAACGCGCCGAGGAGGGCCACGAGACCGAATACGACAAGCAGGAGTTTGGCGAGAAGGACAAGAAGTCCCTCGAGGAGAACCTTGAGAAGGACAAGCACTACGACCCCAGCGTCGCGCAAAAGATCGCCGAGGCCACTTTCAAGCGTAAACGCAAGGTCATTTTCGTGACCAAGGCCATGGACGGGTACGCCTTTTTCAGTGTCGAGCACATGCAGGGCGGGCTGACGGCTATCGTCTTCAACACCAATCATCCGGCCTATGCCGATCTCCTCGAGACCCTCGATCCCAAAATCGAGGATGAGACCGATTCGCAGCTGCTGGAGCGAGTTCATCGCGCCGCCGATACGCTTGAGCTCATCTTCGCGGCCTGGGCGCGCTACGAGATGGAAGAAGTGCATCAGAAGGATCGGCTCTTCGAGATGCGTCAGGAGTGGGGCAAGATGGCAAGGTTCTTCCTGACCGAGCCGGATGACTAGAGGGGCGACTCTGTGCAACCGGGGGAGGCACTGCTTGCGCTTGTGAAGGACGCCGTGACAGACATTGTCCTCGTCGCGCCCTATATAAAGAGAGCACCTCTCGAACGAGTTTTCGCGGCGATTCCGCCGGCGGTAAGGACTGTGACCTGCGTCACGCGATGGCTGCCGGAGGACATTGCAGCCGGCGTGTGCGACCTTGAGATCCTCGATATCGTAGCCGGGAGGCAGGGCGCCACGCTCTATGTCCACCCTCATCTGCACGCAAAATTCTTCCGTGCTGGCGAGACCTGCCTGGTAGGCTCAGCGAACCTGACCCTCCGTGCCTTGGGCTGGGTGACCCCAGCCAATCTCGAGCTGCTCGTCGCCCTACGCTCGGACCACCCCGGGATTCAAGAATGGGAAGCCGCTCTGATGCTGGCTACCATTCCGGTCACGTCCGAGCTGCGGGATCGGATTGCCGCCCAAGCACAACTGCTTGCCGGCTCGTTCCCCAGAGAGGCCTACACACGCACAGAAGCACCCGAGATCTGGATTCCGTCATGCCCAGTGCCAGACCGGCTTTGGCTCGTCTATTGTGGGCGCGGCGCCGACACCATGGTTACGAGCGCCTTCCATGCCGCACAGGCGGACCTTGCAATCCTCTCGATTCCGGCAGGATTGTCCGAGCCACTGTTCAGCGCGTACGTGGCCGCAACCCTCCGGAGCATGCCAATATTCAAGGAGATCGAGGTGCGTGCCACTGCCGGCCTGACGGACAATCAGGCCCAGGAACTCTTGGCACAACGCGTGGGCGCCTCACTGCCAAGCTCCCACGAGCAAATCTGGCGTACGCTTAAGGCCTGGATTGGCTATTTCTTTAGGGCCTCCTACCGATTCCAGGTGGAGCAGGAGATGCTGATTAAAGGGCAAACACTACATCAAGCGGAGTGAGGGCAACGTGGCGAATTTTGCGCAGACTCTTCCGACTTTCAGGCCGCGCTCGCAAATCCAAATTGCAACTTCATCCGCTGCCAAACTTGAGGGGGGAAACGATTGATGTGGCGAACGTTAACTCCCATGCGGTGCAGATAGGCCATGTTCAAAGTCACCGCTCGAACAATTCTGGAACTCGGCTCAGAGTTGATCAGCTCTGACATCATCGCATTCTATGAACTCATCAAGAACGGCTTCGATGCTGGAACAAAATCCGGCGTGGAAATCCGGTTCGATATTGTACTCAGACGGAACGCCTACCTGACCCTATGCAACAAGGCCACGACCAAAGATGCCGACTTTGCCGCTGTACGCGAGGCCGCTCGGAATGCCCTGAACAACGACGCGCAAGACTCACTCGTTCGGTCTGCCCAGGCCCAAATTGAGAAGGCAACAACGCTCGAACAGCTCAGCACCGCACTCAAGAACATCTATCTCTCCAACACGATCGCAGTTTCCGATACCGGGTCGGGGATGTCTCTTTCCGAGCTTTCAGAGACCTTCCTCGTGATCGGCACGTCGTCACGCAAGTTGGAGGTCGAAAAGGCGCTTGCCAGGGGCGACACGAAGTCACCATTTCTCGGTGAAAAAGGCATTGGTCGGCTGTCGGCCATGCGCTTGGGCGAGCGCCTGCGCGTAGAGACTGCGCGCCGCTCCGACCGCAAGCTGAATACCTTGGATATAGACTGGTCAGCATTCGCCAAACTCGACCTGATGCTCGACCAGGTGGACGTCGCGCCCAAAGCGGGTTCCACGAAGGAGAAGTCCGACTGGTGCGGTACTCGGATAATCATCTCAGATCTCGCAGAGGACTGGACCGAACAGCGTGTGCGCGAGATGGCCGAGTACGATTTTGCGCGTCTCACCGATCCCTTTCTCGATCAGAAGCACCGACCCCGCATCGTGCTCTTCTGGAATGGCCAGCGCCTGACGGTGCCTTGGATGAACCAAACGCTTATCAACAATGCTCACGCGCGCATCAGCGGAAGCTATGTCATCGACAAGGGAGTTCCCTCCCTGCGCTGCAGGATGGAGGCCATCGATCTTGGGTTTGAGCATCCCAGGGAAGTGGAGCAAACCGTAGTTTCTGGAGACGATCTGCAATCAGCCGTGACGGGCACGTCGCAAGAAATCCACGATACGGCGCTCGTGACCCTTGGCCCGTTTAGCTTTGAAGCGCATTGGTACAATCGACGACGCCTCGGCCGCATTGACGGCATAGGTGAAATGCGAGCGGTTCGTGATCTGCAGGAAAAATGGTCAGGGATTCTGCTCTTTCGAGATGGCTTTCGCGTCTTCCCCTATGGTGACGACGAAGACGACTGGCTTGCGCTCGACCGCAAGGCACTTCGCCGCTCGGGATACACTTTGAACAAAACCCAGTTCATTGGCAGGGTTCGCATTTCGCGCACCGCCAACCCGGATCTCGTCGATCAAACCAATCGTGAGGGCCTTCGAGAGACCCCGGAGCAACAAGTACTACTTGGTCTCATGCAGTATGCGATCCAGGACATGCTGTTCCCCTTCATGCGGAACGTTGAACGGCAATACAAGGGCCAGAAGGTCGATCTATCGGAAGCGAAACTAGAAGTCACCCGCCTCGAGGATCGCGCCAAAGTCGCGATCAAACAATTGCGGAGAGTTGCGCCCGTTGAGGGCAAGGAGGCAGTCGAGAACCTCGAGCAAGCCCTGTTCGAGTTCTCCGAGTTCGCCGAGCGAGCCCGTGCCCGCATTGCAGAAGTGGAGCAGGAAAGCCGGCAGATGATCGAGATGGCTGGAGTTGGCCTCATGGTGGAGGTCGTCGCTCACGAGCTGGCGCGCGCATCTGAAAACGCACTTGAGAATCTAGAAGGTCTACGTGGTCGTGCGGTTCCCGACGACGTACGCGCCCGACTGGAGTCCCTTCGCGCCCAAATGAAGAGCCTCAGCAAGCGCGTTCGCGTGTTAGATCCACTCAGCGTCTCTGGCCGACAACGGTTCGAGGTGTTCTCTCTCGACGACCTGATACGTGACACGCTAGAAGCGCATGAGGCGCAATTCAATCGACATAACATCCGCATCAAGCTTGATCTTCCTGAGAAAACCGTGCGGGTGCGGGCGGTCAAAGGGATGGTGGTCCAGATACTTGAGAACCTAATCTCAAACTCCAAGTATTGGCTGGAGATGCGAAAAGGTCGTGATAGCAGCTTCAAGCCCACGATTTCAATCACCCTGGAGGCCCGTCCACCCACTGTCATCTTTGAAGACAACGGGCCGGGAATTGCGCCCGAGAATCGCGAAAAGATCTTCCGGCCATTCTTTTCTCTCAAGGAGAAATCCAAGCGCCGTGGCTTGGGCCTATTCATTGCTCGGGAGTGCGCCGAGTACACCGGTGGCTCACTCGTTCTTGACGAGCATGTCGACCGAGCAACCAGCAGACTGCACCGCTTTATCTTTGAGCTTCCGGAAACCACGACGAACTGATGGCTGACCTCAATGCGCTCTTGGCTGGGGCCAACGTGCGACGCGCGCTCATCGTTGACGACGCGTACGATGCCGTACCACTCGCCAGCGACCTTTCGGAATTAGAAGCCGACGAGTGGACACAGTTCTTCGAGGATGCCACCGAAAATGATCTGGTAATTTTACGCGAACTATTTCCCGACTACGACAACATTCGAGCTGACATACTGCAGACTAGGGATGACTTTGTGGCGTCCCTCTGGAATAACCGAGCGCGACTTAGGCCTGAACTTATAGATCCGCTCTTCGCCCGCTATTCGACTGACGCAGCCGCCGACAGGGCTTTCCTTGACACGCTTCAAGAGCGCCTAAGCTCATTTGGACTGACCTGCAACACAGCCGGACGCCAGTTTCGAGAGCAGGCTGGCAATGCTGATATAATTGTCATCGATCTCTTCCTTGGATCGGCACAGAACAACGACGCTATCAATGTCTCCATTGAGGAGCTGTTGCGAGTCATTGATGCACGGTCGGCGAGGCCGCCCCTTGTTGTCCTCATGTCGCGCAGCCCGCGCCTTGAAGAAAAGCGCAAAGATTTTCGGGACAGATCCGGCCTCTTCGAGTCCGCTTTCCGCATCATCCGCAAAGCAGAAATTTCTGAGCACGGCAAGCTTGAACGCCTGCTGATAAGGCTTACCAGCCACTATGCTGAGTCACTGAAGCTTGCTGCCTTCTTGCACGCCTGGAAGGCGGGACTCAAAGAAGCGAGCAATCGAACCGCGGCTCTCATTCGCACACTTGACTTGTCCGACCACGCGCAAATTCGCCAGTTGCTGTTGAGCGCAGAAGGTGAGCCCACGGGCAGCTATCTAGTCGATGTTTTCGATCGTGTCCTACAACACGAGATTGAACGAGAGGCTGCAATCATTGACGCAGCAATTGCGCTCAATTCTCTTACTATTGACAAGTATCCTCCGCCGTATGTCGCAGGGTCCCGCGATCTCCAAGAGCTCGTCCATCGGTGCTTGTTTCAGAACCGCGAGAGACTTCGACTAACCGGAGCCGAAGGTAGTCGAATTGCGTTCGGCGACGTCGTCCGCCGACGAGTGGCCGTTCCACAGGCCGGCCAAGGTCAGCCGGCCCCAATCCTCCCGGACATCAGCCCGCAGCACGTTCTGGCCGTGCTTACCCCTGCCTGTGATCTGCAAAGGCGCGGCAGTAAGCGCGTTCTTCTTCTGATCGGCTCACTGCAACAATTGGGGCCAACAGATTGGACGTACGGCGAGGATCCAATGCGCACTCCTGTTATTGAGCTCAGTAACGGTGAGCGCTTCTGGATCAAGTGGGATCTGAAGCATGTCGAGGCGCTGGGCCACGCGGAATTGGATCGCATGCTAGCACCCGCCGGCGAATTTCAGATTGTCGCTCGTCTTCGCGAATCCCATGCTCTTGAGCTTCAACAACGCCTGCTGTCCAATCTTGGTCGTATCGGACAAATTGCTGCGATGCCTGCGACGTTTGCGATGCGGGTAGAAGGATATCTTCCTGGTGCCGACAGAAGACCTGCACGCATTGCCGGTCTCGCTGACATGGCAGGAGTTTGCTATGTCGGCCGTAGCGGCCCCAAGGATATGCGACTGATCCTGCCCGAGGACGAGTGTGAGGCCATCTGCAAGGCGGTTGAGACCATCGACCTCAACGCTGTGCACGAAAACGCACGGCCCGCGATTGAATACCTTCGGCAAAGTGGAGAGCTAATGGATGCGCTCATTAAGGGCATCACGCTGCCAGGGTACAATGCAGACTCCTTCAAAGAGGTACCGTCGCCTTCGGGAGCACTAGAGGGCAACCCGCCACATCAAAAAGTACGCACGATCGGCTGGATCAGCCGGAACAAAGGCATGAACGGCGTTACCCTTCAAAATGCTCAGGTACACAAGAGTGGTATCTTGCTTGCTACCTGGGACACGAGCCAGCATCCGGAGGTGCAAAAGTAGCATCTACGTTTAGGTCTGGCACCACCCTTGCCACAATGTGCATGAGTGTTCAATGACCTGAGACCCGACTTCCGATCATCGTGGCGACGTCGTCAACGCGCGTAGTGAGCACAAGACCAGCATGCAATACGATGGCGCTCCGGCGCTCTCTGGAAAGGCGACCCCTTTATGTCGACGTGAGACGTATTGATGGGAACGAACGGTCAGAATGAATTGTTAGGCCCACTAGAAGCGGCGCACCGCCTCGGTATCACTTCTGAACTGCTATTCCAGTACACAAAGCAAAGCTTTGCGAAAGTAAGTGGATTGCGCGCGCTGGAGACGGTGGAGCATCTTGGGAAGACGAAATTCTTGATTTCAGAAATTGACGCGTTCGATGGGCTGCTAGCCGGCCGGTGGCCCACCGTTCATGGGCGACGCCCTACAATTCCAAAGGCCATTCTCGACCATCTCCGAGCCGAATCGCTCAATCAATGCTCTCGTTGTGGGAGTGGTATCGGCGTGGAAACCGCACACATTAAAGCGTGGCCAGAGAGCCAATCGCACCATCACGCAAACCTCATCCGTATATGCTCCGCGTGCCATGACGAGCACGATGCCCAACACAGTTTGCCGCCCCGCGAGCTAACTGCACTTAAAAATTCGCTGATCGAACGCACGCGCTCAAACCTCACGGCACGCATGCGGCCAGCAGCCCAACTTGGAAATATGCCGCGTCCCGCGGCAAGGTTTGTTGGCCGCGAAAGTGAGCTTTTGCTACTGAATGAGGCGCTTCGCTCGAGTCGATCGGTCATGATTACCGGTGTCGGAGGCATCGGAAAAACAGAGTTGCTCGTTCAAGCACTCCATGGTTCGGAAACCGGACGCCCGGTGTTCTGGATCGATGTTGAGCAGTATCGAACCGCGACCGATATCGTTTCTGCGCTGCGGACCACGGTTGGAAGCGACGGCGTTGCCTGCCCGCAAGAGGGCCTTCCAGCACGCTTGGACGCACTTCAAGCTTGTGTGGTGTTTGATGGGATAGAACGTGCGGGGCTCGATGACATAGACGAATTTGAAGATGCGATTACCGCGCTCTATTTGGCGGCTGCAACAGCGCAGTTTGTGGCGACGAGCCAGGTGGTCCTGCACAAGCTCTCCGCTGAGGCACGGCTCAAAGTTGGTAACCTAGATGAGCAGTCGAGTCGGCGACTGCTAGAAAGCTCCAGCTCCAGCGCCGATTCGACGGCGGGAAGAGAGCTCGGCCCCTTGCTCGAATTTTGCGAAGGCCATACACTGACGCTTCGGCTGGCAACGGCATTGATGGACCACTATGGAGGGCCTTCAGTAGCCTTGCGCGCAATCAATGCGAACGGCGTGGACGTCGTCGTCCTTCCAGGGCGAAAGCGCCACAGTCGGGCAACCTCCCTCGAACTCTGTCTACGAACCGCCTATGAAGCCCTGTCGATCGATGGTCGCCAACTCCTCTTGGCATTAGCGGAGTCACCGGCCGGCTTATTTACGCATTATCTCGAAGGCGATTGGCTCGCGCTTCCCGACCCCATCGAAGCCTTGGCGGAACTGAGGCGCTGGCACCTTGTCGATTTCCTTCCCGTAAAAGAGGACGTGAGCCGAACGCATATGCTCGGCCCAATAAGAGCGTTCGTCATTGAACGTGCGCGACGAGACGGTGGTGCCTACTACGAAACAGTGCTCGACCGGTTGGTCCATGCCTACGGTATGATGGTAGCGGTCTTGGAGCTCGAATACGACGATCCCAAAGACACACCCTATGTGCTTCGGCGCTACGGCGAAGAACTCCCTAATCTGTTGCATACCCTCGACCTTGCGCGCGCCAATCCAGCCAATACTCAAATGGCGTTGACCGCCGTGTCTATCGTCAGGTCTCTGATGCGCTACTTCTTCGTGCTCAGATTGCCACACCAAGGCGCACAGCTGATGCACGACGCTGCCGAACTCGCGCTCTCGGTGGGGGATCTAGAGATTGCGAGCGGCCTGATCCTGCAGCTCGTCGCCTTGGCGCAACGCGCGGGCAGCGCGAACCTCGTCAAAGCTGGCCTAGCACTTTCCGATCGACTAGAACGCCTCACGCAAGACGGCGATGTTCTGGCCGATATTTCGATGTGCCGCGGAATCGCCGCCCGTGAGGCCGGCGACTATTGTACAGCGGAAAACTATGCGCGTAAGGCCTTTGAGGGATATCGCGCTCGGCTGCGCGCGTCGCTTGACCATCAATCCTCAAGCCCGGACGATGACACCGAGGCTTTCGATAAACAGGGGTTGCATAACGACATCTCGAATGCGCTTGGCCTACTCGGATTCTCGCTGCTGTCGCTCGGCCGCTATGAGGAGGCGGCGAAAACCTATAGGCATTCGCTGCAACATGAGCGTGGCGCCTCAGTCGCGGTCAATCGCGGTCAGACACTCCACCAGATCGGTAATTGCGAAAGTCACCTCGGCCGTTTTCGCGAAGCGGCTGCACACTATCTCGAGGCAGCCAAAATCTTTCATTTTGTGGGCATGGAGGAGTATCTAAGCAATGCGTTAGGTGAGCTAGGTTATGTGTTGCTCGATGTCGAGGCGGTCGGCTTTCTCGAGGATCTCGACACTAAGCTCATCGAGCGAGGCTTGGTCGACCTGGCGAAGGATACGAAGCGAGTATTCGATTCCGCACAACCGCTCGATCATAGCCGTTGCATCGGTATCATCAGAAAGCTATTCGGCTGCATCACTCTCGTCAGCCTCCATGGGAAAGGACAGCTATTGGGGGAGTTCTGTGTGTCCCTAAGCAACGACGTGTTGGTGGTTCTCGGTGACCAATTGTCCAATGGCGAGCGCGACCAAGACGAAAAATTTCCTCTGGCGATGATTGGTACAGCACTTCAGCTCGGTCTTCTCGTTGCAGAGGCGGAACAAGCGCTCAAGGAACGTGGCGATATTTCGAGAGACACGATCGGGGAAATGCTTCGTACAGTCTGCAATGCTCATGCCTGGGCGCAGAATACCATGCGCGTAGTTGACTGGCTTGCAGCGCTCCTAACACGCCGTTGGGGCTATGAAGGCTCGAGCCCGACGAGACTACGCGAATTCATTGAGAACTATGACAATGATGTTGTTGATTATTTCGAACTAACGCGGCGAGGCTGACGAAGAATCGGGCAGTCGTAAGGGCGAACAAGGTCGCGCGCCGGGGTCACAGTCCGTGATCACGCTCCTCAGCCGACCGGCCTTCAGATGCTTCTGGACCTGATCCAGAGGCGAATAAGCGAGGCCAAGTCACGGTCGGCACGACCACCGCGCAGGAAGCGCCACGCGCCATTGCCCGGTACCATCGCTACTATTCCTAGCCGGCGCAGTTCCTCTATCCAAGCCGGCACCGTTCGTCCCCGCGTCCAAGCTGCTCGTCGAGGTACTGCGATACCGGTGCCAGCCTGGCGACTGAGTTACCCTTACGGCTTCGCAGTTCCCGAACGCGTTCGCGCCCGCGGTCGGTGCTTGCTTGCGCCGAAGCCGCTCGTCGTGGGGCGCGATGCCCAGAACAGATAGCCAACTCGTATCCAACAATCTATCCAACAATTGAGTTAAGTCCGCGTAAATAGTATGAACAAAATCAAACAGTTATGCGCACGCTGCAGCTAAGGTCGATTCCCCTCGGCTCCACCAAGGGAAAATACGATAAAATCAGCGTATTGCTTTAATCCATAGGCGTCGATCCAACCTTATCCGCTGCTGTCTGCCGCCTGTCGGCCAGAAGGTGGCCAAACTTGCCTCTTGCGGAGCACGCGCCTGCCATGGCGGCTCATGGCATGCGCTCGAGGGATCGTGGCGTGACATGAGCCGGCCACGGCAGCGTGCCCCCGCAACGGGAACATAGATGTTGAAATCCCGTTCGGGTGCCTAGCTCAACCCAAAGCCGAATCGGCTATCCCATGCCGGACTGCGGCAACGGCCAGGGCGCATGTGAGCACGCTCGACGGGCAAAGCGGCACACCCGCAAGGACCATGAGCACAATGTGGCCCCGCTCGCTGATGGTCTATGCCGGCTTGACGCTGGCAGCGCTCAGCGCAACGCCTGCCGCCGCGCAAGACCAGGCTCAATCTGCAGCCAGCACGCAGAGCCTCACCAAGCCCCTGCATCGCTTCGACGTGCATCTCGACTATCAGCAACCCAAGGCCGGGGTGGAGGCGTGGACCACGACGCTGCGCTACGAGCGCCCCTATGACCTGGGCGATGGACGCAAGCTTGCGCTCCGCGCCGACCTGCCGCTTCCGGTCAACAACGACAACGTGGCCCGCGACTTCCGCGGCGGCGTCGGTGATCTGCTGCTGCAGGCGACGCTGAGCCGCCAGTTCGCCGGCGACAATGGCTACGGCGTTGCCCTCCGCATGATCGTGCCAACGGCGACCGACGAGGCGTTCGGTGGTGGACGCTGGCGGCTCCTTCCGACCGTGGGGGCGCAGTTCGGCCTGCCCGCGATCTCCAACGGCTCGTTTTTCCAGCCGGTCCTGCGCTACCAGTTCGATATAGCGGGCGACCCCGCGCGACGGCACCACAGCGACCTGCAATTCGCTCCAACCCTGAACCTGGCGCTGGATCGAGGGTGGTACGTCACCTTCTTTCCCTCGACGGACATTCGCTACAATTTCATCCAGCGTGAGTGGTTCGTGCCGTTCAACATCGACATCGGAAGACAGTGGACGCCAACGATCGTGACGTCCCTCGAGCTGGGGGTGCCGATCTATCGGGAGGAGAATCCAATCTACCTGTTCAAGCTCGAGGGCCGGCTCACAGTGCTGTTCTGATCGTGCGGCGGATGCAGTCGCGGCGCCTCTCGGCGGCGGCGCGGACACACTGCACGTCGCCTCGTCAATGCCCCGGACGATGCCCCACCTCGCAGCGCGCCACGGCCGCGCTCGCCAGGTTTGCATCGATCCTTCCGAGCAGCTCGGCGAGGGCTTCAAGACCACCGGTGCCAAGATCGATGTAGATGGAGAACACGCCGCGGTCGGCGCTGACCCTGGGTATGGCACGGGTGCGCACTTGAGCGGGGCCGCATTGGTTCCAAAAGGCGATGGCCGAATCCACGGCGCCCACAAGTGCGCCGATCTGCTCCGGCGTGAAGGCAGCGCGCGCGGCAAAGCGCAGCCACACACCGGGCAAGTTGTGCACGCTCCAATCGACCTCGAAGCCAAAGCGGCCGGGTTCAAGCAGGTCGTCGCCGTCGATCAAGGCCGGCCGCTCCAGCCTCTCGTGCGCGCTGTGCATCAGATCACGTCTCCGTCTTCAGCGAAGCCCGTGTGCATTGAGGGCGACCGGAGGGCAACCCCGCGTGCAACGTTTTCCCCAAGGCATCCCCAGCGGTGTTCCGGGTGGGGGCCGTCATGCTCCCCATTGGATTGGCTCGGATCGCCCACGTCCAAACGCAATGGCGCGTTGGCCCCTTTGGCGGGGCGCATCGAGACCTGGCGTCACGATCACGTGATTGAGGGCTTCGGCGCGGCAGCCCACGAACAGGTCGCACTGCCGGCGCGTCTGCGCAGAAACGGTCGTACAAAGCGCAATCCACCTTGAAAGAGCAGGAGCGTGAGCATAGTCTTGCTCGCAATCGAGGTGGCCCACATGGCGGTCTCTCGCATGCTCCTGGCGCTATGGATCGCGGCGGCCGTGGCTGTGGCCCCGGTGGGAGCGGCGCTGACCTCGACCCACGCATCCGCCGGCATAGCGAAGTCGGACTGTGGCGGAATGAGTGCAAAGGACTGTCTGGACTGTACCAGACCGGTCAAAACCCAAGCGAAATGTCCAGGCGACGGCAGCAAATGCTGCAAGCTGACCGGCGTAATTGAGAGCCTGCCCATGGCGCTCGCGATTGTGGTCGGGCTCGACCGCGTTCCCAATCCGCAAGAGCCCCCGCGCCGGCCCCTGCAACCTCTCACGCCACCTCCTCGATCCTGATTGCTGCTGGAGGCTGCGGCCATCTCCGGATCGGCCGAGCCTCGATCGTCGATTCGACCGGTCAGGCTCGCACCGAGGAGGCCAAGCCATGATTGCCGCGCTCATCCGCTGGTCCGCCAGGAACCTCGTGCTCATTCTGATCGCCGCGGTTCTTGCGACCGGCGCGGGCATCTATGCATTGCGCCAGGTCCCGCTCGATGCCATTCCCGACCTCTCCGACACGCAGGTCATCATCTACACCGAATACTCGGGGCAGGCGCCGCAGGTGATCGAGGACCAGATCACCTATCCGCTGTCCACCGCGATGCTGTCGGTGCCGAAGTCGCGGGCGGTGCGCGGCTTTTCATTCTTCGGCGTCTCGTTCGTCTACGTCATCTTCGAGGACGGCACCGATATCTACTGGGCACGCTCGCGCGTGCTGGAATACCTCTCCGCCGCGGCCCGCACCCTCCCCACGGGCGTCACCCCGTCTCTGGGACCCGATGCGACGGGGGTCGGTTGGGTCTATCAGTATGCCGTCATCGCCGCCAAGCGCTCGCTCGCCGAACTGCGAACCACACAAGACTGGCAGGTGCGGTTTGCAGTGGCCAAGGCCGAAGGCGTCGCCGAGGTCGCAAGCGTGGGCGGCTTCGTCAAACAATACAGCGTCGTGGTCGACCCGCGCCGTCTCAAGGCCTTCGACATCTCGCTCGAGAAGGTCCGCAACGCCATCCGCATGTCCAACATGGACGTCGGCGGCCGTGTCGTCGAGCTCGCCCAAACCGAGTTCATGGTGCGAGGACGCGGCTACCTCCGCGGCATTCAGGATATCGAGCAGATCGTGCTCAAGTCGGCGGGCGGCGCCCCGGTCCTGGTCCGCGATGTGGCTCGCGTTGAGCTTGTCCCAGACGAGCGACGCGGCGTCGCCGAGCTCAACGGCGAAGGCGAAATAGTTTCCGGCATCGCCGTGCAACGCTACGGTCAGAACGCGCTCTCGGTCATCGAGAACGTCAAGGCGCGGCTCGCCGAAATCCTGCCCAGCCTGCCCGAAGGCACGAGCATCGTTCCGGTCTATGACCGGTCCGACCTCATTCACCGTGCCATCGACACCCTCAAGCAGACGCTGATCGAGGAAAGCCTGATTGTCGCGGTCGTCTGCTTCGTGTTCCTCCTACACGTGCGCAGTGCCCTGGTGGCCATCATCACGCTGCCGCTCGGCATCCTGATCGCCTACATCCTCATGCACGCGCTGGGACTGTCCTCCAACATCATGTCGCTCGGCGGTATCGCCATTGCCATCGGCGCCATGGTCGATGCGGCGATTGTCATGATCGAGAACGCGCACAAGCACCTGGAGCGCGCACCGCCCGACAAGCCGCGGTCGGAGGTCTTGATCGAGGCCGCCACACAGGTCGGGCCGGCGCTCTTCTTCAGCCTGCTCATCATCACCGTCTCGTTCCTGCCGATCTTCACCCTTGAGGCACAGGAGGGCCGTCTGTTCAAGCCGCTGGCCTATACCAAGACCTTTGCGATGGCGGCAGCGGCATTGCTGTCCGTGACGCTCGTGCCCGCCCTCATGGTGCTGTTCGTGCGCGGTCGCATCGTGCCCGAGGTGAGGAACCCGGTGAACCGCTTCTTGATTTGGATCTATCGGCCGATCATCGGGCAGGTGCTGCGCGCGAAACTGGCAACCATCGGCTTGGCTCTTGCCGTGCTCCTCGCCAGCATCTGGCCGGCCATGCGGCTGGGGTCCGAATTCATGCCCAACCTGAACGAAGGCACGCTGTTCTACATGCCGACCACCCTGCCGGGCCTGTCCGTCACCGAAGCGGCACGGCTGCTGCAGATCCAAAACAAGATCATCATGAGCTTCCCCGAGGTGAAGAGCGTCGTCGGCAAGGTCGGCAGAGCGGGCAGCGCGACCGATCCCGCGCCGCTTGAGATGTTCGAAACCATCATCAACCTCAAGCCGCAGAACGAATGGCGGCCGGGCATGACCATCGACAAGCTGATCAACGAGATGGACAAGGCCTTGCAGTTCCCAGGGGTGTCGAACGCGTGGACCATGCCGATCAAGGCGCGCATCGACATGCTGGCCACCGGCATCCGCACGCCGGTTGGCGTCAAGGTCATGGGCAAGGACCTCAAGATCATCGAAAAGGTCGCCCGCGACGTCGAGGCGGCGATCAAGACCGTGCCCGGCACGGCGAGCGCGTTCGCCGAACGCATCATGGGCGGGTACTATCTCGAGATCGAGCCCGACCGCACCCAGCTCGCTCGATACGGCCTGATGGTTGGTGAGGTGCAGCAGGTGATCGCGTCGGCCATCGGCGCTGAGACCATCACGACCACGGTGGAGGGCCGCGAGCGCTACAACGTCAGCCTCCGCTACCCCCGCGACGTGCGCTCCGATCCGCAGGCGATCGCACGCGAGGTGCTGGTGCCGCTCGAGAGCGGCGCGTCGATCCCTCTCGGCCAGGTCGCCACGGTCAAACTTGTGCAGGGCCCGGGGTCCATCCGTACGGAGAACGCCCAGCTCGCTGCCTACATCTACGTCGACGCCCGCGATCGCGACCTTGGCAGCTACGTGGCCGACGCCCAGCGGGCCGTTGCCGAGCGCGTCACCTTCCCACCGGGCTACTACGCGCTCTGGAGCGGCCAGTTCGAATACTACCAGCGCGCCAAGCAGCGGCTGACGATGGTCATTCCGCTGACGCTTCTCATTATCTTCTTGTTGCTCTACCTCAACTTCCGGCGCATGACGGAGACGCTGATCGTCATGCTCTCGCTCCCGTTCTCGCTCGTGGGCGGCATCTGGCTGATGTACTGGATGGGCTTCAATCTGAGCGTGGCAGTGGCGGTCGGCTTCATCGCCTTGGCCGGGGTTGCCGCCGAGACAGGTGTGGTCATGCTCATCTACCTCGATCACGCCTTGAAGGAGCGGCGGGCGGTGGCACTGAGCGCCGGGCGCGCGCTCGATGCCAGCGATCTCCGCGAGGCGGTCATTGCCGGCACCGCCGAGCGCCTGCGGCCGTTGATCATGACGGTCGCCGCGATCATGGGCGGGTTGCTGCCCATCATGTGGAGCCATGGTACGGGCTCGGAGGTCATGCAGCGCATTGCCGTACCAATGATCGGCGGCATGGTCTCGGCAACCATCCTCACTCTCATCGTCATCCCGGCCGTCTATGCCCTCATCAAGGGCATCCAAACGGCCAGGTCGACACGCACCCGGGCCCCTGCATGAGGTCGCGCCGGATACGACTGATCGGTTGAGCGCCTCGGTCGGTTTCCCTGCTCGACCTTGCGTCCGAGACCCCCACCTCCCCGTGGGCCTCGAGCCAAGCGCCATCCGCGTCAATGCCCGCCGTTGCCGTCGCACGACCAGCCATTGCGTGATCCGGGACGCTTGGACCATAGGCCGCGGACTGCAACCGAGGCCCGTGAAAAGCCATGTTGCGGATCGGTGTGGCTCCGTGCTCTATCCTGGCTGAAACAGACGGCCCATCGAAGTTGTGTGGGCCCACCCAGGGGAGGACATCATGCGCAACTGGTTGGCTGCTGCGACAGCAGCGCTTCTGCTGTCGGCTGCGACCGATATGGCCGATGCTCAGGAAGTGACGCTCAAGGGCATCACGGCATTCGCCGAAAAGACATTCTATTCCCGCGGCTTCGAGCGGTTCATCGAGAAGGTCAACGCCGACGGCAAGGGCGTGATCCAGATCAACTACATCGGCGGCCCCAAGGCCATGCCGCCGTTCGAGGTCGGCAATGCGCTGAAGAACGGCGTGGTGGACATCGCCAATGCGACCGGCGCCTTCTACACGAACGTGATGCCGGAAGCGGACGCCTGGAAGCTCACCGAACGGCCGATGGCGGAATTGCGCAAGAACGGCGGCTACGCCTACATGGCGAATATCTACGACCAGAAGATGAATGCCGTTCTGCTGGCCCGGCACATCGACGACAATCCCTTCCATCTCTATCTGACCAAGCGGATCGCTGGGCCCGACCTCACCGGGCTCAAGCTGCGCATCACACCCGTCTATCGCGAGTTCTTCCAGGCGCTGGGCGCCACCGTGGTGCAGACCGCGCCGGGTGAGGTGTACACCGCGCTGGAGCGCGGCGTGGTTGACGGCTATGGCTGGCCGATCACCGGCATCTTCGATCTGGGCTGGCACGAGAAGACCAAGTTCCGCGTCGATCCCGGCTTCTACAGCGCCGAGGTGAGCATTCTCATCAACAAAAGTTCGCTGGCCAGGCTCAACGACGCGCAGAGGAAGATCATCATGGATGCCGCCGCCTGGATCGAGGCGCAGGCGGCCGAGACAGCCAAGGAGAACGCGGCTGATATCGCCAAGCAGAAGGCAGCCGGCATCGAGGTCATCGAGTTCAAAGGTGTCGATGGCGCGGCCTTCCGTGCCAAGGCCTACGAAGCCGGCTGGGCCGCGATCAGCAAGCAAAGCCCGGAGCACGGCCCCAAGCTGAGGGAGTTATTTGCGAAGGCCAAGTGAGCGCAACCCCAAATGGGGCTCCGCAAATACGATAGCGGAAGGCAGATGGATATTTTGTCTCGAGTCTACGGCCGCATCCTCGACGGGTTGATGGTCCTGGCCTGCCTGCTCCTGTTGGCGATGGCGCTGATCATCGGTGCCGACGTCATCAGCCGCAATTTGCGCCTCGGCGGCATCCCTTGGAGCAGCGAGGTCTCGGAAGACATTCTCTACCTGCTGACCTTGCTGGCGGCGCCCTGGCTGCTGCGGCAGGGACAGCACATCCGGGTGGACATCCTCCTGCGCGCGCTGCCGCCACGGGTCGGTTGGCTGCTGGAGTGGATCGGCGACCTTCTGGGGTTTGGCTGTGCGCTGTACTTCGTGTGGTATGGCTGGAAAGTTCTGGCCGCCAGCCATCAGGCCGCGGCGATCTCGATCAAGACGCTGATTACGCCGGAGTGGTGGATGCTGGCGCCCCTGCCGGTGGCGTTCCTGCTGCTCGCCATCGAATTCATGTTTCGCATGCACCGCCTCAGCCGAGCCGAACGCGCGCCCCGCACAGATGCGGTATCGGCATCATGATCGCCCGGAGAGTGAGCCGGCCATGACATGGCAATTGGCTGCGCTGCTGCTTCTCGGCGGTTCGACAGTGCTCCTGCTGCTCGGGATGCCGGTCGCGCTGTCGTTCGTGGCGATCAATGTTCTCGGCGCGCTGCTCTATCTCGGCGGCGAGGCGGGACTGGCGCAGATCGTGCGCAACAGCGTGGTGTCGGTGATGAACTTCTCGCTGACGCCGATCCCGCTGTTCGTGCTGATGGGCGAGATCCTGTTCCACACCGGCCTCGCCATCAAGGTCATCGACGGCGTCGAGCGCCTCGTGCGGCAGGTGCCGGGGCGCCTCGCCGTTGTTGCGGTCGTGGCCGGCACCGTGTTCTCCGCCATCTCCGGATCGACCATCGCCACCACGGCCATGCTGGGCTCGCTCATGCTGCCCGTCATGCTGGCGCGGGGCTATCATCCGACCATGGCGACAGGTCCGATCATGGCCATCGGCGCGGTCGACATGCTCATCCCGCCGTCGGCGTTGACCGTGCTGCTCGGCAGCCTGTCGGGGATCTCGATCTCCAAGCTTCTGATCGGCGGCGTCGTGCCGGGCCTGATCCTGTCGGTGGCCTTCGTCGCCTACATTGTCGTGCGGGCGAAGCTGGCGCCCCGGCTCGCACCGCCAACGCCCATCGTCGACTATTCCGGCTGGGAGAACTGGCGCCTGCTGGTGCTCTACGTCGTGCCGTTGATTGCCATCTTCGCCGTCGTGGTCGGTGCCATGTCGGGCGGGTTCGCAACGCCGACCGAGTCGGCGGCGCTGGGCGCGCTGGCGACCATGGCCGTGGCGGCGCTCTATCGCGTGCTGAGCCTCCAAGCGTTGATGAAATCGCTCAAGGGCGCGACAGCCATCTCGGGCATGATCATGTTCATCATCCTGGGCGCCACGACATTCTCCCAAATTCTGAGCTTCTCGGGCGCGACCGATGGGCTGGTCTCCGCCATCCTCGGCCAGGGTCTGTCCACGTTCGCGATCGTGGGGCTTATGATGCTGATCCTCATCTTCCTCGGCATCTTCGTCGATCAGGTCAGCATGATGCTGATCACGCTTCCCGTCTTCATGCCCATCGTGGCCAGGCTGGGTGTTGACCCTGTCTGGTTCGGCATCCTGTTCCTCATCTGCATGCAGCTTGGGCTGCTGCTGCCGCCGCATGGGCTCCTGCTCATGACCATGCGCGGTGTCGCACCGCCCGAAGTGACCATGGGGCACATCTTTCAGGCGGTCGTGCCGTATGTGATCATGAGCCTGCTGCTGCTGGCGCTGCTGCTGCTGTTTCCGACGATTGCCACGTGGCTGCCGAACCAACTCGTTGGATAGGTCCATGAAAGAAACCACAGTCGCGGGCGTGCTCGCCCAGGATCTCGTCGCCTACGGGGCGCGCCGGTGCTTCGGCCTGCTGGGCACGGCCAATTTCAAGATCTCGCACGCGCTGGTGGCATCCGGCGTGGAGCTCATCTCGGCGCGCCACGAAGGCAACGCGGCGAGCATGGCCGATGCCTACGCCAAGGCGACGCAGGAACTGACGCTTGTGAGCGTGCACTCGGGGCCAGGGCTGACCAATGCGCTGACCGGCATCGGCGAGGCCGCGAAGAGCCGGACGCCCATGCTGGTGCTGGCCGGCGACGTGCCGACGGGCGCGGTCAAGTCGAACTTTCATATCGAGCAGGCAGAGCTGGTGCGCTCGGTTGGCGCCGTCTCGGAACGCATCCACACGCCGGCTTCGGCGCGCGATGATACGCTGCGGGCCGTCGTCAGGGCGCTGCGCGACCGCCAGACGGTTGTTCTCAGTCTGCCGACTGATGTGCAGGATGCGCCCCTAACCGGCAGGATCACCCCGCTGGCGTTGCCGCCGGCACCGGGGCCCCTGCATCCCGATCCCCAAAGCGTGCGCAGCCTGGCCGATGCGCTGGTGGGCGCCAAGCGTCCGCTCATTCTGGCGGGTCGCGGCGCGGTCATCGCCGGCGCAGAGGCCGCCCTGGTGGCGCTGGCCGCGCGCACCGGAGCCCTGCTCGCCACATCGATTTGCGGACATGGGCTGTTTGCCGGCAACCCTTGGTCGGTGGGCATCAGCGGCGGCTTTGCCTCGCCGGCGGCGGACGAGCTGATCGCGGAGAGCGACTGCATCATCGGATTCGGCGCCAGCCTGACCCAGTGGACCACGAAGCGCGGCAAGCTGATCGCGCCTGGGGCTATCGTCGCCCAAGTCGACGTCGAGGCCAGCAAGCTCGGGTACCAGATGCCCATCCAGCATGCGGTTCACGCCGATGCCCGCGTGGCAGCGGAGGCGATTGGAGCTGAGCTGGAGAAACGCCGGATCGACCATAGACCGGGCTGGCGCAGCGAGGCGACGCGCACGCGCATCGACGACGGCGACAACCACAACGCACCGTATCAGGACACCTCCGGCGCCGATTTCATCGATCCACGCACCCTGAGCAAGGCCCTGGACGCCATCCTCCCCAAGGAGCGGGCCGTGGCGTCCGACTCGGGCCACTTCTGCGGCTGGGTGCCCCGCTTCCTGCGCGTGCCGAACGCGAGGGCGTCATGTCTCAGCCATTCTTTCCAGTCCGTCGGCTTGGGGCTCGCATCGGCCATCGGCCTGGCGATCGCCAATCCAGGCGCTCTGGCCGTACTGGGTGCCGGCGACGGCGGTTTCCTGATGTCCATCTCCGATCTGGAGACGGCCATCCGCCTGAAGCTCAGGATGTGCATTCTGATCTACAACGACAGCTCCTATGCGGCCGAGGTGCATCTCTATCGCCGCCGCGGCTATGCCATAGATATCGTGCAGTTTCCCGACACCGACTTTGCCGCCATCGCGCGCGGCCACGGCGCAAGGGCCGCCACCGTCAGGACCCTCGATGATCTCGATCCGCTGCGGGCCTGGGTGCGCGAGGGCGCGCCCGGCGTCTTTGTGATCGATGCCAAGATCAACCCCAACCTGGAGGCTGACTGGCACGCCGAGCATTTTCCATGACGCTGGCTGCGGCACCGATCAGCCTGCCGCCGAATACGATCAAGCAGGCGCGGCTGTCCCGCAGCAGGATGCCGTCAGGGCCAACACTACACCAGGCGGGAGTCGGGAAAATAGTCCGCCGCCGCCGGATCACGATAGATGAGCCGGCGCAGCCCGCTGCGATCGAACGGCTGCCACTGGCCTTCCGCCTGCGCCAGGCGATCGGCAATGGCGTAGAGCACCGCCGGGTTGACGCCAAGGCCGATATGGCTGGCCTCGACCTCGATGTTCTCAGTCAGCGGACCCGCATCCTGGACGCTGCATTGCCAAGCGACAATGCCGTCCGTGCGACTGTAGATTGAGGTGGTTGGCACCGGCGGCGCTTTCCTGATCTCGTCCCAGTCGCGCCGGCTATCGACGGTCTCGCCACTCACGAACTCATAGAGCTGCCAGGCGTTGGTCGCGCGCGGATGCCCCGCGAACGGCGTTCCCAGCGTGATGACGCTGCGTACAGCGTCGGGAAGCTGCTTGGCCGTCTCGCGCGCATAGATGCCGCCGAGGCTCCAGCCGATCAGGCTGACCTTGCGCCCGTAGCGCTCGCGCAGTTGCAAAACCGCGCGCTCGCACTTGGCAAGCACACCCGGCCGCGGCCCGAGGTTCCTGCCCTGCCGCCAGCGATGCGGCGCGTAGTTGCGGCCCTTGAGATAGCGGCGCAGGGGACCGGTGGAGAGATCGGATGCGGCAAGGCCCGGAAAAACCAGCACGGGGTGACCATCGCCGCTCGGCGCGCTCATCAGAATCGGCAGCGCCGCCAAGCTGGCCCCGAGCTCCCACGGCGCGCGCATCTCCAGCGCCAACCTGAGCACCCCCGGGGGCCGCACGCCATTGCCTGTCGGATCCTGCACCGATCACCTCGTCTGGCCGTTACGCTCGTTCCCTAAAGTGAGTGCACGTCGATTCGTTTGCAATAGCGCAGCCGCGTCGATTTAGCGCCCTTGCGGCCGCTCTGTTGCGCCGGTCGTGGCTTTCCGCACCGTCTTTGTTCTCGGCTTGCGCTTGGCTGCAGCGGCAGGTTTCGACGCCTTGCGCGCCTGCGCCTTGGCGGCTTCCGACGCCGCAGTCGATGCCTTGCGGCCTTTGACCTTTGCATCCCGCGACGCCGGGGCCGGCGGCTTGCGGCCCCTGGGCGATGCCGCTGGCTTCGCCGCCGGCTTGACCGTCTTGACGTTCCCCGACGCCCGCTTCCTTGGCGCTGGGATAGCATCGGCCAACGCCCTTTGTCGGGCTGCAACGGCCGGCTCGGCGGGCTGCGGCTGGACAGCCGCCGCCTTGACAGCCCCCGTGACCTCAGCTTGCGGACCCAGGACCAGATCCCTCAGCTCCCTGTGCGCCTCCATGAGATACTCAATGAGATCGTCGACATCCGGCACGGCCCGGCGGCACGCCGTAAGTCCATAGTCCAGGGACCCGTTGTAGCTCTGCACGGTGATGTTGAGTGCAACGCCATGCGCGGGGATCGAAACCGGGTAGTAGGTCGCGAGCTTGGCCCCCGCCATGTAGAGCGGCACAGGAGCGCCCGGCACATTGGAGATCGCCACATTGGCGATCGGCGGCAGTGTATCCGAGAGGCGGGAGCGTCCGAACAGCAGCGCAAAGCCGCCCATGATCCAAGGCGCCCCGAAGGAGGGAAAGTCGGTCGGGATCGCCGCCTTGAAGCTTCCCGACAGCTCCTTGGCCGCACGGCTCGACGCGTTGATGGCCTTCAGCCGCTCCAGCGGATCGGCGACGTTGGTCGCGAGGCTGACCAGGATCATGGAGACCTGATTGTTGAGATCCGTATTGCCGGCTTCGCGCAAGCTGACAGGCACAGCCGCCGTGAGGGGCTCCTTCGGCAGTTTGTTGTAGTCGGCCAGATAGCGCCGAAGCGCCGTCGCACTGGCCGCGAGCACGACGTCGTTGACGGTTCCTTCGATGCGCTTGGCGATCTGCTTCACCTCGGCGAGCGGCACCGAGCGCGCCGCAAAGGAGCGCTGGTTGGTGATGGACACGTTGAGCGGTGTCTTCGGTCCGAGCGTCCAGTTCTTCGGCAAGCCGAACTGCGGCGACCGACCACCGGCAAAGCCTGGCATGGCCGCACTCGCCATGGCGCGCATGGCGTTCGGAAGCGTCGTGAACAGCTTGACGTATTGCTGGACGGTGTTCTGTACGGCGGCAGTCGCGAGCTCCGCGACCCCCAGTTGATACTGGTTGCTCCGGTTGCGGGCGCGCAGCGCCTTCACCTGGCGCGACTCGGGCGTTAGATCGTACAGCGCCTTCGCCAGGGCCACACCGGCCTGCCCGTCGACAGCGGCATGATGCACCTTGGCGTAGATGGCCGGCTGGCCGGTCTGCAGCCCTTCTATGACATAGAACTCCCAGAGCGGCCGGCTGCGATCGAGCAGGCTCGAATGCAGGCGGCCGACCAATTGCTCGAGCTGGCGGAAGGTGCCCGGCCTTGAGAGCACGACCCGGCGGATGTGATAGTCCAGGTCGACGTCATTGTCGTCCACCCAGACCGGATTGGACAGCTCGAAGGGGATTTGGGCGAGCTTGTGCTCGAACACCTCGGCCAGATGCATGCGGCCAGCGACGTGCGCCTTCACAGCTTCATAGAAATCGCCGCTGTAGCCCTCCGGCAGGTCGAAGATGTTGAGGCTGCCCACGTGCATCGGCATCTCGGGCGTTTCAAGATGCAGGAAGGAGGCGTCGACGCCACTCAAGTGTCTCATGCGGAGGTCCTCCCGGCGGCACAGTCTTCTAAGTCGGCGGGCCGCTGTTTCCCTCATTGTCGCAGACCCGCGCAGCCAACTCAATGTTCCGCCCAATGAAACTTTTAGAGATTTCCGGGCTGCTGGCATGCCACGGGCTGCTTGGACGCCGAGCGATCGTGGTTGGCAGCGACGCCAAGCCCATGCAAGATTTCGTCTGCCGTCCGCTAATCGAGCCTGCGAGTGACGAGTATGGCCAGCGACAATCCGCTTCATCCAATCCCCAGCCCGCCGCGCAAGTTCATGCTCGGCAACATGCTCTCGGTCAGGGCCGACGCGCCGATTCAGGACATGATGAAACTGACGCGCGAACTCGGGCCCATCTTCTGGCTCGACATGATGGGCAAGCCGATGGTGGTCGTGTCGGGTTTCGCGCTGGTCGACGAGTTGAGCGACGAAAGTCGCTTTGAAAAGAGCACCCGCGGCGTGCTGCGTCGTTTGCGCCCGGTTGCGCATGGTCTCTTCACCGCCGACACGCAGGAGCCGCGCTGGGCCAAGTCGCACCACATCCTGCTGCCGACCTTCGCGCAGCGCGCCATGCAGGGCTATCACGACGCCATGCTCGATGTTGCCGAGCAGTGCATGCTCAAGTGGCAGCGGCTCAATGCCGACGACGAGATCGACGTCACCGACGACATGACGCGTGTGACGCTGGATACCATCGGGCTGTGCGGCTTCGACTACCGGTTCAATTCGTTCTATCGCGACGGCAACCACCCATTCGTCGACGCCATGCTGCGCTCGCTGGAAACCACCATGCAGACGCGTGGTCTGCCGCTGGAGGATCTGCTGCATCGCAAGATGCAGCGCCAGCTGCGCGAGGACTCACGCTACATGCACGACATGGTGGAGGATCTGATCCGCATCCGCCGTGCGGAAGGCGAGGACAAGACCAGGAAGGATCTCCTGAACTACATGCTGGCGGGCGTCGACAAGCGCACCGGCCAGCGTCTCGACGACATCCAGATCCGCGACGAGACCATCATCTTCCTGATTGCCGGCCACGAGACCACCAGCGGCCTTCTCTCGTTCGCCATCTACGCGCTGCTCAATCACCCGCAGGTGCTGGCCAATGCCTATGCCGAGGTCGACCGCGTGCTGGGACCAGACATGGCGGTCAAGCCGACCTACGCCCAGGTCAATCAGCTCAAGTACATCACGCAGATTCTCAAGGAGACGCTGCGGCTGTGGCCGACGGCGCCCGCCTTCGGCATTCACGCGCTGGAAGACACCCTGCTGGGCGGCCGCTATCCGCTCAAGAGGAACTACCACTGCCTGGTCCTGGCACCCATGCTCCATCGTGACCCAGCCGCGTGGGGCGACCAGCCGGAGGTATTCGATCCCGAGAACTTCAGCCGCGAGGCCGAAGCCGCACGCCCCGTCAACGCCTACAAGCCGTTCGGCAACGGCCAACGCGCCTGCATCGGTCGGCAGTTCGCCATGCAGGAGGCGGCGCTTGTGCTCGGCATGATTTTGCAGCGCTTCAAGCTGATCGACCACAACCGCTATCAGCTCAGGATCAAGGAATCTCTCACCATCAAGCCGGAGGGTCTCAAGATCCAGGTGCGCCCGCGCACTGACCGAACCCAGATTGCAAGATCGTCCAAACCGATCGTGGTTACCGCCCAGCCGAACGGCGCGGCCGCCGATGTCGAGCCGGGCATCAGGGGTGAGGGGCGCCTGCTCACGGTGCTCTACGGTACCAGCCTCGGCACCTGCCGCGACATCGCCGGCCAGATCGCCGACCGGGCCGGCGCCAACGGCTTCCAGGTGACCAATGCAGCACTCGATGATTGCGCCAATGGGCTGCCGGAGAAGGGCACATTGATCGTCGTCACCTCGACCTACAACGGCGGCGCACCCGACAGTGCCACCAGGATGGAGACGGCCATCAGGGAGAAGCGGATCGGCGAAGTCGAGCGGCCCGAGCTTACCTACGCCGTGCTCGGCGTGGGCAACACGCAGTGGAAGACCTACCAGGCCTTCCCGAAGCTTGTCGAAAGCACGCTGCGCCAGACCGGAGCCAAGACCCTGCTCGCCCGCGGCGAGGCCGACGGCAACGGCGATTTCGACGAGGCCGTGGAGCGCTGGATGGGCGCCCTGTGGAAGGCGCTCGGTGAAGACGACACGGCCGCTCCTGTGGCCGCACCGCGGCTGAGGATCGCGTTCAGCGACGCGCACGCGACACGGGCAAGCGTTCTGCCGGAGTCGGCCTATCGGCTGGAAGTGGTCGGCAACGACGAGCTTGTGCGCGATGCCACCGGCCTGTGGGACTTCAGCACGGAGGCCCCACGCTCCTCGACGCGGCACATGACGATCCGGCTGCCAAAGGACGTCAGCTATCGCGCCGGCGACCACCTCGCCGTCTTCGCCCGCAACCGGCCCGAGGCGGTCGACAGCATCATCGAGCGGCTCGGCCTTCAGGCGGACCAGGTCGTTGTGCTGGAGGGGCAGGGCAGCCGCATGCGCCACCTGCCGATCGGCAAGCCGGTAACCGTGCGCCAGCTCCTGACCGATTTCGTCGAGCTGCAGGACCCGGCAACACGTGCGGACGTACGCGCGCTGATCGGCCATACGCGCTGCCCCGTCACCACCAAGGAGCTGACCAAGCTGGCCGCAGACGACGAGGAGGCCAAGCAGGCGTTCACACGTGACGTTACCGACAAGCGGATCAGCGTCTACGACCTGCTGATGCGCTACCCGGCGATCGAGCTGACCCTCGAAGGTCTCCTTGAAATGACATCGGCCATCAGACCGCGCTTCTACTCCATCTCGTCCTCGCCGCTGGCCCTGCCCGATGCCATCAACCTGACCGTCGGCACGGTAGCGGCGCCGGCGTGGTCTGGCAGCGGCTTCTATCAGGGCGTGGCCTCCTCACACCTGCGATCGGTGAAGGCGGGGGAGGAGATCCTGGGCTTCGTACGGCGGCCAAACCCGCCGTTTGCCCCGCCGGAGGACCCGGAGACCCCGCTCATCCTGATCGGGCCCGGCACCGGGTTTGCGCCGCTCAGGGGATTCTTGCAGGAGCGCGCAGCGCAACGCGCCAAGGGCATCGAGACCTCCACCGCCCTGCTGTTCTACGGCTGCCGGCATCCCGAGCACGACTGGTTCTACCGGGACGAGATGAGGGAGTGGGAGGAAAGCGGCGTCGCCGAGGTGCATTGCGCCTTCTCCAGCTCCGACACGTCTCCGCACCGGTTCGTGCAGGAAGCCATTTGGGCCGCCCGCGAGCAGGTGTGGGGGGCTGTCGAAGGCAACGGCATGGTGTTCGTATGCGGCGACGGGCGCTTCATGGCGCCCGCTGTACGCGAGACGCTGATCCGCATTCACATGGAAAAGCGCGGCACCTCGCTCGAGCAGTCCTCCGAATGGCTCGAGGGCATGATCGAGGGCGGCCGATACCATCAGGACGTGTTCGGCTTCAAATAGCGAAAAACAGAAAGGCGCCCCATCACGAGGTGATGGAGCGCCTGCGCCCCGCGGCTGTCCCGCTGCCAATGTGGCGTGGCTAGATTAGACGGACGCTTGCGCCGAAGTCTTCTCGCCGATCCTGCGAAGTGTTTCGCCGAACGGCGACCAAGCGGCCACCGTCTTGGCCTGTGCGATGGCGTTGAGCTCGTTCACGGATGCAAACATCGCCTGGCTGCGCCGTGTCATGAACGCGACGTTGAGATCGACAAGGTCCTTCAGGCTCTTGGCCTTGAGTGTCTGGCGGCTGAACTCGATGGTATCGGTCAGCGCGTCCTTGCCGTAGCGGCCGAGCGCGCCGTTGAACTCGGCGATGCCATTGAAAGAGGTGCGGCCGGCATGCCCGAGGGTCTCCACGACCTGGCTGCCGAACTCCCGCGCATCGTCCCATTTCGTTTGCGCGTCGGCCAGTGTCGCCTCCGCCCGCTCGACGGCCTCGAGCGCCGTGGCTTCCGATTTCGAGGCGGTCTCCTGCACAAAGGTGCTGGCATTCCTGATGGCGGCCTTGAGGCCGGTGTCCTGGACTTGCATGGGGTCTCTCCTGCCATTGACCATTACGTCAATATAGAGGGAGAATTGTGCATTGCAATATATTTGCTATTGCATCGCAGCATGCCGCCCTGCGACATCTCGTCGTCAAACGGTAATTCATTGATTTTACGACAAATTAAAACGCATTCAGGGGCGTTTCAGAAATTCGCGAATATGGCCCGCAACCAGCTTTGGCTGCTCGTGGATCACCCAATGCGTGCCGTCGGCAATGCGCCGGACAGTCAGATCCGGCACGTAGTCCTCCAGCCCATCCAGGTTTTCCTTCACCAACGCCGCGTCCCGCTCGCCCCAGATCACCAGGGTCGGCACATCGACCCTCGTGGGGCCGATACCGGGCTCGAAGCTGCGTGCCTTGGCATCTGCCCCGGTGGGCGGACCAATGCCCGCGGCACGATACCAATTGAGACTGCCCGTCAGGGCGCCCGGCTGCGACCAGGCCGCAAGATAAGCCCGCCGATCCTCCTCATTGAAGTGCCCCTTTTTCAGTCCGCGTGTCAGCACGGCATCGACAAGGAATGCATGGCCATTGGCCGACAGGGCGGCTTCGGCCTTCGGCGATCTGAACAGCAGCATGTACTGGCTGGCCGCCTGTTGCGCGGGATTGCGCGCAAGCTCACGCTCGAACAGCGCCGGATGCGGCGCGTTGATGATCACCAGCTTCTCAAGGCACTCCGGATGATGGATGGCAAGGGACCAGGCAACGCCGCCGCCCCAGTCGTGTGCGACCAGAATGAACGTCTCGTGCCCCAATGACTTGGCGAGCGCGCGCACATCATCGACCAGATGCGGCACGGCATAGTCGGCTACATTGCCGGGCTTGGAGGACAGATTGTAGCCGCGCATATCCGGCGCAACGGCCAGATGATCGCGACCGAACTCCGGCAGCAGGTCTTTCCAGGCATACCAGAACTCCGGAAAGCCGTGCACGAAGAGGATCAGCTTTCCCTGTCCCGCCCTCGCATAGTGCAGTCGTACCCCATTCACATCGGCGAATTCGTGTTTCAGCATGTGTTGCCCCGTTGCGCAGCACCTACAAGATCAGCGCGCATGTGCCGCAATGGCATCGATGAGTTGCGGCCACATCGAGATCGGCAGCGCATGCCCCATGCCCTTGATGGTCAGCAGGCGCGCGCCTGGAATCGCCTTGGCCGTCGCAATTCCGCCCGCATGACGCACCAGGGGATCGGCATCGCCATGAATGACAAGCGTCGGCACGCGTACGCCACCAAGCGCAGTGGTGCGGTCACCCGATGCAAGAATTGCGGCGAGCTGGCGAGCGACGCCCGGTGGGTTGAGGCCGCGATCCCAGGCGCGTGCGGCACGCTCGAGGTCCTTGGCCTCGTCCAGCGGGAAGCCCGGCCCGCGCAACACGGCCCAGGTGCGCTTGTAGCTCTCAAAATAGCTCTCCCGATCCGTCGGCGGCGGCGCTAGCAGCACAGCCATCGCTTCGGGCGTTGCCTGCGGAAGACGAGGATCACCCGTCGATGACATGATGGAGGTTAGAGACAGGAGGCGGGCACCACGGTGGATGGCCATCTCCTGGCCGATCGCGCCGCCCATCGATGCGCCGACCACATGCGCGCGCTCGATGCCGAGCGCATCGAGCAGACCGATGGCGTCGGCTGCCATGTCACGCAAGGCATAGGGAGCAGCGACCGGCTTGCCTGCCAGGGCTTGGCCCAGCAGAGCCATCAGGTCCGGAGTGTTGTACTGGGGAAATCTTGTCGACAGGCCGATATCGCGATTGTCGAAGCGGATGACAAAGTATCCGCGTGCGGCGAGGCGCTCGCAAAACTCCTCCTCCCAGGCGATCATCTGCGCCGCCAAGCCCATGATGAGCAGCAGCGCCGGCTCCGCACGGTTGCCGAAGGTATCGTAACAGAGCTCAATGCCGTTGGCTGGTGCCAGCTTCGAGGCGTTCTTCTGCATCCCTCCGTTCTCCCTTGTCCGGTTTCTCTTGTTGTCATCACTATTGCAGGATCCGGATCAACAATTCGGCGGCGCGCACCCATGTAAGCTCTGAGCGGCGCATCGCGGCGGCGCCAGTCGACAATCAACCCCTTGCGGCAAGTTCCCGCATTTTGTTTCGGTCTTGCAGACGCCGCGCCAAAACGGGCCCTCCCCCCAATCTTTCGCGGACCACACGCGAAGCTCACTGAAGCAGCGCTTAGGCGTGGTCCCTATCGAAGCTCCGTGCTGGTGAAGCGACCCACCGATACGGGATCGCTCGCCGGAAACGTCGCCTTGAGACTTTCATCGAGAAGATCATCGATATGCCGCTTCGTGTCCTGTTGCGTCTTCGATAGCGACAAACGCGCCAGCATGCCAAGCAGGGCCTCGGCCTCAGCTATCTCGTCGGGATCGTCACCATCGAGTCGACCTGCAGCTCTTTCTCTCTGCAGCCATGCGAGCTTGTCGGAGGCCGTGCCCTGCATATGCGACATCAGCAGCTCTGACACCCTTGGATACGGCCGGCCATCGAAAGCTGTGGACTTGCGGCGGTGCCTTTCCCTTCGCAGGGAAGCTTTGAACATGGGCCAATCCCTGAGCTTTGGCTGTGTGGGATTGTTCGGATCAGACATGACGCCACTCCTCCACGTCCTACGTCCCGTCACCGACGCTGCCGCGAAAGGCTCCTCACACAACAGTCTATCCTACAGATCTCCATCACACACTCACGCCGATCTCCTCGCAACGGCAAATCCGCCCCACGGCGCCCGATCGAATTCCCAGATCGACCAATAATTATTTGATTTAGTTACAAAATATTGCGCCTGATGAGGGCGGCCGGCGCTGTTAGCCCAGCCGCCACGTCACACCTGAATGCGGATCATTTGTGGGCGCCCGAGGGACAGCGCCCTCCTGGCAAGGGCCGGCGTGAAGAAGGTCAGTGCCGGATATGATACGCACCACCTGTCAGAGCTGGCCGAAGCGGTGAGCACACCGTTCGCGCAGATGACCCGCCCGGCAAGTTCCTACTCGCTGACCTCGATCACCATGGTCAGCCCACCCGCGCCATCGCGCTCGACGTTGTTGTTGGTCGTGTGGTGGGGGATATGGCAATGGACCAGCCACTTGCCCGGGCGCCGCGCCGTCCAGATGACGTCGAACCGCTGACCGGGCCCGACATTGACCGTGTCGGCCAGATATCGTGCCGTCGGAGGCAACGTCTCGCCGTCGATGGCAACCACCTGAAACGGGCCGCCATGAACATGCATGGGATGGACGAAGTTGTTGTTGGTGCCGATAAACCGTAGTTTCACCGTCTGGCCGACGCGCATGCGGATCTTCTCCGTTGCCGGCCAAGCCTTCCCGTTGATGGTGAAATAATTGGGGAGGCCGCCCTCCATGAGCATGGCAGGATAGGTCAGCCATTCCCGCTTGAGCCACTCCTGCAACTGTATCACATGCTCGATGTCAGCGGCGACTTCCTGCTCCGGGTTCTTTGGGCGAATGATGAGCGCGCCGTAGAGCCCGAAAGCCTGCTGCCGGTCGGAATGATCGTGCGTGTGATAGAAATATGTACCGTGCTGACCGACTTCGAACTCGTAGGTATAGGTGCCGCCGGTCGGCACCGGTGGTTGGGTGACCTTGGCGGGGCCATCCATTTCGTTGGGCAGAATGAGACCGTGCCAGTGCACGGTGGAGGATTCCGGCAAAAGATTGCGGAAATTGATCCGTACTCGGTCGCCTTCCGTCACCTCCAACCGGGGACCGGGCACTTGCCCGTTGTATGCATAGGCTTCGACTGCGACATCGGGCAGGATATGCCAGCGGATCACTGACGCCGTCAGGTCGAAAACTTTGACGCCACCTTCAATGCGCGGCTGAAGGGGTTGGTCGCCCCGCGCGTCCGCGGCGGCAACCTTCGTGACAAGCCGCGGATGGATGGCGCTCATGTCACGCATCGCCGCGGCCGGCGTGTCGAAGTCCATGATCATGCCCCTCGGCATGATGGCCCCGCCAACATCACGGGCGCTCAGCCCGAGATTGACGTAGAACGAAGGCACGATCAGCCCGGCAAGCAGCATGAGGGTCGTGAACCCTGTGACCGCGGCGAGTTGTGGCACGGTGACGTCACTGGCCATCTCGTGCCCCCGCTTCTCCCCGTGCGCGCGATGCCCGGCAGCGCCATGCCTGCCTTCGTGCCCGGCCTGTTGCGCGTGCCCGGCTGGCTCAGGGCGTTCCGTCATCAGGCCGTGCTTGAGGCCGCGCTGCACCATCCAGACGTTGGCCGGATAGGCAATGATGAAGCCGACAATGACGCCCAATGACATGACCCCCCAAAAGATGAGCTCGGTGGGAACCATGGCGCGCATGTCGCGCCCCATCATCAGGAAGCTCATCACTGGTGCCATGCCGGCCATCATGGCGTTCATGCTGATGAACTCAGGCAGAAAGCTCTTGCGCACGTTCTCCCAATAGGTGCCACCCGTCATGCGCATCATGAATAGAGACTGGAAGATGAAGAGGCCGAAGGCAAATCCGGCGATGTACTCGACGATGAGGTCGAGCCACATCGGCAAGCCGAGCGCAGCCGTGATGGCAGCGGCCAAAATGATGCCGGTTGCATCACCGGCGACGCAATGGATTGTGCTGCCGACACCCTGCTTCCAGAGCGGAGCCACAAACTGCTCGTGGGTGCCCGGACGAGGCTCTTTGTCGGCCAACACGTAGAGCAGAAGTCCGATCGGCCCCGTATAGAGGGTGACGAGGATGAAGCCCCACTTCATCACCACCGGTTCGGGATTGTTGGTGAATTGATCCCAGGCCACATACGCGGTCGATAGTCCCGCGACAACGAACCAGGCCACCAAAAAATAATCGATCGGCTGAATGATCACAGGGCGGGGACCTCTCGCGCCACGTCGGAGGCTTGTTCGGAGCTATCGACTGGCACGCGCTAGGACGTCGAACAGTTCGGCAACCTTCTCCCGCTGCTGCTCCGTGTCGCCGCTGGTGATGGCATGCTCGACACAATGGGCGACATGCTCACGAAGCACCTCCTCCTCGACACGACGCAACGCCGCTCGCACCGCCGAGATCTGCGTCACGATGTCAATGCAGTAACGATTGGTGTCGACCATGCGCGACAGCCCTCGAATTTGGCCTTCGATGCGGCTGAGGCGCCTGAGCGTGGAGGTCTTTGTAGCTTCGTCCATGCTTGACCAATACCCATAGGGGGTATATATGTCAAGCCCAGATACCCCCATAGGGTACTTAACAGGAGCTGACACATGCAGGGCGTTGAGGGCGAAGGCAGTAAAGGATCATGCTGCGCGAAGCACCAACACGGTGGCGGGAGCGCACCCGCACACAGGGTCAAAGATCCCGTGTGCGGCATGGATGTCGACCCGCACACGGCACGCCACAAGGCCGAACACGGCGGGCAGCCCTACTATTTCTGCGCAGAGGGCTGCAAAAAGAAGTTCATAGCCGATCCAGCGCGCTATCTGAGCGGCACAGCCGCACCGGGCACAGTTGAGGGCGAAGGCCATAAGGGATCGTGCTGCGCGAGCCACCAACACGACGGCGGGAGCGCACCCGCACACAGGGTCAAAGATCCTGTGTGCGGCATGGATGTCGACCCGCACACGGCACGCCACAAGGCCGAACACGGCGGGCGGCCCTACTACTTCTGCTCGGAGGGCTGCAAAAAGAAATTCACAGCCGATCCAGAACGCTATCTGAGCGGCAAGGCGGCCCCGGTGGAGGACGTTCCCCCGGGCACCACCTACACCTGCCCGATGCACCCGGAGATCCGTCAGATCGGCCCCGGGTCGTGCCCCATTTGCGGCATGGCACTGGAGCCGGAGATCGCGACGGCAGACACCGGGCCCAATCCCGAGTTGGTTGATTTCACGCGCCGCTTCTGGATAGGGCTCGTCCTGACTTTGCCGGTCACCGTTCTGGAGATGGGCTCGCATCTCTTCGGTTTCCACGGATGGATCAATCAATCGCTTTCCAACTGGCTGCAGCTTGTCCTGGCGACGCCGGTTGTGCTGTGGGCCGGCTTTCCGTTCTTTGAGCGGGGTTGGCGCTCGGTATTGAGCGGCAACCTGAACATGTTCACGCTGATCGCCATGGGCACCGGCGTTGCCTACGTGTTCAGCCTCGTCGCAACCTTGGCGCCCGGCTTGTTTCCACCGGCGTTCCGCAGCAGTGACGGAGCGGTCGGCGTCTACTTTGAAGCCGCAGCGGTCATCGTCGTGCTCGTCCTGCTCGGACAGATGCTCGAGCTGAGGGCCCGAGAGCAAACCTCGGGAGCCATCAAAGCACTTCTCGACCTCGCCCCCAAAATGGCACGGCGCGTCCGAGCCGATGGATCGGACGAGGAGGTAGCGCTCGAGCATGTGATGGTTGGTGACTCGCTCAGGGTGCGCCCGGGCGACAAGATCCCCGTCGACGGTGAGACCCTTGAGGGCAGCTCGTCGGTCGACGAATCCATGGTGACCGGCGAATCGATGCCGGTGACGAAGAGCAAGGGCGCAAGAGTGCTGGCCGGCACGCTCAACAAGACCGGCTCCTTCATCATGCGCGCTGACAAGGTCGGTCGCGACACGATGCTGTCGCAGATCGTGCAAATGGTGGCCCAGGCGCAGCGGTCGAAGGCACCCATTCAGCGTCTCGCCGATCAGGTTTCGGGCTGGTTCGTACCGCTGGTCATCGTCATTTCGGTACTGGCGTTTGCCGCATGGTCGATCTGGGGCCCTGAGCCGCGTATGGCGTTCGGCCTCGTTGCAGCCCTCGGCGTCCTCATCATCGCCTGCCCGTGTGCGCTCGGCCTTGCCACGCCGATGTCGATCATGGTCGGTGTCGGCCGTGGCGCGCAGGCAGGAATTCTGATCAAGAACGCCGAGGCGTTGGAGCGGCTGGAGAAGGTAGACACCCTTGTCGTCGACAAGACAGGCACCCTGACCGAGGGCAAACCGAAGGTCGTGACCATCGTCACCGCCCAGGGGCATGAGGAGAACGCTGTCCTGCGGCTCGCCGCAAGCGTGGAACGTGCAAGCGAGCATCCTCTGGCGCAGGCCGTTGTGGCGGCTGCCACGGAACGCGGATTGTCCCTGCTGCCCGTGTCGGAGTTCGACGCCCCCACCGGAAAGGGCGCCGTCGGCAAGGTCGACGGTAAGCAGGTCATCATCGGCAATGCGAAACTCCTGCGTGAGCAAGGCGCGAACCCCACGGTGCTCGAAGGCGAGGCGAGCAACCTTCAGAGGGAGGGTGCCACGGCCATCTACATCGCCATTGACGGTAGGGCAGCAGGCGTGATCGGCATCGCTGATCCGATCAAGAAGACAACGCCGGCCGCGCTCGCCGCGCTTCGCAGCGAGGGAATCCGCGTGGTGATGCTGACAGGCGACAACCGCAAGACGGCAGAGGCCGTCGCGCGGCGGCTTGGCATCGAGGAGATAGAAGCGGAGGTGCTTCCCGATCAGAAGAGCAGGGTTGTAGAACAACTGCGCGCAAACGGGCGCGTCGTGGCAATGGCGGGGGATGGCGTCAACGATGCGCCCGCCCTGGCTGCGGCCGACGTCGGTATCGCCATGGGCACCGGCACCGACGTCGCCATCGAGAGCGCCGGCTTGACCCTGCTGTCAGGCGACTTGACGGGCATTGCGCAAGCGCGGCGCCTGTCGGAGGCCGTCATGAGCAATATCCGGCAGAACCTGTTCTTCGCATTCCTCTACAACGGAGCCGGCGTGCCGATTGCTGCGGGTGTTCTGTACCCGACATTTGGCATTCTGCTCTCACCGATCATCGCAGCCGCAGCAATGGCGCTGTCGTCGGTGAGCGTCGTCGGCAACGCACTGCGGTTGCGAAGCCAGAAGCTGTGAGGAGGACATCGACTTAAAAAACGTGGGCGCCGCAAAAGCGGCGCCCACGCTGCTAGAGCGGTGCAATAGGACGGGACCTACTACTTCTTCTCGAGTTTCATGACCGTGAACTGGCCATTGACCTTATCGGGTTCAAACTTGATCTTGTCGCCGGCCTTGACCTGCTTCAGCATGGCCGGGTCACTGGCCCGGAACGACATGGTCATTCCATCCATGTCGAACTTCTTCAACGGACCATGCTTGATGGTGATCTTACCGGTCGACTCGTCAACCTTGGTCACCTCGCCGTCGACCATTTGCGCGATAGCGATGGACGACAGGCCCGCCAGTCCAGCCAGTGCCGCGAGTGTGATCATTGACTTACGCATATGTATGCTCCTGATTGTCAGTGCTGTCTTCGGTTAACTGCCTAAGCGCGAACTCGTTTCACTTGACGGTGACGATCCCCTTCATACCGGTTTCGTAGTGCCCCGGGATGAGGCACGCGAATTCAAACGTTCCAGACTTCGTGAAGCGCCAGAGGAGCTCAGCCGATTTCTTCGGTTCGAGGCGCTTGCCGTTGGGTTCCTCGTGCTCCATTTCCGGGTTCTTCGCCATTTCCGCCTTGTGCTTGGCGTTGTTCTCGAAGGAATCGAGCAGGAACTCGTGCGGGAGATAGCCCGTGTTCTTGAGCACGAACTTGACCTGCTCTCCCCTGCGTACATCGATCTTGTCGGGGGTGTACGACATCGTGCCGGGGCCATCGGTCATCGTGATCTCGATGACGCGGAACGGCTGTTTTGCGTCCCCCGGCTCGCCGGCAGCGAACGTGCTGCCGGTGTGTGCAACCGCACCGATAGGCGACATGCCGCCATAGATGGGCAATCCCGCCGCAAGTAGCGCTGCAAGAGATAATCCGGCAACTGCCAGTCTTCGAGACATTGCTTCTGCTCCTTATGCCAAACTACGTCCGTGAACTTCTGTTGGTGGGCATTTTCTACGACTGCTCAGTGGCCGCCATGTCCCTTGGCACGGCCCGGCTTGACCGCTTTGAGCTCTACGGGCTGGCCCTGGTTCTGACCGGTGGACGCAGGCTCAGGTGCACGGGGCGCCGCTGGCTGCCGTGAGGCATCCGGCACCTCGTATGCAACCGTACCTGGCGGGTTCTTGTACCAGCCGGGGTCCTTGTAGTCGTTCGTTGCCTGCCCCTGGCGCACCTTCACCACCGAGAACATGCCGCCCATCTCGATCGGGCCGAACTGACCAAAGCCGGTCATCATGGGCAGCGTGTTGTCGGGCCCCACCATTTCCATCTCGCCCATCTCGGCCATGCCCTGGGCACCCATCGGCATGAAATCCCCGCCCACGAGACGCGCAATACGCTGCTTCATGTCCCGCTGGTCGACGCCGATATAGGTCTTCACGTCGTGACCCATGGCGTTCATGGTGTGATGCGATTTGTGACAATGGATTGCCCAATCACCTTCGTAGATCGCGTCGAATTCGAAGGCGCGCATCTGCCCAACGGCACAATCGACGGTGACTTCCGGCCATCGCGACTCCGGGCGGGTCCAACCGCCGTCCGTACAGGTGACCTCGAAATCATACCCATGCATGTGAATGGGATGGTTCGTCATCGTCAGGTTGCCGAAACGAATGCGCACGCGATCGTTCTTGGCGCAGACGATGTGGTCGATGCCGGGGAACGCACGGCTATTCCAACACCACATATTGAACTCAAGCATGGTGTTGATCTTGGGAACATAGCTGCCGGGCTCGATATCGAACGAGTTCAGCAGGAAGACAAAGTCGCGATCCACACGGTGCTGCTTTGGGTCCTTGGGATGCACGACGAAGAACCCCATCATCCCCATCGCCATCTGAACCATCTCGTCGGCGTGCGGATGGTACATAAAAGTCCCGCTCTTCTTGAGCTGGAACTCATAGGCGAACGTCTTGCCCGATCCAATCTGGGGATGTGACAACCCTCCCACTCCATCCATCCCGCTCGGCAAAAGTTGGCCGTGCCAGTGGATGGTCGTGTGCTCGGGCAGCTTGTTGGTGACGAAGATACGCACCTTGTCACCCTCGACTGCTTCAATCGTCGGTCCCGGCGATTGGCCGTTGTAGCCCCACAAGTGCGCCTTCATGCCGGGCGCTATCTCGCGCACGACGGGTTCAGCGACCAGATGAAACTCCTTCCAGTCCCCGTTCATCCGCCAGGGGAGCGTCCATCCGTTGAGCGTGACCACCGGCTGATAGGAGGGCCCTGATTTTGGAAACAACGGTGGTTGCATCAGTGGCGACGTTTGGATAGGCGCCTCGGGTATGCCGGCCTTGACGGCACCGGCGCTCATGAGGGCCAATCCTGAACCCGCCAACAACGTTCTGCGCGATATTGTCATCGATCGCTCCATCTCATCATCAATGTCCACCGGCCTCGCCACCACCGGCCGCTGGCGCCCGTGATGCTTCTGCCGCTTCTCCGCCACGGCCGCCGACGATCGCTGTATGCAGATCGACGCTGGCGAGCCAGAAATCGCGACGTGCCTCTATGGCCTGCACGTTGGCGAGGATGCGCGCACGTGCGTCGGCAAGGAGGGTGAACAGGTCGCGGATCATGGCGTTGTAGTTGAGGAGCGCTTCTTCCGATATGATCTTTCGCAGCGGCAGGACTTCGCGGTCGTAGTGGCGCGCAATATCGTATGCACCGCGATAGCCCTGGTAGGCTTCGCGTGCCTCGGACCGCACGTTGACCGCCTTCTCAAGCAGGCGGTTGACCGATCGCATATACGTTTCCTCAGCATGCCGCACGCGCGTCTCGCCGAAGTCGTAGATCGGGATCTCGAAATCCAGAGCGAAGCCGCGACGTCTGACCTTTTCTGTCTCCATGTCTCCGCCAGGGGATACAGCAACCGATTTTTCGTTCGCGCTAACCCCGGCCACGTCGAGAGCATTGATAAATCGGGTCGTACGCGTGAGGCCCAACTCCTTGGCCAGGATGTCGATCTCCATCCGCGCGATGATGAGATCGACACGCCTCTTCACGGCCTCACGTTCAACCCACGTCAATGTCTTCGGTTTCGAGGGGAGGATCGTCAGCTTGTCGGGCAAGCGATAGGCCGTGTCGATGCCCCAGGCACCAAGTGCGCGGGTCAGGCGTTCCTTCTCGACCCGCTGGCGAATGCGCGCACTCGCAAGCTGGCCGGAAATCTCGGCATAGAACACATGCTCGCGCGCTTGGTCGAGCTTCGCCATCGCACCAGTTTCGCCCAACCTCTTTGCAAGCTCGGAGACGGTTTGCGCCGATGCTTGCGCCTCGGTGAGGAATTTGACCGACTCGTTGGCTGCCACCGAGCGGTAGTAGGCGCGGCTGGTTTCAGCTGAAATTCGCAGCGTAGCCTCCACGGCCCGAATCTGTGCCTGCCGGAAGCGTGCCTCAGCAATTTCGCGCCGCCGCGGCAGCGTGAAGAGAGCGAGCACATTCTGCACGATCTGCCGCTCGATCTCGAAGCCGCCGGAGCCGATGATGCGCGAGAATGACAAACGAGGTGCCGGCGGCAGGCTGGCTTCCACCATCTCCGCCTCGGATATACCGAGGTCGTTGTAGGCGGCTTGAAGCCCGCGATTGTTGAGCAGGGCGATCTGTACGGCGCTGGCCGCCGTCAAGGGCTTGGCAAGCAGCTGTTTGACACGCGCGGCGGCACGAGCTTCCTTGTCCTTGTTGTCGATCTTCATCACCTCCTTGCCGAGTTCGGCAGCGGTGGCGGATTCGACAACTCCCATGCCGGCATCCGGCGAAAAGCGAGCGCACCCGCTAGCCAACAGTGCGGCAGCCAGAGCGGTGACTGAAACGATCGACTTCACCCTCGCACCCCATTCAGGCGCTGGCGTCTCGACAATACTCAAGTCCCCCATGTGATAACCTCGTTGAGCGCATTTCTTCTGCTGTTGTATGCGGCTAGTGCCTATCATGCGGGCCGCGCTTTTCTTGCTTTGACTTGGGATCGGCCTTTTCTTGTTCCGGCGCTGATCGCTTTGCGCCCGGCATGACGCGACGATTGATTTCGTCCCATGGCAATGGCGTTACGGGCCGGAAGCTTTGACTGCCGGACAACACCGGGCTGTAACGTGCCGGCGGAACGGTGGCGTCTGGATTGGATGGATCATGGGCTGCAGCCAAAGTGACTGAGCTGCATGTCAGAAGAAGCCAAGATAGAGTCCGAATGGGCATCTGAGTGCGTGCCTTTCTTGCTGGCACATGATGAGATCTGCTGGATCAGCCGCGCCCCCTCGAAGCAGGTACCTCGCATCGCTGCAGCGCAGAATGATCCTTTGGAATCAATCACAGTGCTGCGTATTGTTATGCTGGAGGCGCGCCGAAACAAGTCGGCCAATAGCCGACCTAGGCCATGTCGAGGCTTCGGGGAGGACGCTCAAGACCGTAGGAGCTGCCCTGGGGGCCGCCAGATGAAGCTCCGGCCATCACCTGCGCCCTGGTCGGAAGAGGAAAGGAGAGAAAGTCGACGGCAAGCGCCGCACCGGCGTAACACATGCCGCTTCCGCAACAGCACTGAGACAGACCATGGTGCATCGCACCTTGCGGCGCTTCATCGCTCGCCGAGAGCACCTGATCCCATGCTATCTGGGGGCTTGAATCGGGAGATATTTCAGCAATCCACCCCTCTAGAGCAGAAGAATTTGAGAAAACTTGATGTGAATCATTGCCATGCGCTTGTGCCGCGCCTGTTCCAGCTCCAATAGCAAAGACTGCCAAAAGCACGGCAGCCAGCAGGGCCAGTGTTTTCGGCAACCGAATCAGGGCACGCTCTTTCTGCGCAGAGAATCTTACTTCCGCCAAACAGTTAAGAAGATGCTGGGCCGTCGTCAACCGCTGCAATGCAGGGAGATGCGATTTCACGCTTGCATGTGTGGCTGGCGCACACTCCCTGCACGCGGCACTGCCCCATGCCCCAGTTTTGCCGGTCGTGGGATCGGCGTTTTGGGCAGTATAACGCTGACCAAGAGGCCATTCTCGTGCGGATTGGTGAGCGCAATTTCGCCCCCAAGCCCTCTTATGATGCTTCTGGCTATGCTCAACCCCAAGCCTGTTCCATCCGTCTTGCCGTTGCGTCGAGCGAGCCGGCGAAAGGGGCGGAACGCCTCCTCTACTAGGTCTGGGGGGATGCCTGGACCATCATCATGTATCGTGATGCGCACGTCGCGCGGCGTCGTTGCGAGCGCCACCCGGGCCCGCGTGCCGTACTTGAACGCATTGTCCATGATGTTTCCCAGGGCGCGGCGCAGCGCGATCGGCCTCGACGCGATGGTGACCGGCTCCAACCCTTGCACGGCGACATCCTGCCCGGCATCGAAATAGTCGTCGCAGACGCTCTGCACGAGTGAAGCCAGATCCAAGGGCGCCGTGGGCTCGGCCGTAAATTCGAATCTCGTGAACTCCAGCGTCGACGTGATCATGCGACGCATCTGCTCCAGATCGGCAAGCAGGCGGGAGCGTACGGCCTCATCCTCGATCTCATGGGCGCGCAGATGCAGACGCGTGATCGGAGTTCCAAGATCGTGCGCGATGGCAGCAGCGAATGCGGTGCGGTCCTCGACCAGACGCCGGATGCGCTGCTGCATGAGATTGACGGTTCGTGCCGCCGTTCGCACTTCAGACGGGCCCGTCTCCGGCAATGGCGGTGAGTGGATATCAGTGCCGAATTGCTCGGCGGCGGCCGCGAACTGCGTAAGGGGCTGCGTCCATCTGTGCAGCACCCAGGCAGCGATCAGGAGCACCGAGACGAGCATGGCCGCCAGCGGGATGCCGAGCTTGAGGGGCGAGAAGGGGGTAACGGTCAAAAGCGGCGCAACGAAGCGAATCCACGAGCCGTCCGCGAGAGCGACTTCTGCGCTCACCGCACCAAGCGCGTGGATCTCTGCAAGAGACCGCATGGAGAGATGATCTCGGTCGCCGTGCGCAGACATGCTCACCCTGGCGAGCAGCGGGTCGAGGCCTTCGATACGCCCGCCGGGGGAGTACGCCAGGCGGACACTTTCTTGCGTCGGCCGGTCGAGGAACACGCCGAGAAGGTGCTCGAAGGTATGGGCCCGCGTTCCCTCAGGCAGCGGCTGCCGCCGCAGCGCCTCGGGCGGCGCCAGCGCGATGCGCACAGTCGGGCCGCTCAAGGCCTGCAGCATCGCAGGCCGTTCCTCGACAGCAAGGCGCTCGGCAAGACGGGTCACCAGGGCGATCTGCTCAGCCAGAAGCGCATCGTGCAGGAGCGTTGCAGCTTCCTCGCTCTTCTGGGCATAGAGCCAAAGGCCCAGAATGTGGGATCCCGAAAGGAACAACACGAGGACGGCGACCACACGGCCCTTTACGGTGTCAAAGACCCACTTCATTCCGACTCACTCGCAACTTCGGGGGTGAACATATAGCCCTTGTTTCGGACCGTCTTGATGAGCTCCGGTTCTTCGGGATCGGCCTCAATTCTGCGCCTCAGACGCGTGACCTGCATGTCGATGCTACGGTCGAATGCAACCGCACTGCGCCCGCGCGAGAGATCGAGCAGCTGCTCACGGGTCAACACCACCTGAGGGTGCTCGGCGAGCGCAATCAAGAGGTCGAACTCCCCATCGGTGAGGCTCACGATAGCGCCGGCTGGCGATGCGAGCCGCCGTCGGCTGCGGTCCAATGCCCAACCGCCAAACCTCAAAATCGGCGCCTTCTGGAAGCTGCTCTGGAGAGGCAGATCGCTGGTTCTGCGCAAAACGGCCTTGACGCGCGCGAGCAGCTCGTGGGGATTGAACGGCTTGGGAACATAGTCATCCGCCCCCACCTCCAAGCCGACGATGCGGTCGGTATCGGCCCCAAGCAACGTCAGCAAAATGACCGGCACGCGACTCGACGTCCGAAGCTCGCGGCACAAGGTGAGCCCATCCTTTCCGGGCAATACCCGGTCGAGGATGATCAGGTCGATCCGCGCTCCCTCCAGCACGCGTCGCATCTCATGTCCGTCTACGGCCACGTCCACGCGATACCCGTTCTTGCGCAAAAATCGCGATAGGAGGTCGCGGATTTCGCGATCATCGTCGACAACAAGGATATGCGCCTGGGTGCCCATACGGACAACGGTCCCCTCCGATTCATCTCGGCATGATACGTGGCACAACATTGTGATTGATCGAGGATTTGTAACAAGACGTAACGCCCCCGCGCTCGGTTACGCGCGGTTGCCAAGCATCGATCGCCTCGCAATCGGGGCCTGATTACAGTCTCTGGCATTGGCGCAGCTGGCCGAACGACAATTCGCGCAAAGGGCATGCTGCGCCGCCCAGCATGGAGGAGCATCGCATGAAGACGCTAACGATCGTGGTGGCTCTTGCAGCAGGCTTTGTCGGTCTCGCGTCTGTCGGTCAAGCACATCGTTCCGATCAGGCAACGCTGGAATGCCCGTCAGTGAAGAACTGGGCGAAGTGCTTGTGGCAGGACATGGACATAAACGGCGGCGGGTAACCTGTTGCTCAAGAGCAAGGGAGGCAGGTCCGGGCCAAACGAGGCCCGGACCTTTGTCGCCCGGCACACGGTGGTTGCGGCTGGAGCAGGCGCCTTGCCCGCGCTGAAGGACCTGCCCAGCCGTGCCACCGTGTGGTTTGGCGTCACTTGGTTTGGCATCGCCGGCGCAGCTACCACGCTCTTCGCAAGCCTACTGTCACCCCTCGAATTGACGGATTGGGCTTGGTGGCTCGTTCAAAGCTGGCAAGGGGCGACGTCGTCGGCCTGGCACAGGCTGGCGGACGTGTTGGGTGTGGAGATCCCAAGTGCATTGATGCCGCCGCTCACCATGTCCACACTCTTGCTGCTCACGGGCATCGGGGTCGGTCGGCGCGAGAACAGCCATCAACCGCAGACCGCCGTCAGCTATCCGATCCTGCAGTTGAGCGGAGCCATCGCAGCGCTGCTGGCCATTGGACATATCCTCTGCACCAACCCAGTGGGTTCGAATCCGGTTGCCAGTGTGTCAACGGGTGCCCCCTGGGCTATTTTGCTTGCGGGCGCAGCCGTTAGCTTCTCTCCCATGATTGCAGGGGGCGGCAATCTCGCGAAGCGGCTCTGGTTCGTCCTCATCGCGACCTGCATTTTGTTCACGCTCAACGAGCTGACCAAGCTCGTGCTTTGAGCAGCTACGCCAGCTTCGGGCCGACGTCGGGACACCCGACGTCGGCCGAACCGGCAAAAGTCAGATCACTCCACCGCAAATACCTTGGGCTCGCCGTCCGAGATCTCATAGATCGTGAACGGCTCGCTCTTGCGTCCGGTCATGCCGGGTGAGCCATCGGGCATGCCCGGCAGCGCGATGCCCTTGATGTTGGGGCGCTCGGCCAGAAGCTTGTTGATCGACGTCGCTGGAACGTGCCCTTCCACGACATAGCCGTCGACAAGCATGATGTGGCATCCCTCAAGCTTGTCGGGAACGCCGTGCTGTCGCCGGATCGAGGACATATCGTGGGTCTCTTTGACGGTAACCTTGAACCCATGCGCGCGCAGATGCTTGGCATGTCCCTGGCAGCAGCCGCATTGCGGATTGACGTACATCGTGGCGGCCGGCGGCTCTGCGCGAGCAGACACCGACGCAACCATCACGGTCGCAACAACAAGTAGAACGTATCGAAGCATTTCAGTCCTCCATTACGTGACTCGGATCACACCCATCATGCCGCCATCCTGATGCTCCAGGATGTGGCAGTGAAACATCCAATCGCCCGGATTGTCGGCTACGAAAGCGATCTCTACCTTCTCCCGCGGCTCCATGAGCACGGTATCCTGCCATTCCCGATGGCGGGTGGGCGCGCCGTTGCGACTGAGCACCCTGAAGACATGGCCGTGCAGATGTATCGGGTGCCACCATGCCGTTTCGTTGGCCATGGCGAGCACGTACGAGCGGCCACGGGTGAGGGTGAGCATCGGGTCCATGACATGGCCAAGCATGGCCACCCCGTTGATGAACCATACTTTGCCCTTCTGCATCATGTCCCGCATATTCATACCGGCCATGCCGCGATCTCGCATCATCATCTGGCCCATCATGCCGCCGTTGAAGGCTACCTCGTGGCGCTCGGCGCGGTTGAGATCAGGCTCCGGAATGGCGTTGGGCGTCAGCGCGATCGCCGTGTCGAGTATGCGCTCGCGATATGGTGTATCGGCGTACGCCAAGTCAATGAGGCGGTACTCCAGCCCGCGATAGAAGCTGTCGAGGACCTGGAAGCGCTCGCCGGGTTTTGCTGCCATGTCCAAGATGAGATCAATGCGCATGGCCGGCGCGAGAATGATGGTGCCGTCGGATGGCTCATGCGGCTCGACGGGCTGACCGTCGATCGCGATCACACGCGGCTGATGACCGGCAAAGCTGAGGCCGAAGATGCGCGCATTGGCGGCATTGATGAGCCGCAAGCGGATGCGCTCGCCGCTTCGGACTGCGAATGTCTCCTGGACACGGCCGTTGATGGTCACGGTGTTGCCGATGCGGCCGCTGTGCGTGATGTCGTGCATGTTGCCGAAGTCGTTGCTGATTTGACCATCCGGACGAAGGCGCCAGTCCTGCAGCAACCACACGACGTCGCGATCCACCTGGATCGGTTCTCGCTCCTCAACGACAAGCGCACCGGCCAATCCTCGGCCCACCTGCGCGCTGCCCTGGTGCGGGTGATACCAATAAGTCCCGGCGTCGGGTACATCGAACTCGTAGATGAACTCACGCCCCGGAGCGATCGGCGTTTGTGTGAGATGCGGCACTCCGTCCATGGCGTTGGGCAAGCGGATACCATGGAAATGCACCGTGGTTTCTTCAGCCAGTTGGTTCTCGACCGCAATCTTCAGGCGGTCTCCCTGCCGCACGCGTATGGGCGGACCAGGCATCAAATCGTTGTACGCCCAGACAACGGTGTCAGGATGCGGTTGTCCGATGAGTGGGGCTTTGACCTGTTTGGGGATCAGCTTGAAACTGGAACCGGCCATTGCCGTGCGCGGCAATAGGGCCGCACAAGCAAGACCGGCGGCGCCGGACAGCACCGAGCGACGCGTGAGCGTCGCGACCCGGAAGCGAGACATATCACTACCTCGTTGAGAGGGCAGACCCGTAGCAACGACCACCGGCCCGCCTGCTGGACATTGCCCCGTCTATTCGTAGGCCTTGGGCGGACAGGGGTTGGGTCCGCAGGGTCCCTGACTGTGGCTGCTGTTATGGTGCGCATTGACAAAGCCGACGGTCGCACCAGCGAGACCAAGCGCCAGAATGGCGACGGCGATCAGGTGTATCATTTTCATGTGCTCCATACCTCTACGTCTCGGTCGAGCGTTCGGCACGCTCGCTTAGCAAAGGAGACAAAGGTCACAACGGGGACGTTCGTCCTCAGCGACGGGCTTGTCTCACACCGAGACTAGGAGCGAGGGGGTGGCGGCTCGGGCCGTGTTGCGAACGGGGACAGTTGTATCGCGACCGATGCAACAAAGGCTGGAGGCAGCGGTTGTACCGGAGACGAGCGCGGAACAAAAAACGCCAAGCCGGTGTAGCACTTCAATATGCAGGTGTCGGAAGGGCATTTGTGGCTGGTGTCGCAACACGGACAGTTATCGCCCGATGGACCCATCCCCATTTCAAGCGTTGCGGCATAAGTCGCCTCTGTCGCCGCCGCCACGGGGACGGAGACCAGGCTCAAGGTGAGCAGGGCAGCCAGGATGAGGCGAACAATGCGCATTTCGATGAGGCTTATGCGCTGGGCTCTGCGCAGTCAAATCACAGCACGGTGCATTCGCCAGCAGGAGGTCTGTGGCTCATGGGCGCAGCGGCGGCTTGCCTGAATTCCAGCAGCTGATCGCGTTTGAGATAACGCCGGAACTCAAGACATTAAGAAGATTTAACAATTGGCCGAAATGCGTGGCCCGGCGCCAATTCTTCACGGGTTTGCAATCAGCAGAACGCAGAATTGAACTCGAATTGAAAGCGGTTTACTTGACCCGACAGCCCAGCGCCGGGGATAAGTGGCGCGGGAGGTAGGCTTTGGTCATACGCCGTTTTCTGATGGCCGTGCTGATTGCAGTCGGCGTGACACTCGCGCCGGTGGCGACTGCTATTGCGGCGTCGACGCCTGCGGAAGCCGGCGCGATGACGGACATGCCCGATTGTCCGAGCAAGACGAAGAACGCGTCCAAGGACTGCGGCTGTTGTGACACCAAAGCGCCGTGCCCTGGCGATCTTTGTTTGGCCAAATGCTTCAAGCTCAACGGCGAGATCGTCAAAAGCACCGGTTTGATTGATCGCTTGGAGACCGTTTTTCTCACGGCTGTCCCGGCCAGATCTCCCAACAGTTGGCCTGAGCCACAGGCGCGACCTCCGCGAACCTGACTTCTCGACGTGTCCAGGCGGCCTGCTGTGTGCGGAGCCGTTCTAAGACGGTTTCCTCGTGCGCGAAGCCTCGCGCAGGCAACTCGAGAAGGATTGGTCTGCAATGGTTACCCGACCACGTGTTTTGATGGTGCTCGCCAGCTTGGCTGTCGCCTTGGCCGCGCGCTTCGCATATGCCGCACCAACGGATTATGTATTCGAGCCCGTGGCGGCCGAAGTACGCAGCGGCAAGGACAGCGAATTTGCCGTGCGCCTTCGCAACAAGGCGACAGGCAAGCTGGTTGAAGGGGCGAAACTGTTCAGCACGCGCCTCGACATGTCACCGGAAGGCATGGCCGAGATGACGACGAAGCATTCGGCCATGCCGTCCGCCGAACCCGGCATCTACAAATTCAAGGCCGACTTCACGATGGCGGGCGGCTGGGCCTTCAAGATGACAGCCAAAGTGCCGGGCGAAAGTGAAAACGTGCAAAGCACGGTTGTCTTCAAGGCCAAGGAAGACGACACCGACGAAGGCAAGCCCCAACCAGCAACCAAGGACAAGGGCGGCAACCGCAAAATTCTCTACTACCGCAATCCGATGGGGCTCCCCGATACCTCCCCGGTGCCCAAAAAGGACTGGATGGGGATGAGCTACATCCCCGTCTACGAGGGTGAGGACGACGCCTCCACCGTCACCGTAAGTCTTGATCGGGTTCAGCGCTCCGGGGTGCGCACTGCCCCCGTCGAGCGCCGCAACTTGGTGCAGACCGTTCGCGCGCCCGCCACCGCCAAGCCCGACGAACGGAGCTTGCGCATTGTTGCGCTTCGCGCCGACGGCTTCATCGAGAAGCTTTACGTCAACGAGACCGGGAAACAGGTCAAGGCGGGAGAACGCCTGTTTCGTGTCTACAGTCCGCAAATCGTCACTGCGCAGGTCGACTATCGCACAAGCGTCACCGGCGGCGGGCTGCGCACCGAGAGTGGGGCCTTGCAGAAATTGAGGAACCTGGACGTACCCGAAGCCGTCATTGAAGCCCTCCGCAAGGACCCCAATCCGCAGATGGCGATCGACTGGCCGGCCCCCCTAACCGGCGTTGTTACGCAAAAGCGCGTCATCGAGGGCCAAATGGCGAAGGCCGGCGAGGAACTGTATCGCCTTGCTGATCTGAGCAGCATTTGGGTGATTGCCGACATTGCGGAGCAGGATCTCGGGCTCGTGCACGTCGGGGCACCGGCGACGGTCACCTTTCGGGCCTTTCCTGGCAGGACCTTCGAAGGGCGCGTGACATTCGTGCTGCACGAATTGGATACCGGTGCGCGAACCGCCAAGGCGCGCATCGAGGTGCGCAATCCCGACCACATCATCAAGTTTGAAATGTATGCCGACGTGGAAATCAGCGCACGCACAGGAGAAGCTGCCCGACTGGTGGTGCCTGCATCGGCGGTGATCGACAGCGGCACCCGACAGGTGGTGATCGTTGCCAAGGGCGAGGGCCGGTTTCAGCCCAGACCCGTGAAGCTCGGCTTGCGCGGCAGCGACCAGGTCGAAATTCTCGACGGCGTGCAGGAAGGCGAAGAGGTTGTGACCGCCGCCAACTTCCTGATCGATGCGGAAAGCAATCTCAAGGCGGCCCTGCAAGCCTTCACTCAGCCTTCCGCGGCGGAGACCAAGCCATGATTTCCGCGCTGATCCGGTGGTCGAGCCGCAATCTATTCCTGATCCTGCTCGGTTCGGTCTTGGCGACCGCGGCGGGCATCTATGCAGTGCGGAATGTGCCGATCGATGCGTTGCCTGACCTGTCCGATACGCAGGTGATCATCTACACGGAATACTCCGGCCAGGCTCCACAGGTTATCGAAGACCAGGTTACCTATCCGCTTTCAACGTCCATGCTGTCCGTGCCGCGCTCCAAGGTTGTGCGCGGGTTCTCCTTCTTCGGCGTGTCCTTTGTCTACGTGATATTCGAGGACGGCACCGACATCTACTGGGCGCGAACGCGCGTACTCGAATATTTGTCGGCTGCAGCGCGCAACCTGCCTGCAGGGATCACACCTACGCTGGGGCCCGATGCAACCGGCGTGGGCTGGGTCTATCAGTACGCCGTCATGGCAGCCAAGCGCACGCTCGCCGAAACCCGCGCGACGCAGGATTGGCAAGTGCGTTTTGCGGTCGCAAAGGCCGAGGGTGTAGCAGAGGTTGCGAGCATAGGCGGGTTTGTCCGGCAGTATTCCGTCGTTGTCGACCCGCGCCGGCTCAAGGCATTCGACCTCCCGCTGTCGAAACTCCGCGACGCCATCCGCGCCTCCAACATGGACGTCGGCGGGCGTGTCATTGAGCTTGCCGAAACCGAATTCATGGTGCGGGGACGGGGCTATCTGCGCGGCATCCAGGATATCGAGCAGATCGTTCTCAAGTCTGAAGGCGGCGCACCCGTCCTGCTGCGTGACGTTGCGCGGGTCGAACTCGCGCCGGATGAGCGGCGGGGCGTTACCGAGCTCAACGGCGAAGGCGAGGTCGCATCCGGCATTGCCGTGCAGCGCTACGGCCAAAATGCGTTGTCTGTTATCCAGAACGTCAAGGCGCGCCTGGCCGATATCATGCCCAGCCTGCCTGCTGGAACGGAGATTGTTCCCGTCTACGATCGCTCCGATCTTATCTACCGCGCCATTGCCACACTCAAAACCACGCTGATCGAGGAAAGCATAATTGTCGGGCTCGTATGCATCATCTTCCTCCTGCACGCGCGCAGCGCTCTGGTCGCGATCATTACCCTGCCCCTGGGCGTGCTCATCGCCTACATCTGCATGCACCTACTCGGATTGTCATCCAACATCATGAGCCTGGGCGGCATCGCCATCGCAATCGGCGCGATGGTCGACGCGGCCATCGTGATGATCGAGAACGCGCACAAACACCTGGAACGTGCGCCACCCGACAAGCCGCGCACAGAAGTGTTGATCGAAGCCGCCAGCGAGGTGGGGCCGGCGCTGTTCTTCTCCCTTCTCATCATCACGGTTTCATTCCTGCCGATCTTCACGCTTGAGGCGCAAGAGGGGCGGCTTTTCAAGCCTCTTGCCTATACGAAGACGTTTGCGATGGCCGCCGCGGCGCTGCTCTCGATAACGCTTGTACCGGCGCTGATGATCTTGTTCGTGCGCGGGCGAATCATCCCCGAGCGCCGCAATCCTGTGAACCGGTTCCTGATCTGGCTCTACAGGCCCGCCATCACTCTGGTGCTGCGGGCAAAGTTGTTGACTATCGCTGCAGCGCTGATGCTGCTCGCCGTCTCGGTCTATCCGGCGACGCGCGTCGGCTCCGAGTTCATGCCGAACCTGAATGAGGGCACGCTTCTCTACATGCCCACCACGCTGCCCGGCGTTTCGATAACCAAGGCTGCCGAGCTGCTTCAGATCATGAACAAGATCATCAAGAGCTTCCCCGAGGTGAAATCGGTGTTCGGCAAGGTGGGCCGAGCCGGCACTGCAACCGATCCGGCGCCGACGGAAATGTTTGAGACGATCATCGTCCTCAAGGACGAAAGTGAATGGCGGGAAGGCATGACGCTGGAGAAGCTCATCACCGAGATGGATCGGGCCCTTCAGTTTCCGGGGGTGTCGAATGCCTGGACGATGCCGATCAAGGCCCGCATCGACATGCTGGCAACCGGCATTCGCACACCTCTGGGCATCAAGGTTCTGGGGCAGGATCTGAAGGTCATCGAGCAACTCGCCCGCAACATCGAATCGGCGATTAAGGGCGTGGGTGGCACGGCGAGCGCCTATGCCGAGCGCATCATTGCCGGCTACTATCTCGAGATTGAACCCGACCGGACGCAGCTGGCGCGCTACGGGTTGATGGTCGGCGATGTGCAGCAGGTGATCGCCTCGGCGCTCGGCGCCGAGACCGTGACGACCACCGTCGAAGGCCGGGAGCGGTATGCCGTCAGCATGCGCTATCCCCGCGATGTCCGGTCCGATCCGCAGGCGATAGCCCGCGAGACGCTGGTACCGCTTGCCAACGGCTCGTCCATTCCGTTGGGCCAGGTTGCCAATGTGAAGATCACGCAGGGCCCGGCCTCGATACGCACGGAGAATGCACAGCTCGCCGCCTATATCTATATCGACGTGCGCGGGCGCGATCTCGGCGGATATGTCGCTGAAGCGCGCAAGGCGGTGGCCGACAAGGTGGTGTTTCCGCCAGGCTACTATGCGGTCTGGAGCGGACAGTACGAGTACTACGAGCGAGCCAAGCAGCGTCTCACGATCGTCGTGCCCTTGACGCTCGTCATCATTCTTCTGCTTCTCTACCTCAACTTCCGGCGCATTGCCGAGACGCTGATTGTCATGCTTTCACTGCCGTTCGCTCTGATTGGCGGCCTTTGGATGGTGTGGTGGCTCGACTTCAACATGTCTGTGGCCGTTGCCGTCGGGTTCATCGCCCTTGCGGGCGTCGCAGCCGAGACCGGTGTGGTCATGTTGATCTATCTTGACCATGCGCTGAACGAGCAAAGAGCTCGCGCCGAGCGAGAAGGACGCGCTTTCTCCAGAAGCGATTTGAATGCGGCCATCATGGAGGGTGCGGTCGAGCGTGTGCGGCCCAAGATGATGACCGTGTGCGCGATTGTCGCCGGCTTGCTGCCGATCCTCTGGAGCACCGGCACAGGCTCGGAAGTGATGCAGCGCATCGCTGTCCCGATGATCGGCGGCATGCTCTCCTCAACCGTTCTGACGCTCATCGTGATCCCGGCCATCTATGCCATAGTCAAGGGCTGGAGATTGGAACACGACGGGCCGCCCACCGCACGCGCAGTGTCGACGCCCACGGCGATGCAGGACGCATGATACGCATGTGCTCTCGTTCAGGGCGTTCCAGGAGCGGGCTGCGCATTCAGCGGGCCGCTCGACAGTCCGCGCACCCGTCTCTTTGACGAAGGGCATGGTCGGCCGAGACAAAGTCGGCCGAGACAAGATCGCCTTGCGGCATCATCCGATCGGATGATGCCGGCTACCAGCGTGCTCACGCCGTATTCTGGGAACTCAGAACTGCGGGAATGGTCTTGATGAGAACCCACACGTCGAGCCAGACCGACCAACTGCGGACGTAGTATCGATCAAGAGCAACGCGCCGCGCGTAGCTCACCGTATTGCGTCCGCTCACCTGCCAAAATCCGGTCAAGCCGGGCCGTGCCTTGAGGCACTCGCGCGCATACGCGCCATAGCAGACGATCTCGGCCGGCACGACCGGGCGCGGGCCGACGATGCTCATGTCGCCGCGGAGAACATTGAAGAGCTGGGGCAGCTCATCGAGACTCGATTTGCGCAGAATATGGCCGAGACAGCTGATTCTCGGGTCGTGCCTCAGCTTGTGCGTTTCGCGCCACTCCTGGGCGGCGCTCGGATCAGCGGCGAGGTGCCGCTCCAGCGCCTCCTCCGCGTTGGGAATCATCGTGCGGAACTTGTAGCACGTGAAGACAGAACCCTCGAAGCCGATGCGCCGCTGGGCGAACACGACCGGGCCGCCCATGGTCAAACGGATCAATGCAGCGACTATGAGCATGACCGGAGCCAGAAGTGCGATCGCAATGACGCCGATGGCGAGATCCATCGCCCTCTTGAGCACACCGCCGATCGGCTGACCGAGCGGACCCTGGGGGGGAATGACGACCGCTCGGCCTGCGCGTTCGAGCGCTGCATTGGCTCCGCCCGCCACTGTGGGAGCCCGCAACCCGAGCGCAGACGTTTGCAGCGCCCACAATTCCGGATGAAATTCAGGAGGAAATCGGCTGCTGACAGGCATAATCGTCGTGAATCCAAATGACTGGGTTAAGAGCGCATCTCGATGGAAAAGGAGGCGTGTACAGTTCTGAAATGCTCGGCTGCCGAGCTGTCTGCCAATTTGCATGACGCGCTGCATGACGCGTGCCAGCCGCCCACGCGCCCGATCGGAATGGAAGGCCCTCATAAGACCCCGCAGCGATCTCGAAACATCGCGCTCGGTCGCAACCCCAACACCCGCATCCCGCAACGCGCCTGGAGGAAGCTATTCACCGGGGCCGCTAGCCGCACAAGGCGGTCAAAGGGCGTAAGGCCCGAACCGATTTTGCCTGCACCTTAGTACTTAGTTGTTACGTGCAGGCCGTTGTAAAATCTCGCGGATGGAGGTGCGCGCGTGCACGCCATGCGATCCTTGTCGCTGGTTAACCGGTTCGGAGATGCGAGGAAGGACTCCGGCGGCGCGTCGACGACGACACCAAAGCGCGTCAGCACCACATTGAGCTAGCTCGCGCGCGCCGGCTCACTGAGCAGCCGGTTGGCCATGAGTGCCACTTCCGTACGATTCTTGGCGCTCAACTTCTTCATGATGTTTCGAACATGGACCTTAACCGTGCTCTCACACATGTTGAGCTCGTGCGCGATGATCTTGTTCGCCTTGCCCTTGCCGATCGCCTCGACGACTGCCGCCTGACGCGCGGTGAACATGGTGGGGCTGCGATCTCGCTCAGGTAGCTGAGCGCTGCTGCCACGACCTCTCAGTGCGGGGATCAGGCTGGTTGCCGGAACGAACACGCCACCCGCGCGAACGAGGCGAAGCGCTTCGATCACCACGTGGAGCGAAAGATTGGTCGGGATAAAACCCTGCACCCCACAATCGATGGCCCATAGAACGTCTTCGGGCTGCTCTGTGTCCGACATCAAAACGGTTGGCAGCTCCCTGATCAGCTGCGCCAAGTCATGCCGCATCGCAGCATCTTGAGCGGAGTCAGATGAGCAGTATAGCGCCAGTGTAGCTTTCAGTTTCCCGGGTGCACTGAGCCAGCTTTGAACACTCTCGTACGCCAATACCTTATGGCTAAAGGCTGTTTCAATGCATCTCGCCAAGCATTCACGGACAAGCAACCTGCGCTCTATCAGAACAATACATGTATACGGTGCGCTGGAAACCTGATTACCATCAGCGGTGACCGCATCCCCAAGGGGACCACTAAACGGCATATTCATTTCGTACCACTACCAGAGGAACGCCTCGCCGGAAGCCTTACGACATCCGGCGCACCAAAAATTTCCCCCGCATTAACGTGATTGTAACCTTTAGCGGAGGTTATTCACAGAATTGCCCCAACGGCAAGACCTCCACGCCACCAACTTCTCCTACAGGTAAACGGCTCGCAATCTATACAAAACAAGGCCCACTACTGTTTTTTCGGACGCGAGGGACCGGTTGATCAAGAAATTTTGAATACATCACTGGCGGGTCGACTGCGCAGTGCCCGCGCATGACGGTGGTAACCAAACGAAATCAGAGCCTGACCGCCACATTGCCAAGTAACTATACTGGCTGGCACTTTCAATGCGAAGCATTGATCTGCCAGAGCTCAAGGTCGGGCACAACGTCCGCTCCCACAGTGCGTGGCAATCGAGACACAGATCGCGCGCAAAATTGCTACGCCTTCTGGTGGTGGGGACGCGACCATCAATACCACTTTCGGTCATTGGCCATTCCCGCGCTGAAAATAGAAACGTCATGCAAACACGGCCTTGGACGGAGCCGCGCGACGGCCAGCGACCATCATCGTTGTGCGCCGCACATATTGATCGCAGCATGTCCGTTATCTGATAGTCAGTTCTGCACATTCGCAGCGCGAGGACAGCCATCACGGATGCGGGCTCAACGCCCTTTCCAGTTGGGTTTGCGTTTTTCAGCGAAGGCCTTGGGACCCTCAATCGTGTCCTCGCTTTGCACCATGGCACCAAAAGCCGGGTAGTGCAGATTGCGCGTCGCCAATTCAAGGCCCGGCACATCGAGCGAGCGCATCACGACCTGCTTGGTGGCCCGAATGCTCATGGGTGAGCACTCCAGGATCTGGCCGGCCCAGCGCCGCGCTTCGTCCATGACCTTGGAATGCGACACCACGGCCGTGACGAAACCCAATTCGTAACCCTCCTGTGCCGACACGTGACGTCCGGTGAGCATCATGCCCATCGCCTTCTTCAGCGGGACTTGGCGAGAAAGACGCTGCATGCCGCCGGCCGCGGCAGCGAGACCGACGCGCGGCTCCGGCAAAGCAAATTTCGCCTGATCGGATGCAATGATGATGTCGCACGCCAGAGCGATCTCGAACCCTCCGCCCATGGCCACGCCGTTGACTGCGGCAATGACCGGCTTGTCGAGATCATGGCGATTGGTGAGCCCGCCGAACCCCTTGGGCGGTGACTGCGGCCGTTGACCGGTCTTGGCCCTGAACTCGGCGTGATACTTGAGATCGTTGCCCGCGGAGAATGCCTTGTCGCCGGCCCCCGTGATGATGGCGACCCACAGCTCAGAATTGGCGGCGAACGCGTCGAAGGCGTCCGACAGCTCCTGATTGGCCATCGGATGCAGCGCGTTGTAGACCTCCGGCCGGTTGATGGTGACGATGAACAAGTTCCCGTCAGTCTCGACCTTGCTGTATTGCCCCATTGCCGTCTCCCAGGACTGCGCCGCCCGGAGCGGACGGCGCGTTTGCTTCACCGCGCACTTGGATCAGGCCCCAGCTTCACCTGCAGCTTGCCGAAGTTGTCGCCGCGCAAGAGACCGATGAACGCGCGCGGCGCATTCTCGATCCCCTCCACGATATCCTCTTTGTATGTGATGCGTCCGGTGCGCACCCATTCACCCATCTGGCGTAAGGCCGGGCCATATTTGCCGCTGAAATCCCAGACGATGAAGCCACGCATGGTGACGCGCTTGCCGACAAAGGCGCCCAGCAGGCGTGGTCCAGGTTCCGTCGTGTTGTATTGTGAGATGGAACCGCACAGCGCGACGCGGGCCCAGACATTGAGATTGAGGAAAACGGCATCGCTCACCACGCCGCCAACGTTGTCGAAGTAGACGTCGACCCCACCGGGGCATGCCGCCTTGACGGCGGCTGCCAGATCGCCTTGGGCCTTGTAGTCGATGCAGTCGTCGAACCCGAGCGTGTCCCGCACGAAGGCGCATTTCCGGGGCCCGCCGGCGATTCCGACCGCCCGGCAACCGGCCATCTTGGCGAGCTGGCCCACGATCTGGCCGACGGCGCCGGAAGCCGCCGATACCACCACGGTTTCGCCGGCCCGCGGCTGCCCCACCTCGTAGAGCCCGAAATAGGCGGTCATGCCCGGCATGCCCAACACCCCGTTGGCGGTGGAGATCGGTGCGAGCGACGGATCGACCCACCTAAGGGCCGGCCCGGGACCGAGGGCGTATTCCTGCCACCCCAGGCGATCCTCGACGATGTCGCCGACCCTGAACCCGGGATGGTTCGATTGCACCACTTCGCCGACCGTGCCCCCTGTCATGACGTCGCCGATGCCGACGGGCGGCGCATAGGACGCCGCATCGCGCATGCGCCCGCGCATGTAGGGATCCAGCGACAAATAGATGACGCGGACCAGCACCTCGCGGGGACCGGGCGCGGGCACCGGAGCCTCCTCAATGCGAAAATCCGTTTCGGCCACCTCCTCGGCCGGCCGGCGGGCGAGAACGACACGGCGATGGGTCTTCGGGATCATCACAGGTCTCCGGCAGCCAGAATGGTCGGGACAACAGGGTAGCCCTGAATGGCCCTCCGGCGGAACATACGCACCCGCCTTGACCCCAGGCTCTCCTGCCCAAGCGACTTCCCTGTTGCAGATTCCCCGATTTTGTGGCTTTTGACCGCCAAGATCGCCCTTGGCGGTCATTCCCAGCGGGCATGAACAAGGCTTAGGGCCATGAAGGTCAGGAATTCGCTGAAATCGCTGCGCTCGCGCCATCGCAACAATCGCGTGGTGCGCCGCAAGGGCCGCGTTTACGTCATTAACAAGACGAACCGGCGGTTCAAGGCGCGTCAAGGCTAGGCTGGCACCCGTTTTGACGGCCCATCGCCGCCCGGCTATGTTGGCCGCATGCCGTCGAGGCCCAATCTGATACTGCCTGCCATTCTCTGCGCAGCGGGGCTTGCCCTGGTTCTTTTGGAGCCGGTGGCGCCTGTGCTGGCGCAGGATGCACCCAAGAGCGCCAAACGCGGTCCCGCGACGCCCAGTCTGCCGAAGACCGCTGCCGAACGCGACAAGACCCTGGGTGACCTCTACGCCTTGCTGGCCACCGCCGAGGACGAGAGTTCCGCCAAGGCGATCGCGGAAGGCATCGAGCGCATCTGGCTGCACTCGGGAAGCCCGACCGTAGATCTTCTGCTCGGACGGGCCATGAAGGCGGTCGCGGAGAAGAAGTTGGACCGGGCGCTGAGGCTGCTCGACAACGTGGTCGAGCAGGCACCTGACTTCACCGAGGGATGGAGCCGGCGCGCCTACGTCTACTTCCAGCGCAATCAGGTGGGGCCAGCGCTGGGCGATCTGCGCCGGGCCCTGGCGCTCGACCCCAATCACTTCAAGTCCTTGGATGGGCTGGCGCAGGTCCTGCGCGAAATCGGACAGAAGAAGGCATCGCTGCAGGTCTTCCGTCATCTGCATGACGTCTATCCCTACTGGCCGGGTGCCGAGCGGGCCATTGACGAGCTCTCGCGCGAGGTGGAGGGCCAGGGCATCTGAGCGCAGTTCAGGATCGACCAGGCGAGGAAACCGTTGACAACCTGCGCCGCAATCGCGCGGCGGCCCCCTTGGCGCTGGTCGTGCCGGTGCGCCATTGCTAAGGACCTCGCCGACAGTTCTCACTGATTGATCTGCGCGGGACTCCGGGGGTGCTGAGAGTCGACTATTTGGCCGTGCCAGGGCTGCCTGTGCTCTCCTTTGAGGTGGTGGCGGGGGAGTGCCTGGCCGTGGAAGGACCCTCCGGGTCCGGCAAGACCAGAATGCTGCGCGCCATAGCCGATCTGGATCCGGCCGGCGGCTATGTTCATCTCGATGGTGTGGAGCGGAGCGAAATGCGGGGCCCCGAATGGCGCCGCCAGGTTCGCTACGCCTCCGCCGAGCCGGCCTGGTGGGCGGCCACGGGACGCCAGCATTTTCCCAGGGGTGCCAAGCTCGAACGCCTCCTTCCGGCCCTGGCGCTCAATGACCTGCACCTGGATCGTCCGATTGCCGAGCTCTCGACCGGCGAGCGCCAACGGCTGGGGCTGGCCCGTGCCCTGGTCGACGAGCCGCGCGTGCTCCTTCTCGATGAGCCGACGTCTGCGCTCGATGCCACATCCGCAGCGATGGCGGAGGAGTTGATCAAGTTCCAACTGCTGGCGGAGCGCATCGTGCTGATCGTCAGCCATGACGCGGCTCAGATCGAGCGCCTCGCGCACGCACGCCTGCAGCTTGCAGCCGGCATCATTCCCCACCGCGCCCAAGGCCCGGCTGCATGAGTGCCATTTCTCTCACGCCGATCGACCTGGCGCTGGCGGCGGCGCTGCTGATCGTGAACGGCGCCATCTCCATCGCCTTCGGTCTGCGGCTTGAGCGCAGCCTGACAATCGCGGCGGTCCGCATGGTGATGCAGCTCGCCGCCGTCGGATACGTGCTGAAATTCGTGTTTGCGCAGACCTCGCCGGCCTGGACCGCACTGGTCGCGCTGGTCATGGTGTTGGCAGCCGGCATAGAGCTTCTGCAGCGACAGGAGCGTCGGCTCCGCGGCTGGCTGGCCTATGGACTGGGAAACGCCACCCTTCTGCTGGCCGGCGGCCTTGCGACGCTCTATGCGGCGGCCATCGTCATTGGCCCCTCGCCCTGGTACGCGCCGCGTTACGTGCTGCCGATCCTCGGCATGGTGCTGGGCAATACTCTCACCAGCGTCAGCCTCGCGTTGCTGACCCTGAACGAGGGCGCGGACCGGGAGCGCAGTGCCATCGAGGCAAGGCTTGCGCTCGGTGCAACGCGTTTCCAAGCCTTTTCCAATCTGCTGCGCCAATCGCTGAGGACTGCCACCACACCATTGCTCAACACCATGGCCGTTGCCGGGGTCGTGACGCTGCCCGGCATGATGGCGGGACAAATCCTCGCCGGCTCGGACCCCGGTGAAGCGGCCAAATACCAAATCATGATCATGTTCGTGCTCGCCGGCGCTTCCAGCCTCGGAGCGCTGGCGGCGGTGCTGGGCAGTGTGTACCTGATCACCGACGCCCGGCACCGACTGCGTCTGGACCGGCTGGCACAGCCGCGCAAACAATAGATTTAGTCAGCCCCCTCAAGCTCGCTGCCCGCACGTCCAGCCCGACACAAGCCGCAGCCGCGATGATGCGGAATGACCTCAACCTACCTTGCCTATCGAATGTATGCGCAAGACCTTGCGAAGAGCATGGTGCGAACCGCCTCGAGGGTCGACATCGCGCGCGAGCAGAAATACTACGAAGAGAACATCGGCAAGGTGAAGTCGGTTGATGACCTGCTCAACAATCGCCGGCTCTTTGCCTATGCCATGAAAGCGTACGGCCTGGAGGATATGACGTACGCCAAGGCCTTCATGCGCAAGGTTCTGCAAAGCGACCTCAACGATCCCAAGAGCTTTGCCAGACAGCTCGTCGACCCCCGCTACCTGACCCTGGCCAAGGCCTTCGCCTTTACCTCCGACGGCACGGTTCGTGCGAACCTGCCGTCTGTCCAGAACGAGTTCCAGCAGGACGACACGACCGGCCTCTACTCCGAGCGCCGCGTGAGAAAGGGCACCGCATCTGCCGCGGAGACGGACTACTATCGGACAAAGATTGCGACGCTGACATCGGTGGATGAGCTGATCGCCGACGAGCGCCTCCTTGCCTATGCCTTGACCGCCTATCGCCTGGATCCGACGATTGCATCCACGACGACCATACGGAATGTGCTGACGAGCGACCTCTCCGACCCCAACAGCGCCGCAAACCGGCTCGGCGATGCGCGGTATGCCAGGTTGGCCGCGGCCTTCGGCTTCCAGGCCGACGGCAGCGTTGCGTCGGGCTCCGAGGCCCAGTCGGCCGCCCGGCTCAACGACACGATCTTTGCCTACTACGAGGCTTCCGGCAGCGATGCGAGCCCCGCCGCAGCGGCTTTCAAGACACGCTACTACACCGATACCATCGCCGGCGTGACGTCGGTCGACGAGCTGCTGAACAACGACAGGCTCTACACATATGCGCTGACCGCATACGGGCTCGATCCCAACCTCCAACCCAAGGACAAGATCCGCCAAGTGCTGTTGAGCGACCTCTCCGATCCGAGCAGCTTCGCCAACGGCCTCGATCGTCGCTTTCGCACACTCGCCGCAGCCTTCAACTTCGCAGCAGACGGAACCATTCGCGGCAGCGAGGGCGTCCAGTCCAGCGATCAGCGCGAAAGCACGACCGAGCTCTTCCTGACAAACTACGACAATGCGGCGGTCGATGCCGAAACCGTGGCCACATCCTTCTATCGCAACCGCATCAATCTGCTGACGTCGGTCGACGCCCTGATTGGAAACCCCGTACTCTACAACTACGCGCTCGAAGCGTTCGGCCTGGATCCCAGGGTCGAGTCCAAGAACAAGATCCGGATGGTGCTGACGAGCGACCTCTCCAATCCGACCAGCTTCGTCAACCTCCAATCCGACCAACGCTATCGCGACTTTGCCGCAGCCTTCAATTTCGCACCCGACGGCTCGGTGCTGCAGCCGCGCGAGGCCCAGACGGAAACCGACATACTGGCCACGGTCCGGCTCTACAATACGCGCGTCGGCCCTGCGGCCTCCGACCAGGCGCGTGCCGTTGAGGAGAATACCTACTACAGCGAAACCATCAGCCGCGTGCGGTCGCTCGACGACTTGCTCGAGGACGATCGCCTCGTGACCTATGTCCTCAAGGCTTTCGGCTTCGAAGGCGAGCGCGTCTCAAAGGACACGTTGCGCAATGTCTTGACGAGTGATCCCACCGACAAGAACAGCTTCGTCAGCAAGCTTGCCGACAGCCGGTTCCGGGATCTGGCGGCAGCGTTCAACTTTACGCCCAATGGCGAGATCAGCCGCGCCGGAGCCCAACAGGTGCAGACCAAGAGCAGCCTCTTGAAGACCATCGATCTGCACGTCCGCCAGGCGATGGAGAGCGAGGCAGGCACGCATAGCGAGGGCGTGCGCCTGGCGCTCTACTTCCAGCGCAAGGCCGCAGACATCGTCTCTCCCTTCAATATTCTTGCCGACAAAGCGCTGTTTGAGGTCGTGCGCACCGCGCTGAGCCTGCCCACAGGCATGGCGCAGGTCGATCTCGATACGCAGGCTGCCATGATCACCAAACGGCTCAATTTGGCAGACCTGAAGGACCCCGCGAAGGTCAGCAAGCTGCTCGCGCGCTTCAGCGCACTCTACGACCTGAACAACGGCCCCTCGCCCTCGGCGTCGGCGGCCTCCGTCATCCTGGGCGGTGGGCAATCGGGCATCGGCACGGACATGGGCCTTCTGCAGAGCCTGCAGCGCGTCACGATGGGCCGGCTTTGATTGGCGTGTCGCTGTGCTGGACAAGAGCTCGAACCTGCACCCGCCGCGATGTGGGTGCCGAGCAGGCTCGCGCCCAAACGCTGCACGAGGCTTTTCCAGCGGCCCGGAGCATGAGATGATCATCTGACGGCAGGCATCGTGCAGACACCGCGCACCGAAGGTTGAGCTGCTGCCGGTTCCACGGACAGTTGGTTTAGGTGTCATGATGGGACTGGAGGTGGCGGATGGGACGACGGAG
>JAIEQJ010000042.1 GCA_019747815.1 Hyphomonadaceae bacterium
GTGGTGGCGATCGACCAGTAGGCGGCGTTGTCGGATGCGTCGGCAACGCGATAGCCGGTGGAGATGCGGTTCTGCGTTTGAACCAGTGCCTTGTTGGTGGCGGAGAGCGACTGCAGCGCCGTCATCGCTGCGACGTTGGTGTTGATGCTAGCCATTTACTCGTGACCCCATGCTGACTTGAGCGCACAGAGTGCAACGGCACCGATTAACTTTTACCAACCAGACCGGGCAAGCCTGACGTCCCGGCTCGGATAGTGGAATGCATGGTTAACGGGCGCCTAATCCCGACCCGGCGCAAGGCATGGGCTCGCCGTTGCAGGGGCCACTCATTTCAGGCTGAAGACGTCGTCACTGACAGGCACGTTCCAGGCTGCGCTGTTGACCCTGACAACCGTCGTGAGGCCCACGCTCGCCTGCTGCTCCACCTGCTCAAAGGGAAGGCGGACGCCATCGACCGTTCGCCACTTGCGTAGAAGCGTGACCGTCTCAATCTCCTTGTCGGAGCTGCCCAGGCTCTTGAGGCCGGAGGCCCCGGCGGGAAGGTAGGTCGCTGCATCATAGTAAGCGGTCACCACACGGCCCGACCGCAAGGTGAGCCGCAGCGCATAGCACTCCTTGCCATCGAATTGGGTGCGGCCGGCCACCGTGACATCGCTGTAGAGCCGGCTCCAGTTGAGCGGCTCGTGCACCGAGCCCAGGTGCTGCCAATCAACTTCGCCCGGCTTGTAGGGCTGCGGCGGCTCGCCGCTCTTGATGTGCTGTCCCTTGGTGCCGTCAAACACCGAGCGGATGCTGATCTGATGCTCTTGCCCGAGCACGCGGAGCGCCACCTCGCTTGCCATGGCGAAGGGCGCCTTCCAGTAGAATTTCCCGCGACCGGATAGTCCAGCGCCCTGCATCTCGGCTTCGAACTCCTGCACCAATGTGCGCTTGGCCGCCAAGGCGGCCTCCCCGCCCAGCGCGGATACCATGCGCCGATGCAATTCACCCGCCGACATGCTCGTCGCCACGGGGCCGGCGCTGGCGAACTCGACCGTGCCGTGGGGCTGCTTGAGAGAGAAGCCGGCAATGCGGCCCTGCTGGCGACGCAGCGTGATCACCCAGCCGCCGACCGGCTCCAGGTCGGACAAGTGGAAGACATCGTTGCCCTTCGGCAGCAGCGCGTAGGCGGGCTGCATGGCGGCAATGAACGCAATATTGCCCGATATGTTGGCAATCTCGGTCGTTTGTGCGCCATCGGCCGTCTTGTAGACGCCGATGGCGTCGGCGTAGGTGGCCGACATGGCATCGAGCGATGCGGCAACTCGCTTGGGCAGCACAACATCGCCGTGCGGCTGCTTCAAGAACAGCTCCGTTGCCGTCGGGTCGGATCGCGCCGGCCGGAATGTGGCGATGAACCCGGAGGGCGCCACGCCTCCCAGCCGATAGCGCCGGTCACCGAGAGCGATCAGTGGATAGTCGGGCTGGCCGGGCACCTTCAGCGTAAGCTTGCCGCGGTCGGCAACGACGACGAAATCAGATCCTCCCGGGACGGCATAGGGCCCCGCCTCGGACGCGGGATCGGTGCCGGCCGCTGCCTGGGACTGTTGCGGCGGGCGAGCCTCCGCAGCGACCGGTGCAGGCAGCCGCGGACTGAGCAGGCGCGACCAGATCGCCTGTCTCACCGCCGCCTCGTTCATCGCGGAATTCGACGCATTGGTGAGCAAGGCGAAACCCACGCCCTTCTCGGGGATGGCGGCGACGAGCGCGCTGTAGCCGAAGACGTTGCCGCCATGATCGATCACCCTGAGCCCGTTCCACTTGCGCAGGAAGAGCCCAAGGCCATAGTCGACCTCGCCGGCAATATTGATCTGAGGCGTCGTCATGCTCTTGAACTGGGCGCTCGACACAATGGTGCGTCCGTTGTGTTGTCCCCCCGCGATCAGCAGGCGAACGAACTCGCCCATGTCGCGCGCGGTGGAGACGACACCGCCTGCCGGTGCGATGGAATCAGTGGTCAGCAATTGCACCGGAGCCGGGGCCGTGATGTCGGCGGTGTAGCCGGCGGCGCGGTCGGAATCCGCATTGAAGCGCGCGATCGAGACATGCGAGCGGCGCATGCCGAGCGGACCGAATATGCGGCTTTCGACCAGAGCCTCATAGGTTTGGCGCTCGGCGCGCGCGGCGACCTCCCCTGCCACCACATAGAGATAGTTGTTGTAGTTGAACGACGCCCTGATCGGCGCCATTTGATTGAGGCTGGCGACACCCTTGATGAGGTCCGTGCGTGTGAGCTTGAAGGCGATCCATGCGAGGTCTGCCCGTTCAAGGCCGGTGCGATGCGCCAGCAGATCGCGCAGTGTGGCGCGGATGTCGGCATCCGGATCTTTGAGCTTGAACTCGGGTAGGAACTTGCGTGGCGCGTCATCCAGCGACAGCACGCCATCATCGATCCCCAGCAGGACGGCGAGAGCCGTGAACGGCTTGGAAACCGAGCCGACCGGGAACATCGTGTCGGTCGTGACAGGAAGTTTCTTGTCGACGTCGCGGACGCCGAAACCCTTGATGAGCACAACCCGGTTGTCTGCGATGATGGCGAGAGCCGCTCCGGGCACTCCGGCGTCCCGCCGCATCCGCTCGATGACGTTCTCGATCGACTCGAGACGCTCGGCGAGCGTCGTCTCGTTTGCGCCGGCCGGGCCCTGTCTGCCACCTGCCTGCTCCTGCGCCGCGGTCTGCAATCCCCAGAGCCAGGGGATGCAGAGGATGGCGCCGGCGATCGACCGCGGCAACAATCCAGCATGCCGCCGACCGGTGCGGCTTCCAGGCATGACATCCTCGCGCGATGTTAGGCCTGCAATATAGCCCCCGCCGCCGGCACTGAGAACCGGCATTCTGATGTCGGATAAGTACCTTTGCCTGCCAGCTTTCGCGCCTGCGAATGAGCGCGCCATGCCGGGACGCGAGCTTCCCCGCTGCCGCAAGACACGCCCGGTCAACGTCCAAGCGCGTCGCGCACGCGGCTAGATGACGGTCACTTCCAGATCGCCGATGCCGTCGATGTGGGCGCGCATGACATCGCCCTTCTTGATGGCGCCGACGCCCGAGGGCGTGCCGGTAAAGATCAGATCGCCGGCCTTGAGCTCGAACAGCCCGGACAGGAACTCGATCTGGTGGGGAATGTCCCAGATCATCTGGCGGAGATCGCCGGTCTGTTTGCGCTGGCCGTTGACATCGAGCCAGATCGCGCCCTTGCCGGGGTTCTCGACGTGCGGCGCGGGCACCAGCGCGGTGCACGGGGCAGATGCCTCGAACGCCTTGGCGACTTCCCAGGGACGCGACATCTTCTTGGCGACGTCCTGCAAGTCGCGTCGCGTCATGTCGATGCCGACGGCATAGCCGAACACATGGCTCATCGCGTCCGCGGCCTTGATGCTCACGCCCCCTGATTTGAGAGCCACCACCAGCTCCACCTCGAAGTGTACGTTGCTGGTCTGGGCCGGATAGGGAAACTTGCCATCCGTGACGGCATTGTCGGCGTTCTTCTGGAAGAAGAACGGCGGGTCCTTGGTGTCGCCGCCCATCTCCTTGGTGTGCTCGGCATAGTTGCGGCCCACGCAGTAGATGCGGTGGATGGGAAACAGCTTGTCGGAGCCCTTGACCGGCAGGGTCGGCTGCGGCACAGGCGTGAAGACATAGGTCATGGAGCGTGCCCTTGTTAGCGCTTCGGCCCCTTCCTAGCAGAAACGCTGCCCTACGTCAGGCGGGCGATTGCTCCCGCCTTCGCGTCGCAGACATGTGATCTAATGAATCTCCGGCTCGGGTGTTGGCGCCCCGTGCTCGAGGAAATCGAAGTCGCAGCCCTCGTCGGCCTGGCCGATGTGCTCCTGGAACATGCGGCCGTAGCCCCGCTCGTAGCGCGGTGGCGGAGGCACAAAGCCCGCGCGGCGGCGCGCCAGCTCCTCGTCCGGCACGTGCAGGTGCAGGCGCCGTGCGCCTACGTCCACCTCGATCTCATCGCCCGTCTTGACCAGCGCGAGAGGCCCGCCGACGAAGCTCTCCGGTGCCACATGCAGGATGCAGGCGCCGTAGCTGGTGCCTGACATGCGCGCGTCGGAAATGCGCAGCACGTCGCGCACCCCGGCTTTCACGAGCTTGCGCGGGATCGGCAGCATGCCCCACTCCGGCATGCCGGGCCCGCCCTTGGGTCCCGCGTTCTGCAGCACCAGCACGTGGTCGGGCGTCACATCGAGATCGTCACGCTCGACCTCTGCCGCCATGTGATTGTAGTCGCCAAACACGATCGCCTTGCCGCGATGCTGGCGCAGCCGCGGCTCTGCGGCCGACGGCTTCATGACGGCCCCGCGCGGCGCGAGATTGCCCCGGAGCACCGCGGTTGCGCCCTCGGCGTAGATGGCCTTGTCGAGCGAGCGGATGACATCGGGATGGAACACGTCCGCGCCTGCAATGTTCTCGCCCACGGTGCGGCCGCTAACGGTGAGGGCATCGCCATCCAGCTTGTCCGCCAGCAGCTTCATGAGGGCAGGCAGGCCGCCGGCATAGAAGAAGTCCTCCATCAGATAGGCGCCCGACGGCCGCACATTGGCGATCACCGGCACCTGGCGCGAAAGATGATCGAACTGCTCCAGCGACAGGGCTATGCCCGCACGCCGCGCCATGGCCACGACGTGGATGATGGCGTTGGTGGAGCCGCCCATCGCCATGTGCACCTTGATGGCGTTGGCGAACGAGGCGGGCGTGAGGAGCGTCTCCGGCGTCAAATCCTGCCACACCATCTCCACGATGCGCCGGCCGGCCTGCGCGCACATGCGCGGATGCGCGGCATCGGCCGCGGGAATTGAGGATGCGCCGGGCAATGTCAGTCCGAGCGCCTCGGCAATCGCCATCATGGTGGCGGCCGTGCCCATGGTCATGCACGTGCCGAACGAGCGCGCGATGCCGCTTTCCATCTCGCTCCAGTCGGCTTCGCTCATCCGGCCGGCGCGCTTCTCGTCCCAGTACTTCCACACGTCCGAGCCCGAGCCCAGCGTCTGCCCGCGCCAGTTGCCGCGCAGCATGGGTCCCGCCGGGCAGAAAATCGCCGGCAGCCCCATGGAGATGGCGCCCATGATCAGGCCCGGCGTGGTCTTGTCGCAACCGCCCAGCAGCACTGCGCCGTCGATGGGGTGCGAGCGCAGCAGCTCCTCCGTCTCCATGGCCAGGAAGTTGCGATAGAGCATGGTGGTCGGCTTGACGAAGGGCTCGGCCAGGGAGATGGCCGGCAGCTCGAGCGGGAAGCCGCCCGCCTGCAGCACGCCGCGCTTCACGTCCTCGGCGCGCGCGCGCAGATGCGCATGGCAGGCGTTGATGTCGCTCCACGTGTTGATGATGCCGATCACCGGCTTGCCGTGCCAATCGTCTGCGTCATAGCCGATCTGGCGCAGCCGCGAGCGATGTCCGAACGAGCGCAAGTCCTGCACGCCGAGCCAGCGGTACGAGCGCAGGTCTTGCGGGCGCTTGCGCATGATCTTGTAACCTCTCGTTTCGGGCGGCTGCCGGCTTGAACGTCTCGGTGGCTTGTGATGGGCCTCCGGCCTACGCAGCGGGGCTCATGCGCTCGGCTCCTGCCCGGCCCTGGCGGCCGTCGCCGCGCCGATGGAGGCCTGTTTGGCTGCGCCCTGTCCCAGAAGCTGAATTGCAAGCACCGCCCCGGCGAGGCCGAAGCCGATCAGGTCGGCCGTGAACGCGGGCGCAACCAGAAACAGCGCCGCCGCAATGGCCAAGCCGCGCTGCCACAGCGGCATAGGCCGCAACAGGTATCCGTGCAGGCCCGCTGCCAGGAAGCCGATGCCGATGATCGACACGACCGTGCGCCACACGATGAGCGGCCAGTCGCCGATCATGAGCAGCGCCGGCTCATACACGAACATGAACGGCACCACGAAGCCGGCTGCCCCGATCTTCACGGCGGCCCAGCCAGTCTTCCACAGATCGGACTTGGCGAGCCCCGAAGCGGCATAGACCGCCAGCGCCACCGGCGGCGTGATGGCCGAGAGGATCGCAAAATAGAACGCGAACATGTGGGCTGCGGGCGTGACGACGCCCAGCTTCACCAGCGCGGGCACCAGCAGCGACACCATGATGATATACGCCGGCGTGGTCGGCATCCCCATGCCCAGGATGATGCCGGCGGCCATGGTCAGCAGCAGGGCGAGCAGCAGCACGTTCTGCGACAAACCCACCACCCATTGCGTGAAGGTGATGCCAAGGCCGGTGAGGATGACGATGCCGATGATGATGCCCGCGGCCGCGCAGGCCAGCGCCACGGGGAGCGTGTTGCGCGCCCCGTCGATCATGGCATCGATGACGGGCCTCATCTCGATCCTGAGCAGAATGATCGTGTGCCGCACCATCCACATCCAAAAACCGACGACAGCAGCCACGAGGGCCGCCTCGATCAGCGGGTGCATGCCAAAGAGAGCCGGAATGATGGTCGGCACCGTGGGGATCACGTATGGCAGGACCATCAGCGCCGGCAGCGCCAGCAGCACCACCGGTCCAAACCACGCCACGGGGAAGCACAGCAGCGTTCCGGTCAGCGCGGCCAGGGGCGCGCTGTAGCCCGAATACATGACGAACAGAATGGAGCACACGGGAATGAACAGGTGCCCGCGCGCGCTCAGCACCCGGCGCAGCACCGGCAGCTCGGAACGCGGCACACCCAGCAACCCCTGCCGCTTGGCCTCGAAGTGCACGGCGGCAAAGCACGCCACGTAGTACAGAACCGCCGGGATGGCGGCCCAGATCACCACCTGTGCGTAGCTCACGCCCTGGAACTCGGCCATGACAAAGGCGGCAGCGCCCATGATGGGCGGCATGATCTGCCCGCCGGTGGACGCGGTCGCCTCCACGGCGGCGGCAAAATGTGGCCTAAAGCCCGTCCGCTTCATGAGCGGAATGGAGATCGGCCCGTCCACCATCACGTTGGCGACGGCAGAGCCCGAAATCGTGCCGAACAGCGAGGACGACACCACCGACACCTTGCCGGGGCCGCCAGCCGTATGGCCGGTGATGCCCATGGCGAAGTCCATGAACAGCTGGCCGGTTCCGGTCCGCTCCATGAACGCCCCGAACAGGACGAAGATCATCACATAGGACGCCGACACGGCGAGCGGCTGACCAAAGATGCCTTCGGTCGACAGGTAGAGCTGGTCGATGAAACGGATCGGCTCGATGCGGGTGAAAAAGTAGGCGTAGAGGCCGAAGGCGATGCAGGTCAGCGGCAGCGCCGGGCCAAGCACGCGCCGCGTCGCCTCGAGCACCAGCAGGATCAAAGTGACGCTGAGGATGATATCCGACCACGCCATGTCATCGACATAGATGATGCGGTCAATGATGTAGTCGTAGTACCAGAAGATGTATCCAACCGAGATCACGCTCGCCGCCACCAGCAGCAGGTCCAAAGGCGACGGCAGCTTGGTCTTCCGTTCCAGCTCCGCGCGTGCCTCCGGCAGCAGCATGGCGAGCTGATCGTCGGTCGGCGACTTGAGGCGGAACCACAGGAACGTCAGCACCAGCGCAAACATCAGATGCACGCCGCGGAAGATGTAGTCCGTCGGCGGCCCCCGAAAGACCTCGCGCAGCGACGGCGAGATGAAGTCCATCGGCGGGATGATGACGTAGATGTGGTAGAGCGCCATCGCCAGTGCGATCGCAGCCGCCAGCTTGCGCGGCATCTCCCGCATGGCTGCGCTGAAACTCATGGATGGTTTCCTGCCCGGTAGCCCATACGCCTTTGGGGCGGCTTGTTGCCGCCCCCGCGTTCTTTGCTCGGCTATTTAACGGCTATTCCCTGCTCCTTGTACCACTTGGCCGCACCGGCATGGAACGGCACGCCGATCTCCTGCGCCATGATCTGCGGTGTCAGCTTGGCCATGTCTCTGTAGACCGCGGCCAGGCCATTCTTGTTCGGCATGATGGCGGCGGTCATCTTGTAGACCGTATCTTCGGGCAGCGTGCACGCGGCAACGAGGTGGGTATAGTAGCCGATCACCTGCACGTCCTTGTCCTGCTTGGGGTAGGTGCCTTTCGGGACCGTGACCAGCTTGTAGGCCGGATTGATCTTGCGCATGTCCTCGTAGATGGCGCTCAAGTCCAGCAGGCGAATGTCGCGCGCCGACGCCAAATCCATCAGCGAGCTGGCCGGGATGCCGGTGCCTAGCGCGAACATGTGCATCCGGTTGTCTTTCACCTGCTCGACGCTGTCGGTGTAGCTGTTGGTGAAGCTGGCCCTGACGTCGTTGTAGGTCATGCCCGACACGCGCAGCACATGGCGGGCGATCAGCTCACCGGTATTGCCTTTGACCTGGGTGGCGAAGCCCTTGCCTTTGATGTCCTTGATCGTGGTGATGCCACTGTCCGCCGGCACCACCACCTGGAAATATTGAGGATAGAGCGTCGCGACGTTGCACACCTTGCCGTGCTTCTTGTCGAGGGGTGCCTCGCCCGTGCCGGCCGCCGCATCCGCCGTCGTGATGGTGTTGCCGAAGCCGACCTCGGCCTTGCCTTCCTCGATGCCCCGCACGTTGGCAATGCCGGCGCCCGGCAGCGACTGCACCTTGAGATCGGGGACCGCCTTTTCCCAGATGTCCTTGAGCTGCCCGCCAAGCGGCACCCAGAACCCGGCCTGCGGGCCGGTCATCATGCGGACCTCCGCTGCGCCGACCGCACCCATGAAGCCAAACAGCGCAGCCAGTGCGGCAGCCGCGGTGCATCCAATCCTGCGCATGGAGTTTCTCCCTGTACGTCGATTTGTGCTTTGGTCCGGGATGGACGGCCAACAGTATCGCTCGCCGGCGAGATTTGCCAGCCTCCTGGCGGCTGCGCCGCGGCTCAGGGCCCATATTGGCCGTGCAAGGATCAGGTCAGGCGCAACACAATGCGCGTCGGCTCGGGCATGGCTGGCACAATGGCGCGCCGGCCATGCCTAGCGCAGCCGGGCGTTGATGGCCTCGAGCGCCCTCGACCCCGGGCACAGCTCCGACATCGGCACCGCATTGAGCGGCCGCGCATCCGTCGCCAGGATGTCGTGCATGTCCTGCTGGGTCTCGTTGATATGGAGCAGTCCGGTGGCGACGGCGCCCTTGGCCGCGTTGGTGCGGATGGCCATCAGGGCCGCGTCGGCATCGCGCGGGTCGTGCTGCTCGTCGAGTTTGTGCAACAGCAGGCGCGAGCCGTCGTGCATCTCCACGGCCAACGAGGTGCCTTCAGCGTAGCTCGCCGTGATCTCTTCCTTCTCCTCGATGAAGTCGAGGCTGTCGACCGCCTGGTTGTGCGCGCGCACGTAGTCGTAGCTCTTGGTGGATGTGGGATGGTTGTTGAACGTGACGCACGGGCTGATCACGTCCAGGAAGGCAAAGCCGTTGTAGCTGAGGGCGGCCTTGATCAGCGGTATGAGCTGGGCCTTGTCGCCCGAGAACGAGCGCGCCACGAACCCGGCACCGAGCTGGATCGCGAGCTGGCACAGGTCGATGGCGTCGAACGGATTGGCCTCCCCCTTCTTGGAGGGCGAGGCCTTGTCGTTGGTGGCGGAAAACTGGCCTTTGGTCAGCCCGTAGCAGCCGTTGTTCATGACGATATAGGTCATGTTCAGGCGCCGGCGCACGGCGTGGCAGAACTGCCCGAGCCCGATCGAGGCCGTATCGCCGTCTCCGGACACGCCGATGTAGACGAGATCGCGGTTGGCGATCGCCGCGCCGGTGGTGATGGACGGCATGCGCCCGTGCACCGAGTTGAAGCCGTGGCTGCGATTGAGGAAATAGGTGGGCGCCTTCGACGAGCAGCCGATGCCGGAGACCTTGGCGATGCGGTGCGCCGGGATATCCAGCTCGAAGCACGATTCGATCAGCGCCGCGGTGATGGAATCGTGTCCGCAGCCCGCACACAGCGTCGACATGGTGCCTTCGTAGTCACGCCGCGTGAGACCCAGCGTATTGCGCGGCAGGGCGGGGTGATGGGCGGAGGGTTTTGGAATGTAGCTCATCGTCGATCCTATTCAGCCGCCACCTGGGCCGGCCGCAGTTCCTTCAGGATGGCGCCGCGCACGAACGCCGCCGTCATGGGCATGCCGTCGTAATTGAGCGTGGCGATCAGCTTCGGGCCGGGCACGTTGGCTTCGGTCATCAGCAGCGCGCGCATCTGCGCGTCGCGGTTCTGCTCCACCACGAACACGCGCTCGTGCGCGGCGCAGAACGCCAGCACATCGCGCGTGAACGGGAAGGCCTTGAGCCGCAGCGCGTTCACCTTGGTGCCCTCGCGCTCGAGCCCGTCGAGGGCCTCGTGCACGGCCGGCGTCGTGGCGCCGAAATAGATGAGGCCGACCTTGCCGCTCTTGTCGCGGATGCTGATCTCGGGCTTCGGCACCAGCGTCGCTGCGGTGTCGAATTTGCGGCGGATGCGATCGATGACCCGTGCATGAATGTGCCCGTCCTCGGTATAGCGGGCATTCTCATCGTGCGATGTGCCGCGGGTGAAGAACGCGCCCTTGGTGGGATGGGCGCCTGGCAGCGTACGATAGGGAATGGCATCGCCGTCCACATCCTGATAGCGGCCCCAATCCCGGCCCTTGAGCTCCTTGAACGTGTCGAGCATCGCAGCGTCCAGCACCTTGCCGCGGTCGTGCACGTGCGCGTCGTCCCAAACGAACGGATCGGTCACCCAGTCGTTCATGCCGATGTCCAGGTCCGACATGACGATCACCGGCGTCTGCAGCTTCTCCGCCAGCTCGAAGGCTTCCGCCCCCAGCGAGAAGCATTCGGTGGGGTCGTTGGGGAACAGCAGCACGTGCTTGGTGTCGCCGTGCGAGGCATAGGCGCAGGCGAGGATGTCGGACTGCTGCGTGCGCGTCGGCATGCCGGTCGACGGGCCGCCGCGCTGGATGTTGAACAGCACGACCGGCACCTCGGCAAAGTAGGCCAGGCCCAGAAACTCGCTCATCAGGGAGATGCCGGGGCCGGAGGTGGCGGTGAACGACCGCGCGCCGTTCCAGCCGCCGCCGATGGCGACGCCGATCGCCGCCAGCTCATCCTCGGCCTGCACGATGCCGTAGAGGCGCCGGCCGTCCTTGGTGACGCGCAGGCGCTTGGCATGTCTCTCGTAGGCCTCCGCCAGCGAGGTCGACGGCGTGATGGGATACCAGGCGCACACCGTGGCGCCGGCATAGATCGCGCCGAGCCCTGCCGCGTCGTTGCCCGACACGAGGATCTTGCCTTTGGCGCCCTGCGCCGGCCGCACGTGGATCGGGAGAGGGCAGTCGAAGTTGCCGGCGGCGTAGTCGCGTCCCAGGGCGATGGCCTCCATGTTGGCGGCGACCAGCTTCTCCTTGCCCTTGAGCTGATCGGCCACCGCGGTCTTCAACACCTCCACGTCGATGTCGAGCAGCGCGGTCAGCGCGCCCACATAGACCATGTTCTTGAACAGTTGGCGCTGGCGCGGATCGGTCCACTTCTTGGCGCACATCTCGGCAATGGGGATGCCCAGCACGTTGATGTCGTCGCGCGGCCAGACGCGCGGCAGCGTCGAATCGTAAATGAGCCAGCCGCCCGGCACGACCTCGACCAGGTCCTCCCTGTAGGTCTGCGCGTTCATCGCCACCATCAGATCGATGCCGTCGCGCCGCGCGAGATAACCGGCTTCCGACACCCGCACCTCATACCAGGTCGGCAGGCCCTGGATGTTGGATGGGAAGATGTTCTTGGGGCTGACGGGAATGCCCATGCGGAACAGCGTCTTGGCGAAGATGCCGTTGGCGCTCGCCGAGCCCGAGCCGTTCACGGTGGCAAACTTCACGACAAAGTCGTTGATGCCGCTCATCGCAGATAAGGCCTCTCGTCAGCGCAGATAGGCATTGTGATGGGTCAGGCAAGCCTGCGCGGCCTGCGCCTCCACGTACATGAATTTCTGCATGTCCCAGGCCCCCGTCGGGCAGCGCTCGGCGCACAGCCCGCAGTGCAGGCACACGTCCTCGTCCTTGGCCATGATGCGCCCGGTCTTGAGGTTGTCGGAGACATAGATGTCCTGCGTCTTGTTGTGCGCCGGCACCCGCAGCTTCTCGCGCAGCAGGGGCTCCGCCTCGTTGTTGAGGAAGTTGATGCAGTCCACGGGACAGATGTCCATGCACGCGTCGCACTCGATGCACAGCGGCGCCGAGAACACGGTCTGCACGTCGCAGTTGAGGCAGCGCTCGGCTTCCTTGAAGGCCAGCTTGTCGTCGTAGCCGAGCTCCACCTCGACCTTGAGGTTGCGCAGCGCCTGCGCCTTGTCGGCATGGGGCATGGCCACGCGCTTGAGTGGGGCGTAGTCGTTCTTATACGACCACTCGTGAATGCCCATCTTCTGGCTGATGAGATTGGCGCCCGGCTGCGGCCGCTCCGTGAGCCGCTTGCCATGGCAGAAGTGATCGATCGAGATCGCCGCCTGATGGCCGTGCGCCACCGCCCAGATGATGTTCTCAGGACCCCAGGCGGCATCGCCGCCGAAGAACACGCCGGGCCTGGTCGACATCATCGTCACTTCGTCGACCTTGGGCATGTCCCATTCATTGAACTCAAGGCCGATGTTGCGCTCGATCCAGGGAAAGCTGTTCTCCTGGCCGATCGCCATGAGAACATCGTCGCACTCCAACACGACCTCTTCGCCCGAGGGCTCCAGCCTGGGCCGCCCGCTCTTGTCGAGCCCCACTTCCTTCATTTTCTGGAAGCGTACACCCTTGAGCCTGCCCTTCTCGACCAGAAATTCCTTGGGCGCATGATTGTCCAGGATCGGGATGCCCTCATGCTCGGCGTCCTCGATCTCCCACGGTGAGGCCTTCATCACGCGCCGCGGCGAGCGCACGGTAACCGTCACCTGCATGCCGCCGAGACGCAGGCTCGTGCGGCAGCAGTCCATGGCGGTATTGCCGCCGCCGATCACGACCACACGCTTGCCGACCGTGTGCACATGCTCGAAGGCAACCGAGGTCAGCCAGTCGATGCCGATATGAATGTTGGCGGCGGCTTCCCTGCGGCCCGGAATGTCCAGGTCCTTGCCCTTGGGCGCTCCGGTGCCGATGAAGACCGCGTCGAAGCCCTCCGTCTTGAGCAACACATCGAGGCTCTTGATCTCGTGACCAAAACGCGCCTCGACGCCGAAGCCCAGAATGCGCTCGACCTCCTCGTCCAGCACCCCCACCGGCAGGCGGAAGGAGGGAATGTTGGTCCGCATCAAGCCGCCGCCTCGGGGATCTTTCTCAAACAGCACGCAGCTGTAGCCGAGCGGCATGAGATCGCGCGCAACCGTGAGCGAGGCGGGTCCCGCCCCGATCAGCGCAATGCGCTTGCCGTTCTTCTCTTTCGGGATCTCGGGCATGAACGCGTCGATCTCGCCCTTGTAGTCGGCGGCGACACGCTTCAGCCGGCAGATGGCGACAGGCTTCTCCTCCACGCGGCCGCGCCGGCAGGCGGGCTCGCACGGGCGGTCACAGACGCGGCCCAGGATGGCAGGAAAGACGTTGCTTTCCCAATTCAGCATGAAGGCCGCAGCGTAGCGGCCTTGGGCGATCAGTCGGATGTATTCTGGAACGGGAGTATGGGTCGGGCACGCCCACTGGCAATCGACGACCTTGTGGAAGTACTGCGGACTGGAAGTATTTGTCGGGGCCGTGCGGCCCCTGCTTCGTGCCTCGATTTGGCTCGGCGCCATAGCCTCCGTCCTTGGTTGTCTGGCTGCAACCGGGCATACTAATGGATCGCGACGCGTTATCCCACTTCTAGAACCGATCCAGAGCGGATTTGCAACGGACTGGGTATGCCAGCTCTTGCGGGCAGAGCAAAACTCCTCGCCGCATGAGCATGAACATTGTGCGGTGCAAAATCCCCTTGGCAGGCGGACACGGCCTCAGTTCAGTTTAACAATACCATAAAGTCGCACGGTGCGCCCGGGCTGCAGCACCTCGTCCTTCAGGAACGAGACATGATTGCGCACGTCGTCATCGAGCAAATTCTCCCCTTTCAATCCGATGGTCATCTCGGGGATGACGCTGCCTTGGCTGTCGAGCTTGAAGGTGTAGGCAAACTCGGCATTCAGCAGCGTATAGCCGTCGGTCGGCGTCTCATGCTCGCCAATCCTGGTCTGCGCGAAGGCGTGCAGCAGGCCCAGGCGGGCGAACCAATGGGTGTCGCGATAGTAGACGCCGGCACCGACGCGATGCGGCGGAATACGGGGCACGTTGCCGCCCAGCGCATCATCGAACCTGGCCCGCACGAAGTCGTACTGCCCATCGATGCCCCACACGCCGCGCCAGATCGGCGCAATATCAAGCTGGGCCTGAAGCTCCGCGCCGGTGAACGTGGCATCGCGCTGTGAAAACAGGACCTCGTTGAGCGCGCTGCCGGAACCGCACGATGCGAACGTCGCATCGCACACGCGCCCGGTGCGCTGCTTGAAGATGAATCCGTCGAATTGCGTGCGATAGAGCGAGGCATCAAACCGCAACCGGCCGTCCGCCTTCCTGAAACCCAACTCGACCGTCTGGGCCCTCTCCTTGGCAAGGAAGGGGTTGCCGATATCGAATGTCTCGGTCGCCTCGTGCACGCCCTTGGAAAACAGCTCGGCATCCGCTGGCGCCCGCTCGACGTATTGGCTTGCCAAGCGCGCCACGACGCCCAGTGGCAGCTCATAGAGAATGCCGGCACTGGCACTGACCGGCCGGAAAGTTCTTGCCTCGACGATGGGGATGGAGGGAGCGGTCAAGTCCAGGCCCGTGCCGTCAATTCGGGTTTGCTCAATGCGCGCGGCGGCCTGCAGGCGCAGCCGCTTGGTGACCTGCAGCTCCTCGAACCAGAAGGCCGCGATGCTTTTGGTGCGCGCGGGATCGAGCAATGAGTCGCCCTCAAAGCTCGTTGCCACCAACTTGCGCTGCCCGAGTTGCGTGCCGACCGCGCCCCTCAACTCGCCGAAGGCCGTCTGGACGGGCAGGTGCTGCACCTCGACGCGGCCTTCGTTCTCCCGGTTGGTGAAGCGAGAGCCGATCTCGGGCGGGCCGGCCGCGAACCCGATCTCATTGTGGGCGTAGCTCGACGCGCCGAACCAGAAGCGGATCGCCTCGATGCCATGGTCGCGCACGCGCCATTCACCGCGCGATTGGACCTTGTCCTGCTGCATGTCGATGCGCGTGCGGTTGTCGATCGCATCCTTGCCGGGGATGCCATACAGGCTGTTGGTGCGCGAGAAGGCGACGCCCATGAAGCCGTCGAGACCGATCGCCGATGCGCCGACGGCGAAGCCATCGCTGTCGACGAAGGTATTGAACTGCCGGCCGGCAGGTGTTGCGTAGTCGCCGGCGCGACGCTTGAAGGCATCGGCGTGCACGGCAAAGTTGCCCGCGCCGGCCGTCGCCTTGAAGCCACCGTCGGCGCCTCCATCCACCGAGCTCAGCCCGCCTCTCGTCTCGATGCTGAACCCGCGCGGCGGGATGATTTCCGGAATGCGATCGTTGATGGCGTTGACCACGCCGCCGATCGCTTGCGAGCCATAGCGCAGGGTCGCCGGCCCTCGCACCACCTCGATGCGATCGGCCGCGAAGGGGTCGATGGGGACGGCGTGATCCTCGCTCAGTGCCGAAACGTCGTGCGCGCCGATGCCGTTCTCCTGCACGCGCACCCGGTAGCTGTCCAAGCCGCGAATGACAGGGCGGTTGGCGCCGGGTGCGAAATTCGAGCCGGTGATCCCGGGCCGGTACTGGAGCGTGTCCGCCAGATTTGATCCGCGTGTGCCGGTGATCTCGCTCGAGGGGATAACGGTCATGGGCGCGAACGCGTCTTCGAGGATGATGCCCGTCGGCATCGGCGGGGTCGGTACCGCGGTTTCGGCGGGCGTTGCGATGGGGGCCGGCGCCGCCTTGCGGGACGGCCTGACGACGGGGCTCGGCGTGGTCACGACGATGCCGGGAAGCTCAGTCTGCGCTCGCAGCTCCGTCGCTGGCGTAGCAGCGATCGTGACAAGAACGCCAACAAGGGCCTTGCGCAGTGGATTGAAGGAAGCGGTTGTCACGGCAGCCTCACAAATGTAATACTATAACATCACCTTAGGATGATGTTTGAGGCCGAGCAAGGTCACAAGACCCGATTTGGTCCCCGCAGCCATGAGCTCCGGTGGAGCGTGTCTGGAGCGTAACACTATATCATAACGTCCAAATGGGAGCGTCGCGGTGATGATGTCCGTCGGGCCTGCGACGGCGGGAGCCTCCGCAGGTGCGGTTGCGGACCGCCTGATCGTGGGCGCCGCATCCCCACGACTGCGCCTGGCTGCGTTCGGGTTTGCGGTGGCTGTCCACGCAGGCTTGCTCTACGTGCTCGCACACCCGGCGGCGGACACGCTGGCTGGAGGCGATGGCCGGCACTTCGATGCCGTCGGCGTGACCATCGTCAGCTCCGCGGCTCTGGAGTCGCGGCATGCAGATCTTGCTGAGCCGCCTGCAGCAGGTCCGGTCGAGGACGATGCGGGAAGCACGCCGGTAGCGTCGCCGCAAAGCGAGCAAAGAGAAAGCCAGGGTCAGCAGGAGCAGCCGGAGCCGGTAGAGGCACCAGCAATGGTTCCCGCGCTCCGCGAAACGCCAGACCACAACGGCAAGGACGCAAGCACGCCTGCGTCCGCCGGTGGCGTCACCTCGCGTGGCGACACAGCCAAGCCCGCCAACGGCCGTGCAGCGGCTGCGGCAAGCCCGGGTGCTGTGCGCGAGTACGAGCGCTATGTGGCGCAGGCGCTCGCCAAGGCCAAGCCGAAGGGCATCGGCACCTTCGGCACGGTCAAGGTCAAGCTGGTCATCGCGCCGGGCGGTGGGCTCGCCTCGGTGGAGATCGCTGGATCGAGCGGCAGCAAGAGGTTGGATGCCATGGCCATTGCCGCCGTGCAGCACGCCGTGCTGCCTGCGCCTCCGCCGGGCCTTGCTCCAGCTCAGCTAACCTATGTGGTGCCGTACCACTTCCGCTAAGCGACCCGTCATCGGGCTGAAACCTTTAGCTTCGATTAAGTGTTTATGACATCGGCATGCACCTTGGCTGCGCGGTGGGCGCTACCTATGGTTCCGCGCGCTGAGGATTCGCAGATGATTCGCCTGGCACGCTCGTTCGACAGTTTGCGACGGCACTACGATGTGGTGGTCGTGGGCTCGGGCTACGGGGCGGGGGTCGCCGCGTCCCGTCTGGCACGCGCCGGCAAGCGCGTCGCCATTCTCGAGCGGGGACGTGAGTTCCTGACGGGCGAGTTTCCGAGCCGCTTTCCGGACCTGCGCCAGCAGATGCAGGTCACGGGCAGGCGTTTGCGCATCGGTGCTCCAACCGGTCTCTATGACGTGCGCCTCGGCGAGGACATGCATGTGCTCGTCGGCTGCGGCCTGGGCGGCGGCTCGCTGATCAACGCGGGCGTGACGCTGAGGCCCGATCCCCGCGTCTTTCGCGACGAGGTTTGGCCGACCGAGTTCGCGCGCGACGGGCTCGTCGCGGAAGGCTATGCGCGCGCCGCCCGCTGGATCAGGCCCGCACGCGATCCCGACGCCGCCCAGCGCACCAAGTTCAAGGCGCTGGCATTGTCCGGAGCTGCATTGGGCGAGGAGCCGGTCGTCGCGCCGGTTGCCGTGAGTTTCAGGGAGACCATCAATCCGGCCGGCATCCGGCAGCCGGCCTGCACCGGTTGCGGCGACTGCTGTGGGGGCTGCAATGTCGGCGCCAAGAACACGGTTGCGCTCACCTACCTGCCGGATGCCGTGCAGCATGGGGCGCACGTCTTCACCCATGCGGCAGTGCGCCATGTCGCGCAAGCGGCGAGAGGGCGCTGGCGTGTGCATTTCGCGCGTCAGGACAAGGAAGCGCCCGGCAAGACGGCCGACACCATGTCGGTCAGCGCCGACATCGTCGTGCTGGCGGCCGGCACGCTGGGGTCGACCGAGATTTTGCTGCGCTCGCGGGAGCGGGGGCTGGCTCTGTCCGATCGGCTCGGGCGCCGCTTCTCGGCCAACGGTGACATCATTGCCTTCGGCTATGGGGCGGGCCTTCCGGTCAATGCGATCGGCGTCGGTCATCCGGCCAAGGTCAGCGACCTCGATGTCGGAGCGGCGGTCTCCGGCCAGCTTGAGATCGTCGACGAGGATGATCTCGCCCGCAGCCTGACCATTCAGGAAGGCGTCCTGCCCTCGGCGCTGGCGCCCATTCTTCCGGCCCTGTTCCTCCCCAACGGCCGCCTGCTGGGGGCGCTGCAAAGCCTCATCTCGGGCGTCTACAAGGGCCCGTTCTCCAGCCTGCAGACCTTCTTTGCGGTGTCCCACGACAGCGCCGGCGGCCGCCTTGCGCTGGAGGACGACCGCCTCGCTCTGCAATGGCCCTCAGCCAAGGACGAGCCCGTCTATCAGCGGGTCGATGCGGCACTGGAAGCTTTGGTCAGGCGCGCGGGCGGCCGCTACGTGAAAAATCCGCTGGCCGGCACCATGATGGGGCATCAGCCGGCCACCGCGCATCCGCTTGGGGGATGCAGTGTAGGCCGGGAGCGCGAAGACGGCGTCGTGAACCACAAGGGCCAGGTGTTCGACGGCAATCCGCATGCGGGATCGGCCGACGTGCACGAGGGCCTTTACGTCATCGACGGCTCGGTCATCCCGCGCTCCCTGGGCGTCAATCCGCTGCTCACGATCACGGCGCTGGCGGAGCGGGCCCTGATCCACCTCGCGCGCGATCTCAACCTGACCTTCGACGATGCGCCCAGAGATCGGGAGCGTGCCGCGGCAGCAGACGCGCCATTGCTCACTTAGCTGCTGATCGTCACGCCGCCGTCGGCCACGATGACCGATCCGGTCATGAACGTCGCCGCCCTGGAGGCGAGGAACGCGACGATCCCGCCAATCTCGTCGGGCTCGCCGATGCGGCGCAGGGGCGTTGTCTGAAGCCGGGGTTTCAGGTTCTTCTCGTCCTCCCACAGCGCGCGGGCGAAGTCGGTCCTCACGAGCCCCGGAGCGATGCAGTTGACGCGGATGTTCTTGGGGCCCCACTCGACCGCAAGGTTGCGTGCCAACGCGAAATCCGCGGCCTTCGAGATGCCGTAGGCGCCGAGGATGCCGGTGCCGCGCAGGCCGCCGATGGACGACACGATGATCACGCTGCCGTCTCCCCTCTCGGCCATCCCCGGAATGGCGAGATTGGTGAGCCAGATATTGCTCTTCACGTTCGAGCTCATGATCTTGTCGAACGCCTCGTCCGAGAGCCCGCCGAGCGGACCGTAGTAGGGGTTGATGGCGGCATTGCAGACCAGGGTGTCGATCCTGCCCCAGTGCTTGAGTGTGCCGCTGATCAGAGCCTCGACCTCGTTCTTGCGCCCGATGTTGCAGGGAATGGCGATCGCCTCGCCGCCGGCCGTCTTGATCGCAGCCACAACCTCCTCGCAGGCATCCGCCTTGCGGCTGGACACAACCACCTTGGCGCCGAGTGCGGCCATGACTTCGGCGGCCGAGCGGCCGATGCCGCGGCTGGAGCCCGTGATAACGGCCACTTGGCCGGTCAGATCGAATGGGTTTTTCATGGCTGCCGGCGGCCCTCCTTGCCCTATACGTTAACTTGGTTGCCAAGCGCGCAATCCGCGCCTAGTTTCGGCTCATCATAGTAATCAGCCGGACAATCAGACAAGGTCGGCGATGGGTGAGGACCGTCTCTGGGACAAGAGCTATCCGCCCGGCACACGGTGGGACACGCCCATCGAGACGACACCGCTGCCGCTTCTGTTCGACGCCTTCACGGCGCGGTGGGCGCCCAAGCCTGCGCTCGAATACCGTGACCAGGCGACGACTTACGCGCAGTTGCGCGGAGCGGTCGAGGCGGTTGCATCGGGTTTGATGGAGATGGGCGTCACTCCCGGCACGGCGATCGCGCTCTATCTCCCCAACACGCCCTACCACCCCATCACGTTCTTTGCCGCGCTCAAATTGGGCGCCCGCCTCGTGCACCTGTCGCCGCTCGATGCGGAGCGCGAGCTCGCCTTCAAGCTCAAGGACTCCGGCGCGCGCATCCTGGTCACGACCAACATCGGCTTCATGGCGCTGATGGCGCAGAAGCTCAAGACCGACGGGCTGGTGGATCATCTCATCGTCGGCGACGATACGGCCTTTGGTCCATCCGCCGTCCCCACGACGCCGATTGCAGCCGACGCTGCCGTCATCCGCTTCGACGAGCTGCGCGAGGCGGGCGCAGCCAGGCTGCCGCGGCAATGGCCGCGCATCGGCGTCGATGACATCGCGCTGCTGCAATACACCGGCGGCACGTCGGGCAAGCCCAAGGGCGCGATCCTGACCCACGGCAACCTCTCGGCGGCGTGCGCCATCTACAAGGCCTGGTCCGATCCGCAGCGCATATCCGAGCCCGGCGAGGACAAGATCATCTGCGTGCTGCCGCTGTTCCACATCTATGCCCTCACCGCCGTCATGCTGCGGGGCTTAAGCGAGGGCAACGAGCTGCTGCTGCGCTTGCGCTTCGATGTGGCAACGACGCTCAACGACATCGAGGTCAAGAGGGCCACGGTGTTTCCCGGCGTGCCGACCATGTGGATCGCGCTTGCCAATACGCCGGACATCGACAAGCGCGACTTTTCCTCGCTGCACTATGCTGCTTCGGGCGGCGCCGCGTTGCCCGTGGACGTGGCCGACCGGTTCGAGAGGCTCACCGGCCAGCGGCTGGGCGGCGGCTGGGGCATGACGGAAACATCCCCCGCCGGTACCGGATTGCCGCGAGTGTCGACCGGCAAGGCCGGCTCGGTGGGCCTGCCGCTCCCTGGCATCACGATGGACATCGTGGCGCTCGATGATCCGCGCCGGCGCCTGCCGCCGGGTGAGAAGGGCGAGATCCGCATCAAGGGCCCGAATGTGACCAAGGGCTATTGGAACGCGCCGGAGGAGACGGCGGCCGCCTTTGTCGATGGCTATCTTCTCACGGGCGACATCGGCACCATGGACGAGGACGGCTATTTCTATCTCGTCGACCGCAAGAAGGACATGATCATCTCCGGTGGCTTCAACGTCTATCCGCGCACCATCGAGGAGGCGATCTATGAATATCCCGCCGTGGCCGAGGTGAGCGTGATCGGCGTGCCGGATGCCTATCGCGGCGAGGCGGCCAAGGCGTTCGTGCAATTGAAGCCGGGAGCTGCCGCGTTTACGCTCGAGGAGCTGCGTGCTTTCCTCGGCGACAAGCTCGGCCGGCACGAGCTGCCCGCACAGTTGGAGTTCCGCGACGCTTTGCCGAAGACCGCCGTCGGCAAGCTGTCCAAGAAGGAGCTGATCGAGGAAGAGCGGCAAAGGCTGAAGGGCAAGGCTGCCGCCGAATAGAGACTTCACGTGGATGCAGAAAGGACCCGCCATGGTCGACGCCGTCATCGTCTCCACCGCCCGCACCCCTATCGGCAAGGCTGTGCGCGGTGCGTTCAATCTCACGCATGGCGCCGACATGGGCGGGCATGTGGTCAGCCACGCCGTCAGGCGTGCCGGCATCGATCCAGGCGATGTGGAAGACGTGACACTGGGCTGCGCCAACCCGGAAGGGGCAACCGGCGGCAACATTGCGCGCCAGGCGGCCATTCGCGCCGGGCTTCCCGTCACCGCCGCCGGGCAGACCATCAACCGCTTCTGCTCGTCCGGCCTGCAGGCGATCGCGCTGGCGGCACGCAGCATCACGCAGGATGGCGTTCCCGTGGCGGTGGCCGGCGGCCTCGAATCCATCAGCCTCGTGCAGATGAACCTCAACACCAAGTTCTATCGCAACGAGTGGATCGTCGAGCACAAGGGTGCGCTTTACATGCCGATGATCGAGACGGCCGACATCGTCGCCAGGCGCTACAACATCAGCCGCGAGAGCCAAGACGAGTACGCGCTGAAGAGCCAGCAGCGCACCGCCGCCGCGCAGAAGGCAGGTCGCCTGGACCAGGAGATCGTGCCTATGACGACGGTCATGCAGGTGGAGAACAAGGAGACCAAGGAAATCTCCAAGAAGACCGTCACGCTGGAGCGCGACGAAGGCAACCGCCCGGACACTACGCTCGAGGGGCTGGCCAAGCTGAAGCCCGTGCGCGGCGATGACCAGTTCATCACCGCCGGCAACGCCAGCCAGCTCTCCGACGGCGCTTCCGCCTGCGTGCTGATGTCGGACAAGGAAGCCGCCCGGCGCAACATCAAGCCGATGGGCATCTTCCGCGGCTTTGCCGTGGCCGGCTGCGAGCCCGACGAGATGGGTATCGGCCCCGTGTTCGCCGTGCCGCGCCTGCTGCAGCGCACGGGCCTCAAGATGGACGACATCGGCCTGTGGGAGCTCAACGAGGCGTTCGCCAGCCAGGTGCTCTACTGCCGCGACAAGCTGGGGATCCCGCAAGACAAGCTCAACGTCGATGGCGGTGCCATTGCCATCGGCCATCCCTACGGCATGAGCGGTGCCCGCATGACGGGGCATGCCCTGATCGAAGGCAAGCGCCGCGGCGTCAAGTATGCCATCGTCACCATGTGCATCGGCGGCGGCCAGGGTGCCGCCGGCCTCATCGAGATCGTTTGAGGGAGAGAGACATGGACCTCCGCTTCAGCCCCGAAGAGAACGCCTTCCGCCAGGAGCTGCGCAGCTTCTTCCGGTCCGCCGTGCCGGAGACGATCCGCGCCAAGGTGAGCGAGAACCGCCATCTCAGCAAGGAGGAGATGGTCACCTCGCACAAGATCCTGCACGCCAAGGGATATGCGGTGCCGCATTGGCCCAAGGCGTGGGGTGGCGCCGACTGGACCCCGGTGCAGCACTACATCTACACCGAGGAATTGCAGTACAACGGCGTGCCGCAGCCGCTGCCCTTCAATGTCAGCATGTGCGGCCCGGTCGTGATCGCCTTCGGCACGCCCGAGCAGAAGAAGCGCTTCTTGCCCCGCATGGCGGCGCTCGACGACTGGTGGTGCCAGGGTTTTTCGGAGCCGGGTGCCGGCTCAGATCTCGCCAGCCTCAAGACCACCGCGGTGCGGCAGGGCGACCACTACATCGTCAACGGCCAGAAGACCTGGACCACGCTGGCGCAGCATGCCGACTGGATCTTCTGTCTCTGTCGCACCGATCCGGAGGCCAAGAAGCAGCTCGGGATCTCGTTTCTGCTGATCGACATGAAGACGCCGGGGATCACCGTGCGCCCGATCCAGACCATGGATGGCGGGCGCGAGGTGAACGAGGTGTTCTTCGATGACGTCAAGGTGCCGGTGGAGAATCTGGTCGGCCAGGAGCATCGCGGCTGGGACTGCGCCAAGTTCCTGCTGGGCAACGAGCGCACCGGCATTGCCCGCGTCGGCTACTCCAAGCAGCGCGTGCAGCGCATCAAGGAGCTGGCGTCGCGCGTCATGGCCGGCGACAGGCCGCTGATCGAGGACGAGCGCTTCCGCGAGAAAGTGGCTGCGGTGGAGGTGGAGCTGAAGGCGCTGGAGATGACGCAGATGCGCGTGCTGGCCGAGGACCGGCATCGCAAGGACAGGCTGCCTAATCCGAAGTCATCCATTCTCAAGATCAGGGGCAGTGAGATTCAGCAGGCCACCACCCATCTCCTGCTCGAGATTGCCGGCCCGCTCGCCGTGCCTTATCAGGCCGACAGCGACGATGCGCAGTTCGGCTCCAACGAGCCGCCCGAGGATCTGGAATGGGCGGCGCCGGCGGCACCCGCCTATTTCAACTATCGCAAGACCACGATCTACGGCGGCTCCAACGAGATCCAGCGCAACATCCTGGCCAAGGCCGTGCTGGGCTTCTGATTGCGACGTGGCTCCCTCTCCCCGTGCTTGCGGGGAGAGGGTTAGGGTGAGGGGCAACCAAAAACTCCCCGGTGGCGTCGGTTTCTTGCCCTCACCCCGGCCCTCTCCCCGCCCGTGGCGCTTGTGGAGAGGTCGGCGGTGGCGGGGAGAGGGAGAGAAAGTTAGAACCATGGACTTCGATCTCAACGACGAGCAACGGCAGCTCAAGGACAGCGTGGATCGGCTGCTCGCCGACTCCTACGGCGATCTTGCCCAGCGCATGGGCTACATGAAGGAGCCGAAGGGCTACAAGGCCGCGCTCTGGCAGCAGTATGCCGAGCTGGGGCTGCTGGGCATTCCCTTTGCCGAGGAGCACGGCGGCCTGGGCCAGGGCCTCACCGAGACCATGATCGTCGCCGAGGCGTTCGGCCGGGCGCTGGCCATCGAGCCGTACCTGGCAACCGTGGTGCTGGCGGGCGGGGTGCTGCGCCATTCCGGCAACGCCGCCCTGCTCGAGGAGTTGGTGCCGGCCATCGTCGAGGGCAAGCTGACACTCGCCCTGGCGCATCAGGAGCGGCAGGCGCGCTTCGATCTTGCCGATATCGCGACCACCGCGCGGGCCGACGGCAAGGGCGGCTATACGCTGGAAGGTGAGAAGGCTGTGGTGCTTGCGGGCGACAGCGCCGACAAGCTGGTCGTGACCGCACGCGTCTCGGGCGCGCGCGCCGACCGCAGCGGCATCGGGCTGTTCCTCGTCGATGCCAAGGCCAATGGCGTCACGCGACGCGGCTATCCCACGCAGGACGGCCAGCGTGCCGCGGACGTCACGCTGTCGGCCGTGCGGGTGACACCCGAGGCCGTGGTCGCGGGCCCCGACAAGGGGCTGCAGGTTTTGGAGCGCGCGGTCGACGAGGCCATTGCCGCGCTCTCGGCCGAGGCCGTCGGCGCCATGGGAGGCCTGCACGAGCTCACCGTCGACTACCTCAAGACGCGCCAGCAGTTCGGCGTGCCGATCGGCTCCTTCCAGGTGCTGCAGCACAAGGCCGTCGACATGTTGACCGCCCTCGAGGAGGCGCGCAGCATGGCCTACTACGCCACCATGATGGCGGCCGAGCCCGACGCCAGGGAGCGGCGCAAGGCCATGGCGGCGGCCAAGGTGCAGATCGGCAAATCGGCGCGGTTCCTCGGCGAGGCGGCGATCCAGCTGCACGGCGGCATCGGCATGACCATGGAGTACAAGGCCGGCCACTACTTCAAGCGGCTCACCATGATCGACATGGCATTCGGCGACACCGACCATCATTTGCGCGAATTGGCGAAGATGGGCGGATTGACTTAGCTGCTGTCATCCCGGAGTTTCGCGGTAAGCGAAACATCCGGGACCCAGTGAGCGACGAATGCACGGCCCTGGGTCTCCGCTCGCGGGCTGACGCGCTTGGCCGGGATGACAACAATGGCACCGACCCCGTTCACACTGCACGTCCCCGACGCCGACATCGCCGACCTCGAGGAGCGGCTCGCCCGCACGCGCTGGCCCGACGAGCCGCCGCTCGCGCCGTGGTCGACCGGCACCAGCGTGGCATATGCCAAGGTGCTCGCCGACCACTGGCGCACAGGTTTCGACTGGCGCGCCTGGGAGGCGAAGCTCAACGGTTTCCGGCAATTCACGGTGCCGGTCGGCGGCATCGACCTGCATTTCATCCACGAGCCGGGCCGCGGGCCCAATCCACTGCCGCTGCTGATCTCGCACGGCTGGCCGGGATCGGTCTTCGAGTTCCACAAGCTGATCCCGATGCTGACCGAGCACTTCACCGTGATCGCCCCGTCTCTGCCGGGCTACACGCTGTCGTTCAAGCCCGGACAGAGGCGGTTTGGCATCCGGGACATCGCCGGCATCTATGCCGAGCTGATGACGGACGTGCTCGGCTACAAGCGTTTCGGCGTGCAGGGCGGCGACTGGGGCGGGTTCGTCGCCTCGGTGATGGGGCAACGCTATCCGGACCGCGTGCTGGGCATCCACCTCAATCTCCTGGCCGTGCGTCGCGATCCTGCAATGCTCACGAACCCGACACCGGAGGACAAGGCCTTCCTCAAGGAGCTCAACCACTGGCTCAAGGAGGAGATGGGCTACCAGTGGATCCAGGGCACCAAGCCCCAGACGCTCGCCTTCGGCCTGACCGACTCGCCGGCCGGCCTTGCCGCTTGGGTGATCGAGAAGTTCCGTGCCTGGACCGACTGTAACGGCAACCCCGAAAACGCGGTCAGCCGCGACGAGATGCTGGCCAACATTTCGCTCTACTGGTTCACCGGCGCGATCGGCGCGTCGTTCTGGCCCTACTACGACCGCATGCACGGGCCCTGGCCGATTGCCGAAGGGGAGACCGTCGACGTGCCGATGGGCTATGCCGAGTTCCCGAAGGAGATCCTGCGTCCACCGCGGTCCCTGGCCGCCAAGACCTATACCAACATCCGCCGCTGGAGTGTGATGCCGAAGGGCGGGCACTTTGCGGCACTGGAGCAGCCCGACGCGCTCGCCAAGGAGATCTGGGAGTTCTTCGGGGCGCTGGGGTGAGCTGGCAACGGCAGGCCGCTATGGCGCCATATCAACCCCATTGCGCACTGCGCTCTATGGCATCGGCAGAGCCTCGTGCTCCTTGAGCACGCGGCCGCCGCCATTCTCCGTTTCCACCAGCTTGACGCGATAGCCCCAAAGCTGGGCGAGGTATTGCAGCGTGCGCTCCGCCTCGGCCTTTTCGAGCAGCACGCCGTTGCGCACATGATGCGTCAGAATGAGGCGTCGGCTGCCCGACAGGTCCGCGTCCGTGACCTGCAGGTCAGGGTCCTGCGTGGCGACATCGTAATGCCGCGCCAGCCGGCGCCGCAGGTCCCTGTAGCCCTGCTCGTTGTGGATGGCGGCGACGTCCATGGAGCTTTCCTTGGCATCGTCGTCGACGGCAAACAGCCGGAAATCGCGAATGAGCTTGGGGCTCAGAAACTGCAGGATGAAGCTCTCGTCCCGATAGTCCGCCCAGGCCTGGCGCAGCGTCCCCATCCAGTCGCCGCAACCTGCAAACTGGGGGAACCATTGACGATCCTCGTCCGTCGGATCGGTGGCGATGCGCCGGATGTCGTTCATCATGGCAAAGCCGAGCGCATACGGGTTGAGACCGCTGAAACGGCGGTCGTTGAACGCCGGCTGGAAGATGACCGAGGAATGCGAATGCAGAAACTCCAGCATGGTGCCGTCGGTCAGCAGACCGCGCTCGTAGAGGCGGTTCAGAATCTCATAGTGGATGAACGTGGCGCAGCCCTCGTTCATCATCTTGGTCTGGCGTTGCGGATAGAAATATTGTGACAGCAGGCGCACGATGCGCAGCAGCTCGCGCTGCCAATCCTCGAGTTTCGGCGCATTCTTCTCAAGAAAGTAGAGCAGGTTCTCCTCCGGCAGGCCCAGCCGGCGATGCTCGGCCTGCACGTGCGTCGGCTCTTCCGGCCCCTCACGCGTGATCTCAGGCAGCGTGCGATAGATCGGATCGAACGTGGCCTCCTCGTAGGCCCGACGCTGGGCGGCGCGCTCACGCTCGCGCTGCATCACGTTGCGCGGCCTCGGTCGCAGGTCGCGACTGACGCCCTGGTTCATCAGCGCATGCGCCGCATCGAGCACGCTCTCGACGGCGCCATCGCCATAGCGCTCCTCGCATTCGGCAACGTAGCTCTTGGCAAAGCTCAGATAGTCGATGATGTGGTCCGGCTGCGTCCACATGCGGAACTGGTAGTTGTTCTTGAAGAAGTGGTTGTGGCCGTAGGCCGCGTGGGCAATCACCAGCGCCTGCATGGTCATGGAATTCTCCTCCATGACGTAGCTGATGCAGGGGTCCGCATTGATGACCAGCTCGTAGGCCAGGCTGCGCATGCCGCGCTTGTAGTAGGCCTCGTCACGGGCGAAGCGCTTGCCGAACGACCAATGCCGATACATGAGCGGCATGCCGATCGACGAGTAGGCGTCGAGCATCTGCTCGGCGGTGATGACCTCGATCTGATTGGGGTAGATGTCGAGGCCGAGCTCGCCGACGGCGATCTCGCCCATCACGTCATGGACCTTGCGGATCAGCTCGAAGCTCCACTCGGGCCCATCGAACAGCGGCCGCACCTTGGAGGTTTTGCGCTTGGGAAGCTTCGTCGCCTGTGTCACCGCGAGCACCCCTGCTTCTCATGCTGCCGCGTCGCCGGCCGAGAACAACTCGTGGAAGACCGGATAGATGTCCTCCGGCGCCGCCACGCGCCGCATGGCAAAGTTCCTGTGCCGCCGGCCGACATCCGCATACCCGTGCCACACGGGCGTCTCCTGCGACTCGTTGAAACGCTCGCCGTGGGTCGTTTCGATGTAGGCGAAGTACTGGCAGATGGGCAGCACCTCCTTGTCGAGGAGCTGGATGCAGCGCGGCATGTCGTCGTGGAAATTGTCGCCGTCTGACGCCTGCGCCGCGTAGATGTTCCAGTCGGCAGGCGAATAGCGCGCCTTCACCACGTGCAACATCTCCTCCAGTGCCGTGGAGATGACCGTGCCGCCCGTCTCGGTGCCGCGGAAGAAGGTGTCCTCGTCGACCTCGGCCGCCGTGCTGGTGTGGCGGATGAAGACGAGGTGCACCTCGCGGTAGTAGCGGGTCAGGAACACGTGCAGCAGCATGAAGAACCGCTTGGCGAGGTCCTTGAGCGGCTCAGTCATGGAGGCGGACGCATCCATGAGACAGAACATCACCGCCTGGGTGGTCGGCTTCGGCACCCGCTCAAAGCGATTGTACTGCAGATCGATCGGATCGATGTAGGCGATCGTGCGCCTAAGCCGCCGTTTGTGCTCCAGGGCAGAGCGGAGTGTCGCAATCTTGGCCGCGCTCGGCGGATCCTCGGCTTCGGCCGCCGCCAGCTCCTCCTCCAGCCGTTTGATCTCGGCCTCGCTCGGGCGGCGCAGCGCCATGCGGCGCCCCAGGCTCTTGCGCATCGTGCGGGCCTGATTGAGCCGGGCCGGCGGACCCTCCGTCGTGAACCCGGCCCGCGCCGTCTTCGGCGCCTTGAGATCCTTGAGCTTCACCTTGACCAGGTTGGGGAGCTTGAGGTCGTCGAAGAACAGGTCGAGGAACTCTTCCTTCGTCAGGGTAAAGGTGAACTCGTCGTGGCCTTCGCCATCCGGGCTGCCTTGGCTGCCGCGACCACCTCCTCCGCCCTGCGGCTTGGGGATCTCGTCGCCAACCTTGTACTCCTCGTTGCCGGGCAGCACGTAATCGCGCACGCCGGTGTTGCGGCTCGTGGAGAACGAGGGTTCGCGCAGGCTCTTGGAGCGGATGGTGACCTTCTCGGAGCCCTCCGCCTCCGAGACCTTTCTGGTCTTGAGCGAATCCTTGACCGCTTCGCGGATCTCGGCCTTGACGCGGCGAAGGAACCTCTGGCGGTTGCCGAGGCTCTTGGCTTTCGGATTGAGACGCCGATCGACGATCTGCATGATGCCTGTCCGCTACAGCGTCAACGCCGCGCCGATCGGCGCGGCCTGTCACGATGCGCCGCCCCGGCCGCCGCGAGCCCCGGGTGTAGCATGAGGACGTGTTCCCCGCATCCGCCGATCAGCTCGATTTCTTCACCCGCATATACCATTCGACAAGCCGGCGAACCTGGCGCGGCGTATACCCGCGCTCGACCATGCGCTGCACGAACTCCTCGTGCTTCTTCTCGGTCTCGCTGTCCTGCTTCTTGCCGAAGCTGATGACGGGCAGCAGGTCCTCTACCTGACTGAACATGCGCCGCTCGATGACCTCGCGGATCTTCTCGTAGCTGGTCCAGCTCGGGTTCTTGCCGCCGTTCTTGGAGCGGGCGCGCAGCGAGAACTTCACGACCTCGAAGCGGAAATCCTTCGGGTTGGCGATGCCCGCCGGCTTTTCGATCTTCGACAGCTCCTGCTCCAGCACCTGCCGGCTCATCAACTGGCCGGTATCGGGATCCTTGAAGTCGTGATCCTCGATCCAGGCATCGGCGTAGGCCACATAGCGGTCGAACAGGTTCTGGCCGAAATCGTTATAGGACTCCAGATAGGCCTTCTGGATCTCGTTGCCGATGAACTCCGCATACTTGGGCGACAGCTCCTCCTTGAGGAACTCCAGCCAGCGGGCCTCCGTCTCATCGGGGAGCTGCTCGCGGCGCACCGCCTGCTCGATCACGTACAGGAGATGCACGGGGTCGGCCGCCACCTCGTGCGTGTCGAAGTTGAAGGTCTCCGACAGGATCTTGTAGGCGAACCGGGTGGAGGCGCCATCCATGCCCTCCGCCACGCCGGCAGCATCGCGATACTCCTGGATGGTCTTGGCGTGGGGATCAGTATCCTTGAGGCTTTCTCCGTCATACACGCGCATCTTGGAGAACAGCGAAGAGTTCTCGTGCGGCTTGAGGCGTGTAAGAACCGAGAAGCGCGCCAGCATATTGAGCGTACCCGGCGCGATGTTGGCATCCTTGAGCTCGCTGGAGGCGAGCAGCTTCTCGTAAATCTGCTTCTCCTCGGTGACGCGCAGGCAATACGGGACCTTGATCACGCTGATGCGGTCGAGGAACGCCTCGTTGTTCTTGTTGGCACGGAAGCCCTGCCACTCGCTTTCATTGGAGTGGGCGATGATCAGACCCTGATAGGGCATCGCACCGACGTTCTCCGTGCCGACATAGGTGCGGTCCTGGGTGGCCGTGAGCAGCGGGTGCAGCATTTTCAGCGGCGCCTTGAACATCTCGACGAACTCGAGGACGCCCTGGGTCGTGCGGTTGAGCCCGCCCGAATAGGAGTAGGCGTCGGCATCGTTCTGGCCGAAATGCTCGAGCTTGCGAATGTCGACCTTGCCGACCAGGGCCGAGATGTCCTGGTTGTTCTCGTCACCCGGCTCCGTCTTGGCCACGCAGATCTGGCGCAGCTTGGAGGGGTGCAGCTTCACGACGGAGAACTTGGAGATGTCGCCGCCGAACTCATCGAGCCGCTTCACCGCCCAGGGCGACATGTTGCCCATCAACAGGCGCGCTGGGATGCCGTAGCGGTCCTCCAGCATCCGCCCCATGGAGGTGGGATCGAAGAGACCGAGCGGACTTTCGAAGATGGGGCTGATGCCGTCGTGGGTGGCGAGCACGTAGACGGGGCAGTTCTCCATCAAGTCCTTGAGGCGGTCCGCAAGGGAGGACTTGCCGCCTCCGACCGGTCCCAGCAGGTACAGGATCTGCTTCTTCTCCTCCAGACCCTGCGAACCGTGGCGGAAGAAGCCGACGATCCGCTCGATCGTTTCCTCCAGGCCGTAGAAATCCTTGAAGGCCGAATAGACCTTGAGCGTGCGGTTCATAAAGATCCGCCCGAGGCGCGGATCCTTCGCGGTGTCGACCAGCTCAGGCTCGCCAATGGCGCGCAGCATGCGCTCGGCGGTGCCCGCATACATCGAAGGATCGGAGCGGCAGCCCTCCAGGTACTCCTTCAAGCTCATCCGATGCTGCTTCTGGCTCTCGTAAGCCTGCGCGTAGACGTCGAAGATGTTTTCCTTAGTCGTCATGTCTCTGTCGCCTCTGGGGCCGGCATGCTCAGCAAAAGATTAGACCAAAAAAATGCGGCGGGCATAAGTAGCCAAACTCGTGGCCGTCTTGACTGGGGGCCTATGGCCGATTCGCAACGCCTGCTGCTCATCCTACAAAGATGGTGTTGTAACGTCCCGAATCAAAGGACTTTTCTGCACCGCTTTCAAAGCAAGCCGGACGTGTCGCGACAGCACCATTTGGCAGTCCAAGGACAACCCCTGCGATGCATTGAACGGTTGTTCGCCACCTTGGGATTACAGAAAGGACAGACTGTGCCATTAGTATTCCCGCAAGCACGAATCGCCCACGTGCAACCTGCGGGTTTGGTTTCCGCCCCCTGTTCAGGCGGTGGCCCTGCCGTCGAGCCGCACCGGAATGCCGGCCTCGGCCAAACGCCGCTTGGCGGCGCCGATCGTGAACGTTCCGTAATGAAAGATCGAAGCCGCCAAAACGGCACTGGCGTGACCTTGCTCAACGCCCTCGACCAGATGCTCAAGCGTCCCCACGCCACCTGATGCAATAACCGGCACGCTGACGGCATCGGCCACAGCGCGTGTCAGCGCCAGATCGAAGCCCGTCTTGGTGCCGTCGCGATCCATGGACGTGAGCAAGATCTCGCCCGCTCCGAGCGCCGTCACCTCGCGCGCGTAGGCAATCGCCTCCAGGCCGGTGGGGTTGCGACCGCCATGGGTGAAGACCTCCCACCGTGCGGGTTCACCGGTCTTGGAAACCCTCTTGGCATCGATGGCCACGACAATGCACTGCGCCCCGAACTTGTCGGCGCCCTCCGCCACGAGCTGCCGGCGGCTCACGGCGGACGTGTTGATGGAAACCTTGTCGGCGCCGGCCTGGAGCAGTTTGCGCATGTCGTCGGTGGTTCGCACGCCGCCGCCGACCGTCAAGGGCATGAAGCACTGCTCAGCCGTCCGTTGCACGATGTCGAAGATGGTGTCACGGTTCTCGTGGCTGGCCGTGATATCCAGGAAGCAAAGCTCATCGGCCCCTGCCGCATCGTAGGCCGCGGCGGCCTCGACCGGGTCGCCCGCATCTCTCAGATCGACGAAATTGACGCCCTTGACGACCCGGCCGTCCTTGACGTCGAGGCAGGGGATGATGCGAATTTTCAATGTCATGGGCAGGCGACGGGCTCTTCCGGATGGGCCGACGAATATTGTCATAGCACCAACAACTCATGGCACCAACGACGCCTGCGGGCATTATAGAGCTGAATGGGGATGCCGCTCCTTGCGATCGAGCTCCGAAATGAGGCCGGACGCGGACCGCCCGGCCAAGTCCTGCAAAGCTCAATCGATCGGTGGATCAATTCCGCTGACCTTCGCCGCTCGGCTTGTCGAGCTTCTTGAGGTCGGTCGTGTTCTTATCGCCAGGCGTTCCGGGCTTGGCGTCAGCAGGCGCATTCCCAGCCGGGGGGCCGATCGGCCGCGAGCCCACGCCGGGCCCCGGCGATGCCTTGTTGTCGGACGGCTTGGGGTTTGCCCCGTCCTGCGCCGACGGCCGCTGATCATGGCCCTGATGCTGGGTCTGCGCTGTGACATAAGTCGCGCCAGCCATCAGCAGCGCTGCCGCTGCAGTCGCCTTCACGATCGTGCTCATTAGCGTTTCTCCTCATCAATCGATGGTGTGCGGCACGTTGGCCGCCTGGATATGCAGTCAACGGCGTAGCGCTCCCTCCGTTCCGCGACGACTCGTCTCACGCAGACTGCAACATGAAGGCGCCAGCCCGACGGCCTTGCGCCTTGGGCGCCCAAAGAAGCGCGAGCGCTGCGGACAAAAAAGAAGGCTCGCGGTCAGCGAGCCTCAGGGAGATCGCGCGCAGCCGCGTTTGCCGAAGCTCAACCCTTCTGGTCCAGCACCATCTGCAGCGGTGTCGGGTAGTATCGGAAGCCGTCGCCCTGCTTGGCCACGTGGCCGACGCCCGGCCAGGGGAAGTGATAGGCGATCAGCGGAATTCTGTTGGCCGCGAGCATGTCGAGAATGCGCACGCGGGTGTTGGCCGACTGCTTGGGGTCGGTGTCGAAGGCAAATTCGATGCGCGGCTTCTCGAGCAGCAGCACCTGGTGATGCGTGAGATCGCCGATGGCGGCGAGGGTTTTGCCGTCGGAGGTGATCATGTAGATCGTGTGGCCGACGGTGTGGCCGGGCGCGGAGATGGCCTGAATTCCCGGCAGGAACTCCTGCCCGTCCTTGACGAAGACCAGCCGATCGCGATTGGGCAGCAAATTCTTCCGCGCGCCGGCGATGAACGCATTCATGAACGCCGGCTCCTTGATCGCCAGCTTGGCCTCGTCCGTCCAGTAGTCGAAGTCGGCCTGCGAGATGTAGATCTGCGCGTTCGGGAAATTGCGGCTGCCGTCGTCGCTCATGATGCCCCACACGTGGTCGCAGTGGGCGTGCGTGGCGACGACCGCGTCGATGTCCTTGGGGTCGATGCCCGCCGCCTTCAGGTTGGCCAGCATCTTGCCGGGCGTCGGCCCGAACAATTGCGAGCTTCCCATGCCGGTGTCGAACAACACGAGCCGGTCACCCGTATTGAGCACGAGAATATTCTGCTCGAGCACCACGCTGGCCGTCGAAAGGAAGTTGTCGGTCAGCATCTTGCCGATCTCCTCCTTGGACGTGCCAAGGAAGGTGCCGGAGGGATCGCCGAGGGGGAGGATGCCGTCCGACACCACGGTCGCCTGCATCTTTCCGTGCGCAAAGCGATAGTAGTAGGGCGCCTGTGCGGCGGCGAAGGGCGCTCTGGCGAGCGTTCGGGACGGCGGCAGTCCGCTCAGCGCGGCGGCCGCTGCAACGGTGGCGGTGCCCAACAGCGCCTGGCGGCGCGATACGGTGATCGCCGGCATGGGGTTCCTCCATGGAATTTGCTTGGCCCAGTACCCGCACCGTCGCGATCATGGGCAAGAAATGCGGCCGCCTGAGGGAGGCGCGGCCAATCGCGCCCTCAGGGGCGTGCGGTGCGTGCGCGTCGGATCATGGCCAGCGCCGCGGCGGCATCGAGCCGTCCGTCGTAGAGGGCACGCCCGGTGATCGCGCCTTCGAGAATTTGGCACTCCGGCTGCAGCAGGGCTTCGACGTCCGCGATGCCGGCGAGGCCACCCGAGGCGATCACGGGAATGGCCGTGGCTTGGGCCAGCGCCACCGTGGCCGGCAGGTTGAGACCCTTCAGGATGCCGTCGCGATCGATGTCCGTATAGATGATGGCCGCCACGCCGGCGTCCTCGAAGCGCCGCGCCAACGCGACGGCCGACAGCTCGCTGGCCTCGGCCCAGCCTTCCACGGCCACCTTGCCGCCCTTGGCGTCGATGCCGACCGCAACGCGACCGGGGAACGACTTGCAGGCCTCCCGCACCAGGCCGGGATTGCGGACCGCGACGGTGCCGAGGATGACGCGGCGGATGCCCTTTGCGAGCCATGCCTCGATCGTGGCCAGATCCCTAATGCCGCCGCCCAGCTGCGTCGGCATCTTGACCGCCCCGAGGATGGCCTCGACGGCCGGCGCGTTGACCGGCCTGCCGGCGAACGCCCCGTTCAAGTCGACGATGTGCAGATATTCGAAGCCCTGCGCCTCGAAGAGGCGCGCCTGGGCCGCCGGGTCGTCGTTGAACACGGTGGCCTGCGCCATGTCGCCGAGCTTGAGGCGCACGCATTGGCCGTCCTTGAGGTCGATGGCCGGAAACAAGATCACGTGCGCACCCCTGCTGCTGTCGGGCTATCCCGCCAGGGGAAGCCATCAGTTCGCTATCTTCTCGTGCGATCAATCGTGAAGCGTTGCCTGTCCGTCAAGCGAGTGTGTTGTGGTCACTGCCGCCTTTCCGATCATCGCCGGCCCGCCAAGGCGCCTCTTGACCGAGGCGGATGCCATCGACATCTGGATTGCGCGCTGGCTCAGGATCCGCCGCAAGGACCTGCTGGCGCGCTACGGCTGCGATCCGCGCAGGCTATACGAGATCTGGGAGGAGAAGCGCTTCGCCGGCAGCCGGGGCAAGGCGCTGGCGGTGTTCCACGCGCGTCATCCGAGCCTGGCCGACCGGGTCGATTTCGGCCTTCACCGGCGGGTCCCCAAGGCCATTCCGGCCGATCTGCAGCCCAGCCTGTTCGATGCTCGAGCGCGGTCGGAACAAAATTAGAACATCCACTCGACACGCGCCCCGAATCGCTGCATGTTCTCTCTACGTTCCGCTGCGGTCGTGTGTGTGTGTGTGTGTACAGCGGCGACGCAAGATGCCGGATCCCTCGCTGCCCACGAGACACCCCATGCGCACCTACCTCATCACCTACGACATCGCCGCCCCGACCCGTCACCAGATCGCCAGCGCCATCATGGCGCTCGGCGACGCCTGGGCCCGGCCGCTCGACACCACCTGGTATGTCCAGTCGACCGACCGGGCTGCCGCCCTGGAAGGCAAGCTCAGGGCCCATCTCGACAGCGAGGACGGCCTTCTCATCCAGCAGGTGGAGGCCAGCGCCGTGATGCTCAACACCGCGCTGCGCTGGTTCAAGAAGCGCCGCCAGGACGCCCCAACCAATGTCGTCGCGTTCCCGGTGCCTGCCTTGCCCGAGGCGCGCGCAGCCTAGCCCGCTGCCCGGCTCAAGGCCGCCACGTCAGGAAATTGGCGATGAGCCGCAGTCCAAGCATCTGGCTCTTCTCCGGGTGGAACTGCGTGCCGGCGATGTTGTCCCTGCCCACCATCGCGGTCACCGGTCCGCCGTAGTCGGTTTCCGCCACCAGCGCCGCGCGGTCGGGCGTGGCGAGGTGGAAGGAGTGCACGAAATAGGCGTGCAGTCCCTGCGGCCCGGTGTCGATGCCCGCGAGCAGCGGATGCTCGTTGATCACGTTGAGCGTGTTCCAGCCCATGTGCGGGATCTTGAGACCGGGATCTTGGGGCACAATCGCCTGCACGTCGCCCTTGATCCAGCCGAAGCCCGGTGTGGTGCGGAACTCGAGCCCGCGCTCGGCCATCAGCTGCGCGCCGACGCAGATGCCGAGGAACGGCCGGCCTTTGCGGCGCACGCTGGTCTCCAGCGCCTCGCGCATGCCGGCAACGGCATCGAGACCGGCCTTGCAGTCGGCGAAGGCGCCAACCCCGGGCAGCACGATGCGGTCCGCAGCCTCGACGTCCACAGGATCGGCCGTCACGGCAACGCCGACGTCGGCTTCGCTCTCGCGCGCGGCCCGCTCGAATGCTTTCGCCGCCGAGTGGAGATTGCCCGAACCGTAATCGATGATGACGAGACGCTGCATGGCGGTGGCTCAGGAGCGAACGCCCAGCAGCGAGCCGATGATGGGCGTCGTGCGGCCCGTTGCGACACCTGGAGCGCTCGGGCCGGATGCCGAGGCAATGAGCGGCTGGCGCGGCAGCCACTCCTGAAAGAAGCGGCGCTCGCACTCGGCGGCATTGCGGTCCGACACCGATCCCAGAGTGCGCCAGCCGCGGCGATCGAGCGCCCAGCGGCGCAGCGTGTCCGCCTCAAACCCGATCAGCAGGTGCAGCGCAACCCCGGCCAGGGTGAGCCATCCTGGTCCCATGGCGGCGCTCCATCGCGCCAGCTCGAAGAGGCCGCTTACCACAACGTAGCCCAGCAGCGGCCACCATAGCCGGTGCATGAGCAGCCAGATCGGGGAGAACAGCGCCGCGGTCCACGAGAACCCGTCCTTGATGAACACGAGGCTCTCCGCCCGGTCGATGCGATCGGCCGGCGGATGGGGCGGCTCATGCACGGTGAACGTGAGCATGGGTTCGGGTCCGGTGGTCTGGTGCCCGTTCTAATCGCCTGCGGCGCAGAAGGCGAGGGGATTTGGCGCCAGCCGTCGCGTCAGTGATGCGAATGGCCGCCGCCACGGGTCTGGGCGCCGATCGGCGCCACGCGATATTCGACCTCGACGGTTCCGGCCCTGAGGAACACCAGCGTGCCCTTGATGGTTTCGCCGGCCTTCAAGCCGCTGCGCAACTCCATGAACATCAGGTGATGGCCGCCCGGCTTCAATTCCACGCTCTGGCCGGGCTTGATCTCCAGACCGTCGGCCAGGCGGCGCATCTTCATGACGGTGCCCGACACGCTCATTTCGTGCACCTCGACCCCGCCAGCGACCGGCAAGGTTCCGCCGATCAGCCGATCCGCGAGCTTGCCCGTGTTGGTGATCTTCATGAAGCCGCCTGCAACCCGCGCGCCGCCCGGCGTCGCCCGGGCCCACGGTGCCTCGATCACCAGCGGCCCGAGCTTGAAGGATTGCGCCGCATTGGCCTTGTCGACCACGGGCACCAACGCCATCCCCGGCGCCGCAGCCTGCTGCGCCTGGACCAACGGCTGAGCCTGAGCGGTGAGTGCAGCCAGGCACAACGATGCAGCAACAAGAGCGATAGGCTTCAATTTCACAGAGGATACCTCTCGGACTGGCCTCAGCATCCGGTCCCTTGGAAGGTGACAGGAACCATCCATCGTCACAGCGCCATCGAATAGCGAGACTTTGGTCAATAAAGTCCGTGCAAGACCGCTTTTCGACCGCGAGCGGCGGTCGACCTTTTGCCGCACCATCCGCCGCGCGCCGAGGTTACCAGAACGAAGGGCCCAAGCCATAGGGCCCGCGCCGAAGAAGCCGCTCGTAGCGGGTGCGCTCTTCCGGTTGGCGGCTGCGGATCTTGATGCCGCCCTGCGGCTCGCCGCTCATGACGACGATGAATTCGGTCGCGGGACCCGTCTCGCGGCTGAGGGGTTCATCCGAGATGATCAGCGCCGAGCCCGGCGAGATCAGGGCCTGGATCCGATCGAGCGCCGCCTCGGGAATTGATATCCGCTCCAAGGCCGATTTGGCTGTGCGGGTATCGGTTCTGAGCGCCTCCGAGCCGGACGCGACACCATGGCGTCCCTTTGATGGCGGCGGCGATGCGTGCACGCCGCCGTACATGGAGATGGCGCTCCAGCGCAGGTCCGTCTCCTCGTTCGCAAACTCGAGTGCGGTGAAGACGTAGGTGCCCATGGGCGTGTCGGGATTGGCGATCGCGACGGGGCTTTCAAACAGCGGCTCGCGCGCCTGCCGCACATGGAGGCGCTGGGTCTGCCGACTGATGAAGACCGAGATGGGCGCCATCCTGCGCGTCGCCTCTCTGGCGGCCTCCTCGGCGTCCGCCTTGGCCTTCTGGGCGGCGATGGCGGCCTGCCGCATGTGCACCACCGCATCCTGGGTTGGCCGGACCTCGGTCTGCACGGCGTCGAGCCGAGATTGCGCCTCGGCAAGCGTCGCAAGGGCGTTCGTCTTGACGGTTTCGAGCTCGGTCACCGCCGTCGGGTCCGTGGCCGCCTCGCGCCGGCGCTCGATCTCCCTCAGGTGCGCCTCGGCCCTGAGCTTTGCGCTGGCGGCAATCCGCAATGCCTTGTTGGCAGCGGCCGCTTCACGGTACATCGCCGCCGCGGCACGTCGCGTTGCCTCCAGCTGGCTCGCGGCGGCGTCTGCCTCCGCCGTCTTCGCCGCGGCGATCATGCGCAAGGCTCGGAACGACGGGATGGGCCGTGGCTCGGCATCCAGTGCGACGGCGCTGGGTCCTTCGGCCGTTCTGGTGCTGCGCTCGCCGGATGCCGGCTTGAAGAGCATCGGATGGGAGAGGTCGGCGGGACCGATGTCATCGCGCATGACAATGACCCGCATGCCGAGCCGGGTCGCCTCGAAGAGGCGCTCGGCAAACTCGCTGGGCATGCGCACGCAGCCGTGCGAAGCCGGATATCCGGGCAGGACGCCGGCATGCAGGGCGATGCCCGACCAGGTCAGGCGCTGCATGAACGGCATGGCGGCATCGTCGTAGAGATTGGAGAAGTGCTCGGCCTTCTTCTGCAGGATGCTGTAGATGCCGGCCGGCGTCTCGTAGCCGGCGGCACCCGTCGACACCGGAGCGCGCATGATCCAGCCGCTGGCGTCGTAGACGGTCACGCGCTGGCGGCTGAGCGAGACGACCGCCATCACCGGCGCCCCCGCCGGCCGCGATTGGACATAGTCGTCGCGCTTCGCGTCCCGGATGTCGCGGGCGGATGCTGACGCATCGAGCATGCAGACGCCCGCCAAACCAGCCAGCAGGGCCATGGTCGCTTTGCGCCGCGTGCGCCGGGCAGGGTGGAAAAGAGGAACGGAGGTCATTGCTGCTTGACACCCTCGCGTTGGCCCAACGGCCTCGATCGCTTCCGCAAGATCATAAGGACATTCACGGATCTACGATGCATTTCCGACAGTGATGTTTAGCATTGCGGCAAATCGAATTCTCCAAGTCCCAAGACGCCCGGCCATTCGACCGCACGCACGCCAGCACTCGCTGATCGAAATGCTTGCAGTAATCGGGAAGACCGAATGAAACCGACACTGGTTACCACGACCTTGCTTTGCATCCGTTGTAACGACGCTCAGCAATCCCAGGATGCCGCCACAACACACATCTGCGACCCTGCCAATGGCCTGACGGAGTCGCTCCACCCGAGAGATCACGCTCTAGCAGTTGGCGCTTGCAATCTCTGAACTCAGCCTGTCGGTCCAGTATCACATATGAGGAAATAGATATAGATCAGTGGACTGAAGTATGCTTGACCCGCTTATCGCGCTCATTATTATTGCTCTGCGATCGGACACTCGCGGCACTGATCGCTCGATATTATTGCCACTGGATTTATTCTAAGGAGGCTGTTCATGGCCGGCACGTTCAAACCCCTCGACGCCAAGAAACTCCTCGACGAGATTAGAGCCGACCCGAAGAAGAACGAGCTCTTGGAGAAGGCGATTGCCTCAGCTCAGGCCGAAGCCTGGAAACGCGGAGCGACGCGGGACAAACTGGCTGGCGAGAGCGGAGGCTTGCGCGAAGCGGGCGGTGACAATTGCGGCGGGTGCTTCTCGTGCCTCGCCTGCGGCGCCACACCGACGCCGGACATTGAGGTGGGTGCACTTTTTACAGCTTTCTACGTGACTTGAATGGCCGCTCGAGCCTGAGTTTGGCGCTCTAGCCGACGTTCGCGCTTCAGCCAGCCGTTCGGAGCATCTTTCATGTCTGACACCCTACTCGACAGCTATCCAGCCTTCACGGATCAAGGCCGACTACACCTCGTTCCCTCCGGCGCCCGAGCCTACCTTGCGATTCCGCGCGGCGAACGCATCGAACCCCAGGACGCCGATCTCGACCATTGGGCGACGCGGATCGCCATGCAAATGGACGGCAGCAACACGGTTCGCAGCCTGTGCGAGACGGCGATTGCCGCCCCGGATGGTGATGGCACGCCGAAGCCGGCAGATATCGCCATTGCGGGCCTTGTCGAGCTCATCAACGGCCTGGTTGAGCGATCCATCGTAGAGCTGCGTGAAGGGCATGCGCCGCGGCCCATCAGGACCAGCGGCGCGCACGATCGCTACAGCCCGGTGCACGCCAGCATCGAGCTGACGGACTACTGCAACATCATGTGCCGGCATTGCTATCGAGATTCGTCGCCGATGCGCACGAGCTTCATTCCAACCGACAAGCTCCTGTCTTGGCTGGAGGAGTTCAGGCAAGTGGGCATCGGCGTCGTAGAGCTCACCGGCGGCGAGCCGACCTCGCATCCAGCGTTCGGCTCCTTCCTGCAAAGATGCGGGGAGCTCTTCCAGATCACGGCCGTCATTTCCAACGGCACGTTGTGGACGGATGAGCTGCTCGATATTCCGGCCAAGTTCAAGGACCGCATTTTCATCCAGATCGACTTGGACGGCTCCAACGCCGAAAGCCACGACTTCCTGCGCGGTGCCGGTGTGTTCGCCAAAGCGACGCAGACGATCCGGCAATTGGCGGATCGCGGCGTGAAATGCCGCGTGGCCATGTCCGTGCACGGGCGCAATGCGCACGAAATCATGGATACGGCGAGATTGGCGAAATCCCTCGGCGCGTTCTGGTTTGGATTTGCCCCGGTGATGCAGCTGGGGCGCGGCCACCATGCGCCGCCGCTGCTGCCGGAGCACGGCCATCATCTCAAGCATGCGCAAGAGGCGCTCGCCAGCGAGCTTCCCGGGTTCTACTTCGCGGCCAATGACCTGATGCAGAGCTTGAGCAAGCCGGGGGAAAACTGCGGTGCCGGCTGGCGCGGAATTGTGGTTGGCCCGGACGGGCGCGTCCGCGCGTGCCTCACCCACAGGGTCGAGTACATGGACTTCGGCAAGCTCGATGACATCGGGCTCGATGGCGTGCTGAAGGCGATACCGGGCGAGGCCCTCCGCAGTGTCCCATCACCGAACCTGATGGACTGCGCCGGGTGCATGCATTTGGTGTTCTGTGCTGGCTGCGCCGCTCGCGCCATGCAGGCAATCGAGTTTCATCGCGGCAAGAACGACGGATTTGTGTGCAATTGGGACAAGAAGTACGACGCGGTCAAGGTGTATGCGCCCAACATGTACAAGATGAAACCAAAGAGCAGCTTGAAGCGCGTGGACACGACGGCGTTCGGCCGCGTGGTGGAGTAGTTCGCCGTCCCGAGTTGTCGCCGGAGATGCGGCCTACAGCGTTCCCTTGGTCGAAGGGACGCGGCCGCCCTGGCGCGGATCGATCGCCACCGCCTCGCGCAGGGCGCGGGCCAGCCCCTTGAAGCAGGTCTCGGCGATGTGGTGGTTGTTCTCGCCGTAGAGATTTTCCACGTGCAGCGTGATGCCGGCGTTCTGGGCGAACGCCTGGAACCACTCGCGGAACAGCTCGGTGTCCATGTCGCCGAGCTTGGGGCGGGAGAATTCAACCTTCCACACCAGATGCGGCCGGCCCGAGACATCCACTGCCACGCGCGTCAGCGTCTCGTCCATGGGCAGGTAGGCGCTGGCATAGCGGGTGATGCCCTGCTTGTCGCCCAACGCCTTGGCCACCGCCTGGCCCAGCACGATGCCGCAATCCTCGGTCGTGTGGTGGAAATCGATGTGCAGGTCGCCCTTGGCCTTGAGCGTGATGTCGATCAGGGAATGGCGGGCGAGTTGCTCCAGCATGTGATCCAGAAAGCCTATGCCGGTGGCGACATCATAGGCGCCAGTGCCGTCGAGGTCGACGGTTGCCTTGATCTTGGTCTCCTTGGTGGAGCGCTCGATAGTGGCTTGCCGTTTCACGGGAATTTAGGCCTTGCTTGCAGGGCGGAAACCAAGCCTTTATCAGCTTGACCCCACGGTTTCCAGAGCGTGCGGCCCCATAATCACCCCCCTTGATTTACGGGCCGTTCATGCCGACATCGCGCAAGAGATTTTTCATGACCGATCCAGCAGCATCCTCACACCTCTGGCACGGGACCACCATCCTGACCGTGCGCAAGGCCGGCCGGGTCGTCATCGCCGGCGACGGCCAGGTGAGCCTCGGCGCCACCGTCATCAAGGCCAACGCCCGGAAGGTGCGCTCGCTCGGCAAGGGCGACGTGATCGGCGGCTTCGCCGGCGCCACGGCCGACGCCTTCACGCTGTTTGAGCGCCTGGAGAACAAGCTGGAGCAGTATCCCGCGCAATTGACCCGCGCCTGCGTGGAGCTGGCCAAGGACTGGCGCACCGACCGCTACCTGCGGCGGCTGGAGGCCATGATGATCGTCGCCGACCGGCAGGTGACGCTGGTGCTGACCGGCACCGGCGACGTGCTGGAGCCGGAGGGCGGCGTGATGGGCATCGGCTCCGGCGGCAACTATGCGCTGGCTGCCGCCAAGGCCTTGATCGACACCAACCAGAGCGCAGAGGAGATCGCCCGCAAGGCGATGGCAATTGCGGCCGAGATCTGCGTCTATACCAATCGCAACATCATCATCGAGGCGCTGGAAAGCGCGTGACAATGGCGTGTCGCGGCTATGACGTCCGCCCCCTGTCGCCCGGCGATCTGCCGCTGGTGCGGCGCTGGCTGGAGACGCCGCATGCGCACTGCGGGCCTGTGCGAGAGCCGGGCTCCGCGCCATTCCCAAGCTTCTGGGCCGGACCGGCGACACGCTCATCATGCAGTATGAATTGAAAGGCAACGATCCTCTCCAATGACCAGCTTCTCTCCGCGCGAGATCGTCTCCGAGCTCGATCGCTTCATCGTCGGCCAGAAGGACGCCAAGCGCGCGGTGGCCATCGCCCTCAGGAACCGCTGGCGGCGCCAGCAGCTCGCCGACGACCTCAAGGAGGAGGTGCTGCCCAAGAACATCCTCATGATCGGCCCCACCGGCTGCGGCAAGACCGAGATCTCGCGCCGTCTCGCCCGGCTCGCCGGCGCGCCCTTTCTCAAGGTGGAGGCCACCAAGTTCACCGAGGTCGGCTACGTCGGCCGCGACGTCGATTCCATCGTGCGCGACCTCGTCGAGGTCGGCATCGGCCTGATGCGCGAGACCAAGCGCCGCGAGGTCAAGGCGCAGGCCGAGAAGAACGCGGAAGAGCGCGTGATCGACGCGCTCGTCGGCGCCGAGGCGCGGCCGGCTACACGCGAGGATTTTCGCAAGCGGATCCGCGCCAACGAGCTCAACGACAAGGAAATCGAGATCCAGGTGGCGGACGCAGGCCCGCAACTGCCGACCTTCGACATCCCCGGCGGCCAGGTGGGCATGATCAACTTGAACGAGATGCTGGGCAAGGCGTTCGGCCAGCGGACCAAGCCGCGCAAGATGACCGTGGGCCAGGCCTACGACGTGCTGGTGGCGCAGGAAAGCGACAAGCTGCTCGACCAGGATCAGCTCGTGGGCGATGCCATCCGCAGCGTCGAGGACGACGGCATCGTGTTTCTCGACGAGATCGACAAGGTGTGCTCGCGCTCGGAGGGCGGCCGCATCGGCGCCGATGTGTCACGCGAAGGCGTGCAGCGCGACCTGCTGCCGCTGCTGGAGGGCACCACCGTGTCCACCAAGTACGGTCCGGTGAAGACGGACCACGTGCTGTTCATCGCCTCGGGGGCCTTTCACCAGGCCAAGCCGTCCGATCTGCTGCCCGAGCTGCAGGGCCGGCTGCCGATCCGCGTGGAGCTGAAGCCGCTGACCAAGGAGGACTTCCGGCGCATCCTGGTCGAGCCCGAGGCGAGCCTCATCAAGCAGTACGTGGCCCTGATGAAGACGGAGAACGTGACGCTCACATTCGCCGACGACGCCATCGACGCGCTGGCCGACATCGCCGCGCAGGTGAACGCGACGGTGGAGAACATCGGTGCGCGGCGCCTGCAGACGGTGATGGAGCGGGTGCTCGACGAGATCTCCTTCGAGGCCACCGACAAAGGCGGCGAGACCATCAAGATCGATGCCGCCTATGTGCAGGCCCGCATCGGCGACCTGGCGAAGAATGCGGATTTGAGCAAGTTCATTCTGTAGCGCTGAGGCTGTAGGCTACAGACCGACCTCGACCCAACACGGGGGTTCTCGTGTTGGGCTTTGGCTGTTCCGGCGCAGCCGTCAGCCGGGAGCGGCGATCCTCTGGCTCTGGAGGCACCCAGATATGACCCCAGATATGACCCAAGTCTGGCCCGATATTCCCTTTCCACCCTGGAAGGACACCTGCGCCACCCTGCATCTGTGGACGCAGATCGTGGGCAAATACCGGCTGGCGCGCACCCCATGGATGAACCATTCCTGGCATGCGACGCTCTACGTGACCCCGCGCGGCCTGACGACATCGCTCATTCCGGCGGGAGACCGCAGCGTCGCGTTCGACTTCGATCTCATCGACCATCACCTGAGCGGCAGTGTCAGCGACGGCGCAAGGACGTCGTTCGCGCTGGAGCCGATGACGGTCCGCGACTTCCACGCGCGGTTCCTGGCGCTCACGCAGGCACTCCGCGTCGGCACGGCCTTCAACGGCACGCCGAACGAAGTCGCCGACCCGATCCCGTTCGCGCAGGACACGACGCACGCCGCCTACGATGCCGATGCGGTGACCCGGTTCTGGCGCGCGCTGGTGCAGGCCGACCGCGTGCTGAAGGACTTCCGCACCGCCTTTCTCGGCAAGGTCAGTCCCGTGCACCTCTTCTGGGGCAGCTTCGATCTCGCCGTCACGCGCTTTTCCGGCCGCGCCGCACCGGTGCACCCGGGCGGCATCCCGGCCCTGCCCGACGCCGTCACCCGCGAGGCCTACTCGCACGAGGTGAGCTCGGCGGGCTTCTGGCCGGGCGGCGGTCCGGTCGACTATCCTGCGTTCTATTCCTACGCCTATCCGGCGCCGCGGGGCTTCTCCGAGCAGCGCGTCCTGCCGGATGCGGCCTTCTTTCACGAGCGGGCGGGAGAGTTCATTCTGCCCTACGAGGCCGTGCGGACTGCGGCCGATTCCGACCGGACGCTGCTCGGCTTTCTGGAGGTGACCTACGATGCGGCGGCGCGCCTTGGCCATTGGGACCGCGCGTCCCTGGACTGCGCCCGCGGCCGCATCGGCGTGCCGCGACCGGTCTGACGTTCCAGTCCGATTCATTCCACGGTCGGTGCGCCGCCATTCCGGCATGACAGAAATTTGTCATGCCGGCCGGAGCGGAGCGACGAGCCGGCACCCAGGGCAAAGGGCGGGCGTGGCGCCATAAGCCATTGTTTCACGTGAAACATCGGCTCAGGATCGCTGGCACTGCCCTGTCAATCGAAGCCTCATCGACGCAGCGGCTTGGTCTCGGCCACTCGGATCTGGAACGGGCCGCCGTTCTCGTTCACGACGGCCTCCACCACGGCGCCGACCAGCCCGAAGAGAATGCCCGCCGCCACCGGCTCTGAGCGGGGAGAGACCTCGAGCACGTACGACATGCCGGCCTTTGCGTGCAGGGTCATGCTGTAGGAATTGGGGTGGCCCCACCCATCGACGACGATCTTGCGAGACCCCGCCGGAACGTCCAGCAAGATCGAGCCGCCAATGCCGAGGCTGGCAATCTTGCGGCCGTCGACCCTGATGTCGGCGGCCACGCCGGAGGTTATGAACTCCTGGGTGCGATAGATCTTGAGCTGCGCCTTCGGTCCGTGGAGCTTCGTTCCCGCCTGTGGCGTACTCTCACCGGCCGTTGTGCCGCACCCCGATGCGAGCACACTGGCCGCAACCACAACGCACACCAAAGCCTTCCGCAGCGCAGGACGCACGGCAATCCTCCCCCAAAAGATGATCCGTCGGCATCAAATCAGGGAGGGGTGGGCGTGGCTAGGACAATTGCGCCACAATCAGCCTCGAACACCCACTGCCGGAGCTGTGCGCCTGGGGTGCGGCGGGTTCGATTCGCTGGATTTTTCATAGGCTGCCCGCGCCCCGTGCCCCTCTGTGCCCTTCCGGTAGCCCCCGTTCATCGCTAAATAGGCATCGATCCAACAAGCACGGCCAGCATGCACGCCGCTCTCGACATCCACCCGCCGCAGGAGGGAAACGCCGCCCTACCGTCACTCGCCGGCCTCGGCCGCGTGGGGCTGGCGGCCCGGTTGCGCGCCATCGGCGTGCCCGACAAGCAGATCAGGATGCGGGTGGGCCAGCTGTGGAGCTGGATCTATGCGCGCGGTGCCACCTCGTTCGATCAGATGTCCGACGTGTCGAAGGAGCTGCGCACCACCCTCGCCCGGGCCTACACGCTGGCGCGGCCTCAGATCGCCGCCGAGCAGGTGTCGACCGACGGCACGCGCAAATGGCTGCTCAGGCTCGCCAAGCGCGGCCACGAGGCGAAGGCGCCGGAAATCGAGACGGTCTACATTCCCGAATACGACCGCGGCACGCTGTGCATCTCGAGCCAGATCGGCTGCACGCTCACCTGCACGTTCTGCCATACCGGCACGCAGCGGCTGGTGCGCAATCTGGAACCCGAGGAGATCGTGGGCCAGATCCTATTGGCCCGCGACCGCATCGGCGACTGGCCGGGCGCTGCCGCGCCAACCGACGGCGGCCTGCTGCCCACCGCCGAGCGCAAGATCACCAACGTGGTGCTGATGGGCATGGGTGAGCCGCTCTACAACTTCGACAACGTCAGAGACGCCATGGCGATTGCCGCCGACGGCGACGGCCTAGCCCTGTCGAAGCGGCGCATCACGCTCTCCACCAGCGGCGTGGTGCCGGAGATCCCGCGCTGGGGCGCCGAGGCCGGCACCATGCTGGCGATCTCGCTGCATGCCACGCGCGACGCGCTGCGCGACACGCTGGTGCCCATCAACCGCAAGTATCCGATTGCCGAGCTGATGGCGGCCTGCCGCGCCTATCCGGGCCTTTCCAATGCCCGGCGCATCACCTTCGAATACGTCATGCTGAAGGGCATCAATGACAGCCTCGCCGAGGCCAAGGCCCTGGTGAAGCTGCTGGCCGGCATTCCCGCCAAGATCAATCTCATTCCGTTCAATCCCTGGCCCGGCACCGCCTATGAATGCTCGGACTGGGAGCAGATCGAGCGCTTCGCCGAGATCATCAACCAGGCCGGCTACGCCAGCCCGGTGCGCATGCCGCGCGGCCGCGACATCATGGCGGCCTGCGGACAGCTCAAGTCGGAGAGCCTCAGGATACGGGCGCGCGAGCGTGCGGCGACCGAGGGAACGGGGGCGGTGTGATGAGAGCCATCGGGCGGGTCCTGTGGCTGCCGTTTGCTTTCCTGCTGGCGGCGGCCGTGGCGGTTTATGTCGTCATATCCCTCGGCCAGGAACGCATCGTGCAGGCCGTCACCGGACGCGGACCCGACGATGTGACGCTCACCGCGGGCTTCGACCTTCTCAGGCTGGGCTATGCCTTCCTGTCGATCAATACGCTGCTGCCGGCGCTGCTGCTCGTGATCATCGGGGAGGTGGCACGCATTCGCAGCTCGCTTTACTACGTGGTCGGCGGCGGCGCGGCGCTTGCCATTGTGCCGCTGATGTCGCGCCTCGCCCAGCCGCTGACGGTGCTCGATCTCTCGCCCGTGGTGTGGCAGGTGCTGGCCACCGCGGGCTTTGCCGGCGGGTTCGTCTACTGGCTGCTGGCGGGCCGCAACGCTTGAGTGCGACGTCCGCTTCCGGGGGCATCGGCTGCGCTGTGACACTGAAAAAGACGTTGAGCACTCTGGGGAAGCGCCGGTAGATTGACAGCCTGACTGAAAGTCTTGCGGGTCGAGCGATGCGTGCCATTCGAGTTCTGTTCGGCTTTGTATTGGCTTGCCTGGCCGCCGCAGCGACCCTCGTGCTGTTCGTCTACACGCCGGCCGAGCTGGCGAGCTTGCCGTCCGGCATGGGCGCCGACCGAATGTCGGAAGCCGGCCTCTTCGCCTTGGCGGTGACGCCGCATGTCGCCACCTTCGCGGCACTGCCCGCTCTGATCGGCGCCGTCTTCGCCGAGAGCCGGGGCATCTCGAGCTGGGGCTACTACGCCATGGTCGGCATCGGCATCGCCGTGCTCGGCTTTCTGGCTCAGCATGTCAGCGAAGCGCCGGGGCAGACCAGCATCCTGCACAACTACGCCCTGACGGCGTTTCTGACGGCCGGCTTGACCGGGGGGTGGGCCTACTGGTTGTTCTCGGGTCGATACGTAATGCCGCGGGCTGGCACCCCGGCTCGCGAGGCCGGCCCCGAGGCCTCTTCCAGCGCCCCCCACGAGGCCTGAGGCGCGGCAATCTGTCCGACTGCCAAAGTTTCCCTGCCACGTCTCAGACCCGCCGCTGAAGCGATCCTGGCGCCGTTCCAGAGGCTTGGACTCGCCGCGTAACCATGCTGATGCTGCGTCGCGCCTAAATTATTGCTGCAATGCAAAAAATGGGGTAGGGTGTCCCGTTTCGGAGGCCTTACCCAACACGCGCTTTGTATCTGCACAAGAAGAGGGATCAGCGGCCATGCTCGACATCAAATTCCAGGCCCAGCTTGCTGAAGCCACCGCCGGCATGATGCGGGCGTGCGCGCTGGCCACGGCGCGGGCTGCCGGCACGTCGATGGCGCAGGGCATGTCGATCTGGTCGCGCTGGCTGCAGGCCTCGACCGCGCCCACCGCACGGGCCGACGCCACGGTTGCATGGGCCGCCTGGCCCCAGGCCTGCGCCGCCGAGGACAGCGTGCCCACGCAAGACCCGCCGCCGGCGCCCGCCGAGCCGCCGGCGGATGCCGCCTTTTCCAGCTATCGCTCGTCGAGCGGCTACGCCGTGGCGCAGGTCATCGTTCCTGAGCCGGCGTCGTAGGCGGTTTGCCTATCGCTGTTGGGCTTCTACTTCTTCTTTTTTGCCGGCTTGGTGCGGCAGTAGGGTTTTTGCTTCCCGGTCTTGGGCGCCACCCACGTGCATTCCGTGGCCTTTGCCGTGCAGGCCGTCTGTGCGAGACCCTTGCACGCTGACGCTTTTGCCTGAGCGTGTGCCGGAGCCGTCAGGCCCAGCGGCAAAAGCAAGGCCGCGGCAGCCAAAACGTATCGCCCTGTCGTGATCCTGCTGCGTGTGCACATGAATCAATCCCCCCTGGTTCAAGGGGCGAATCCTAGCATGCGCAAAGTGCGCCTGCAGAGCACTTTCTACAGCGCCTGCCCGCACGCTAGCCGTTCTGCAGATGCGCAATCGCCTGCTCGAGCCGGTCGTCGCCCCAGTAGAGCTCGTCGCGCGCCAGAAACGAGGGCGCCCCGAAAATGCCGAGCTCCTCGGCCTCCTCCGTCCGCTGACGCAGGCGCTCCTTGAGCTCGGGCGGCTCGATGCGCGCCAGCAGCGCCGGCCGGTCGACGCCCAAGCCGTCCAGGATATCCCCGAGCACCCGCTTGTCCGAGATGTTCGCCCCGTGCGCGAACTGCGCCGTGTAGACGGCGCGCGTGAAGGCGGGCCCCCAGCCCTCGTCGTGGCCGATCAGGGCCAGGCGCGCGGCGTAGAGGCTGTTCTGCGGGAACGGCGAGGGCATCTTGAACGGCAGGCCGCGCTCGGCCGTCAGCCGCTGCATCTCGCGCACCATGTAGCGGCCCTTGGCCGGATAGATATTGAACGGCGACGTGCTCCAGCCCTGGGCATGAAAGATCGGCCCCAGCACGAACGGCTTCCAGACGATGTCGACGCCGGCCGCGTGCGCCAATGCCTCGATGCGCATGGCGCTGAGATAGGAATAGGTCGAGGCCAGCTCGTGCCAGAACCCCAGCCGTGGACGCGAGGCGCGCATTCCGTGTCGTCCCGCCCAGCGCTGGCGGAGCCGCCTCGCCGTGCTTGCCGGGGCAGCGTTCTCGCCTATAGTGCGCCGCAATTTCGCGACCTAAGAGAAAGTGAGCCGTTTCATGCCCGCCAAAGGCACCGCGAGCAAGGTGAAAAAAGTCGTCCTGGCCTATTCGGGCGGATTGGACACGTCTATCATCCTCAAGTGGCTGCAGGAGACCTACGGCTGCGAGGTGGTGACCTTCACGGCCGATCTGGGCCAGGGCGAGGAGCTGGAGCCGGCCCGCCGCAAGGCGGAGCTGCTCGGCATCAAGCCGCAGAACATCTTCATCGAGGACCTGCGCGAGGAGTTCGTCAGGGACTACGTGTTCCCCATGTTTCGCGCCAATGCGCTGTATGAGGGCACCTATCTGCTGGGCACCTCGATCGCCCGCCCGCTGATCGCCAAGAAACAGATCGAGATCGCGCGGCAGACCGGAGCTGACGCCGTCTGCCATGGCTCCACCGGCAAGGGCAACGACCAGGTCCGCTTCGAGCTCACCTATTATGCGCTCGAGCCCTCCATCAGGATCATCGCGCCCTGGCGCGAGTGGGCCTTCAAAAGCCGCGAGCAGCTCATCGAGTTCGCCGAGAAGCATCAGATCCCCGTCGCCAAGGACAAGCGCGGCGAAGCCCCGTTCTCGATCGACGCCAACCTGCTGCACTCCTCCTCCGAGGGCAAGGTGCTGGAAGACCCTGCCATCGACCCGCCGCCCTACGTCTACCAGCGCACCCTCTCGCCGATGGCCGCCCCCGATGCCGTGACGGAGATCACCGTCGGCTTCGCCAAGGGCGATGCCGTCAGCCTCAACGGCGAGAGATTGTCGCCGGCGACACTGCTCGCCAGGCTCAACGCGCTCGGCCATGACAATGGCATCGGCCGCATCGATCTGGTGGAAAACCGCTTCGTCGGCATGAAATCGCGCGGCGTCTACGAGACGCCCGGCGGCACCATCCTGCTCGCCGCGCACCGGGCGATGGAATCGATCACGCTCGACCGCGGCGCCGCCCATCTCAAGGACGAGCTGATGCCGCGCTATGCGGAGCTCATCTACAACGGCTTCTGGTTCGCGCCCGAGCGCGAGATGCTGCAGGCGGCCATCGACAAGTCGCAGGAGCACGTGGAGGGCGAGGTGCGCCTCAAGCTCTACAAGGGCAATGTCATCGTCAGCGGGCGGGAGAGCCCCAAGTCGCTCTATTCCTCAACGCTCGTCACCTTCGAGGATGACAAGGGCGCCTACGACCAGAAGGACGCGGAGGGCTTCATCCGGCTCAATGCGCTCAGGCTGAGAACGCTCGCCATGCGCAATCGCGGCGGGCGCCAGTGAGGTCGCGGGACAAGCAAATGCCGTCATCACGGGCCCTGTGCCCAAGATCCATGTGTCGGCTTGCTCCGGCGCTCATTGATGGCTGGATCCCGGCAACACGTGCCGGGATGACAGCGTGCCGCGCGCAGCTACCGGCCGGCGACTGATCAGGAGCACGCCCATGTTCACGCGCATGGAGATCGGCCGCATCGCCGGCATCCCGATCTACCTCGACATGATGTTCGTGCTGGTGCTGTTGATCTTCAGCTATCCCTACTTCACCACCGGCAACACGCAGCTCATGTCGGCGGGGTTCATCATCGTGGTCGGATTGCTGCTGTCGATCCTGCTGCACGAGCTTGGCCATGCCTTCGCCGGCCGATTGTTCCAGGCGCATGTCTCGCACATCGAGCTGACGGGCCTTGGCGGCATCGCCCACTTCGAGCGGACGCTGCCGCGTTCGGCCTTCAAGCGCTCTGTCATCTATCTGGCGGGGCCGGCGGTGAACCTGCTTTTGTGGTTCCTGCTGGATGCGCTGGCTATCGGGGCTGCCGGCGCCGGCAATCCGATGGTGGCGCTGCCGCTGGCCGTGCTGTCCTACAGCAACTTCATCCTGATGTGCTTCAACCTGCTGCCCGCCTACCCCTTGGACGGCGGCCACACGCTCGATGCCTGGCTCGGTGCGGTGTTGGGCGGGCAGTGGGCAACCCGCATCGTGGCCTCTCTCGGCCTCGCCGTTGCGGCGCTTCTGATGTACCTGGCGATCCCGAGCGCGTTCTTCCTGATGCTCGTAGCCCTGGTGATCGGCCTCGCCAACTGGCAGGCTCTGCAGAGCCTGGGCCGGTGGCGGTGAGGTAATCCAGACCTCCCGATGCAAACCGACAGCCCGCGCCGAAGGGATGGGCCGCCTGTCTATCTGTCCTTTCCTTTCGCCGCAAAGAACGCCTTGATCGCCCCCTGGGGCTCGCCGGTCTTGTAGGCATCGGAGAGCGCGTCGATGCCGGCATAGATGCCTTCCTCCACCGAGACGCGCTCCCAGCGGTTCATCAGCGCCTTCTGGGCGCGGACGGCTTCGGGGGTCGCGCGGCAGATGGCGTCGAGCCAATGGTCGACGGCCCCGTCCAGCTCCGCCGCCATCACCACCTTCTGCACGAAGCCCATGGCCAGAGCCTCGCGCGCCGGATACATGGCCCCCGTCAGCAGCATCTCGCGCGTCCGGCCCCAGCCGATGAGGCCCGGCAGCAGCGCGGCCTCGATCACCGAGGGAATCCCCATGTGCACCTCCGGCATGCCGAACTGCGCCGTGTCGGAGGCCACGCGCATGTCGCAGCTCGCCGCCACCTCCAGGCCGGCGCCAAGGCAGAACCCGTTGATGCGCCCGATCACCGGCACCGGACATGTGCGGATCGCCGCGCAGGCCTGATGCAGCCGCGTGATGAACAGCCGCGCGCTGTCGGCGCACAGGGCGCCGAGTTCGTTCAAATCCGCGCCGCCGATGAAGGCCCGCTCGCCGGCGCCGGTCAGCACCACGGCCCGCAGCCCCTTGTCTCCTGCAAGCTTGGCGAACGCGCCGGCGATTTCCAGGATCAGCGGCGTCGCCAGGCAGTTGAGTCGCCGCGGGTTGTCGATGGTCACGCGGGCCACGCGCCCGGCGCTCCGCTCGTTGATTTCCACGTGTACGATCGCGTCCGCCATCCAACTCTCCTGGTTATGCGGCCGTGAGTTTGGCAGATTGCAGCATGCCGCTCCAGAACCGCGTTACGCCCGAAGGCGAGATCATCGCCACGCCCCACCGTGGCCTCTTGATGGGCAACCGGGGCGGTGCGTTCCACGCCCCCGATCAGTCGCTGGGCAGCCGCCGCTGGGCCAGCAAGCAGTGGATCGCCTGCGTGCTGGAGTTCAAGGGCCGGCACCGCGAGGTCATGCAGCCGAACCGCTATACCGAGCTGTTCTTCCTCGACGAGGCCACAGCGCTGGCTGCCGGCCACCGGCCCTGCTTTGAATGCCGCCGCGCCGATGCGGACCGGTTCGCCGATCTGTGGGCGAGGACCCACGGCGACCCGGATCGCGCGCGGGCCCCTGTCATGGATGAGGTGCTGCACGCCGAGCGTGTGGACCGCGACCGCAGCAAGGTCACATTCCCCGCCCGGCGCGCCGATGTTCCCAGCGGTGCCTTTGTCCGCTATGCGCAGGATGCCGATGCCGCGCGGCCATATCTTGTTGTCGGCCATAATCTTTTGGTGTGGGAGCCGGGCGGCTACAGTGCCCTCGTCTCGCCGGCGGCGATCACCGAGGAGGTGGAGGTGCTCACGCCGGCTTCCATCGTTGCCGTACTTTCAGCCGGTTATCGTCCGATGCTGCACCCTTCGGCCGCAGCACTGCTCGGCTGAGCGCAGAGGGAAACCGCCACCATGACCAGGTCCACGCTGCGACGCACCCTGCGGCGCGTCTATGCCACCATCGTGACCGTGCTGGTGATCTCGCTCGTCGCCAAGTTCGTCGATCATATTCCCCTGCTCAAGGCCTCGGGCCCGAGCGCGGTGCTGAAGGACCTCTACGAGTTTCTGCGCGACATGTCGCTGCTGATTGCCACCGGCGGCGTCGCCTATGTCGCCAATATCTATCAGAAGCGCGCCAGCTTCATCGCCGCGCTCAAGGAGGAGTGGCGCGACATCATCGCCGCCAAGTCCGCCCTGTTCTCTTACACGCAACTGGAGAAGCCGACGCTTGAACAGTATCTGGCGGCCTTCTGCCGGCTTTCCGAGACCATCGACAACATGCGCTCGGTCTATCAGAACGTCGGCGAGACCGGCGACCTCATCGGTCTCTATCCTTATGCGCCGCTGCACGATATGCGCCGCGCGCTGCAGACCCTCGACCCGCGCAAGACGCCCAATGTCGAGGCCGAGGCGCGCTCCCTGGCCCGCGACGCCATTCTCCAGTCGTTCTATGCGCTGCGCGAAACCTTCCTGGAGGAGTTGGACCTCGAAGCCCCGGATCATCCGTTGCTCATCTCGGGCGGCCGCCGCAGCAAGGCGAGCGGCGCAACGCGCACGGCGCGAAGAGCGCAGGAGCGGCAGCGCGCCGCGCAAGATCGCATGCCCCCACCTGATCCGCGCATCGACACGCTGCTGGCGGAGCTCAATGCCAAGGAGCAGACCACGACCAAGCCCTGGCGCCAGCCCGCTGGCGATGGCGCCACAGCCTCGCCCAACGGCCGCGGAACTTTAGCCTAAGGTCTTGGCGATGCAGTCATCCCGGAATTGCGAGGCAAACGCGATCTCCGGGACCCAGGGGCCCACGAGCGATCGCGGGTCGGCCCTCGGCCCCGGGGTCGCGGCTCTCCACACTCGCGCCTCCGGTGCAACCACTCGGCCACGATGACAAAGCCGCTCACCCTCCCGGCGCGACGAACACCGGTGCCGCCCTGGCCGTCCGTTGCCGCTCCTCGACGGTCAGTGCCGAATGCGCGGCATTGATCCGGCGTGCCATGGCGAACAGGTACTCGATCACCTCGTTGGGCAGCTCCGCCGCGGCGTAACGGTCGGGATGATAGGCCTTGGCGAGCGCGACATAGGCTTGGCGGACGTCCTCGCGCGGCGCACCGGGCGCCACGCCGAGCACGGCGTGGGGATCGAACCCGTCGAGGTCGCGCACGCGGGCCTTGAGATTGGGCAGCTTCGGCACGCCCATCAGCTTGAGGGAGACGACCTGCGCCTTGGCGATATAGCTGCGCTCGCCGCCGTAGGGCTCGAATTCCAGGAAGGGGCCCGGGCCGTTCAGCGCCTCGCCCAAGGTCTTGGTTGTAGGGATCAACAATTTGCCTCGCATCGTCGTGCCGTCGGCAAGCGCCGCTTCGACCGGCATGGCCGTCAGATCGGGGGGGCTGTCAGTCCTGGACCGGTCGAACATCGCCATATGCTTCCTTGCTGCGTTCCGCTTCGGGACACGGGGTGGTTCCCTGCCCTGGGATAGGCAAGAATCGTGCTGCGGCGGGGGTGGCTGGCGGTGCAACCCGAACTGTGCTACCTCGCGGGCCAATTGGTGCGGCGCAGCATGGGCTGGCGCCGCTTTCCCTTGCTTGCAGCAGGGCCTCGACCCCCAAGGACCCTCGTATGGACCTTCGCAATATCGCGATCATCGCGCACGTCGATCACGGCAAGACCACGCTGGTCGATGCGCTGCTCAAGCAGTCGGGCGCCTTCCGCCAGAACCAGAAGGTGGAAAGCCAGGCGCTCGACAGCAACGACCTGGAGCGCGAGCGCGGCATCACCATTCTTGCCAAGTGCACGTCGATCCTGTGGCACGACACGCGCATCAACATCGTCGACACGCCTGGCCACGCCGACTTCGGCGGCGAGGTCGAGCGCATCCTCAACATGGTGGACGGCGCCATCGTGCTGGTGGACGCTTCCGAGGGGCCGCTGCCGCAGACCAAGTTCGTTGTCTCCAAGGCGCTCAAGCAGGGCCTGCGCCCCATCGTGGTCATCAACAAGATCGATCGGCCGGACGAGCGCCACAACGCGGTGCTGAATGAAATCTTCGATCTGTTCGCCAACCTCGACGCCAGCGACGAGCAGCTCGACTTCCCCGTGCTTTACGGCTCGGGCCGCGACGGCTGGATGGCCGCCGACCCCGCGGGCCCCAAGAATGATCTCGAGCCGCTGTTCGACCTCGTGCTCCGCCACGTGCCTCAGCCGGCGGTCGAGGACGGCCCCTTCCGCATGCTTGCGACCACGCTGGAGGCCGATCCCTATCTCGGGCGCGTGCTCACCGGGCGTATCCGCTCCGGCAGCGTCAAGCCGAACCAGACCATCAAGGCTCTGCGTCGCGACGGCTCGCTGATCGAAACTGCGCGCGTCACCAAGGTGCTGGCCTTTCGCGGCCTGGAGCGCACGGCGGTCGATGTCGCGGAAGCCGGCGACATCGTGGCCCTGGCCGGCATCACCGAGGCGACCGTCGCCGACACCCTGTGCGATCCGGCCGTCGATGCCGCGCTCTCCGCCCAGCCCATCGATCCGCCGACGCTCGCCATGATGTTCCGCATCAACGACGGGCCGTTCGCGGGCCAGGAGGGCGACAAGGTGCAGAGCCGTGTCATCCGCGACCGGCTGCTCAAGGAGGCCGAGCGCAACGTCGCCATCCGCGTCACCGAGCATCCCGAGACCAAGGACGCCTACGAGGTGGCGGGCCGCGGCGAGCTGCAGCTCGGCATCCTGATCGAGACCATGCGTCGCGAGGGCTTCGAGCTCACCGTGTCGCGCCCGCGCGTGGTGTTCAAGACCGATCCCGCCACCCGCCAGCGGCTCGAGCCGATCGAGGAGGTGATCATCGACGTCGACGAGGAGCATTCCGGCGTGGTGGTGCAGAAGCTTTCCGAGCGGCGCGCCGATCTGCGAGACATGCGGCCCTCGGGCGGCGGCCGCCAGCGTCTCGTCTTCCATGCGCCGACGCGCGGACTGATCGGCTATCAGAGCGAGCTCTTGACCGACACGCGCGGCACCGCCGTCATGAACCGGCTGTTCCACGACTACGCGCCGTTCAAGGGCGAGGTCGCCGGCCGCCGCACCGGCGTGCTGATCTCCAACGCTGCCGGCGAAGCGACCGCCTACTCGCTCTTCTATCTGCAGGATCGCGGCGCCATGGTCATCGATCCGCAGACGCGCGTCTACGAGGGCATGATCGTCGGCCAGCACGCGCGCGAGAACGACCTCATCGTCAACGTGATCCAGGGCAAGAAGCTCTCCAACGTGCGCGCGGCCGGCAAGGACGAGAACATGATCCTCACCCCGCCGCTCAGGATGACGCTGGAGCGCGCTCTGTCCTACATCCAGGACGACGAGCTGGTGGAGATCACGCCCAAGTCGATCCGGCTCAGGAAGCGCTGGCTCGATCCCAACGAGCGCAAGAAGCGCGAGCGCGCGCGCGAGGCCGAGAGGGAGGCGGTTTGATTCTGCGGTCCCGCAGGTGCGCCAGCGGCTAAACGCCCGCAGCGGCTTGTCCGCTCGAGGTTTTGCGACAGGAGGAGCCGGGCATCCCGAGCCCGTTTGACCTCAAGTGTGCTGATGGGCAGGGGATGCCCATGCTCGCCGCATCCGGGCCCATGCACGGCGATCTGCTGGTCTGGCGGCCACGCCCGGTGAGGCTTGCGGACTGCGGGCCCTCGGCTCCTAGTCGAGACCAGACAGCCTTGGCGCTGCCGGCCTCGCTTCCGAGGTGAAAACCACATAGGCACGTCGATCACGAATGTCATCCTCCGTGCGCAGATATTTTTTTGCCGAAACCTATCCTCGCCGCCAAAAGCTGTGGTGTCGCCTTCCCGCCCCTCGCGGGCAGAGCCAGCATGCAGGCTTCCCTCTCGCCGTCTTTCGCGGGGAGTGGGTTTGGGTGGGGCAGTGAGCGTGAGGGCAGCCAGGGCGTGTTGCGCCCCTGTCATCCGGGAATTGCGCTGACTGCGCGATATCCCGATCCAGGGGACGACGACAATGCGCCATCACGTCTTTCCAACTGCGTCGCCTATAATGCGTCGAGCCGGTCGAAAATGGGATGAGCTCCGTGCCCCTGCCACCTGTTGTTGCCTCGCCCCCTCCTGCCCTGGCCAAGGCTTGGCCCGCCGGCGTCGAGCCTACGTCCGAATTTCTCGCCGCCCACACCCACCTGCGCGAGGGGGGTGGGCATTTGTTCGTCACCGGGCGCGCCGGCACGGGCAAGTCGACGCTGCTCAGGTGCCTCAGGGACCTCGTCGCCGACGAGATGGTGATCGTCGCCCCCACGGGCCTGGCGGCCGTCAACGTCGGCGGCCAGACCATCCATTCATTCTTCGGCTTTCCACCCCGCCTCATCCGTCCCGACGACATCCGCCGCAGCCGCAATGGCCGCATCATGCGCCGCCTCAAGTTCCTGGTCATCGACGAGGTGTCGATGGTGCGCTCCGACATCATGTGGGCGATCGACCAGTCGCTGCGCGTCAACCGCGGCCGCCCGCGCGAGCCGTTCGGCGGTGTCAGGCTCGCCATGTTCGGCGACCTGCACCAGCTTCCCCCGGTCATCGACGAGGCCGAGGTGGCCGCACACCTGGAGTCGGAGCACGGCGGGCCGTTCTTCTTCAGCGTCGCGGCGCTGCGCGAGGGCACCGGCACGGCGCTGATCGAGCTCACGCAGGTTTTCAGGCAGAGGGACGAGGCGCTGATCCGGGTCCTGAACCGCGTGCGCGACGGCGATGCCGACGAGGACGATCTGGCCATCCTCAACGAGCGCGTGCATCCCATCCGCACGCTGTCCGAGGGCGAGCCCTATGTCATCCTCACGCCCACCAACGCGGCGGCGCGGCGCATCAACATGGCCTACCTCGAGGCGCTGCCGAGCCCGGCGCATGAATTCCAGGCGGGGGTGACCGGCGACTTCAACGAGAGCGCGCAGCCGACGGATGCCGTGTTGATCCTGAAGCGCGGCGCCAAGGTCATGCTCCTGCGCAACGATGCCGACCGCCGCTGGGTCAACGGCACCATCGCCCGCGTCGCCCGGCTGGAGGAGGATCGCGTCTGGGTGGACGTCGACGGCAAGGAGCACGAGATCGAGCGGGTCGCCTGGGAGAACCGGCGCTACGCCTACGACAAGGCCGAGGAGAAGATCGTCGAAACGGTGGCCGGTACGTTTCGCCAGTTCCCGCTGCGGCTGGCTTGGGCCCTCACCATCCACAAGAGCCAAGGCCTCACCCTCGACAAGGTATACATCGATCTGGGACGCGGCACTTTCGCGCACGGCCAAGCCTACGTTGCGCTGTCACGCTGCCGGACGATGGAGGGCCTTGCCTTCGCCCGGCCGCTGCGTCCCTCCGACATCCTCTTCGACCGCTCGGCCATGGGCTACCGGCAGGTCTTCGACGCCCTCGCTTGACCTGGCCGCAATCGGCACCGGCACATGGCAAGCCGCCTCACAAAAAATGCCCGAGGCAGACGCCGGCCGACCGGCTATAGTGGAGCCATGTTGGGATCTGGCTCAAAGGTGTGCATACGCCCCGGCAAGACGGCTGATGCGGCGGCATTGTCGCACGTGTTCCAGGAGTCGTGGCTCTACGCCTATCGCGGCATCATCCCCCACCTGCACCTCGACAGCATGATCCGCCAGCGCTCGCCGGAGTGGTGGCGCAGCGCCGTGCGGTCCGGCGACAGCACCCTGGTGCTCGAGCATGATGGCAGGCTCGTCGGGTATGCCACCTTCGGCGCCGCCCGCCAGCGCGGCCCCTTCCAGGGCGAGATTTACGAGCTTTATCTCGATACCGTCTGCCAGGGCGTGGGATTTGGAGAGCACCTGTTCGAGGGCTGCCGCCATGCGCTCGATATGCGCAAATTGCGCGGGCTCGTCATCTGGGCCCTGCTCGACAATACGCCAGCCTGCGATTTCTACTGGCGGCGCGGCGGCCGGCCGGTGGCCAGCACCTTTACCAGGATCGGCGGGGCAAAGCTCGAGAAGGTCGCCTTCGCTTGGCGCTAGAGGACCAGCCGCTCCTCCCCTTGACCTTGCTTGCGCGACGCGCCGGCGTTGCTATACCCCTGGCGCGGCGGAGGTGTGACCCATGAACAGGATGAAGATTGCCGTCACCGGCGCGGCGGGACGCATGGGCCGTGAGCTTATTCGCGCCGTGCACGCCATGGAAGGCTGCGTGGTCGGCGGCGCCATCGAGCAGGAAGGCTCGCTCGCGCTGGGGCAGGATGCCGGCCAGCTCGCCGGTCTGGGCAGGCTCGGCGTCGCCATCACGGATGATGCGCTGGAGCTGTTCGCCAAGGTCGATGGCGTGGTGGATTTCACGGTTCCCGCGGCGAGTGTGGAGTTCGCAGGCCTCGCCGCCAACGCGCGCATCGTGCATGTGCTGGGCACCACCGGCCTGCAGCCCGAGGATGACGCCAAGATCGCCGCGGCCGCCCGCCATGCCGCGATCATCCGGTCGGGCAATATGAGCCTCGGTGTCAATTTGCTGGCGGCTCTGACGCGCAAGGTGGCGCAGGCCCTCGATCCGGACTTCGACATCGAGATCCTCGAGATGCACCATCGCCACAAGATCGACGCTCCCTCCGGCACGGCCCTGATGCTGGGCAAGGCCGCCGCAGATGGCCGCGGCGTCAAGCTGGATGATGCCGGCGTGCGCGTGCGCGACGGGCACACCGGTGCCCGGCGCCGCGGCGACATCGGCTTTGCGACTTTGCGCGGCGGCAGCGTCGTCGGCGAGCACACCGTGGTCTTTGCCGCCGACGGCGAGCTGATTGAGCTCACCCACCGGGCCGCCGATCGCGGCATCTTTGCCCGTGGCGCCGTCAAGGCCGCCCTGTGGGGCCGCGGCAAGCCGCCGGGGCTCTATTCAATGTCGGACGTGCTCGGCATCGAAGGGCCTCGGTAGCAGCCGCACGCGAGAACCAGGGGTCGCAATGAACAACGTGCTTGTCCTCGTGCGCCATGGCGAAAGCGAGTGGAACAGACTGAACCTGTTCACGGGTTGGAAGGACCCAGGCCTCACCGACAAGGGCATCGCCGAAGCGCGGGCTGCGGGCCGGCTGCTGAAGGCGCAAGGGTATCGGTTCGATGTCGCCTTCACCAGCGACCTTGTCCGCGCCCAGCGCACGTTGACGCTCATCCTGGAAGAGCTGGGCCAGACGGGGCTCACCACCCACCAGGACCAGAGGCTGAACGAGCGCGACTATGGGGAGCTGTCTGGCCTCAACAAGGACGAAGCGCGCAAGAAATGGGGGGAGAGGCAGGTGCACCTCTGGCGACGCAGCTTTGATGTCGCTCCGCCCGGCGGCGAAAGCTTGAAGGACACGGCCGCCCGCGTGCTGCCCTACTACCAGGCTGAAATCTGGCCCGCGGTGAAGGCCGGACGCAACGTGCTTGTCGTCGCGCACGGCAATTCTCTGCGCGCGCTGATCATGCAGCTTGAAGGCCTCAGCGGAGAGCAGATCGTCGCCCGCGAGCTCGCCACTGGCGCGCCCATCGTCTATCGCCTGAACGACGACGGCACCGTCAAGGATCGCCGCGATCTGTCGGCAGCACCCGTTTCCTGATCGATCGTCCCTCGGGGGAGGAACCATGTCCGTCGATGATGCCGTCGAGCGCCTGTCCGAATCCAACAGCGGGCACAACAAATGGGTCGGGGTCTACATCGGCCTGCTTGCCGTCGCGCTCGCCATTTGCAACGTCGGTGGCGCCAACGCCGCCAAGGATGCCAACCGCGCCAACATCGAAGCCTCCAACACGTGGGCCTTCTTCCAGGCCAAGAACATCCGCCGCACGGCCATCACCATGGCGGCCGAGGAGCTGGAGCTGCAGCTCAAGGCGCAGCCGGCCATGCCGGCCGAGGCGCGCCAGGCCTTCGAGGCCAAGATCAAGGACTACCGCACGACGGCGCAACGGCTCACGACCGATCCGGAGAGAAAGGAAGGCCTCGACGAGCTGTTCTTGAAGGGCAAGGCGCTGGAGGCCGAGCGCGACGTGGCGATGCGCAAGGATCCCTACTTCGATTGGAGCCAGGCGCTGCTGCAGATCGCCATCGTGCTGGCGTCCGTTCACCTCATCATTGGCAATGCGACGATCCTGGGCCTCAGCGGCGGGCTGGCTGCCCTCGGCTTTCTGCTGATGCTCAACGGCTTCACCCTGGCCTTCAGCCTGCCCCTTCTCGGCTAGGCTTGCGCGCCTGTCGTCCCGGAATTCGCGATCAGCGAATATTCCGGACCCAGGATCGCAAACGCCGCGCATCGCCCTGGCCCTGCGACCCTCCCCGCACTCGATCCCAAGCCCGCGGCAGACATGCCATCTTGCGCGGCCGGGCCGGCCCGGCTAGCTATGCCCGGCAACACTTCCACCTGCGCTCGGGGGCGCCCATGACCACCTATTCTCTCCTGCTCCTGCCGGGCGATGGCATCGGTCCTGAAGTGATGGTCGAGGTCGAGCGGCTGGTTGCCTTCTTCAACAAGAAGGGCAAGGCCAAGTTCGAGACCTCGACCGGCCTCGTTGGCGGTGCTGCCATCGACAAGTTCGGCGTGCCGCTCGACAGCGAGACGCTGGCCAAGGCGCAGGGCGCGGATGCCATCCTCTTTGGCGCCGTCGGCGGACCCAAGTGGGACAAGGTTCCCTATGAAAAGCGCCCCGAGGCCGGCCTGCTGCGGCTGCGCAAGGACCTCGACCTGTTCGCCAACCTGCGGCCGGCGATCTGCTATCCCGCCCTTGCCGAGGCCTCCTCGCTGCGCCGGGAGATCGTGGAGGGCCTGGACATCCTGATCCTGCGCGAGCTCACGGGTGGCACCTACTTCGGCGAGCCCAAGGAGATCGTCACCCTGGAGAATGGCCAGAAGCGCGCCGTCGACACCACGGTCTACACCACGCACGAGATCGAGCGCATCGCCCGGGTGGCCTTCGACCTCGCCCGCAAGCGCCGCAACAAGGTGCACTCCGCCGAGAAGCGCAACGTCATGAAGACGGGTGTGCTGTGGAACGAGGTGGTGACGGCAACGCACGCCCGCGAGGCCAAGGACGTGGAGCTGCAGCACATCCTGGCCGACGCCTGCGCCATGCAGCTCGTGCGCGATCCCAAGCAGTTCGACGTCATCGTGTGCGACAACCTGTTCGGCGACATGCTGTCCGACGAGGCGGCGATGCTGACGGGCTCCATCGGCATGCTGCCGTCGGCCTCGCTCGGCGCCCCCGACCCCAAGACCGGCAAGAGGAAGGCGCTCTATGAGCCCGTGCACGGCTCGGCGCCCGACATCGCCGGCAAGGGCCTCGCCAATCCCATCGCGGCCATCGCCAGCTACGGCATGGCGCTGCGCTACTCCTGTGGCCTCGCCAAGGAAGCGGATATGATCGACATGGCCATCGCCGGCGCCCTCGGCCGCGGCCTGCGCACCGGCGACATCATGCAGCCCAACATGCGCAAGGTCGGCACCGCCGAGATGGGCACCGCCATCCTGGACGAGTTGGAGAAGCTCGCAGGCTGAGGCTCCCAGCGCACGGGACCACGCGCATCCGGCCTGCGCAAGGTCGCAACGCCAGCGGGCCACGCTGGACAAATTGGAAAAGCTCCCGGCTTGCGATACTGTCACGCCAGCTAGCAGGCTTGGAGCACGGCCGCCCACATGACCCTGGAATGTCTCGATCTCGAGCGGCGGGAATCGTTTGTCCCCGAACGCCGGCTGCTTTGTCGCGCCGAGGATGGCTGTAGTCGCATTCTGCGTGTCGTCCATGGCCGACGGCTTGGGAGCAAGCTGCGCGGCCCCTTTGAAGAAGCAGCACAGGAAGCCTGCGTCCTGGCATGAGCATCGCCGCCGCCGACTGGTCCTCCGATGTCTTCCGCGTCCTGCAGGCGCGGACCATCACCACTGTCTGCACGGTGCCCGACGGCGGCCTCACCCGGCTCCTCAAGTTGGTCGAAGCCGAGCCGCTGATGCGCCTCGTTACGCTCTCCATCGAGCAGGAAGGCATCGGCATTGCCACTGGCTGCTGGCTTGCGGGCAGCCGCGCCCTGATCGCCATGCAGTCCTCCGGGGTCGGCAATTGCATCAATGCGCTCGGCTTGCCCACCGCCCTTCGCGCGCCCTGCCTGATGCTGGTCACCATGCGCGGCCAGTGGGGCGAGTTCAATCCCTGGCAGGTGCCCATGGGCCAGGCCACCCCGCCGGCCCTGGAAGCCGTTGGCGTGAAGTGCTTTCCCGTCGACAAGGCCGAAGAGGTCGGCGAGACCTTTGCCGCTGCCGCCGATATGGCCTTCAACAGCCGGGTGAGCGCGGCGGTGCTGGTCGGCCAGCGCGTCATCGGCGCCAAGGGGTTCGGCCAGAAATGAGCGCCGCGTCCAACAAGATTGCCCGTCGGCCGTTCATCGCCGACCTTCTGGCCCGCCGCGGTCGAGCGCTGATCGTGTGCGGTCTCGGCAGCCCGACATGGGACTGCTTCGCCGCCGGCGACAGTCCGGACTATCTCTATTCCTGGGGCGGCATGGGCCTCGCGGTGCCGACGGCATTGGGCATCGCGCTCGCCCAGCCCGGCCGCCGCACCGTATGCATCACGGGCGATGGCGAGCTGCTGATGGGCATCGGCGCCCTCGGCGTTGTCGCCGACCAGGCGCCCGCCAACCTCGGCATCCTCGTGCTCGACAACGAGAGCTTCGGCGAGACCGGTCGCCAGCGCGGCCTCACTTCTGGCCGCACCGATATTGCCGCCGTGGCCCAGGGCTTCGGCATTGCCCGGACGATGACCGTGATGGAGCAGGGTGCCGTCAGCGATCTCGCCACGTTCCTGTTCGAGACGCCCGGCCCCGCGCTTGCGGTCGCCAAGATCGCCATCACGGACGATCCCTGGGCGCTCCCCGAGAAGGACGGCGCCGCCATCGCCCACCGCTTCCGCGAAGCGCTGGGGCTCCAAAACGCCTGAGGTCGCGCGCAGGGCGCCATCGTCCATCTGCAACACAATCAGCGACTGATCTTGAAGGGATCACCGATGTCCAATCTGACGCCGCAGGAACTTAAGGTCACGCAGTGGCTCGCGTCCCAGCGCGAGGCCATGGTTACCCTGCTGCGCGACGCTGTGAACATCGACAGCGGCAGCTACGACAAGGCCGGCGTCGACGCCGTCGGCCAGCGCTTCGTCGATTTCTTCCATGAGCACGGCTTGGTTACGGCGCGGGAGGCCAACGACCGCTTCGGCGAGGCCATCCACATCCGCCTCGACGACACGCGCCCCAACGAGAAGCCCGTTCTCCTGATGGGCCATCGCGACACCGTATTCCCCAAGGGCGAGGTCGCGCGCCGCCCGTTCTCCATCGACAATGGCCGCGCCTACGGCCCGGGCGTGTGCGACATGAAGGGCGGCCTCGTCCTCAATGCGTTCGTGCTGGCGGCGTTCAAGCGCTTCGGCGGGGCGCCCGCACCGCTGGCGGGTCTCATCACCAGCGACGAGGAGATCGCCTCGCCGTCATCGCGGCCGATCATCGAGCACGCGGCGCGCCAGGCACGGTGCGTGTTCAACTCCGAGCCGGGTCGGCCCAACGGCAACGTCGTCACGGGGCGCAAGGGCGGCGTGTTCCTGGGCTTCGAGGTGTTCGGCAAGGCCGCCCATTCCGGCGGCAACTTCGAGAAAGGCATCAGCGCCATCGGCGAGCTGGCGCACAAGGTGTTGGCCATGCACGCCCTGACCGACCTGCCGCGCGGCATCACGGTCAATGTCGGCATCATCAAGGGCGGCCAATCGGTCAACACCACGGCACCGCAGGCCGAGGGCCAGATCGACCTGCGCTATATCAGGCCCGAGGACCGGGCCACGGCGCTGGCCGCGCTGCAGGCCATCATCGATCGCGCCACGGTCCCGGGCACAACGGCCAAGCTCGAGATCCGCGGCGAGTTCCTGCCCCTTGCCGCCACACCTGCGGCCGAGGAGCTGTTTGCGATCTATCGCCATGCCGCTGCCGACGCCGGCCTTCAGGTTGCGGGCGAGTTCACCGGCGGCTGCGCCGATTCCGGCTTCACGGCTGCCGTCGGCTGCCCGACGCTGTGCGCCACCGGTCCCGTCGGCGGCAATGCCCACACCGCGGAGGAGTATCTGGAGATCGACTCGCTCGTCCCGCGCGCCCAGGCGATGGCGCTGGCGATCCTGCGGCTGCCGCCGAGCGAGCAGCGGTGAATTGGGCTACCCCCGCCGCTCGAGCACTGGCAGCTTCGGCCTGTCGCCCGAGGCCTTGCCGCTGATCGGTGCCCGCGGCAGCTGCGAGACGCCCGCCTCCATGACGAAGCTGTGCTCCAGCGTATACCACGGCCCCTCGACATCGGGCGCCGGCGGACGGCCCTCGTGGCGGACGTAGTTGCCGATCAGGTGCCGGGTGACGCCGAACTGCACGTCGGACTCAAGATGGGGGTCGTCGTTGACGTAAATCTGCGAGATCAGCGTCTTGAATTTGTCTTTGCTGGCGAGGAAATGCAAATGCGCCGGCCGCATGTTGTGGCGCCCCTGGGCGCGCAGCAGGTCGCCAACCGGTCCGCTGATCGGAACCGGATAGCCGGCGGGCTTCACGCTGCGAAACGCAATGTGCCCCTCCGCGTCCGTGATGAGCTTGCCGCGCAGGTTCATGTCGGCCTGGGTCGGATCCTGGTTCTCATAGAAGCCCTCGGGCGACGACTGCCAGATGTCGACCTCCGCGCCCGCGACCGGCCGCCCGGCCGTGTCCTTGAACCAGGCCTTGACGAACAGGGCCGGCCCCGGCGTCGGCGAGCGCACGATCGAGCCGCCGTTGGCCGTCGCCGGCGAGTGCAGGCGCCAGAAGGGGCCGAGCAGGTTGGCATCCGTGTCGGTCTGTCCGTTATCGCCGTTATTGATGAGGCACACGAGCGAGGAGAGGCCGAGCGAGCCGGCGATCAGCACCGCCTCGTTGTGGTTGTCAGTCGTGTGCTTGCCGAGCTGCACCACGTAGCCGGCAGCGGCTCTGAGCTCCTCCTCGGTCAGCCGCACCTCGCGTGCGAGGTCGTGCATGTGGCGCACGAAGGCCGTCATGATCTCGCGAAAGCGCGCATCGGGCGCCCGCTCCAGCTCGCTCAAGACGGCCGTGGTGACGTCCTCCTGCTTCTCGATGATCACGGGCGGTGCTCCTGAACAGGGCATCGGATGCTAAAGCCTACCACACCGTAAACGGGGCCTTGGCCGGACAGGTGAAAGATTGTGGGGTTGACGGGACAGCTTTGAAGCTCTTTAAGGTGGGCCTGAGCACACGGGGCCAAAGTGCTCGATCGTCGTTCCAACCTTGAACGGTGGTTGGATAGGTACGAGGTCGGCTCTGCATCGGAGTATCCGGAGAAGCGCGGTGCGGATATACCACCGGCCGGTGAGGACGATTGAGTCGAAGGCCCGTTTGCTATAGAGCGGTATGGCAAAGGACTAAGGAACGGAAAATCAGGTTAAGTGCCTGATTCTACAAAGAAAGCACCGGTAGCTCAGCTGGATAGAGCACCAGACTACGAATCTGGGGGTCGTGGGTTCGAATCCTGCCCGGTGCGCCATTTGCGAACAAAACTGCGAACACCCTGCACGGGTCCACCGTTCGCCAGAACCGCCTGCTCCAGCACATCTTTACGCCCGACGATGCGGATCTCGCGGTCGTCGACCTCGACGCGGTCGACAAGTGTGCCGAGATAGGCCTTGCGGAAGGGCACCGCGCCAGTCGTCAGTTTCTCACGCATGGCCTGTCCGAAGCGCTCGACGACGATGGGGTTGATGTTCACGGTCGGCCGAACGCCTGATCGGGCGCGCGCCAAGGCGCCCTGCACGCGATCACGATCAGCCTTCAAAGCGAAGATGCGGTCCTTGAGGATATCGTCCATTTCGGCGACGCCGTCCTCCATGGCTTTGTAGAGCCGGCGCAACCGCTCATTGGCTTCGTGCGCCTCTCGTTCCAGGGTGACGATACGCTCGTCGACGGCGCTGGCCTTGACCGCACGTCCGCTGGCCAGCGACGCCAGCATCGTGCCCAGGCGCTGCGGATCGAGCAGGCGATCGGCCAGGTGGCCTGTGACGAGGGTGTCGAGCTTGTCCATGCGGATTGAGCGGCCCTTGCAGACGGTCTTGCCCTGCCGGGCGCAGCTCGAGCAGGTGTAGTAGCGATGCACCTTGCCGCTCTTGGATGTGCCGGTCCGCAGCGTCATGGCGCCATGGCAGCTGGCGCAGACGGCGAGGCCAGTGAGCAGGATAGGTCCGCTGACCATCCTTGGCGGCGTGACGCGCGGGTTGCGCTCTTTGAGCAGGCTCTGCACGCGCTCGAACACCTGCGGTTCGATGATCGCCGGCACGTCGGCGAACACCTGCTCAGACTCGCTCTTGCGCCTCCGGTTGCGGGCATCCGACCGGTTGAAACGCATACGGCCGCCATAGACGGGATGAGTGAGCAGGGCGTGCACGGGGCCGATCGCCCAGGTGGCACCGCCGCGCGTGCGGTAGCCACGTTCGTTGAGCCACACGGTGATGGCCTTGACACCCTTCGGCCCTGAGCCCGCCTCGCCCTCCAGAAACAACCGGAACATCAGTCGCACGCTCTCGGCCTCGACCGGATCGATGGCGAGCCTCTTCTTGATCCGGCTTCCTCTGCGCTCGACCTCGACAGCCGTGTAGCCGAATGGCGGCCGCGCGCCGTTCCAGTAGCCCTGGCGTGCGTTCTCCTTCATGGAGCGGAGCACGTGCTTGGCATTCTCCTTGGACTGGTATTCGTCGAACAGTGCGATCACCTGGCGCATCATGACTTGCGCCGGATCGTCACCGAGCTCCTGCGTGATCGACACCAGCTTGACGCCATGCTTGGCAAGCTTGCGCACGTAGAACTCGAGGCCGAAGGCGTCGCGGAAGAAGCGTGAGAACGAATGCACGACGATGACGTCAAACGCATTCTCGCCATCGCAGGCACGCTCGATCATGCGCTGGAACTCGGGCCGCTTGTCGTCAGTGGCCGAGGCGCCAGGCTCGACGTATTCGGCCACGGCAGTCCAGCCGCGCTGCGCCACCCATGCTTGCGTCTGTGCCCTCTGGTCGGGGATCGACAGGTCGTGCTCGGCCTGCCGACCCGTCGAGACGCGCAGGTAAAGGGCAGCGCGGGTGGCAGTGAGCGATGTGACGTTCATTTTCATTGCCGGCCTCTCCAACCTTCACACCTCAGATCAGAACCGCAAGCCGATGCTTCATGCCCAGCCGTTTGGACAGCACGAAGGCCATCATGCAGCCGCGCCGATGCGACGCGCGCGCATGATGCGCTCGCGCTCCTGCGGCGAGTTCATCGCCTCCCACAGGTCGGTGCGCCGCTGCACGTTCAGCCAGAACTCCGGGCTGGTGCCGAACACGCGCGCCAGGATGAGGGCCGTCGGCGCGGTTACGTTGCGCCGGTCGTTGCACAATTCGTTGACGTGCTTGCGCTGCACGCCCATCGCCTCGGCCAAAGCATGCTGCGTCAGACCCATCGGCCGCATGAACTCCTCCACCAGGATCTCCCCGACCGTCGCCGGCTTGCGCTTGGTCATCAGCATGGCTTGCCTCATCGGTAGCTATGGTCGTCGAGATAGACGTCACTCGCCTCGCCGCGGCTGCCGTCCCACTGGAACACGAGCCGCCACTGTCTGTTGACGCGGATCGAATGATGTCCCCTCAGCTTGCCGCGCAGCTTCTCGAAATGGTTGCTGGGCGGCACGCGTAAGTCCTGGTCGGTGGTCGCGTCATCGAGCATCTGGAGCTTGCGGAATAGCCGGTCGCTCAGATCGCCAGAAATGTTTCGGGAGCGGACGTCATCGATGAAGAAGGCGCGCAGCCAGTCGTCCCGAAAGCTGACGATCATGTGCCACCCTCCACCACGAAGTATATGTACCACCCTATGGTACATTTGGTCAAGCCAGTGACCCCAGGCGCAATGCGTCTTTCACAGGGCAAAGACGAGGGCATGTGCTCAAGTACATGTGCGTCCGGTTCAGGTAAATATGCGTCGGATTCAGGGTGCTGGACGGACGCTTTGTGCTCTGTGAGAGCTTTACTGGTATGACCCACAGCAGGCATAGGTGATCGCAGTAGCTCACGTCATCCCAGGACCGTTGTCAGGCCTGGTGGTCCCTACTAGCGGCAGTTTGCCGATTGCGAGGCAAGACCGGGTGTTCTCGCGGAGGAATTGACGCACCTCGTCGACGAACCGTGCCCAGGCAGGGTCTCTGGGCAAAAGGATGTGGTTATGGCTCTCCAGCGAAACAAACCTGGCCGCGGGAATGCGGCTGGCGATCAGTCGTCCTTTCTCGAATGATACCGCGGCGTCGTCGCGGCAATGCAAGATCAGGGTGGGCGCAGAGATCGTCGGCAAGAGATCGACAACGTTAACCTCGCCAAGCGACCGCAGTAGCCGGGCGGCATTCTCAGGCGAGGCAGAGAGCCGTTGTAGGTCATTGAGCCATCGCATCTCTTCGAGCGTGGCATCGGGAAAATACAGCGTTGTCAGAATCTGGCGAAAGGCGGGGTTGTCCTGCGCCCAACCCTGTCGTACCAGGGAGATGATCGCCTCGCGCCGCTCAATGTCCAAGGGATTTGCATTTATCCGCCAGCCCTGCGCGAAGGTCCCGTAGAGCACGAGATGAGAAACGCGCTCCGGGTGGCGGGCCGCATAGGCAATCGAGGTGGGCCCCCCTTTCGAGCTGCCGATGAGGACGAACCGATCGAGACCGAGCGTGTCGACCACCGCCTCGAGGTCGCGCACGAAAGCATCGATGGAGAAATCCGGGTTATCCCAGTCGGAGAGACCGCTGCCGCGCTCATCGTAGTGAATGAAGCAATGGTCTTTGGCGAACTCTTCCGTCCAGTGGCGCCATACCGGGCTTTCCCAACTGAACGAAAGGTGGCTGAGCCAATGCGCCGCCCACACCACCGGCGGACCGTCGCCAACGGACGCATACGCAATCTGCACGTCATCCGAGGTCCGGCAGAAGCGTACGTCGTGCAACGGGGGGCCAGTCCGCCGTCGCTCCGCGTGCGGTGCAGGGACGATTTCATCATCTGCGCCCGTCCGCGCCTCGGCTTGAGGGGGCTGCGCAGCCTGCCGCAGGGCACCGGTGCGAGCCACGTTGAGCTCTGCGAGCTGCCGCTGGGCTCGCTGAAAATGCGCCTCGGCCTCGCGGCAGCGGCCGGTTGTGCGCAGCAATTGAACCAAGATGGCTTGGGCAGCCTCATTGGCAGGCTCGAGCAGGCTGAGGGCCCGAGCATGGGGCAAAGCATCATCGGGGGCGCCCTGGAAACGCGTTACCAGTATCGTAAGGAGCCGGACGCGGAGCCGCCGCGTCTCCTCGCGCTGCGCCGTGCACCAGCTCTGGAATTCCTGGCAATCCGGCAGATAGAGGCCCTCGAGGAATTCGCCCTCGAGCGCTTCCACCGCCCGGCGCAGTGAGTCGGTCGAGAGAGAATCGACGCCCTGCCGAGTAGCGTTGCGCAGGGACACGATATCCACTGCGACGCTCCCAAGATCTAGCCCAACAGTCTCGCGGTCGGCGATGATCCGTCGGCAGCCGGGTCGGTCGATGACGGGCCGCAGGTGCGTCAAGCTCCACCGCAACGCGGCGCGCGGATCATCGGGGATGTTCCAGAACATGGCGCAGAGGCGGTCGCGGCTGTGCTGACGCCCCGTGACCGCAAGATAGGCGAGCAGAGCCCGCGTCTTTTTTGAGCGCGGTAGTTGCATCGGGGTGCCGTGGTCCTGCACGGCAAGATTGCCCAACACGGAAACATGCAGCAGTTCTTTGCCTGTCATGACCCGGGCATCCTTTGCTCGGCCCCGTCGCCGGCCGCGACGTGAATTTCAACGCCAGAATCCGCCTTTTCTACGCTGACAACAACGGCTTTTCCAACGCTCAACCCCCAAGAAGTGGGCCGAAGGTCAACAGGAGGATCGCATGACCATTCGGCAACTGGCTCTGGTGCTGTGCTGTCTGGCCCTTCCGCTGCCGGCAGCCGCGCAATCCCAAGGAGGTGGAGCAATGCAGAAATACGTCATCGAGCGTGACCTGCCTGGCGCGGGGAAGCTCTCACCCAGCGAGCTAGCTGCAGGCGATATCCAAGAAATCGCGTGAGGTTCTCAACGGCATGGGCACGAAAATCCAGTGGGTGCAGAGCTACGTGACCGACGACAAAATCTACTGCGTCTATCTCGCTGAGAACGAGGCTGACATCCGCAGCCATGCGAAGGCAGGCGGGTTCCCGGTCAACCGCGTCTCACGCATCAAGACGATGATCGATCCGACCAGCGCGGATTGAGGCGGACGGCACAGGAGCGCACGCCATCATGAGCACAACCGCGTTAGCTAAGGGGATCTTGGTTGCGGCAATGCTCGGCGGCGCGCTGATGTATTATTCTTTCGGGTCGCACATGGACGGGGTGGCCGCGCCGCTGGATCAAAACCGCGGCAACCCAGCCGCCCCAGAAAAGGTCGAAGGTGCGCACGCGGCAGGCCTCAACGGTGCTCACCTGTCGTCCTCCAGCGACTCCGGTACCAAGTTCCGGTTCGGATTCCTTGAGTTCGAGGACGATCGCGACGCCCAGGCCGAATAGCTTCGGGCTGGCGTCCGCGAAGGGCCGCGATCGCCCTAGAGGCTTCCTCCCGGTAGTCGAAAGCTGGTCTTCGTGTTCCGGCGCATACCCGCAGCCTCATAGAAACGGAGAGTCTCTTCTCTCCGGGAGCCAGTCATCAGTGTAACTCTGTAGCATCCCTGTTGCCAGGCGACGTCGATCGCGTGCCCCACAACCTCGCGGCCGTAGCCGCGCCTCCTATGTTCCCGATGCGTTACAACATTTTCGATGAAGGCGAACAGGCGTCCGGACCTCGAGAAATTTGGGCATACCACGAGCATGCAAGTGCTGACAGCGAGCCCATCGACTTCACAAATGAGGATGGTCGTGCCGGCATGCCCAAGCACCTTGGACAGCGCAGTAGCCGCAACTGCCTTTGACGGTCATGGTGTGTCAACCGGATTGAGCTGACGATAAAGATCACAGAGAACGCGTTGATCGGCTAGTTCGGCTGACCTGATTGTTGCGTGCATTCGGCTGGCCCCTCGCCACTGCGGTCGAGGGTGATCGTACGCCAAGTCTCGCCAGCAGGTCTCTTAGTGGCACTAACTGCCCGCTTCGCGGCGTTGCAACGATTCCGGCAGGTATCTGAGGTGCTTCGGACGTTCCTAATGGGGACCGCCCGCGGCAAGGTGTAACCCTTAGGAGGCGGGTCTCAGGCTGAACGCTTCGGTCGAGGTAGTTGTGGCGCTCGCTGAATAGTGCTTCGGCCCGGATAGTCGCGGCGACAGTATGCGACGAGTTCGTCCACAAATTGCTCGCCGTAGGCTGATAATGATCGCCGTGGATCCCATGCGATGGTCACCCATCTTCCGATTGATGCTTTGCGCTGGACGAGCGGTAGAGCTCGCAGTCGAGCCGGAACGAGCACGGTCGATGGAACGACCGCCACACCGTAGCCTATCTCCGCCAAGGCAATGAGCGTATGTGGAGCCGCGCTCTCCAGCAGGACGCGCGGTCGAAGGTGCGCAATGTTGAAGGCCGAGTCGAGCCAATGGCGCGACCCAAACGTGCGGTGGAGCAGAAGCAATGGCTCCTGCGCCAACTCCTCGACCTCGAGCACGCGGCGACGGCTTAGACGATGCTTGCTGGAGAGCACGGCCAAGTTGTGGGAGGGAAAAAGGAGGCGGCTGCGAAAGCGATCATCGGGGACAATAAGCGCCAAATGAATGTCGCTATGCTCAAGGCGGCTGGGCAAGCGCAGCCCGCCATCCTCCACAAAATGTACCTCTACACCGGCATGCCGAACCTGATATTTCCCCAGAAACGCCGAGAGCATGTGCTCAATGACCATCGGCGTCGCTCCGACACGCAGTATTCCAGTGTGCCCGCCTTTGAGCGCCCGCGCTCGCGCGCTCAGCACATCAGCTTCCATCAACAGTTGGCGGCTCTGCTGCAGCAAGTCTTCGCCGTGTGACGTCAACCGCAGTCGTCGCCCAATCCGGTCGAAGAGCTGTACGCCCAGCTCAACTTCGAGTGCGAGAACTTGGCGCGAGGCAGCTGGCTGGCTCACATTCAGCCGCGCGCTTGCGCGGGCAATGCTGCCGGAATCGACAATGCTCACGAATGTGTGGATAACGCAGGTTCATTCGGCTCTCTCGATTCTTGCATGAGCGATTAGTACACAAATGCATTGGACACATCAATTGCATGGGACTTATCGTGCGCCATCAAGGGCGCGCACTCGACGCCCGTGCGTGCCGCGTGGATGGAGGTTTGTCCATGAATAAGGCACGCCCATCAGTTGTCTCGCTTGCTGCGAGCTTGGCCATCGGGTTGTCGGGGCCGGTGGCCGCCGAGCAGCCACTCCGGATTGGCGCCTCGCTGTCGATCACCGGAAAACAGTATTCCGTCCAAGGTGGTTATTGTCGTGAGGGATACTTGCTGTGCCAAAAACATATGAACGCCCAAGGCGGAGCGCTCGGGCGTCAGATCGAGTTTGTCATCTACGACGATGGCTCAGATGAGAAGACGGCTGCCCGCAACTACGAGAAGCTGATCACAGACGACAAGGTGGATACGGTTCTCGGGCCGTACGGCTCCGCGATCACCGACGCGGTCGCCGATGTCGCCGAGAAGCACCGGATGCTCATGATAGCGCCGACGGCGGGAACGAGTTCGATTTGGGAGAAGGGGCGCAGATATTTGATCATGATGCTTTCGCCGGTAGAAAGCCTCCCGGAAGGGCTGCTTGATCTGGCGGCTCGCAACGGGCTCAGAAGAGTGGCCGTAGTCAAGCTCGACGGGCTTGTCGCGAACGCGGCGGCCAAGGGAGCGGGCGAACTGGCCAAGAAGAAGGGCTTGGAGGTGGTGTTCGCCGAGACATACCCGAGCGGCACCACCGATTTTTCCGATATTCTGAAGAGGGTGAAGGCAACGACACCGGATGTGCTGATGGCGGCATCTGTGCGCCTCGAAGATCTCGTCGCGATCACTCGCCAGATGCGGGAAGTAGACCTGAATGTGAAGATGCTGAGCAGCGTCCCCTACGGGCTACTCCCCGACTACTACAAGCAGCTCGGAAAGGAGGCAGAGTTCGTCTACAGCGGCTCCTTCTGGGACACCGGCCTTCCCTATCCGGGAAACCGGGAGTTCGTGGCAGCATACGAGAGGGAGTTCAATCGTACTCCCAGCGTTCAGTCGGCCGCCTCCTACGCCGGCTGCCAGCTATTGGTCGAAACTCTGCGACGGACAGGAAGCCTAGAGTCCAACAAGCTCCGTGACGCGCTCCTGGCTCTCAGGACGAAGACTGTTCTGGGCGACTTCGCGGTCGATGACCGCGGGTTTCAGATAGCCCACAAGGCAATCACCATCCAGTGGCAGGATGGCAAGCAGGCGACCGTTTGGCCGGATGAAGTGGTCTCGGCAAAGCCGCGGTTCCCAACGCCGCCGTGGACCCAACGGTAGCTGTGACTCTTAACCGGAGGCTGGAACGTCCGAAAGTGGCAGATTGTGTTGCAGAAGTCGGCGAACGGCTGGGCGCAGCTGGCGGCGAGGCCGTCAGGCGATCTGTGGTTGCCGAGCGCCCCGGGGGAGCGGCGGCTTGGACGCATTGCACCGATGCAGGCGACGCCTACGCAACGCATGCGGCAGCTGTCGGCGGCGGTCTGGCGACGAGCTTGGCGAGCCGCCGCAAGTTCTGGGCGATGGCTGCCAGTGTGAACTCGAACTGGGCTCCACGGGGTCCGCGCAACCGAAGACGGCCGAGCCTGAGGATGCGCTTGAGATGGGCGAACAGCATCTCGACGCGCTTGCGGTCGCGGCAGGATTGCTCGAAGGCCTCGGTGTCCACAAGCGCGCGAGCAACGTCGCGGGCGTCCTCGTTGACATCGCGCAGGATGCGACGCGACGGCATGTTGGGGCAGCACTTGGGTTTGAGCGGGCAGGCTCGACAATCGCCAACCAATGCATTGTAGCGGATCGTGTGGTCGGTGCTGGCGTGCCCCGTCGTGGTCAGCCTCTTTCCGGCTGGGCAGATGTAGACGTTGCTCTTCTTGTCCCAGATGAAGTCCTCGCGTGAGAGCGTGCCGTCCTTGCGCTTTGATTTGTCGATCACCGGGATGTGGGGCGCGATCCCCTTCTCGTTGACGATCCAGTCGAGCGTCGCCGCTGAGCCGTAGGCCGTATCCGCCGCCAGCCGCTCCGGCTTCAGTCCGAAGCGCTCCTCGGTCCGCTCGAGCATGGTCCGGGCGGCGCCCACCTCGGCCTGGCGGATGGCACGGGTGGCTTCGACATCCATGATGACGCCGAACTTGACGTCGATCAGGTAGTTGTCGGCGTAGGCGAAGAACGCCGGCCCGCGCATCGCGCCCGTCCATTGCGCAGCCGGATCGGACGGTGAGACGAACTTGGGCGTGACATCGCTTGCCGCGCCGAAGGCCGCATCGTTGAGCGTTGCCAGATACTCCTTCACCGCTCGGCTCGCTGTCTCCGGATCACGCTTCTTGTCCCAGTCCTTGCCCGGGATCGAGCGTTGCTTGTTGGCGTCCGCCACGATCAGGCTGGCATCCACCGCAAAGCCTTCGCCACCGACCAAGCCCGCCGCGATGCACGCCTCCACCACCCGCTCGAACATACGACGGAAAATGTCGCTGTCGCGAAAGCGCTCGTTGCGGGCGCGCGAGAACGCCGAGTGGTCCGGAACCTTGTCCTCGATGCTCAGGCCGCAAAACCACCGGTAGGCCAGGTTGACCTGCACCTCGCGGCACAGCAGCCGCTCCGAGCGGATGGCGAACACGTAACCGACAATGAGCATCCGGATCATGAGCACCGGATCAATCGACGGCCGGCCGAGATGCGAGTAGTGCGGCGCAAGCTCACCGTGCACCCAGGACAGGTCCAGCACGGCAGCGATCTCGCGCACGCGGTGATCGGGTGGAACGACCTCATCCAGGCAGAACGAATAGAACAGCTGCCCCTGATCCCGCTTGAGCTGCCCCATCATCGCCAGCCCCCGCTGCCGCATCGCTTCTTGCGCCGTGAATCACGGTTCGCGGATCACGGCAACCGACTTCTGCAACAAAATCGGCACGAATTCACCGTTGGTTGCGGTGCAGGGAGTCTGTCAGCTGTGAGGGGCAGTTCTACCATGCGGCCAATTGAGCACATGCCCTAGGGACCTGACGGCAGCCGATAGAACCTCGGCATAGGGCCGCCTCGTCACAGCGTCTTTTGCGATGCCGCTCAGCCCTTGTCCGAACCGGGCTTGTCTGTGGACGAGGCGAGCACGTCATCGAGCAAGCGACCAAGATAGGTCTCGATCACCTCCAGCTCGGCAGCGCAGATCGGAATCTGCGGTCCGAGATCGTCATGGACGATGATGTCGTCGGGTGACGCATTCGCGCTGCCGCCCCATCGTCGCTCTATCGTTGACCCGGTAGCCTCGCGCCGACGCGCTACGACCTGCGGCGGGCCACGGCAGGCAGGTCGCGCCGTGCGATCAGCGCCATCGGGGCCAACAGAAGCGTCCGGCTGGGGCTGGGCCCGATGATCCTGGTTGGCGCTCAGAACAATGACTTCAACCGCCCTTTCTGCCGGCGGACTGATGCACCCTGTCCAGCGCGGCCACGCCGCGCCGTTGGCAACAAGGCGCAACCGCCCAGCCATGACTTTCTCACGACGTTTGCTTTTCCGCGAGGCCTGCGCTGTCGCCAGTGGCGTGCCGACCGCCCTTGGCGAAGCGCACTTGGACGCATCGGCGTCCGATGCTGCTCCGGCGTCGCCCGCTTGGTCCGGCTCGAGCTGCGCGGAAGCGCGCTCGGCGGATCGGGCAGGGACCTGCACTCTGCGCGTCATCTGCGCCGCGACACGATAGGCCCGAAACACCTGCCGCAGCGCCTCATCACTTGTGGGTGCCGGATAGCGCGGACTGATGTCGCTCGCCGCTGCCAACTCCACCGCAACGCTCACGTGCGCCGGCGTCAGCCCGAGTTGCGCCCAATCGTGACGGCTTTGCACATCGGTCTGCCAGTCGGAGACTATGAGCGCACCGAACGCCGCTGCGAGCATCGCCACGGCGGACGTTGCCACAGCGGTAACAGCCTCCGCGATCGTCCATCCGTCAGGAGCGCTGAAAAGCGGTGTGATGCCGTCGAGCCAAAGTGCACCCACGAGCCCAGCGGCAAGGCCGGCTGCAACACATGAGGCACGCGAGAGCGTCATGGCGGCGCTCATGCCGTATCAGGTGTTATCACGCGTGGCACTGGGCTTCGCTCCGGCTCACCAAAGGGACGGGCCGTCTCTTCTCCGCCGCCACCGCTCGCCCCTGCGGGGTGGGACAAGCGAGCGATGGCGGCTCCGAAGGGACGGAGGCCAGGCGTGATGTCTGCGACATCCACCGCATGGCCTGGAGCGGGGTCGGTCGTTCACTGTGCGCAATGAGCATCGTTTCCTCCTGGGATAGCGCACGCGGCGTCTCGCGCTGACGCGCGACACGCCGCCCCAATCCGGTTCGGTACTTTGAAATGGAGATTGAAACTTGTGATCGAATAGTGGCCGTGAAATGAATACGAGAGGCGTACCTGAAATTATTTGGATGGGTCAGAAGTGAATATCCGGGAAGTTGCGGGAAGTTTAGTGAAGGGAATTGTGAGAGCAAGATAAAGCGAAACTCGCGTTTCGGCCTAAACTGACGTAAGCTGTTGTCTGCACATGGCTTTCCACAACGTCAGAGATGCCGACGAGCTCGCCGTTGACGCCAGGGTGACGTCACCAATTGAAAATGCAATGATTACTCAAAGCGTTATAATTGAGAAACGTTGCGCATCCTTGCATTTCCGTAACGGCGCGCCAATTCGATGGCATGTCGAAAGACGAGTCGGATGATTTCAAACCTCACCTCGGAAATCCGCGTGGCCGCCCCCGAAAAGGACCGCGCACGACAACGGCGCTGATCCTCCGCCCGGTGGCCGAGCAGGGCGGCGACCTGCGCCGCCTGCTGCGGCCACCAGGAGGCCGCAAGCCGAGTGGCCGCTTCAATGCCCGCGGCCGAGGACGCGAGGCGGCTGCGGCCCTCGAAGGCCACGGGGGCTGGGAGTTCTACGCTGACACGTCGGATGGCTCCGGCATGCGGTTCAGGGCCCGCCGCGTCATCGTCAAGGCGCGGGTGATCAAGCTCAAGGGTGTGGAGAGCCAAGCCATTGCGGCGCATTTGCGCTATCTCCAGCGCGAGGGGGTCACGCTGGACGGGCGCCGAGGCCATGCCTACTCGGCCTCCGAGGACGAGGCCGACCCCAAGGCCTTCACCGAGCGCGGCCGGGAGGACCGCCACCAGTTCCGGTTCATCGTGGCTGCCGAGGATGGCGTCGCGCTCGGCGACCTCAAGCCCTTCACGCGCCGGCTGATGGGGCAGATGGAACAAGACCTCGACACCACCCTCGATTGGGTTGCGGTCGATCATTACAACACCGGCCACCCGCACACCCATGTGGTGGTCCGCGGCGTCACGGATGAGGGCAAGATCCTCTACATCGCCGGCAACTACATCGCCCACGGCATCCGCGCCCGGGCGAGCGACCTCGTTACCCGCGAGCTCGGGCGGCAGAGCGAATTGGACGTGCAGCAGAAGCTCGGCCAAGAGGTCGACCACGACCGGTTCACCCGCCTCGACCGCACGCTCCTGGACGAGGCCCAGGATGGCCGGGTCGATCTGCGCATCAGCCCTGGGCAAAGCTATCTGGTCCGGGTCAACCGGCATCTGCTGATCTCGCGCCTCGAGAAGCTCGAGGCCATGCAGTTGGCAACACCCATAGAGCCTGGGGTGTGGGACCTGTCGCCCAAGCTGAAGCCGATGCTTACGCAGCTCGGCGAGCGCATCGACACGCTCAACCTCATGCGCGACGCCCTGGGCGAGGAGGCCGCCCACCGCTCCGTCGCCAACTATGCGATCCACCGCGATGTCCCGCGGACCTCTGTCACCGGCCATCTTGTGGGCAAGGGCCTCGCCGGCGACGGCTTGGGCGACAAGGTCTACCTGGTTGTCGATGGCATTGACGCCCGGGTCCACTACGTCGAATTGACCGCCGCGCTGGTGCCCGACGAGGCGAGGATCGGTGCCATCTTGACCGTCGGCCGCGAGCCCTCGGCGCGATCCGTGGACAAGACCATCGCCGCCTACGCCGCCCGCAACGACGGGTTCTACGAGCCCCGCGAGCATTACGAGATCGCCAGGATGACCGCGCGCATTCCCGGTGGCGATGTCGAGGACCACATAGAGGCTCACGTCCGGCGGCTAGAAGCGTTGCGGCGCGCGGGCATTGTCGGCCGCCTCGATGCTGACCATTGGGACATCCCACGCGACTTCCTGGAGCGTGCCGCAGCCTACGACGAGCGCGAGGCCCGCAAGCTTGTCGTCGAGGTGCACTCGGTCGTCGCACTCGACCGCCAGATCACGGCCGAGGCCGCCACCTGGCTCGACCGGCAGCTGGTCGGCCGGCATCGCGCCGAGACCGCCCCCATGGGCTTCGGCCATCAGGTCCAACAGGCGCTGGAGCGACGCCAGCACCAGCTTATCGCCCATGGCCTGGCCAAGCGGCGCGACGATGGCGGCGTCCAGTACCAGCCCGACCTGCTGGCCACCCTGCAGCGGCGCGAGGTCGATCGCGTCGGACAGCACCTCGCCGCCAAGCGTACCGACGGCAGGACCTATGTCCCGGCGCGCGACGGTTCAGTCGTCCGAGGCACCTACCGCCGCGCCATAACGCTGACCAGTGGCAAGTTCGCGGTGATCCAGCACGACCAGCAGTTCACCCTCGTGCCGTGGCGGGCCATCCTGCAAAGCCACCGCGGCCGCGAGGTCGTCGGCATCGTTCGTGGGATGGGCGTTTCATGGCAGCTCGGCATGCAGCGAGATCGTGGGCTCAGCCGGTGATGGCCACGGTCGCGCACGCCGAGCGACAGCCCGCAGGAACCTCGGTTGGTCCAAATCAAACCAAAAAGTAGGCGCAATTTGCCTACTTCCATCGCTCGCAGCACGGGCTCGGGTTCCTCGCTGCCCGATCTAAAGGAGGAAACCAATGAAAACAACCCATTGGGCTCTTGGAGCAGTCGCCGCCTTGGCGCTCAACGGTTCAATCGGCAGCGCCCAGGCTGCGCCGAGTGGTGTGAGTGCCGTTCTCAGAGCGGTCGCTGGTGAGTTCTCGAATGTTGAAACGGTGCATCGGCGTAGGGCGTGGCGCCACGGGCATCGGCATAGCCGCCGCTATGTGCGTCCATACCGCTACGACGGAGCGCCTTACTATCGTTACTATGACTACGGTCCGAGCTATTACGGCCTGCCCTATTACGCCTACGGTTATCCTTACGGTTATGGCCCGGGAATCGATCTGTTTTTCGGCCATCATCATCACCATCATGGGCATGGGCACCACTGATCAGCACGAGGACAAGTGGAGGATCTCCCAGTTTGATGATGCCCGCGGACGTCCAGGCAATATTGACGGGTGGCCCCCGCACGAGACTCGCCTGTAGAATATGCGGCTGATCATGAGGCAGCGACTGAAGGGGACGCTAAGTGAGGCGCGGTGAAGATATGAAATCTCGCCAGGGCGAAGAGGCGCTCAAGGCCGGAAGGCATCGCGCTTCCGGAAACCGGTTGCGGAGGCGAGAGGAACCGGCCTGAGCGTCCCCCGCCGCTGTCCTCGGAGGATGGTGCCATGAGGACGATGAATGGGTGTCTGTTCTTCGCAGTTGCGTTGCCGGCAATGGTCCATACGGTCGACGGAGGCGACGCCGTCTTATCCCGGGCCGAAGCTGCTGACAACGTGTCGCAAGAGATCATCGCAATGCAGGTCCGCAGACGGGGTTTCCCCTGCAGCCGACCAATGAGTGCCGATCGAGAGGTGGAGCACGGCAAGGCGAAAAGAGGGTGGATTCTAAAATGTGAGGAAGGCACGTACCACGTTCACCTCGTTCCGCGCAGGGCCGCCCATGTGGAGCGCGTGAAGTAGGGCCACAGTTCGTGGCGACTGGGATAGCGGCTCGGACCATGTCTCCGGCGGCACTGCAGCCGTGGCGCGTTGCCGGGCCACTCGCCACTATGCGGCGAGGCACGAAATCCGATTGAATGAGGTGGGGAAGCTCCTCGCAAGCTGTCCATGCGGTCGTGGTTGTCTTTGGTGTGTTCAACGCAACCGCGAATAGGCTCCCCCATTGCCTGCCGACGCTCTTGCCGCATTCTTGCGCGGGCCATCCCCGTCGCCCGTGCTCATGGCCACCTTTCGCTTTCCATTGGTCGTGGGCATTCATTGGCGCGGGGCATAGACATCGTCATCGCCACACCGGCGCTTATCACTGATCCAAACGATAATGGGGCGATTGACGATCAGCCAGCCATCCTGATGGTGCTTGTGTTGCGCCCCGAGCTGCGCGCGATGCTTGAGGCCACGCACGGAGGAGGCGACCAGGACTGACAGCGCAAGCCAGCGCGGGCTTTCGGCATATTCGGAGAGTAGCCATCCGATCGATAGAGTGAGGCCGCTCAAACCGACAAAGAGCAGTTTCATGTTCGCGCCAAGAATGCCGCGACCCCGGTTCTTAGCAAGGGGTTGTCCACCGCACCGTCGGAAGGAATGGTATGAAGCAGTGCTGCGCCGTCTCATTCGCTACGTCTCTGGAGGGCCATCACCACAGCCGATTGAACACGTGCGAGGCCTTGGAGAGTTGGCGCCACGCAGTATGAGCGTGCTCCTGCAGTCAGACAGCCCCCAGATGCTGCTTAGGACAGGCGCACTGCTAGGGCGGTCGTTCTGACGTGCTGCAGCACGCACGCCGTTATAGCACCCAGCCAATGTGATCTACAGGGTGTGCTCTCAATGACACATGTGCTCTCAACGACACATATGAGGGTTCCATCTGAAATGATGAGCGCCAGCGACCTGTTTGCGACATCCTGGTACTACGCGCCATTCATGTCCAAAATGTCAAGAAATCGCGTGCGGCGTCTGCGTTGAGAAGTTGCGGCTTTAAGCTGCTCAAGAATCTGGTATAATGCAAAATCCTAGCCTTCGAAGGGGTTGGACTGCTCGAATGGGTCGACGTTGGCGACAGATGCTTGCGTGCCTGCTCGTCGTGGCGCTGAGCGCCTCGTCAATCCATGCCCTGCACGCGGCCGCCCCCGCCGCAACCGTCGCGCTTGCAGACCTCGGCGCTCAACCTGCCCCGGACGGCGCTGCGCCGGCGGCGCCGCGGGATCAGGATGAGAATGCTCGCGTCTGCCCGGTCTGCCACTTGATGGCTTCTGCAATGCCGATGCCGGAGGCAGTCCTGGCGGTTCCTTCGCTGGTAAATGATTACGGACTGGGCTCATCCGCAGATCTTGGTCGGCCGCTCGCAACAACGCTCTTTCGGCCCCCTCGCTGAACTCATCAGGGTAACTGCGTCTATTTGACGGTGCGGTCGCCAGACCGCGGTTGTCAAAGAAGGACCGCTGATGATGTGCGCTCGGCCATCTGCAACAAGACTCAGTGATTCTTGGCTTCCGAAGCCAGGGCAAACGCGCTTGGCCTTGTGCTGCGCCATTGGCGCGGCGCTGGTATTTACCGTGCCGGCCAGGGTTTGGGCACAAAGCACCGGGCCGCTCACGCTTGGTAGCGCGGTGCAACGCGCCCTTACGGCCAACCCCCGGCTGCACGCGGCCCGCTTCGATGTCGGCATTGCCACCGGCAAGGAGATCCAGGCCGGCGTGAGACCCAATCCCGAGCTCTCCTACGAGATCGACAACGCGTTCGGAAGCGGCCAATACCACGGCCTTCACTCTGCCGAAACGACCCTGCAGATCAGTCAACTGTTCGAGTTTCCGGGCAAGCGGCGCTCGCGCGTCGTGGCGGCCGCAGCCGAAGTCGACAGCAGTGTTTTGGAGCTCGAGGCGCTGCGGCTGGAGATCTCCTCGGATACGGCGGTGGCATTCTTCACCGTGCTCGCAGCGCAGCACCGCATTCAGATCTTGGATGCCCAGATCGCGGCACTCGACCGGCTCACGCCTTTGCTGCAGCGGCGGGTGGAAGCTGGAGCCTCGTCCCCTGGCGAGACGGCGCGCGCGCAAGCCGCCGCCGATCTCGTGCGAGCGGACCGCGAACGGTCGCGCACGATGCTCGCCATTGCGCGGCGCCAGCTCGCGACGTTGATGGGCGCCACTGTGCCGGATTTTGCCCGTGTGGCGGGCAACCTCGCTCGGGTCGGCAGCCCGCCGCCGTTCCAGACCGTGCTGGAGGTGATCGACACGCTCCCGCAACTGGTGCGCTTTACTGCGGTCCGCGCCCGCCGCGACGCGGAGCTGATCCTCGCCCAACTCAGGCCTTACCCGGACCTGCGCGTCGGCGTGGGCTGGCGCCACTTCAATGAGACCAGCGACGACGCTATGCGGCTCAGCTTCTCGCTACCGCTTCCCATCTTCGATCGCAATATCGGCGGGATCGTCGCGGCGCAGGAAGCACGCGCCAAAGTCCAGGCGGAATGGGCCACCAACAAGCTCGCCCTTATCCTGACGCTCGGACGCGCCTATGAGACGCTCGCCGGCGCCGCGCGGGAGATCGACATCCTGCGCACCGCGGCGTTGCCCAACGCCCGCCGCGCCGCCGAGGCGATCGAGAGCGGCTACGCGCAGGGCCGGTTCACGCTGCTCGAGGTGCTCGACATCCAGAACACTGTCACCCAAGGCTCGCTCCGCGAGCTCGAAGCGTTGATGAACTTCCATACCTCGGTCGCCACCATCGAAGGCCTGACAGGAACACCGCTGCGCCTCACCCGCGAGAGAACCAGATGAGCCGTATCGTACGCAGTAGTGTTATTCTCGCCGTTGCCGCGCTGCTTCTCGGAGGGCTGATCTTTTACTATCAGCGCACGCCGGCCGGAGGTGCGCGCATCCCCAGTGGCCATGCAGAGAGCGAACGCGGACACGCCCACGGCGAGGGCGCGGTCGAGCTCAGCGATGCCAAGGTCACGGCCGCCGGCATTGAGCTGGAAAAAGCTGGGCCCGCCGTCCTCAAGAGCGGCCTGCTCCTCAATGGAATCATCCAGGCCAATCAGGAGAACCTGGTGCAGGTGACCCCGCGGTTTCCGGGTATCGTGCGAGATGTACGCAAGCGCATTGGCGACAAGGTCAGCAAAGGCGATCTACTGGGCTCCATCGAAAGCAATCAAAGCTTGACCTCATACGAGCTGAGAGCCCCAATTGCCGGGACCATCATCGACCGCCAGGTGTCGCTCGGCGATTACGCCTCAGAACAGAAGCCGGCCTTCACCATCACGGATCTTTCGACAGTCTGGGTCGACTTGTCGGTGCCCCGGCGCGACTTGGGCCGCGTGAGCGCCGGCGACACGGTCCTCATTGATGCTGAGGACGGCGGCACGCACATAGAAGCAAAGATCTCCTATGTGTCACCGGTTGGCAGTAGCGATACGCAGAGCTCGCTCGCCCGCGCGGTGGTGAGCAACGCCGAACTCCGCCTGCGTCCGGGCCTGTTCGTCACGGGCCGCGTGCTGCTCGCGGCCAAACCGGTGGACATCGCGGTCAAGACCAACGCCCTGCAGACGCTCGAGAACCGCACCGTCGTGTTCGTCCGTAACGGCGACAGTTTCGAGCCGCGCGACGTCAAGACCGGCGACCGCGATCCCGAGCACGTGGAGATCGTGTTCGGGCTCTTTCCGGGGGACCTCTACGCCGCCAAGAACAGCTTCGTCATCAAGGCGGAGCTGGCCAAGGGAACCGCTGCCCATGAGCACTGACCCCGAGTTCGTCGTCGTCACAGCGTTGATAAAGCCGCACATGGAGGGAAGCGTCGTGCGCGCACTGCACGACCTGCCCGAGTTCCCCGGCTTTTCCCTGACCGAAGTCCGCGGTCAGGGTCGCGGGCGTGGCGCGGGCGGTACGTACCGAGCTACCGAATACGACTTTTCTTACCTGCGTCACCTGCAATTGCAGATCGTATGCCGAGGCGAGGCAGCCCCGCAGATTTGCGATGTTATCGCCGCAGCGGCCTGGACGGGGCACAAGGGTGACGGCGTGATTTTCACGACGCCTCTCCGTTACTTCGTACGCGTTGGTGAAGCGGGGCGCCCGCCCGCAGGAGGCGCCTCATGATCGAGGCCATTCTCGCCTTTTCCATCCGCCAGCGCTGGCTGGTGATGATGGCCGTGCTCGGCATGGCAACCTTCGGCGCGTGGAATTTCACGCGCCTGCCGATCGATGCGGTGCCCGACATCACCAACGTCCAGGTGCAGATTAATACTAGGGCTCCGGGCTATTCGCCGTTGGAGGTCGAGCAACGAATAACATTTCCCATCGAGCTGGGTTTGGGCGGGCTGCCGCACCTCGACTATACGCGCTCGCTGTCGCGCTATGGCCTGAGTCAGGTCACCGTCGTTTTCAAGGATGGTACGGACATTTACTTCGCACGCCAGCTCGTCAACGAGCGCATCCAGCAGGTCAAGGATCAATTGCCTGCAGGCCTCGAAACGGCGATGGGGCCCATTTCCACGGGCCTCGGCGAAATCTACATGTTCGCCGCTGAGGCCCGGCCGGACGCCCGCAAAGCGAATGGCGAACCTTACACGGCCACCGATCTCAGGACCATTCAGGACTGGATCATAAGGCCGCAGCTGCGCACTGTGCCCGGTGTCATCGAAGTCAACACCATCGGTGGGTTCGAGAAGCAATTTCATGTCCTGCCTGATCCAACGCGCCTAATGGCCTATAAACTAGGCTTCCGCGACGTGATGACGGCGCTCGCAGCCAACAACGCCAACGTCGGCGCCGGCTACATCGAACGGAACGGCGAGCAGTACCTGGTTCGTACGCCCGGGCAAGTCGCCACTGTCGATGAGATCAAGGACGTCGTGATCGGCGCCCGCGGCGGCATTCCGGTGCGCATCGCGGATGTTGCCGAAGTGCGCGAAGGCCAGGATTTGCGCACGGGCGCTGCGACATTGAACGGACAAGAAACTGTCCTTGGCACCGCGATGCTCCTGATCGGGGACAACAGCCGTGTCGTCGCGCAAAGGGTAGGCGCTAAGCTTGCCGAAATTGAGAAATCGCTTCCAGAAGGTGTTGTCGCGCGTACGGTGTACGACCGCACTCGCCTCGTCGAGGCAACGATCGGCACGGTGGAGAAGAACCTCACCGAGGGCGCGCTGCTCGTCATCGCCGTACTTTTCCTCATTCTGGGCAACTTTCGCGCCGCCATCGTAACGGCCTGCGTCATCCCCCTTTCGATGCTCTTCACGATCACCGGCATGATTGAAAACCGGGTGAGCGCGAACCTGATGAGCCTAGGTGCCATCGATTTCGGCATCATCATCGACGGTGCCGTCATCATCGTCGAGAACTGCTTGCGCCTGCTGGGGATAGAGCAGCACCGCCGCGGACGCCTGCTGACGCGGGCCGAGCGCTTCGAGACTGTCGTCGCGGGCGCTCGCGAGGTCGTTCGGCCAAGCCTATTCGGCACGATGATTATCGCCGTCGTCTATTTGCCGGTTCTCACGCTCGCCGGTGTCGAGGGCAAGATGTTCCAGCCCATGGCGTTGACGGTGCTGATGGCGCTTCTGGGGGCGGCGCTCCTATCCGTCACTTTCGTCCCGGCCGCCATCGCACTTTTCGTCACCGGACGCGTTTCGGAGACAGAAAACTGGTTCATGCGGGGCTCGCGCCGCATCTACCTCCCGCTGCTCGGCGCTTCCATTCGCAATCGCGGTCTTGTGGCCGGGCTTTCCGTCCTCCTCGTCGTCGCCACCGGATTTGCTGCGTCGCGCATGGGGGGCGAATTCATCCCGAGCCTCGACGAAGGGGATTCAGCCGTACAGGCGCTGCGCGTACCCGGAACCAGCCTCACGCAATCTGTCGCGATGCAGGCGGCACTGGAGAAGCGGCTGCTGCAGCTGCCCGAAGTCAAGGAGGTGTTCGCCCGGACGGGAACGGCCGAGGTTGCGACCGATCCCATGCCACCGTCCATTTCCGACGGCTATGTGATGTTGAAACCGCGCGAGAAGTGGCCTGAACCTCACAAGTCGAAGGCCGACGTGGTCCGAGACATCGAGAAGGCTGCCGAGGACATACCGGGGAGCAACTACGAGATTTCGCAACCCATTCAACTCCGCTTCAACGAGCTGATTTCAGGTGTGCGCAGCGACGTCGGCGTCAAAGTGTTTGGCGATGATCTCGACGTGCTGTTGCGGATTGCAAGCCAAGTGCAGGCGATCCTGGCGAGCATCGCCGGTTCGGCGGATGTGAAGACCGAGCAGGTGACCGGTCTGCCCGTTCTCACTGTAAAGCTCAACCGCTCTGCTCTTTCGCGGTTCGGCATCAGCGTCGCGGACGTGCAGGCGATGGTGGAGATCGCAGTGGGCGGCAAGAACGCCGGCTTGGTCTTCGAGGGCGACCGCCGCTTTGCAATCGTCGTGCGGTTGCCCGAGCACCTGCGGGTGGATGCCGATGCGATCCGGGCGCTGCCCATTCCGTTGCCGTCCTCCGAGGGGCCGATCAACACGGTGCGCACCGGTTGGGGCAACTCGCCGCTTGCGCAGATCCGCTATGTTCCCCTGTCGGCCGTGGCCGAAATCGAGATTGCGCCGGGGCCCAACCAGATCAGCCGCGAGAACGGCAAGCGCCGCGTGGTGGTGACCGCCAACGTGCGCGGGCGTGATCTCATGTCCTTCGTCACAGAAGCCCAGCGCCGGATCGAGGAACAGGTCAAACTACCGGCGGGCTACTGGATCGGCTGGGGCGGCCAGTTCGAGAACCTCGTGGCCGCCACCAAGCGCCTCGCGATCGTTGTCCCCGTCGCGCTGCTCTTGATCTTCGTTCTGCTGTTCATGAGCATGGGCTCGGCGGCCGACGCCATGCTCGTGTTCAGCGGTGTGCCCCTGGCCCTGACGGGAGGAGTGGCCGCGCTCCTCTTGCGCGACATTCCGCTCTCCATCAGCGCTGGCATCGGCTTCATCGCGCTCTCTGGCGTGGCCGTGCTCAACGGACTTGTGATCATCGCTTTCATCGAGAAGCTGCGCACCGAAGGGCGCTCCCTTGTGGAGGCGGTGCAGGAAGGTGCGCTGACGCGGCTGCGCCCGGTGCTCATGACTGCGCTCGTAGCCTCGCTCGGATTCGTGCCCATGGCGATTGCCACTGGCCCCGGCGCCGAGGTGCAGCGGCCGCTCGCCACCGTCGTCATCGGGGGCATCATCTCCTCGACCGTTTTGACACTCCTCGTCCTGCCGGCACTCTATGTGCTGTTCCGGCGCGACAGGACGAACAATGAGCAGCCCGAGCCTAGTGCCACAGTAGCAAACGAAGGAGGAGCACCGTGAAGTATGCGCTGCTATTGACCGCCGCCGCTCTGTTGCTGACTGCGTCCGCCATCGCACAGCAGCATAAGCACGGCAGCAAAGGCCCTAACGGCGGTCAAATGGAGGACGTGGCCGGCGTCCATGCCGAGCTGGTGATCTCCGGCAAGACATTGACGATCTACATCTTCGACGAAGCAGAAAAACCGGTTTCTGCCCAAGGCTTTGCCGCATCGGCGCTCATCAGCGCCGGGGCCAGTCAGGAGACGGTGATGTTGTCCTCGTCGGGACAGAACGTTCTGAAGGGAGAGGCGAAGAATCCGGTTCCCAAGGGAGCCGCCGTTGCCGTCACGCTCAAGACGGCGCAAGGCAAATCCGGTCAGGCCCGATTCAAGCAGTAGTGGCAGATAGCTCCTCTTCGGCCTGCCAGCCCTGCTGAGGCCGCTGCGGCCGAGTAGCGTGCCATGCCAACCGGCGCCCCACCAGCACAGCCGGCCGTCGACCTCCAGAAGCTTCAACGGCGGCGCAAGCGCATCCTATGGGGGATGTTTGGTCTGGCCGCGCTGTGCTCGCTGTTCACAGGCTCGGCTTGGTGGCCGACGGCGAAGGTCGTGTACAAGACCATCGAGTGGATCGGCATCGCTCTGATCTTCGTGTGCATCTTCGGGCGCACCTGGTGCACGCTCTACATTGGCGGGCGAAAGAAGCGCGAGCTGGTGGCACTTGGTCCCTATTCGATCTGCCGCAATCCGCTCTACGCCTTCACCACCCTCGGCGCCTTTGGCGTGGGCGCACAATCGGGCAGCATCGCGATTGCCGGCGTTGTTGGTGCGGCCACATTTGCCGTGTTCTGGAATGTCACTCAGCACGAGGAGAGAGTCCTGGCCGAGACGTTCGGCGCCGAATATCGCCGCTACGCTGAGCGGGTTCCTGCCTTCCTGCCTCGCCTCGAGGGCTGGACGGATGCCCAAGGATTGATGGTTACCCCGCATCTGATCTTGCGCACCTTCCTTGACGCGACCCTGTTTCTCCTCGCCATTCCCGCCAGCGAAGTCATCGAGCAGCTGCAGCGACAGGGGTACCTGCCCATATTGCTCCGCCTGCCCTGACGCCGCCGCATTGTGCCGATCGTACAGAGACATGCCCCGAGACTGACAGCAATTGCCCTTCGAGCTTCACTCATGTCCGCCTTGCGATTTGTCCCCGGGCGCTACGTCCTTCTGGTCTGGGTCCTCGCGTTGTTCCTGGCCGCCGGCGGTGCCACCCGCCTTGCCTTGATGATGTTCGAGGCCGAACCTGCCAACTTTGCCCCTGCCCCAGCGATATCCATTCTTGCCGTCGGCCTTCTCTACGACCTCGCCGCCGCCGCTTATGTCCTGGTGCCTTTCGGTCTGCTCGCGCTCGTCCTTCCCAACAGTGGCTGGGGGCGCAGAGCGCACGGCGTAGCAGCAAGTCTCCTCTTTCTTTTCCTGCTATTCGGTGTGCTGTTTACGGCGGTGACAGAATTCCTCTTCTGGAACGAGTTCTCGTCGCGCTTCAACTTCATTGCCGTCGACTACCTGATCTATACCCGCGAGGTGGTGGGCAACATCCGCGAGTCCTACCCGATTGCCACTATGCTATTCGGGCTCGCCGTGGCAGCCCTTGGCATATTTGCGCTTGTTCGCAGGCCCCTTTGGCGGAAGGCCTCTGCCGAGGGCGGGCCCCTGTCCCACCGGCTGGCGGTGACAGGTATCGTCCTGATGCTGCCCGCCGCCTCCTTCTGGCTCGTCGCAGACGCGCCGCGCGAGGCGCTGGCCTCGGTGTCGGCGCGGGAGCTGGCCGGCAACGGCTACTACGAGTTCGCACGTGCCTTCCGCAGCAACGACCTGGACTACCGCATATTCTACAAAACGCGGCCGCGCGAAGATGCCTTGCGCGACCTCCGCCAGGAGGTGGTCGCAGTTGACGACTCCTCCCTATCCTTCGCGTCAGAACGTCACCCGCTCGAACGCACGGTAACCGCCTCGGGCGAGCGCCGAGCCCTCAACGTCGTGCTGGTGACCATGGAGAGCCTCGGCGCAGACTATGTTGAGTCCCTTGGCGGCAAGAAAGGCCTGACACCCAACCTGGACCGGCTTGCACGCCAGGGGCTGATGTTCACGCAAATTTACGCGACAGGGTTGCGAACGGTGCGCGGTCTGGAGGCGATCTCTCTGTCCATCCCACCAACGCCCGGGCACGCCGTGCTCATGCGCAGGAACAACAAGGGCTTCCAAACTTTGGGCGGAGTATTTCGTGACCAAGGGTACGAGCCGCTCTACATTTACGGTGGCTACAGCTACTTCGACAACATGAACGACTTCTTTGGCGGCAACGGCTACACCGTCATCGACCGCACCATGGTCGCCAAAGAGCATATCTCGCACGAGACGATCTGGGGCATCGCCGACGAGGATTTGTTCAAGCAGGTCCTGCGCGAGATCGACGGGCGCGTCGCAGCGGGCCGAAGGGCGTTCGCGCACGTGCTGACCACGTCCAATCACCGGCCCTTCACCTACCCCTCCGGGCGCATCGACATTCCCTCGGGATCGGGACGCGACGGTGCCGTCAAGTACGCCGACTGGGCCATCGGCACATTCATGGACCACGCAGCGACGCGCCCTTGGTTCAAGGACACGCTGTTCGTCTTCGTGGCCGATCACACCTCGCACGGCCGGGGCCGAACCGATCTGCCGCCGGAGAACTATCGCATCCCCTTCATCATCTATGGGCCGAATTGGCTCGAGCCGAGGGTGATCGACACCCTCGCATCACAGATCGACGTCGGGCCGACCATTCTTGGGCTGCTCAACATCAGCTACACGTCACGTTTTTTCGGCCGGGACATCCTGGGTCAGACGCGTGGCAGCCAGCGAGCATTGCTGGCCAATTACCTGACCGTGGGCTACATGGAGCAGGGCTTGGTCGTCGAGCTTTCCCCCAAGCAACGGGCTCGTGTCGTTGTTGCCGGAACGGGCTTACCGGTGGCCGCGCACCATCCCTTGAACGCTCCGCTGATCGACAAGGCGATCGCGTACTATCAGGTGGCCACCGAGACGCTTCGCGGCCCCTGAATGTGGCATCGCTTGGCTCGTTTGCACAATCTGCCGCACGGGGCCTATGGCCAGCCGTCTACGCTCCTCGGCTGTGCAGGTCACCGTGCTGGCCGCGAACGGGCTTCCGCTTCTGCCGGGAGAGGCCAATAGCCTGAGAGCGACCATCGCAGCCCACGGCGATCGCTGGCACTGCCGAGCAGCGTCCAATGGGTGCCTTCGATCATTAGCCTTCCCGTGGGGCGCTCGCCACGCGGCCATTGTGGGAAGTGCTCGACAAATGCCCTGAATTCTCCACCAACGTTGACCAAGTATCAATCGTTAGACCATCGCGGGTGACTTCTGGCCGGACGCCAACGAGCACTTCGCGAGACGCGCGCCGGCCACATAGGACGGCGCGCAACCCAAGATCAGCACCCACCCGGGGCGCGTCCCAGGCGTCACCTTGGCCGCAAGCAAAGAGGATGAAATATGTCTTCACTTCAGCTACGTGGCCGCCTGCAGCCGCGCGCAGTGTTCTGAGTATCAGTGAAAGCCGTGCTGCTGACGCTCCTCCCGGCAATCGCCCACCTCGGTCTGCAGCGTCACATGTGTGATCTCAAAGCGCTCTCGGAGCATTGCTTGCGCCGCTTTGCGCACCTGCCCAGGCGCGCTGCCGTCGGCAAGCACAAGATGCGCCGAAAGCGACGGCATTTCGCTCGTCAGCGCCCAGACGTGCAGATCATGGATGTCCTGCACGCCTTGAGCGGACCTCAAAGCCGAACCGATAGATTCCAGGTCAAGCCCCTCAGGAACGCCTTCCAGCAGGATATTGAGCGTTTGCTTGAGAAGCGTCCAGGTCCGCGGCAGCAACCCCCAGCCCGATGCCGATCGCCACGACCGCATCGACCCAGGTCCAGGTCGTGAGCCATATCACCGCGGCAGCGCCGATCACGTCCAAGGAGCTCAGCATGTCGCTCCAGACCGAGATAGGCACCCTTGATGTCGAGGCTCTTTGCCTTTCCGCCCCCCAGCATGCGCATCGCCATGAGATTGACGACAAGACCAGCGCAGGCGATAGCCAGCATCGGCAGGGATTGAATCTCAGGAGGCACAACGAGCCTCTTGTAGCCTTCATAGAGGATGTATGCCGCAACCGCGAACAGCATGGCGGCATTGAAGGCAGCTGCGAGGATCTGAGCTATCGCCAATTCTTGGTGACGGCCTGATGGATCAGGCGGCGGCGGTTTTGGACCCACGGTCGATCGGCTTTG
>JAIEQJ010000040.1 GCA_019747815.1 Hyphomonadaceae bacterium
TCGCCGCCCCCAAACGAATCAGGAATCGGCTACCTATCACAATTCGACAATTTATGACACAGTAAGATTCGAGAGGCTTTCCAGACTTACAGCATCGACACGTGCAGTGGCGGGACGCGGTCGCGCCAGGGCATCGCCTGCTCCAGCGCGGCCGCAAGCTGCAGGATGAGGTGCTCGTCGGCCGGGCGACCGGCGATCTGCACGCCGATCGGCACCCCGGAGGAGTGCATGGCAAGGGGCAGCGACATGGCCGGGGTGCCCATGATGTTGTGCGGGATGGTGTACTGGCAGGGGATCTTGAACAGCTCCTGCGCGTTGTTCTCGGCTGTTACGCCGGGCTTGGAGAGATTGTAGTTGCCCCACGGCTCGGATACGCGCGACGTGGTTGGCGAGAGCCAGATGTCGTGCTTGGCGTAGAACGCGCCGAGCTTGCGGCGCGCGGCATTGGCGGCAGACCATGAGGCCATGAAGCGCGCTGGCGTGATCTGCCGGGCATGCTGGTAGAGCGACCAGATCACCGGCTCGAGCGTATCGGGTCCGGGTTTGGTTCCGACGCGCTTAGCGTAGGCGTCCAGCCGCGCATCGAAGGCGAAGAAGAAGATGTCCTCCATCGCCGTCAGCGTGGCCTCGCCGCCCATGTCGGCACGGGCTCGCTCCACCGAGTGGCCCATCGCCGCCAGCGCCGCGCCTGCCGCCTCGACCGCGCTGGCCACGTCCGGATCGACCTTCGCGCCGACGAGCTCGTTGAGCACCATGCCGATCCTGAGCTTCGGCGCGGGTTTCGCGGCGAGCTGCGCGTAGGGCTCACCGGGCTTCGGGATGATGAATGGATCGCCCGGCTGCGGGATTGCCAGGCAATCGAGCATGGCGGCGGCGTCCCGCACGGTCTTGGCCTGGATGAAATTCATCGAATAGCCGAAGCCGCCCTCGTCCGCGACAGGACCGATCGAGACGCGTCCGCGCGACGGCTTCAGGCCGACGCCGCCGCACAGGCTGGCCGGGATGCGGATCGAGCCGCCGATATCGGAGCCGTGCGCGATGGGCACCATGCCGGACGTGACGGCGGCCTGGGCGCCGCCGGAAGAGCCGCCGGCCGAATAGCCCTTCTTCCAAGGGTTCGATGTGTTGCCGAACATCGCGCTCTCGGTGGACGCGGACATGGAGTACTCGGGCGCCGCCGAGCGGCCCATGATGTTGACGCCGGCGGCCTTCAGCATGTCGACGAGATACGTCCCGGCCTCGACCACCATGCCCTTGCACAGGCGGCTGCCGAACTCGATTCGGCGGCCCTTCTCGTGACCGAACACATCCTTGATGAGGAGAGGCACGCCACGGAAGGGGCCATTGCCGAGCGTGCATTCATCCAGCGTTTCGATGCGGTCGGGATACGTTTCGACCACGGCGTTGATTGTCGGATTGATCGCCTCGATCGCCTTGAGCGCGGTCTGGGCCAATTCTTTCGGCGATACTTCTTTCCTGGCGACCAGCTCGGCAAGCCCAAGACCATCGTAGTGCGCGTACTCGGTGAGGTTCATGGATTGTTGCCTTCTATGGTCCAATCATGTGTGGCCAACCACATTCGCTCGCCGGGTCGACGTGCGCCCTGCGAGGCGCGAACTAGGCTGCTCCGGCCATGGCGAAGAAATCGATCAGGGCGTCGAGCACGGCATCCGGCGCTTCGGCCATCATCATGTGACCGCTGTTGGGGATCGTCACAGTGCGGCTGCCGGGAATCGCCTCGGCCAGGGTGCGGCCGATCTTGGGTGGTGTCATGGAGTCGCTGCTACCCATGATGACCAGTGCGGGACAGCGCACGCGCCGGGCGGCATCAGGTCCGGATTGCCAGCGGTTGCAGGCAGCAAAGGCAGTATACAGCACACCCGGCCGATTGCGTCCGAGCAGGGCCATCGAGCCGCCGGACATCCAGAGGCCGGGGGCGGGATTGCCGCCGACTTTCGCCCGTGGCCCCAGGGCCCAGGCCGTGATCATCCGATGCGCCGTCTCAGGCGCCTCGCGTGCAGCGGTGAGCAGGACATCGTTGACGGGCATGGCCAAAGCGGTGCCGAGCAGCGCCATCCGCGAGATGCGGTCCGGAAATGCAGCCGCGGCCTCGATCGCGATCGCGCCGCCCATGGAATGGCCGACGAGCCCCGCCCGCTTGATGCCGGCGGCGTCCATCAGCCGGCCGATCCATTGCGCCATGTCGGTAATCGCCTCCTGCGGCGGCCCGTCCGAGCGGCCGTGCCCCGGCAGGTCGATGGCGAGCACGGCATGATCGTGCCAGGCGAACCAGCGCGCCGGGAGCTGCCAGTTGGAATGATCCTGCCCGGCACCATGGATGAAGATGACCGCCGGCCTGGTGGACTCGAACGGCCGTCCGCCGGTTGCTGCGTAGACCCGCCGCCCATCGACCTTCAGCTCCATGACGTTAGCCCTTCTGCGAGGCGGCGAGCGCCTGACCGAGATCGTCGATGAGGTCTTGCGGATCTTCCAGCCCGATCGACAGGCGCACCAGTTCTTCGCCTACGCCGGCTTTGGCGAGATCCTCAATGCTCATCTGCTGGTGGGTCGTGCTGGCGGGATGGATCACCAGCGACTTTGCATCGCCGACATTGGCCAGATGCGAAAAGGTGCGCAGGCGCTCAATCAGCTTGGCGCCGGCCTTCCGCCCCCCCTTGATGCCGAAGCTCATGATCGCACCCGCCCCCTTGGGACACTGCCGCCTGGCAAGCGCATGATCGGGGTGGCTTTCAAGCCCCGGATATTTCACCCAGGCCACCGCCGGGTGCTTCTCCAGATAGCCGGCAACCGCCTCCGCATTGGCGACGTGGCGGGCCATGCGCACGGGCAGGGTCTCGATGCCCTGCAGGAGGTAGAAGGCATTGGCGGGGCTCATGCAGGCGCCGAAGTCGCGCAGACCCTCGGCGCGGGCGCGCATGATGAAGGCCGCGGGGCCGAACTCCTCGGCGAAGGAGATGCCGTGGTAACCGGCGTAGGGCTCGGTCATGGTCGGAAATTTGCCCGAGACGGCCCAGTCGAACCGGCCGCCGTCGATGACGATGCCACCAATGGCAATGCCGTGGCCGCCGAGAAACTTGGTGGCGGAATGCATGATGAGGTCGGCGCCATGCTCGAAGGGCCGGCACAGGTAGGGCGTCGTGAAGGTGGAATCGAGCATCAGCGGCAGGGCGTGCCTGTGGGCGACATCGGCAACGGCCTTGATGTCGAGCACTTCCAGCCCCGGGTTGCCGAGCGTCTCGGCGAAGACGAGGCGCGTCTTGTCGGTGATGGCGGCCTCGAAGCTCTCGGGGTCGCGCGGATCGGCCAGCGTGGTGGTGACGCCGAAGCGCGGCAGCGTGTGCGTGAACATGTTGTGCGACCCGCCGTAGATGCGGGCGGAGGCCACGATGTGTCCGCCTGCGCCCATCAGCGTGGCGATGGCGAGATGCAAGGCGGCCTGGCCGCTGGCGGTGGCAACCGCCCCGACGCCGCCTTCCAGCGCGGAGATGCGCTCCTCCAGGACGGCAACGGTCGGGTTGGAGATGCGGGAATAGATGTGCCCGGCGCGCTCCAGGTTGAAGAGGCCCGCCGCATGCTCGGTATCGTCGAACACATAGGAGGTGGTCTGGTAGATCGGCACGGCGCGGGCGCCCGTAGCCGGATCCGGCTGCTGGCCGGCGTGCAGACTCAACGTGTCGAAGCGGGGTGATTTCGGTGCGGTCATGCGTTGTCATCCCGGAATTTCGCGTGAGCGAAATATCCGGGACCTAGGGCAACACGGGTCGTCCTGGGTCCCGGCTCTCCGCGCTGCGCGCTGCGGCCGGGATGACAATTGCACATCCGCACGCAGCGCGCACCCGGCCCGTTCAGGAATAGAACGCCTTCTCGAACTCGTAGTAGAGGGGCAGGGACTTCTTGTCGGCGAAGGGCAGGATCTGGGTGAGGTAGACGCCGCCGATGCCGGTGGTGTGGTCGATCCAGTAGTAGGAGTTGGCCAGCCCCGCCCACATGAGGCCGCCGGCAGGACGTCCGGTCGGGGCCTTGTCGAGGTTGATCTGGAAGCTCAAACCCCAGCCCTTCGCCACACCGGGGAAGAATTCCGCGTCGTTCGACAGGGGCGGTGCCGCGGTCCTCAAGAGGATTACGCGGAGGTCGCCCATGTTGTTTTTCGACATGAGGTCGACCGTCTCGGGCTTCAGCACCTGGGCAGCGCCGGCCTTGCCGCGGTTGAGGATCATGCGTACGAACTGCAGGTAGTCGCCCGCCGTCGAATAGAGGCCGCCGCCACCCATCTCGAACTCCGGGTCTTGCGGGATCTCCAGGTCCATCTGCGGCGCGAACGCGTCCTTGTCGTCGCGCTGGTGGATCTTGGCCAGACGCGTCCGCATATCGGACGTGATCTTGAAGGCGGTGCTGGTCATGCCAAGCGGCGCGAAGAGATTCTCGGCAAGGTAGGCGCCGAGCCGCTTGCCGCTGACGGCCTCCACCATCTTGCCCGCCCAATCGATGTTGATGCCGTAGTCCCACCTCTCGCCGGGATCGAATAGCAGCGGCGTCGTCAGCGCGGCGTTCTGGCAGCTGATGATGCCGGGAATCTTCTTCACCTCCATGTACTTCCCGATATCGGCATTCCAGATGTCATAGCTGAAGCCGGCCGTATGCGTGAGCAGGTGGCGCAGGGTGATGTCGCGCTTGGGTCTACGGGTGCGGGGCTGCCCGTCGGAGCCGAAGCCCTCCAGCACATCGGCCTTGGCGACATCGGGAACGACCTTGGCTGCGGGGGCGTCGAGATCGAGCTTGCCCTGCTCGACGAGCTGCATGGCGCCGGCCGCCGTCAGGGCCTTGGTCATCGAGGCGATCCACACCACCGTGTCGGCGGTCATGGGTGCCGGCTGGCCAAGGATCCGCCTGCCGAAGGCGCCTTCATAGATGGTGCCGTTCCGATCGGTCGCCATGGCGACGACGCCCGGGACGTCGCCTTGTTCGGCGGCCTTCTGCAGCATCGCGTCGATCTTGGCTTTGCGGGATGCGGCGTCGCCCGATTGGGCGAACGCGGGCGCATGCGCTGCCGTCGCAAGAGCCGCAGCGCTCGTCACCATGAATGTGCGGCGGTCTGTCGTCATCTTGGCACCTCCCATTGTCCTGCGTCCTTGAGTGCCCTCTGGCACCTATGCAGGCAAGCTTAGGATGACGGCGGAACAGTGTCTGCGACGGTCAAGGCGTCTTATACGCGCATTTGCACGTTGCCCGGAGAGGCGCTTGATCGTCGCCCGAGGACGCAGCGTTGCGTCGTTCGTGTGGCCGGCGGAAGACCGGCACGCCGCATCTCCCTTCTCCCCTTGCTGAAACCGGGAGAGGGGCGATCAGTACGTCTTTGCCTTCTGAGCCGGAGCCTGGCCGCGAACCTCGCGGATGGCCTGGGCGGCGCCCATGGCCAGCAGCCGCACGTCGTTGAGGATGGTGCACATCTGGAAGCCCTCTTCGAACCGCTTGAGGGCTGTTCTGGAGCCATCCGTGTGCACGCCGGCGATGTGGCCCCATTTGCGCGTGGTCTTGAGGATGATGTCCATCGCCGTGAGGACATCCTTGTCGGTCGGATCGAGCGTCGGGGTCTTGCCCATGCTGAGGGAAAGGTCCGATGGTCCAACGTAGACGCCGTTGATGCCCTTGACCGACAGGATCTCCTCCAGGTTGCTCACCGCCTGGCGCGTCTCGACCATGGCGAACAGCAGCACCTCCTCGTTGGCGTGCTGCCAGTAGTCGGCGCCGCCGTATTGTGCCGCGCGGAACGGCCCGAAGCTGCGCTCGCCCATGGGCGGGTAGCGGCCGGCGCGCACCAGCGCCTCGGCCTCCGCCTTGGTGTTGATCATCGGGCAGATGATGCCGTAGGCGCCGGCGTCAAGCACGCGCATGATGTAGGCGGGGTCATTCCAGGGCACGCGCACCAGCGGTGTGGCATCGCCAGCGGCGTTGATGGCCTGCAACATTGGCACGATGTCGTTGATGTCGAGGGAGCCATGCTGCATGTCGAGAGTGACGCTGTCCCAACCCTGGGCGGCGTAAATCTCGGTGGAAAAGGCGCTCGGAATGGCGGCCCAGCCGCCGACACAGCGCACGCCGTCGGCGATCTTCTTCTTGAGGGTGTTCGGTCGCATACGTCTCTCTCCCAGAGTGTCAGTGGATTTCGTCCTGCTTGGCCAGTGCCTCGCGCAGCTTGGCCACATTGAAGCCGGGCGCGCGGGCCATTTCGAGGATCACGGCTTCCCTGCGGGCGAGCAGATCGCAGGCAGCTGGAATCTTCTCGACCAAATTTGCCGGAATGGTAACGGCGCCGTGCCGGTCGGCGTGCACAAGGTCGCCGGAGCGCACCAGCATGCCGGCGACGCGGACTTCCTTGCCGAAGTCGGCAAGGTGGACATGGGCATGGCTCGGCATGATCGAGCCAGCCAGCGCCTGGAAGCCCGGCGCCCATTGATCGATGTCGCGGATGGAGCCGTCGGTGACGACGCCGAGCAGGCCGAGGCCCTTGTGCACGGCGCTCATCACCTCGCCCCAGAAGGCGCCGAAGCCGGCGTCGGGGCCGTCAAGATCCTGGATCACCATGATGCCGGGCGCGGGTGTGCCGGCAATGTACTCATAGTAGCCGATGCGCTGCTCGCGGACCTTCTTGGGGTCGAGCTCGTGCGCATGCGTGGAGCGGATGGAGGCCGTCTTGGCGTAACCGACGATGGGTGGGAGCTGCGGGAACGGGCACACCAGGGGCTTGATGGTGAAGCCGGTGAGGCGGCGGGCGGGATCGATGATTTCCAGCGCATTGCAGATGGTGGGTGTGTCGTAGGCCTTCAGCTTTTCGAGCAGGGCGGCATCGATCACGGCGTGTCTCCACATAAACTTGAAGGGTCGCAGGCTCAGGCGCCGGCCTGCTGGATGCGGTTCTCGTCGACGCCCACCTCGCGCGCGGTGGCGAGGATGGAGGCCCAGATCTCGTCCGGAAGCGGCACGCCTTCCCTGGCGCGCTGGGCGCGCGTGCGCTGCTCGGGTTCACCGGGGATCAGCACCTCGCTGCCGGGCATCGCCGGCTTGGCACTCTTGAAGTAGGCGATATAGCGCGCAACGTCGTCGGGAAACATCGCCTCCGGATCGAGTGTCTTGGGATCGACATAGAAGGACAGCATGCCGTTGCCGCGGAAGCGGTCGGCGCTCACGCCGCCGCCGTGCTCACCCGTGGCCTTCATGCCGGTGAGGGAGCCGCCGAGCAGCTCGCACATCAGGGCAAGTCCGGAGCCCTTGTGCTCGCCAAAAGCGCGGATGGCGCCCTTGCCCTTGGAATGATCGCGCGGACCGGTGGCAGTGTAGTCGCCATAGAGCAGGCGTGGATCGGTGCCCATCCGGCCGTCGCGATCGATGAGCGCGTTGTCTGGCAGCTCTTTGCCGCCCTGGCTTGCCACCAGCACCTTGCCTTCGGCGACGATGGAGGTGGCGAAGTCGAGGATGATGGGTGCCTGGCCGGGGCGCGGCACGCCGACGACGAATGGGGCGGTGGACAGCCGCCGCTCGGTGCCACCGAACGGAGCCACCAAAACGCTGCCCGAGGCGTTGACGAAGTGCACCGAGACGAGGCCGTCTGCCGCCGCCATCTCCGCCCAATCGCCAACTCGGCCGATGTGGCCGGCGTTGCGCAGGGCGACCATCGAGAGGCCATTCTCCCTGCACTTCCTGATACCGATCGCGACCGCTTGCGGCGCCACCGTTTGGCCGAAGCCGTGCTGGCCGTCGACCACTGCCAGCACGGGCGTTTCGGTGACGATCCTCACCGCGCGATCGGCGACGACGACGCCGGCCTTCTTCCATTGCACATAACGAGGCACACGGACGACGCCGTGGCTGTCATGGCCGGTCAGATTGGCGGAAACCAGGTACCTGCCGATGCGCTCGGCCTCGGCGGCGGAACAGCCTGCCTTGGCGAAAATATCGCGCACGAGAGCGGCGAGTGCATCCGCCTTGAGCGTCACCATCCCGGATCGTCCTTCCACCAGCCTTGTTCCTTATTGCTTGGCCTCACCTTAGAGCACGGCCGCCCGCAAGTCATGGGCTGCGCCAGGCCACACTCAGGGCCGGCACCGGGGCATGCCCGTCCATGGATCGCGAGCAGCGCACTGGCATTCCGCAGCAAGGGCTGGCATGATCGGGACTTTCTTGCACGGTAGCCAGCACATGCCGCAACCCAAGCGAAAGACCATGCTGCGCAAAGGCGCAGGGGGACGCGCCGCGCACGACGTCGGTGGATTGGAGTTTGGATCGATCGACCGGGAGGAGCACGATCCAGCGCTGTGGGAAAAGCGCACGGATGCCATGCTGCGTTTGCTCGTCGGTCCCAGCAAGCGCGCCTTCACGGTCGACGGCATGCGCCGTGTGATCGAGGACTATGGCCAGCAGCAGTACGATCGCACCGCCTACTATGAGAAATGGATCCGTGCGGTGCGCAACCTGATCGTCGAGCAGGGCGTCGTGAGTCGGGAGGAGATCGAGGCGCGCATGGCCGAGGTTCGTGAGAAATTTGAGAAAGCCGGGCGCAAGGCTTCCAAGGAGAAGATCCCTTGGTGAAGGCGCGCAGCAGGTGGCCCGATGGCGGCGAGGCGGCGGGGCGCTTTGCCCCCGGGGATCGGGTGCGCGTTGCAGCCCGAGAGGCCTTGGGCCACTGCCGCACGCCATGGTATCTCCGCGGCAAGACGGGCGTGATTGCGTCCATCCACGGCACGTTTCGCGACCCCGAGCGGCTCGCCTATCACCAGCCCGGCCTGCCGGCGCAGGTGCTCTACAAGGTGCGATTCAGACAGCGCGAGGTCTGGGATCGGTACGACGGCCCTGCGGGCGATCAGCTCGAGGCCGACATCTTCGAATATTGGCTGGAGCCGGCGTAGTCAGGGAGCGATGCAATGACGACGCACGATCATGAGCATGGTCACGATGACCATGACCATCACGACCACGATCATCCCCACGCGCCGCGCAAGGATCACGACGCGGGGCCTGCCGGCGCCTACGAGGTCCTTGAGGAGGCCGTGCGGTCCCTCCTGATCGAGAAGGGCGTGCTGACGGCCCAGGAGATCGCGGCCAGCGTGGATTTGATGGACAGCAGATCGCCGGCGCTGGGTGCCAAGGTGGTCGCCCGAGCATGGACCGACCCGGTCTTCAAGAAGCTGCTGTTGAAGGATACCCGGGCAGCCCTCATGCAGGTCGGCATCGACATCGGTGCTGCGCCCGAGTTCAGCACGGTCGAGAACACGGCCGATGTGCACAACGTGATCGTGTGCACGCTCTGCTCCTGCTATCCCAAGATGCTGCTCGGCATTCCGCCGGCCTGGTACAAGAGCCTGGCCTACCGGTCGCGCACCATCACCGATCCGCGCGGCGTGCTGGTGGAGTTCGGCGTCACGGTACCCAGGGACGTGGAGGTCCGCGTGCACGATTCCACCGCGGATTTGCGCTATATCGTGCTGCCGATGCGGCCCAAGGGCACCCGCGGCTGGAGCGAGGATCGGCTCGCCGCCATCGTCACGCGGGATTGCATGATCGGCACAGCCCTGCCCCAGGTGCCGGCGTAGAGCGCAGTGGCGTCTACCACTGTCATGCCGGCCGAGTGCGAAGCGCGAGTGCTGGTAGCCAGGACTGTAGATTGCTCGCGATCGTTTGTGGCCTGGGTCCCGAATATTCGCCTTCGGCGAATCCGGGATGACGGGTGGAGACGTTCACTCGCCTTACGCGCCGGCGATTTGGGGTTGTCTGGTGCGGCTTGAGGTCATGCCGGAATTGCTCGCCGGCGGGGGACGCGACGGCGCAGGGCCGATATTCCAAAGCTGGTCGAGATGGTGCAGAAGCTCGGTCTCGCGCTCCCTGATCTGCTGCGCCTTCCACTCGTTTTGCTGCCGCACATAGGCGTTGACCGGCAGCAACGGCGCGCCTGCCGCCTTGAAAAGCACGTCCTTCTTGCGGGCAAAGTCGAGGTTGCCCGCCTTGTCGTTCTGCGCCTTGGTGACAAGCACGAGGTTGCCGAGCGACTCGGTGTGGCGGTCGCGCTCGCCAGGATCGGGAAAGCATTCCCGCCACGGGCTGTTGAAACCGGGCTTGCGCGGCAGGAGATGCTCCACCGACAGATCGTCAAATGGGGCGATTTGCGGGCTGCCGGCCAGGTGGTCGTTCAATCTTAGCAGCACAAGCTTGGCCATCGGTGCGCTGCGCGCGTGCAGGTCGCGCAGGTTGTGGTGAATGGTGCGCAGCTCCTCGCGCGCAAGATTGAGCGGGCTCGTTGCATTTCTCAGGTCCCGGCCGCTGCGGATCGCGTGCACCACCGCACCGAACCGGCTGGAGCGCCGCTTGTTTCCGTGCCCCAGAATGCGCAGGCCGTACGCCAGCCGATCGAGGGCACCCAGGAACCACGCAAGCTCGGCAGGCTCCCTGCTCCTTCCAAGCCACCACAGGAGCACCGGCGGCACCCAATCGCTGTGACCCTTCAGCCAACCAAGATAGGTCAACAAGGACGAGATCCTGTCTGAATGCGCCGATCCGCTATGACGTGCCCCAAGAATGTTGTCGAACGCCCTCGCTGCCGGATCAAGGACGCGCTCGATGAAAGCCTGCCCTCCGCCCACATCGGCGGCGATGGCTCGGATTCCCGAGATCACATGCAGTGAACTGCGTCCGTGGATGATGCGAATGTGGCTGAATAGACTGTCGAATTGCTTGCCCAGTCGCGCCTTGGCCTGATCCCAGGTCGCCGTTGCGCGCTCCATGGCAGCGGGCGGGACGCCGCCGAGCAGATCCGCCTTCAGGATGTCGTGGCGGTCCAAGGGCTTTCCACTATCGTTCAGGACCGTGAACATGCGGTGCGCTCGATCGATGCCGGTGGTGGACACCACCACGACGTGGCACTTGTCGAGAAGGAAATCAGCGAGGCGCTGGCGCTGGGCGGCGTCGAGCTCCTGCACGCACTGCAGCAGATGGTCGCGCACTTCCAGGATCTTGGTCTGCACCGGCGACAGCTCGGCGTCGCGCGCCTTGGCGCGTGTTGCTCCGGGTGCGCGGACGTGGGCGTGAAAAAACGTCTCATCGGGCTCGCGCAGCATCAGCCGATGGCGGGCATTCGCGCCCTGTCCGGCGCCGATGGCGATCGGCAGGCGCTCGCTCGGCTTGCCATGAATTTCGTCCAGATCGCGGATCACGCAGAACAAGATGGTCAGCGTCGTGAGGCGCTGCAGGCCGTCAACCACCTCCAGCACGCGGGGCTGGCGCGAAAACGGCAAGGTGGTGCGCCGTTTGGCCTGCCGCTCGACCTCGATGAACAGCATTGTGCCGAGAAAATACTCGTCGATCTCGCCGCTCTCGGCGCCGGCGTCGAGCGTAGCCGTCAGGTCTTCCAGGAGCTTGCTCGCATCGTCCTGCTCCCATGCGAACGAGCGCTGATAGGGCGGTGTCTGGATCGTGTGGAGGCTTGCAAACAGCTGCCCGAGCGGCATGGTCTGGGCGGCGAACTGCGATGGCATCTGGGACGCTCTTGTTATGACGGCGGTAGGCCTCTGCCGTCGCCTTTTTTCCAGAGGTATTGAGAGCATGAATCTTTTGCGACATGCAACCATGCTTCTCGCTTGACGAGCCCCGAAACTTTTGTGTGTCTGCGCAGCACGCGAGCGATGCTATTGATCGCGCTCGGCGAATGCCTTCCACCGAGGATCTGCCGCCCGATGCTTACGGCTGTGTTCGAGCTTGCCCGTCCGCTGCTCTACGCGCTCGATCCTGAGCAGGCGCATGAGCTGACCCTCAAGTCCATGGAGGCGGGGATCTATCCACGTCCATCGGCGCCGGACGATGCGCGCCTCGGCGTAAACGTTTGGGGGCAAAACTTTCCCAACCCGCTCGGCATCGCCGCGGGCTTCGACAAGGACGCGCGCGTGCCCGGCGCCGTGCTCGGCATGGGCTTCGGTTGCGCGGAAATCGGCTCGGTGACGCCGCTGCCACAGGATGGCAACCCGCGCCCGCGCGTGTTCCGCCTGATCCGCGACCGGGCGCTGATCAATCGCCTGGGATTCAACAATGCCGGGCATGCTGCGGCGCTGGCGCGACTTCGGCACGCGAGGCCCGAGGGCGTGCTCGGCGTCAATGTCGGCGCCAACAAGGATGCCGCCGACCGCGCGGCAGACTATGTGGCTGGCGTGCGGGCGTTCTACGACGTGGCGAGCTATTTCACCGTCAACATCTCCTCGCCCAACACGCCCGGGTTGCGCGACCTGCAGGCGCCGGCGGCCCTCGACGAGCTGGTTCTGCGCGTGCTGCAGGCGCGCGAGGCCATGGTGGCGGCGGGCCGACCCAGGCGTCCCGTGGTGGTGAAGCTTGCCCCCGACATTGCCGAGGACGATCTGGAGCCGATCGTCAGGGTGCTCGAGGCGCGGGGCGTCGACGGCATTGCGGTGTCGAATACGACGCTGGCGCGCGAGAAATTGGGGGATGCGGCGCTTGCCAAGGAAGCGGGGGGCGTCTCGGGACGGCCGCTGTTTCATCGCTCGACCGTGGTGCTGGCCCGCGTGCATCGGCTGACCGGCGGGCGCATTCCGCTGATTGGCATCGGCGGCATTGACTGCGGAGAAGCGGCCATCGCCAAGCTCGAAGCGGGGGCCACTCTGCTGCAGCTCTACACGGGTCTCATCTACGAGGGGCCGGGGCTGCTGGGGCGCATCAAGCAGGAGATGGTTGCCCGTCTGGAGCGCGAGAAGCTCGCGTGCATCGGCGATCTGACGGGGCGCCGCGCGCAGGCGTGGGCGGCGAAGGCCCTCGCAGGTTGACGGGCCGGTGCGCTCAAGCCTTTGGGTCGCGCTTCAACACCCGCACGACAAACCAGATCGGAACGACCACAATGGCGCCAAGCAGGAAATAGTTGAAGGCCCAGTGGAAGGCATCGAAGCCCAGGTCGGCGATGCGCCGGATGAGAAGCTGCAGGCGTTCGACGATGTTGAAGGGCGTGATGCCGAGAGCGGAGAAAACGATGCCGACGACGATGGACATCAGGACGAGCCGGATCACCGTGCCGGCGACGCTGTCGCCGAAGAATTGGCGTCGATCCATGACTTGCCTCCGCAATCTTGCCGGCGGCGCAATGGCGCCCGATTTGGCATTAGCATAGCCCCCGCAATCGCAACAGCCCGAAGCCCTACAAGCCCCATGTGCAGCAGGACCAGAAGGCCAAGCTTGCTGCGCCAGGCGGAGCCGGGCGCGTCCCTCCGGGTGGGCAAAGGCGCGGCGGCCATCGTGCTGCCGGCGGTGTTCCGCGACTGGTTCGGCGCACGCGGCTGGCAGCCCCGCGCGCACCAGCTCAAGCTGCTCGACCAGGTGTCGCGCCGCCGCTCGACGCTGCTGATTGCGCCGACCGGATCGGGAAAGACGCTTGCAGGCTTCCTGCCGAGCCTGGTGGCGCTGTCGCAGATCACGCGCCCGCGGGGTGCCGGCGTGCACACGCTCTATGTCTCGCCGCTCAAAGCCCTGGCTGCGGACGTTGCACGCAATCTGCTCGCGCCCGTGCAGCAGATGCAGTTGCCGATCCGTGTGGAGACGCGCAGCGGCGACACGTCCCTGAGCCGCAAATTGCGCCAGCGCCGGCTGCCGCCCGACATGCTGCTGACCACACCCGAGCAGCTCACGCTGCTGTTGTCGCACGCCGATGCGCCGCACATGTTCCGTGATCTCGATACGGTGATCTTGGACGAGCTGCATGCTCTCGCGCCCACCAAGCGCGGCGATCTGCTGGCGCTCGACCTGGCGCGGCTTGCAACTCTCGCACCGGGACAGGTGCGGATCGGCCTGTCGGCGACCGTCGCCCGGCCGAGCGAGCTGTGCGCCTATCTGCTGCCGCAACCGTGCGGCAGCGCGGTGAGCCTTGCCGATCTCGTCACCGTTGACGGTGGTTCCCCGCCCGACATCCGCATGCTCAAGACGGAAGCCCCGCTGCCCTGGGCGGGGCATAGCTCGCGTTATGCCGTTCCGGAAATCTACGCCGCCATCAAGGCCAACACTCTGTCGCTGATCTTCGTCAACACCCGCAGTCAGGCGGAGCTTCTGTTCCAGGAGCTGTGGCGGGTGAACGAGGACGCTTTGGCCATCGCCCTCCATCATGGCTCCCTCGATGCCACCCGCCGTCGGAAGGTGGAAACCGCGATGGCTGCCGGCACCCTCAAGGCGGTGGTGGCCACATCGACCTTGGACTTGGGCGTCGACTGGGGCGATGTCGACCTCGTCATCAATGTGGGGGCGCCAAAGGGCGCCAGTCGCCTGATCCAGCGCGTCGGCCGTGCCAATCATCGCCTGGATGAAGCCTCGCGTGCGCTGCTGGTGCCGAGCAATCGCTTCGAGGTGCTGGAATGCCGCGCCGCCATCGATGCGGCCTCAGCGGGCGCCCACGATACGCAGTACAATCGCAGCGGTGCACTCGACGTGCTTGCGCAGCATGTGTGGGGAACGGCCTGTGCGGGCTCATTCGAGCCCGGCGCGCTCCATGCCGAGGTTCGCTCGGCCTTGCCCTACGCCGGGCTCACGCGCCGCCAGTTCGATCGTGTCGTCGATTTCGTGTCCACGGGCGGCTACGCGCTGCGCGTCTATGAGCGCTATGCCCGCCTGCGTCCCACCGGCGACGGGCGGTTGCGCCTCTCGCACCCTCGCCTCGCACAACAATACAGGATGAACGCCGGCACCATCGTCGAGGCGCCGATGATCAAGATTCGCCTGGTCGGTCGGAGAAGGGCAAAGGGCGGGGCCGACTCCCAATCTGGCCAAAGGCCCGGCATGCCGCGCCCGCTGATGGGCGGCCGTGTGCTGGGAGAGCTGGAGGAATCCTTCATCGAGCAGCTCGCGGTGGGCGACACCTTCGCCTTTGCCGGTGAGGTGCTGCGCTTCGAAGGCCTGCAGGACACCGACGCCTTCGTCACGCGCACCCGTGATCCCGATCCAGCCATCCCGTCCTACGCCGGCGGCAAGTTTCCCCTCTCCACCCATCTGGCCGAGCGCGTCCGGCACATGATCGCCAACCCGCGTCAATGGAATGCGTTGCCCGATCCCGTGAGCGAGTGGCTCTCCATTCAGGCCGAGCGTTCCGAGATTGCGGATGCCCGCGAAGTGCTGGTGGAGACGTTCCCGCGCGGGCAGCGCCATTTCCTCGTTGTTTATCCCTTCGAGGGCCGCCTCGCCCATCAGACGCTCGGCATGTTGCTGACACGCCGCCTGCATCGTGCCGGCGCCAAGCCGGTTGGCTTTGTGGCCAACGACTACGCCTTGGCGGTTTGGGGCATCGGCGACCTGGCCGCCATGGTGCGCGACGGCCGCCTCGACATCACGGCGCTCTTTGCCGAGGACATGCTGGGCGACGATCTCGATGCCTGGCTCGCGGAATCGAGCCTCATGAAGCGCACCTTCCGCCTCAACGCCGTGATTTCCGGCCTGATCGAGCGGCGCCACCCCGGCAAGGCCAAAAGCGGCCGCCAGGTGACCATCTCGTCCGACCTCATCTACGACGTGCTGCGCAAGCACGATCCCGGCCACATTCTCCTCGAGGCGGCCTGGGCGGACGCGGCCACGGGCCTGTTGGATGTGGCGCGCCTCGGCGACTTCCTGAAGCGAATCAGGGGCAACATCCGCTACAAGTCCCTGGACAGGGTTACGCCGCTGGCCGTGCCGGTGCTGCTGGAAATCGGCCAGGAGCTGGTTTACGGCAGTGGCACGGCGGAGGATATTCTGCGCGCGGCGGCCGACGACCTTGTGCGCGAGGCCATGTCAAGGGAACAGGGGTGAGGATGCTGGGGCTGAAGCCGGAACGTTTCCATCTCGTGCTGGAGACGGTGTCGCAGCCGGTCGCGCTCTGCGGCAAGCAACTCATCGCCGACAATTCCGGCGCCCTCTACTGGCCGGGCGAGGGCACGCTGCTGGTGGCGGACCTCCATCTGGAAAAAGGTTCCGCCTTCGCCGAGCGCGGCACGCTGCTGCCGCCCTACGATACGCGCCAGACCCTGATGCGGTTGGCCGAGGTGATCGACCGGTACGAGCCCGCCCGCGTCATTGCGCTGGGTGACAGCGTGCATGATGTCAGCGCCGCGCGGCGCATGGCGACCGAAGATCTGCAGATCCTTCGCATCATGCAGGAAGACCGGGAGTGGATCTGGCTCACGGGCAATCATGATCCCCAAATCGCTCCCTCATTGGGGGGGCGTGCGCTGGGCGAGCTGTGCATCGGCGGCATCGCGCTCCGCCATCAGCCGATGCCGGGATGCGCGACGCACGAGATCGCCGGCCATCTGCATCCTGCGGCGCGTCTTTCGATGTATGGCTACTCGATCCGCCGCCCCTGCTTCGTCGGCAACAGCCGCCGGCTGATCATGCCGGCATTCGGCACCTTTGCCGGCGGCCTCAACGTGCTCGACGAAGCTTTCGAACCCCTGTTCGGCAGGGACGGCATCGCTGTGTGGATGCTCGGGCAGGAAGGGCTCTATCCTGTCGCCACGCGCTTCCTGTGCGGGGATTGAAGGTTTGGGCTGCCGGCGCTAGTGTGATGATCGAGAAATTCGCCCTTCCTCGCAGCACGCCTGCTGAGCGAATTTCTCGATCTGAATCACACTAGAACCATGAACTTGCTAGTGTCCTTTCGATCGCGAAGTTCGTTCAGCGCCTGCTGCACGATCCGGCGAACTTCGCGATCGGGACACTAGCCGTTCAAGGCGCAGGCGACGCGGCGGCCGGCGAAATAGCGAGCAGCGTCATGCCAACTGGGCGCAAGTGGTTCGTCCGCAATATCGCTGAAGTGCCCTGGCGGCAGTTTCCGGATCACTTCGGCGGCGCCCTCTCCAAACCTCTGGTGATGCCCGAGACTGCGGGCGCACGGCACATCGACTACCGCATCTCGATGTATCAGCCGATGGCCTACGTGAAGGTGCATAGACACGAGGTGCGGGAGCAGATCTATCATGTGCTGGAGGGCGAGGGGCTGATGGAGATCGACGGCGGCAGCCACGTGGTGCGCAGACACGACGTGATCTTCCTGCCGCCGGGCGTCGAGCACGCGATTTCCAACACCGGGCTCGCCGACCTCGTCTTTCTCGTGGTCACCTCGCCCATTGCGGACAAGGCGCCCTAGGCTGGCACATCAGGTCAGGGGCTACGGCGATTGGGCTGCGCGCTGCCCGGCAGCCGTGCCGGCGATCCTGCCGAAGACGGCGCCGTTCATGAGGCCGGTGCCGCCTGGATAGTTGAAATAGAACAGGCCACCAACCAGCTCGCCGGCAGCGTAGAGCCCCGGGATGACCGCGCCGTCCGTATCGATGATACGAGCGCTGGTATCGATCTTGAGACCGCCGAAGGTGAACGTGAGCCCGCACGTCACCGCGTAGGCCTCGAACGGGGGCTGATCGATCGTGTTGGCCCAGTTGGATTTGGGAATGGCGAGCCCCTTCGTGCCGCGACCGTCCTTCACGTTGGGATCGAACGGCACATGTGCCATGACCGCCTTGTTGTAGCTCCTGATCGTCTCCAGCGCCCTTGCCGCATTCACGTCGCCAAGCTTCTCGACCAGTGCCTCGAGCGTATCCGCACGCACTTTGGTCACGCGCTTGATGCGGTACTCGTCGCGCAGCATCGGAATGATCTTGCCGTCGAACACCTGCCAGGCAAACTGGCCCGGCTGCATGAGAATGATCCGCCCGTACTTGGCATAGGTGTAGTTGCGGAAATCGGCGCCCTCGTCGACAAAACGCTCGCCGTTGGCATTGAGCATGATGCCCCAGGGGTAGGAGTGCTTCTGGAAGTTGTCGCCGACCGCCAGATCGCCGAACTCGGGCGCGTTGCGGTCCCAGCCGACCGCATGGGCGCCGGACCAGTTGCCGGTCGGCATCGCGCCGATGTCGAGCGCCATGCGGATGCCGTCGCCGGTGTTGAAGCGCGTGCCGCGCACCTTGGCGAGCTCCCAGCCGGGCCCCAGATAGCGCGTGCGCATCTCGGCGTTGGCCTGAAAGCCGCCGGCCGCAAGCACGACGCACTTGGCCCGGACCTCCACCGTCTTGCCCAGGTGCTTGACCCGTACGCCCTTGACGCCGTCATCGTCGGCAATCAGGGACATGGCGCGGGCGCCATAGGCGATGGCGATCTTCTGCTTGCGTGCGATTTGGGTCAGCGCGGCCACCAGCCCCGGCCCGCCGCCCCAGGCCTCGACGGTGAGCCCGCCCCAGAACTTGAACTTGCCACCGATCTTATAGGCCTGCCGCCCCCAGATCGGGGTGAAGCGAACGCCCTTGTCGCGCATCCACAGCATTGTCGCCTTGCTGCGGGCAACCAGCAGCTCGCACAGGTCGGGATCGGTGCGGTACTCGGTGACGCGGCCCATGTCGTCGAAGAATTGCTCCTCCGGGTAGCTGCCAAAGTCGGACTTGGCCACTTCCTCGTCCGTCAGGTCGGGCATCAGCGCGCGCAAGTCCTCCACGCCATCATAGACGCAGCGGAACGCGCCGGCGGTGAAGCGGCTGTTGCCGCCGGCCTCATCCTCGGGCGCGCGCTCAAGGACCAGCACCGACACGCCATGCTCGGCCGCCGCCAGGCCCGCGCAGAACGCCGCATTGCCGGCACCGACGACGACGACGTCCGAGGAGGTGGGTAGCATTGCGCGCATTGCCTTCGCGTATGATGCCGGTCTGCGTCCAGGGCTGCCAGCATAGCCGATGCGTCGGGGCCGCGAGGAAGTCTCTGCGACAGGTGCAGCCAAGGCAAGGGGCAGATCGTGCGCATGCGCAGGCCCCGACGGGGCTCCTCGTCCACCAGTTGCAAGGAGCCGGTCGCCGCGCCCCGCAATCCGAAGGCCCTGCCCTCGCCATCCGCACCGAAGATGCAACAGAGGGCGTCAGGGCCCTCCAGTGCGATCGCCGACCTTCAAGGGCAGGGAGGTCGGGCAGATCGTACAGCCATCAACGGCGCGACGACCACAGGTGTACAAGCGGTCCCGACGCTCCGCCGACCGGGTCGGTGCCCGGGACGGGCAGCCTGGCCATCTCGGCTCTGGCTGCATCCGACAGGGCGGTACGGCGCAGATCCCAGGGCTGCCCGGGCGGATAGGCACCAACCACCAGAAAATCGGGGCTGGCCGCGAGGCAGCAGTGCCCCGTGCCGGCCGGCAGCAGGGCGCAATCGCCGGGCCGCACGACAACCTCCTGCCCGGCCGGACCGCCAAGCAGGAGCCGGGCTTCACCGGCAGCAAACCCCAGAACCTCGTGCGCGGTCGAATGATAGTGGTGGAAGGGATAGACGCCGTTGCGCCATTGCGGCGGCCAACCGTTGCGCAGGAAGAGGTCTTCGAACGCTGCCGCGGGGTCGGCCCCTGCGCACGCAACCGCGGCGCGATAGAGGAGCGCGGGAAGGCGGGGATGGTTCGGCACCCACCCGTCAGCGGCAAACCACAGCGCGACGACGCCCGAGGCGGGATCGGTGCTCATCTTGATCAGCGAGGACATGCCATCGGCTCGTCCGGTACAGCAGGGCGGCGGCAAAGCAGGCCGGCCCACCCTTGATCAGGTGAGGACAAAGCCCTCGTATCCGTTGGCTGCAATCTCGTTGCAGCGGTCCACGTACTTCGGGAATCCGCCGATGTAGGGCATGAACACCCGCGGCTTGCCCGGAATGTTCACCCCGAGATACCAGGAACCGCAGGTGTAGCGCAGCGTGCGCCCGGCCGCCTCGCTGACGTGGCCGACCCACGCGTCCTCGGCGCCCGCGTCCGGCTCGATCGCGCCAAGGCCGCGCTCGCGCATGTGCTCCAGAATGCCCGCGATCCAATCCACGTGCTGCTCGATCGTGGGCAGCATGTTGGTGAGCACCGAGGGGCTGCCGGGCCCCGTGACGGTGAACAGATTTGGAAAGCCGGCCATGGCGACGCCGAGATAGGTGCGCGGCCCCTCGCTCCATTTCTGCTGCAGCCGCAATCCGTCCCGGCCGCGAATGTCGATCTTGAGCAGCGCCCCGGTCATGGCGTCGAAGCCCGTGGCGAACACGATGGCATCGACCTCGTAGTCCTTCCCCCTGGCCCTGACGCCCTTCGCCGTGATCGCCTCGATCGGCTCCTCGCTCACATCGATGAGCTCCACATTCGGCCGGTTGAAGGTCTCGTAGTAGTCGATGTCGATGCACAGCCGCTTGCAGCCGATGGTGTTCTTCGGCGCCAGCAGCTCGGCCACGCCGGGGTCCGCCACCTTCTCACGGATCTTGGCCCGCACGAACTCGGCCGCCGTGTCGTTGGCCTCCTGGTTGACCATCAGGTCCTGGAACGCGCCCAGGAAGGAAAGTCCGCCCCGCTGCCAGCGCCTCTCATATTCGGCCGCGCGCGCAGCGGGCGGCGTCTCCAGGGCCTTGGCATCGCTGTAGTCGAAATCGATGCCGGTCATGGTCTGCCTGGCGCGCGCGCGCAGGGCCGGATAGTCGGCCTTGATGGCCTGCACATAGCCGGGATCGAGCGGCCCATTGTGCGCCGGGACCGCATAGTTGGGCGTCCGCTGGAACACGGTGAGGCGCCGGGCCTGCCCGGCAATGATGGGAATCGACTGCACCGCCGAGGAGCCGGTGCCGATCACAGCCACGCGCTTGCCGGTGAAGTCGACCTCCTCGTGCGGCCAGCAGCCGGTGTGATAGCGCTCGCCCTTGAAGCGGTCCATGCCTGCGAACTGCGGCAGGTTGGGCGAGGACAGGCATCCCGTCGCCATGACGCAGAACCGCGCCGAGGCTCGGCCGCCGTCGCTCAGCTCGAGCGTCCAGCACCGGTCGGCTTCATCGAAGACCGCGCTCGTTACGCGGGTGTTGAACTGGATGTCGCAGCGCAGGTCGAAGCGATCCGCCACGTGATTGGCATAGCGCAGCAGCTCGGGCTGTGCCGCGTAGCGCTCGCTCCACTCCCACTCCTGCTGCAGGGCCGCATCGAACTGGTAGGAATACTGCACGCTCTCCACGTCGCAGCGGGCCCCCGGATAGCGGTTCCAGTACCAAGTGCCGCCCACGCCGCTGCCGGCCTCGAACACCCGCGCCTTGAAGCCCAAGCCCCGCAGCCGATGCAGCATGTACATGCCGGCAAAGCCCGCGCCGACGACCGCCACATCCCATGCACCCTCGTGTCCGTTCCGGCGGCCGCCATTCGCTTGTGCGTTCATGCTGCCCGATCCTTCCGCGCTGCCTGGTTGACCGTTACCGCCGCATCCCGCCGCCGAATATGCCGCCGTCGATCACGAGCTCGGCGCCCGTCATGTACGCCGAGGCGGAGGACGCGAGAAAAAGCACGCCGTCGGCAATGTCCCGTGCCGCGCCGGCCCGCGACAACGGCACGAAGGCGCGCGATAGCGCATGGATGTCGGTCGGCTCGTTGCGCCGGACCGCGTCGGCATCCGCCGCCATCTTGCGCCAGATGTCCGTGTCGATGATGCCCGGATGCACGGAGTTCACGCGAATGTTGTGCTCCGCGTGCTCGAGGGCGGCCGCCTTGGCGAGCAGCCGCACGCCACCCTTGGTGGCACAGTAGCCGCCGAGCCCCGCGGCCCCGCGCAAACCGGCCAGCGACGACATGATGATGATGGAGCCGCCGCCCGCCCGCCGCATGGCCGGCACCGCATGCTTGACGGAGAGGAATACGCCTTCCAGATTGACGGCCTGCTGCCGGCGCCAATCGGCCAGCGTCATGTCGACGATGGGCACGCGGATGGCGATGCCCGCATTCGCCACCATCACATCGAGGCGGCCATAGCGCCCCTCGACCGTGGCGACCACGCCCGGCCAATGCTCTTCTTGCGTGACATCCTGGTGCAGATAGAGGGCTTCACCGCCGGCACTGCGGATCGCCGCCGCCACGCCCTCTCCATGGGCGTCGTCCACGTCCGTCACGGCCACCCGCGCACCTTCACGCGCCAGCGTGGACGCACAGGCAGCGCCAATGCCGCACGCCCCGCCGGTCACAATGGCGACCTTGCCATCCATCTGCCCCATCATCTGCGCCCATCATCTGCGCCCATGGCCGTCTCCCGTCCCGGGCGCCTGCACTTTCCGAGCTTGCGGCGCCTTTCCCATGCGCACGCTGAAGGCTATCGTCTCGCCCGCAACTTGCAAGCACCTGTTCCAAGACCAGCTCGAGGGAAGAAACGCGCATGGGCCGATTGGAGGGAAAGACCGCACTCGTCACCGGTGCGGCACGCGGGCTGGGCGCGGCCATCGCGCGGCGCTTCACCGAGGAGGGCGCCATGGTCATCGTCAACGACCTCGACCTCGAGGCAGCCCGCAGCACGGCCGGGAAGCTGGGCGGCCACGGCGTGGCCGCGGACGTCTCGGATCCGGTCTCGGTGGCGGCGATGTTTGCCGAGCTGCAGCGGCTCGTCCCCCGCCTCGACATCCTGGTCAACAACGCCGGCATCAGCGGCCTGGAGGGCCGCAACGACGTGGACCAGATCATCGCCCAGCGCGCCAAGCTCGCCATGGAGCTGGCGAGCGGCGGGCCGGTCACCAGTTTCATCGACGCCACCACGCAGACCACCGACGCGCATTGGCGGCGCATGCTGGGGGTGCACGTCGACGGCACCTTCTTCTGCTGCCGGGAGGCGCTCAAGATCATGAACCCGCAGATGGCGGGTGCCATCGTCAACATCTCGAGCGTGATGGGCACCTTCGGCCGGCCGGGCAACGTGCCCTATTCCACCGCCAAGGCGGCGATCCTGGGCCTCACGCGCGCACTCGCCCACGAGGTGGCGCCGCGCAACATTCGCGTCAACGCCATAGCGCCGGGCTGGATCGACACCGACATGACGGCGCCGCTTGGCATCCTGCGCCCGCACATCGCCGCCAGCACGCCGCTGCGGCGGCTGGGCGAGCCCGACGACATCGCCTGGGCCGCCGTCTATCTCGCGAGCGAGGAGGCGAGGTTCATGACCGGCCAGGTGATCTCACCCAACGGCGGCTGGTACATGAGCCAGTAGGCATGGGCTCGGAAAAGCGAGATCGACCTGGCCGCCTCTGGCTCATGTTTCACGTGAAATAAATTAACCAATACATTGATGTTTCACGCGAAACATAAGGGCTATGCGCCCCTTCAACCGCCTCGACGCCTTTCACCTCCTCAATGAAAGTCGCGGCTCTTGACGAGGGGACGATCGGAGGGACCAGGCCGCGCCTTGAGGCCGTCCTGGGCAAAGAGATCGCCGTTGCGCCAACGGCGCTCCTCCGCGCTGAGGTCGACGAAGCTTTCTGCCAGGACATGCACCACGAGACCCGCACGCTGCAGACGCCCACGCACGGCCAGCAGGCGCGCCGTCATCACCGTGCGGCGGTTCCTGGCAAACACTTTCTGCCACACGATGATGTTGGCGATGTCGGTCTCGTCCTCGAGCGTCATGAACACGACGCCCTTGGCGCCCGGCATCTGGCGCGACAGAACGAGACCGGCGACGGTGACCCTGCGATTCTGCGGCAAGGCTTCGCTGCGGTGGTCCACGTTCCGCATCACGCCGAGCCGGGCCAGTCGATCGCGGAAGAAGCTGACGGGATGCGCCTTCAGCGACAGATCCGTCGCCATGTAGTCTTGCGCCACGTGCTCGCTGAGCGACAGGGGGGACAGCGCAATCTCCGGCTCCGGGAAGAACGCGTCGTCCATATGCGGAGCAAGCAGCGGAACCGCGCGATCCGCCGGCGCGCGCCTGCTTGCAAGCGCATTGTTGCCGATCGTGCCGATCCGCCGCGCGGCCCACAGCGCAGCACGCCGGTCGAGCCCCAGTGAGCGAAAAGCATCCGCCTCGGCGAGGCGCTCGAGCGTGAAGCGGGAAACACCGGCGACCCCGGCCAGCCGCTCGATGCTGGCGTAGCCGTTGCCGCGTGCCGCAACGAGCTTCCTCAGCTCATCCTCGCTCAATCCTTGCACTTGCCGGAAGCCGAGGCGCACGGCGAAGTCGTGCTGCGCGCCTTCGGCGGCGCGCTCCAACGTGCAGTCCCAATCACTGAAATTGACATCCACCTCCCGCACCTCGACGCCGTGCTGGCGCGCATCGCGCACCAGCTGAGCCGGTTGATAAAAACCCATCGGCTGGCTGTTGAGGATGGCGGCGCAGAAAACATCGGGATAGCGGCACTTCATCCAGGCCGAGGCGTAGACGAGCAAGGCAAAGCTTGCGGCGTGACTCTCGGGAAAACCGTATTCACCGAAGCCCTCGATCTGCTTGAAGCAGCGCTCGGCAAAATCCTGGGCATAGCCGCGACGCGTCATGCCGCCGATGAATTTTTCCTTGAAGAGATGGACAGTCCCGTTGTGGCGGAAGGTGGCCATGGCACGCCGCAGACCATCTGCCTCGTCGGGCGTGAACTTGGCGGCATCGATGGCGATCTGCATCGCCTGCTCCTGGAACAGCGGCACGCCGAGCGTTCGGCTGAGCACGTTCTCCAGCTCATCGGCAGGCCCATGTGCCGGATCCGGGGAGGGGTAGTAGACCCTGTCGATCTTGTCGCGCCGGCGCAGATACGGATGCACCATGTCGCCCTGAATCGGGCCCGGGCGCACGATCGCCACCTCGATGACAAGATCATAGAAGCATTGCGGCTTCAGGCGCGGCAGCATCGACATCTGCGCGCGGCTTTCGACCTGGAACACGCCGACAGAATCGGCGCGCGAAAGCATCGCGTAGACTTTCCCGGCATCCTCCGTTCCGTCCGACGGGATCGTCGCCAGCGCATGCTCCACTCTGTAGTGCGTCTTCAACAGATCGAGCCCGTGGCGAAGGCAGCTCAGCATGCCGAGCGCCAGCACGTCGACCTTCATGAGCTTGAGGGTTGCGATGTCGTCCTTGTCCCATTCGATGAAGGTGCGCTCGTCCATGGCGGCGTTGGCGATCGGCACCGTCTCGTCGAGACGCTCGCGGGTGAGCACGAAACCGCCGACATGCTGGGAAAGATGGCGCGGGAAGCCGAGCAGCTCGCGTGCGAGCCCGACCGATTGCCGGATCGTCGGATTGAGGGGATCGAGCCCGGCTTCCCGGATATGCTTGTCCGGCAGGCCGTCGGCATGGCTGCCCCACACCGTCTTGGCGAGCGCGGCCGTCACGTCGGGAGTGAGCCCCATGGCCTTGCCCACCTCGCGGATCGCCCGGCGGGAGCGGTAGTGGATGACGGTCGCGCAGATGGCCGCCCGGTGCCGCCCGTAGCGATCATAGATGTGCTGGATCACCTCCTCGCGCCGCTCGTGCTCGAAATCGACGTCGATGTCGGGGGGCTCGTTGCGGTTCTCCGAGATGAAGCGGGCAAAGAGGAGATTGCTCTTGCTCGGATTGACCTCGGTGATGCCGAGGCAGTAGCACACGGCGCTGTTCGCCGCCGAGCCGCGCCCCTGGCAGAGGATCGGCTTCTCCAGGTTGCGCGCGAAGGCGACCACGTCGTGGACGGTCAGGAAGTAGCGCGCGTAGTCGAGCTTGGCGATGATGGCAAGCTCGTCGATGAGCCGCGTCCTGACATCCTCCGGAACGCCGGCCGGATATTCCTTTCTGGGATAACGCTTCCTCGCGCCCTGCCAGGTCAGCTCCTCGAGATGCTGCTGGGGGGTCTTGCCCGGCGGCACCGGCTCGTCGGGGTACTCGTAGCTGAGATCATCGAGCGAGAAGCGGCAGGCGTCGGCGATCTCGACCGTGCGCGCAATCGCCTCGGGAAAGTGCGCGAAGAGCCGCGCCATCTCGGCAGGCGGCTTGAGATGCCGCTCGGCATTGACGGCAAGCCGGAGGCCCGCTTCGGAGATCGTGCATTTCTCGCGGATGCAGGTCAGCACATCGGCAAGCGGCTGGCGCTCCGACACGTGATAGAGCACGTCGTTGACGGCAACGAGCGGCGCACCCGTGCGCCGACCCAACTCGTCGAGCCGTGCAAGACGGCGGCGCTCGTCGCCACGATACCGGTACGTGCCGGCAAGGAAAGTGCGTTTCGGTGCCGCACGAGCGAGCACAGCGAGCCGTTCGGCAAAGGTCGGCGAGATCGTTTCCGGCGGCAGCACAATGAGCATCTGGCCTTCGCTTGCGGACAAGACATCCTCGAAGGTGATCTGACACTCCCCCTTCTGCCCTCTTTTGATTTTGACATTGCCCTGCGTCAGCAGGCGGCAAAGACGCCCATAGGCCTGGCGATCGGTGGGATAGGCGAGCATCTCGAGACCGTCGATCGTGACGAGACGCGTGCCGACAAGGAGCTTGACGCTCCTGCCTCCTGGCGATGCGGCTGCCTGCTCTTGCCTTTCCTGTCTCTGCCATTCGCCATAGGCGCGCACGACGCCGGCGAAACTGTTGCGGTCGGCGATGCCGATGGCGGCAAGGCCGAGCTCGCCCGCGGTCGCCACCATCTCCTGAGGGTGCGAGGCCCCACGCAGGAACGAGAAGTTGGTCGTGACGGCCAGCTCGGCGTAGGCGGTCATGGGGGCTTGACATTTCCACTATTATACTTATTTATATACACACGATCACAAAGGGCACTGAGGCCCTCTCTGCTCTGGGCAACGTACGTAAGGCCCGTCGATCGAGCATGGCGATGCCGAGCAGGCATTCCTCGGCGATGCTTCGGAAGGCGGGTCTCATGGAAAAAACAGCCGCAAGCTGATCCGGATGCTGGAACAGGATGGCTGGGTGCTCGATCGGGTGAGCGGAGATCACCACACGTTCAAGCATCCCGATAGCGAAAAGATCATCACGGTGACCCACCCGAAACGAGATCTGCCGATCGGGCTCGTGCGGCGGATTTACAAGCTGGCGGGCTGGCGATCCTGACCCAGTGTGATTGTCTTGCCCGCCGTGCGCGGGTACGGAATGGAGCAGGGGATAAGACCCCATCGTATCACCCGCCGAGCGCGGGCGCGGATTGAAACCATGCATTATGTGGCAGTCATCGAAAAGGAGCCGGACAGCGCCTTCGGCGTCTGGTTCCCCGACGTTGAGGGATGCTTCTCGGCCGGTGAAACGGTAGAGGAGGCGGTCACACATGCCGCAGCCGCCCTTCGCCAGCACGTCGAAGCTGTCGAAAGCGCAGGCCGACATGTGCCGGCGGCGCGCGGGATCGACGACGTGCTCCTCGACAAGGAGGTCACAGCATCCCTCGAAGCAGGCGCGGTGCTGTTCGCCGTTCCTCTGCTTGCCGACGCCGGGCGTACGGTGCGGATCAACATCTCGCTCGACAAGGCACTGGTCGATCAGATCGACGCTGCCGCGCTGGCGCGAGGGCTCACGCGCTCGGCCTTTCTCGCGCAGGCCGCACGGGAAAAGATCAGCGGATAGCCTCTGATCGTCACGGCGATATGTCTGATGTGTGATCACGCAAAGAGCCCGTGCACGAACCAGCGCGGGGCCGCCGTCTCACGCCCGTAGAGGCCTTCGCGGTAGAGCCAGAAGCGGTGGCCGACCTCGTCCTCGACAAGGTAGTAGTCTCGCGTCGGTTGCAGCTTGCGCTGCCGCCACCATTCGCCGGCAATGCGCTCCGGTCCTTGCGCCCACACGACGCTGTGGGACGTGCCGCGCCAGCGGAAACGTTTGGGCGGGCCTTCGGGTATGAGAGCCATCACCTCGGCCGGCTCGGCACGCGGCAGCAGAAAGAGGGGGCGCGGCGGCGCTTCGTCCACCACCGGCCAAGGCTGCGGTTCCTCGACAGGGGCACGCGCAGTCTGCGCCCTTTCGGGAAGATGGCTTGCTACCGGCTCGAGCTGCCATACCCGGCGCGGGCCGAGCCGCTGTCTGAGGCTGTCGATGAGCACGGCGCGGCATTCCGCAGTCTCGCCGTTGCTTACGCAAGCAAGCTCGGTCTGCCTCGGCCGCATGCGCTCGGTGACGGTCACGGTGAGGCTCAACGTCTCGAAGCCGAAGCCGGCATCGATCGCCTCGACGACCCGCTCCAGCTTGAGATCGATGAGGCGCGCGACATGTCGGGAGTTGCGCGTCGGCGCCATGAGGCTGAGATCGACAACCACCACCTCACCATCGATGCGATAGAGGGCAAGCTGCAAGCTTCTTGCCCCGACACCACCACGTTCGAGAGCAGGCACCAGATCCTGCATCAGCCGGGTCGCAACGGTGACGATGGCCTCCTGCATCGTGATCGGCTCGAGAAGCTGACGCAGGGCGCGATAGACGGGAAGGGGGGCGAGGAAAGTCAGCAGCTCGGGCACATGACCGAGCGCCTGGTCGAGACGTTGCAAAAGCTCAGGGGGAAAGCGCGCAGCGAAGGGTGCACGCGGCTTGCCGATCAAGGAACCGACGCGCCTGAAGCCCAACCGCCGCAGTGCAATGGTTGTGTCGGGCGAAAGGCGCAGCGCCTCGACAGGCAAAGCATCAAGGCCCTCCGCTTCCTGCCCGGAGCGCAAGACGGCAGCCGGTGAGGCATGAAAGCGTGCAAGGGCCCAGGCGGCCCCGGCCGTATCCGCAACGGCAAGCCGTGCCGGCAGGCCGGAACGATCGAGCCTCCGTGCAAGATCGGCGAGCAGTGCCTCCTCGCCGCCAAAAAGGTGGGCCGCACCCGTCACGTCGAGAAAAAATCCGTCCGCACCGTTCTCCTCACCCCAGGGCGAGACGGCAGGCGTGTAGCGCGTGGCCCATAACCCCAGGCGCCGCAAGGCGGCCTGATCGGCTGCAGGATCGACAGGGTGCACCTGCAGCACGTCGGTCTTCGCCCGCGCATCGGCCACGGAATCGCCAAGCATGAACCCCACGGCTTCGGCAGCCGCATTCAAGGCCGCAACGCGCGGGCCTCCCGCAGCATCAGCGGCAAGGATAAACGGCTGCTCAGGATCGACCGGCGCTGAGAGATTGCGGGCCTGCGCCGCGAGGAAACGCAGAATGGGCCATCGCGGCAGCCAGACCGACACGATGCGCGGCATGACCACTCCACTCCTCACTCTCGGGTGTGCTGTTCATTGGGACCTGTGGCATCGAGCGGCTCCAGATGCCGTCACGCATCGATACTAGAACAAAACAAGAACATTGTAAATAGGCGCGCCCGGACAGCCTCGGCCCTCCACGTCACAGGGCTCCGCCCCGCCGCCCGAATGCGCGCCGAACCCCGACAAGCCTCGCGGCCTCCATTGCAAAGCTCGCGACGCCATCGAAGCCAACCGCCGCAGGCCCCAGGGCAACGACCAGAAACACGATGGCGTAGTGCAGCAGATTACCCATGACCATCTTCCTTTGTCGGATGGCCGCATGCTGCCCGAACGTACCTGGCGCAACGTGCCCTGGTCGCGCTGCCGCTCCCCAACCCGCGGAACCAACCCAACGGTGTCGCGTTCCTAGTTCGGCGTGTGGAGTGTCGCCTTGGGGAGAGGGAGCATTTGCCCGTGGGTCAAGACGTCACCGAGGACGAACTCGGCCGCATCTTGCATGGTCTGAAGGCTCTGAAGGACGGTGACTGCTCGGCCCGCCTGCCGGAGCAATGGGCGGGAACCGCCGGCAAAGTTGCTAGGCTCTTCAACGAAGTGGCGCAGGCCAGGACCGTGAGCCCGAACGGCTCCAGCCCATCCGCGGCCCAAGACCGCTATTCGATACCGCTCCTGAACGCCCTGCTCGCCGTGAGGAAGGGCGATGCCTCGGTCCGGCTGCCCCTCGAGTGGCTCGGCCTGTGGGGCAAGGTCGCCGATGCCTTCAACGACATGGTCGACCTCAACGCGCGCCAACAGCAGGAGCTGGCGCGCCTGAGCCGCGTGGTCGGCAAAGAAGGCAAGCTCAAGCAACGGGCATCTCTGGGAGATGTCACGGGCTTCTGGCGGGATTCGGTTGAATCCATCAACTCGCTGATTGAGGATCTCGTGCATCCCTCGAGCGAGGTGGCGCGCGTCATCGGCGCCGTGGCCCAGGGCGATCTCACCAAGAGCATGGCGCTCGAAGTCGAAGGCCGCCCGCTCGAGGGCGAATTCCTGCGCACGGCGCGCACGATCAACACCATGGTGGAGCAGCTCGGCACCTTTGCCGCCGAGGTGACGCGCGTGGCGCGCGAGGTCGGCACCGAGGGCAAGCTCGGCGGCCAAGCCAAAGTTCAGGGCGTGGCCGGCACCTGGAAGGATTTGACCGACAGCGTGAACTTCATGGCCGGCAACCTCACCGGCCAGGTGCGCAACATCGCCGAGGTCACCACCGCCGTCGCCCGCGGCGATCTGTCCAAGAAGATCACCGTCGACGTCAAGGGCGAGCTGCTGGAGCTGAAGAACACCATCAACACCATGGTGGACCAGCTCGGCGCCTTCGCCTCGGAGGTGACGCGCGTCGCCCGCGAGGTCGGCACCGACGGCAAGCTCGGCGGCCAGGCCGACGTGCCGGGCGTGGCCGGCACCTGGAAGGACCTGACCGACAGCGTCAACTCCATGGCCGGCAACCTCACCGCCCAGGTGCGCAACATCGCCGACGTGACGACGGCGGTCGCCACCGGCGATCTGTCGAGGAAGATCACCGTCGACGTCAAAGGCGAGATCCTGGAGCTCAAGAACACCATCAACACCATGGTCGATCAGCTCGGCGCCTTCGCCTCGGAAGTGACGCGCGTCGCCCGCGAGGTCGGCACCGACGGCAAGCTCGGCGGCCAGGCCGACGTGCCGGGCGTCGCCGGCACCTGGAAGGACCTGACCGACAGCGTCAACTCCATGGCCGGCAACCTGACCGGCCAGGTGCGCAACATCGCCGACGTGACCAAGGCGGTGGCGGCCGGCGACCTGTCCAAGAAGATCACCGTCGACGTCAAGGGCGAGATCCTGGAGCTGAAGGCCACCATCAACACCATGGTGGACCAGTTGCGCTCGTTCGCCGCCGAGGTGACGCGCGTCGCCCGCGAGGTCGGCACCGAGGGCAAGCTCGGCGGACAGGCCGACGTGCCGGGCGTGGCCGGCACCTGGAAGACGCTGACCGATTCGGTGAACTCCATGGCCGGCAACCTGACCGGCCAGGTGCGCAACATCGCCGAGGTCACGACGGCGGTCGCCATGGGCGATCTGTCCAAGAAGATCACCGTCGACGTGGCCGGCGAAATCCTGGAGCTCAAGAACACCATCAACACCATGGTGGATCAGCTCAGGACGTTTGCCGGCGAGGTGACGCGCGTCGCCCGCGAGGTCGGCACCGAGGGCGAGCTGGGCGGCCAGGCCGACGTGCAGGGCGTGGCCGGCACCTGGAAGGACCTGACCGAGAGCGTCAACTCCATGGCCGGCAACCTCACGGCCCAGGTGCGCAACATCGCCGACGTGACCAAGGCGGTGGCCGCGGGGGATCTGTCGAGAAAAATCGCCGTCGACGTGAAGGGCGAGATCCTGGAGCTGAAGAACACCATCAACACCATGGTGGACCAGCTCAGGACGTTTGCCGGCGAGGTGACGCGCGTCGCCCGCGAGGTCGGCACCGAAGGCAAGCTCGGCGGCCAGGCGGCGGTGCAGGGCGTGGCCGGCACGTGGAAGGACCTCACCGACAGCGTCAATTCCATGGCCGGCAATCTCACCGACCAGGTGCGCGGCATCGCCCGCGTGGTGACGGCAGTCGCCAACGGCGACCTCAAGCACAAGCTGACGGTGGAGGCAAAGGGCGAGATCGCGTCGCTCGCCGATACGATCAACAGCATGACCGACACGCTTGCCACCTTCGCCGAGCAGGTGACGACGGTAGCCCGCGAGGTGGGCGTCGAGGGACGCCTGGGCGGGCAGGCGAAGGTGCCGGGAGCGGCCGGCACCTGGAAGGGCCTGACCGAAAACGTCAACCAGCTCGCCGCCAACCTCACCACCCAGGTGCGCGCGATTGCCGGCGTGGCCGTGGCCGTGACGCAGGGTGATCTCACACGCTCCATCACCGTGGACGCGCAGGGCGAGGTCGCCGGTCTCAAGGACACCATCAACGAGATGATCCGCAATCTGCGCGACACGACCAGCAAGAACATGGAGCAGGACTGGCTGAAGACCAATCTTGCCAAGTTCAGCCGCCTGCTGCAGGGCCAGAAGGACCTTGTGGCCGTAGGCCAGATGATCCTGTCGGAGCTGGCCCCGGTGGTGGGAGCACAGCAGGCCGAGTTCTACGTCCGCGACAGCACCTCGGTGGAGCCGCGCCTCAAGCTGCTGGCGAGCTATGCGTCCTGCGGGCAAAGCGCGCACGGCAAGACCGTGGAGATGGGCCAAGGGTTGATCGGGCAGGTGGCGATCAACAAGCAGAAGGTGCTGCTGGAGGGACTGTCCGGGACCGCCGTCAGGGTTGTCACCGGCCTGAGCGCATGGACTCCGAGCAACATTCTAGTGCTGCCGATCGTATTTGAGGGTGAGGCCAAGGGTGTGCTCGAGCTCGCGTCCGTCGAGCGGTTCAACCCCAGTCACCATGGCTTCCTCGACCAGCTCACGGAAAGCATCGGCATCGTGATCAACACGATCGAAGCCAACATGCGCACCGAAGATCTGCTCAAGCAGTCGCAGTCGCTGGCCAATGAGCTGCAGAGCCGGCAGGAGGAGCTGCAGAAGACGAACGAGGAGCTGCAGGACAAGGCGCGATTGCTGGCCGAACGCAACCAGGAGGTGGAAGGAAAGAACCAGGAGGTGGAGCAGGCGCGACAGGCCCTGGAGGACAAGGCCGTGCAGCTCGCCCGCACCTCGAAATACAAATCCGAGTTTCTGGCCAATATGAGCCATGAGCTCAGAACGCCGCTCAACAGCCTGCTGATCCTTTCAGATCAGCTGTGCCAGAACAGGGACCGCAACCTGACCGAGCGCCAGGTCGAATTCGCCAAGACCATTCACGCGTCCGGCAACGATCTGCTGACGCTCATCAACGACATTCTCGACCTGTCGAAGATCGAATCTGGCACGGTGGTTGTCGACGTGAGCGAGCTGCGCTTCGACGACCTGCACCACTATGTCGAGCGCACGTTCCGCCATATGGCCGAATCCAAGTCTCTCGATTTCCTGCTGCGCACCGATCCGAGGCTGCCGAAGTCGATCGTGACCGACAGCAAGCGACTGCAGCAAATTCTCAAGAACCTGCTGTCCAACGCCTTCAAGTTCACCCACCACGGCCAAGTGACGTTCAGCGTCGAGATCGCCAAGGCGGGCTGGGACCCGGGCAATGACGATCTCAATCGCGCAGCCGAAGCGGTCGCCTTCATCGTCACCGACACCGGCATCGGCATCTCGGGCGAGAAGCAGCAGATCATTTTCGAGGCATTCCAGCAGGCCGACGGCAGCACCAGCCGCAAGTATGGCGGCACCGGCCTCGGCCTGGCGATCAGCCGCGAGCTGGCCAAGCTGCTTGGTGGTGAAATCAGGCTGGTGAGCAGCCCGGGCAGGGGCTCGAGCTTCACTCTCTATCTGCCCGTGACGTACACGCCCTCGCGTGCCTCCCGCCGGTTGATGCCGGTCGGCACGCCCGATTTCGACAGCGCCGGCGCCTTCACCGAAGAGCGCCCCCTGCTCGCGCCAGCGGGGCCACGGCCCGTGCTGGTCGAGCAGGTGCCCGAGCCGACGCCGCTGGCCAACGAAGCGCAGGACGATCGCGACGCAATTCAGCCCGGCGACATCGTCGTGCTGATCGTGGAGAACGACATCGCCTTTGCCCGATTCCTGCTCGATACCGCGCGCGAGCAGGGCTGCAAGGGCCTCGTCACGTCCCAGGGAGCTGCCGCCCTCGCCCTGGCACGCGACTACATGCCGGACGCCATCACGCTGGACATCGTGCTGACCGACATGGACGGGTGGCGCGTGCTGGATCGGCTCAAGCACGATTTGTCGACGCGACATATCCCGATCTGCGTGGTCTCGACCGAGGATGCGCGTGAGCGCGCCTTGGACGCGGGCGCAAGGAGCTTCATCGCCAAACCAATCCCGTCCAAGACCATGCTCGACGAAGGCCTGCAGGACCTGCTTGCGGAGATCCGGCGGCCGACCAAGCGGATCATTGTCGTGGAAGCCGAGGGTGGCGCCCTCGACGTGATCGACCGTGCCATCGCCGGGGAAGACCTGATCGTGTCGAAAGGGCGGGCGCCTACGATGCTGATGGCGATCGCGGGGCATGGTGCCGACTGTGTCGTCGTTGACAGCCAGTCGGGCGTGGACCTGGCCGCCATCGCGCGTGCCGGCGGCAATCGCCCGAGGTTCGGGCGGTTGCCCGTCATCGTTTGGGGTGCTCCACCAAGCGCCGAACGCGGTGCCAGAGGCTTCGATCGGCTGACGGTCCGCCATGTCCATTCACGCGAGCGGCTGCTGGACCTCGTAACCTTCTTCCTGCACCGCCGCGTCACGCGCTTGCCGGAGGGTCAGCATCGCTTGCTCGAGGAGCTGCATCAGTCCGACGCCGCTCTCAAGGGACGAAAGGTCCTGATTGTGGACGACGATGTCCGCAACATCTTCGCGCTGGCGAGCGTCTTGGAGGAGCACGGCATGCTCGTCGTCTCGGCCGGCAACGGCCGTGATGCGTTGCGCATCATGGCGCAGCAGTCACCGATCGATATCGTGCTCATGGACATCATGATGCCCGAGATGGATGGCATCGCCACCATGCGCGAGGCCCGCAAAATTCCATCCTGCCGCGACCTGCCGATCATCGCGGTAACCGCCAAGGCCATGAAGGGCGATCGGGAGCGGTGCATCGAGGCGGGAGCGTGGGACTACCTGTCGAAACCCGTCGATATCCACCATCTTCTGGCGGTCTTGCGGTCCTGGCTCTACCGTTGACCGTGTGCGCAGCTCTGCGAAAGTGCGATCATGAGCGAACTCAAGCGCGCCGACATCCTCATCGTCGATGACCTGCCCGAACGGCACTTGACCTATCGGGTGGCCTTGGAGGCGCTCGATCAGAATATCGTTGCCGTCACTTCGGGCGAGGAAGCGCTGCAGCTTCTGCTCAAGCACGAGTTTGCTGTGATCCTGCTCGACGTCAACATGCCGGGAATGTCGGGCCTGGAAACGGCCGCACTGATCCGTCAGCGTAAGAAATCCCGCCACACGCCCATCATCTTCGTCACGGCGTTCGCCGATGACGTGCAAACAGTCGAAGGCTATGCGTTGGGTGCGGTCGACTATATCCTCACACCCCTTGTCCCGGAGATCCTGCGCGCCAAGATCAAGGTATTCGTTGAGCTCTTCCGCATGCGGGCGGAGCTGGGGCGATCGCATGCCCTGCTGGAGCAGCGCGTCGCCGACCGCACGGCGGAACTCGAGCGCGCTGCTGAGCAGCTCCGCACCGAGGTGCATGAGCGCAAGCAGGCCGAGGAGCGGCTGACCATCTTGGTCCAGGAGCTGGCGCATCGCGTCAAGAACCTGCTGTCGGTCTTTCAGTCCATCACGGCACGGACGCTGACCGGGGGGCGCACCATCGCAGATGCTCGCGAAGTCTTGATGGGGCGGCTGCAATCGCTGGGCCACGCCCACGAGCTGCTGACCGAAACGTCATGGCACGGCGCCGAATTGCGCGAAGTCGTCATGGCCGAGATCGCGGGATTTTCGGAGCGTGTGCGGATCTCGGGACCGGCCGTAGAGCTGAGCCCCTCGGGAGTGCAGACCTTTGCGCTCATCGTGCACGAGCTGTGCACCAACGCAGCCAAGTACGGGGCGCTTTCCAATGCCACCGGCGAGGTCGCGGTGAATTGGATGCTCGGGGGCAGCAATTCCGACGGGCACATGGATTTTTCCTGGACGGAGCGGGGCGGGCCGCCCGTGAAGCCCGCCACCTATGAAGGGTTCGGCCTGTCGCTCATCACGGCCATGGGAAGCAACCCTGCGGCCGATCCGGTCATCGATTTTTCGCCGTCGGGTTTCGCCTGCACGATACGGGTTCCGCTGGATACCATCCGGCCCAGCCGATACGACAAGGCCTCCCCCATCCTCGCGCAGCGGGCGACCTCCCAGATGGCGCGCACCGCGGCCAAGGGGCCGGTCTCCTAGGCCCCGCAGACGCCGCCGCCAGGCCGTCCGGCCGGGATCGAGGAAAATCCCCAGTGACACAATGGCATGGAACTCCCCGGGTGGCTTCGCTGTTGAACTGAGGGGCTTCGCATCAGGAGTAATATTATGGTCCGAGAACGCGCAGGCCAGGAACGTGGAACACCACGCGGATTTGCCCGCATGGACCGTGCCAAGCAGCGGGAAATCGCCCGTAAGGGCGGCGCCAACGTGCCGCATGAAAAGAGGAGCTTTGCCCAGAACCGGCAGCTTGCCTCGGAGGCCGGACGAAAGGGGGGCCGCAGGGTCGCACCCCATGCGCGCAGCTTCTCACAAAATCGTGCACTCGCCGCTGAGGCCGGACGCAAGGGCGGACGCATGTCTCAAAGACGCCGCGCGCACGCCACCAACGGCGGCGATGCGGTTCAGGAGCGCCAGAATTGAGACAGGCGAGGGCAAACAGCGAAAACTACGCTGCTGGCGCGATCGAGAACCCCACGCGCCTCTACAAGCGGCCAAGCGAGGTGGTCGGCGACGTACGCCTGTCCCGCGAGGAGAAACTGGCCGTCCTCGAGGCGTGGGAGTTGGAGGCACGGGCTTTGGCCGTTGCCAGCGAAGAGAGCATGAGTGGCGGTGAGCCCGATCTCCTGTCGGAGGTGGTCAAGGCGCGGCTCGCGCTGGACAACGCGACTGCGGCCGACAACGGTACCGGCGCGCCGACCAAGCACGGCGCGCGCAAGACCTTCTAACCGGATGCAGGCAAGAGGCCGCGATGGAGCCGGCCTACTTGCAACCCAGACGCTTGCCAGACGTTTGTTTGCCGCTCACCAGTACGGGCGCACGTTGTAGTGCGCGTGGGTTTGCTTTTCCCAGTTCCGATCGGACCAGGCATCATCACTGAACGCAGGGGCATCCTTGAGCTGCGCCTCGGTGATGCCGGTTTCATAGCCTCCAAGCCGCGTATTGTACTTGAGGGTGCTCCACGGCAAGGGATAGTGGCTGTGACCAAGACCGAGAAAGCCGCCGAAGCTCATGACCGCATAGGTCACGTGGCCGGACACCTTGTCGATCATCAGATGATCGATCTCGCCGATCTTGCTGCCTTTCAAGTCGTAGACGTTGGTGCCTTCGACGTCCTCGCTCGAGATGAGCTGGCGATTGGGATGGACGGTTGCGGTTGCCATTGAACAGCTCCTTCTGCAGGGGACCACTGTCTGTATTGGCAACGCTTCACCTTGACGATCGTTCCTCCTTCAAGACCGCTTGGACGGCAGGCGACTGGCTGCTTTGCGCACATCTTTCCAAGGATCGCTCCCGCGCGAGAGGCGGTGCAGGAGATTGGCAACGGTGAACCGATCCGACCGCATGTCGGGACCCAGCTCATCCCAGGCCAGCGGCGTCGACACGGCAGCCCCGCCCCGTGCCCGGGCCGAATAGGCGGCAACCGCTGTGGCACCCCGGCCGTTGCGCAGATAGTCGACGAAGATGCGCCCGCTCCGCGCCTGCTTCGAGGCGGTGGCCAGAAACTTGCGGGGGGTATCCTTGGCCATCCCCTTCGCCACCGCGTGCGCAAATTGCTTGACCGCGGCCCAATCGGCGCCCGGCCTGAGGGGCGCATAGACGTGCAGGCCTTTGCCGCCTGTGGTCTTCACGAAGCTCTGCAACCCTAATTTGATCAAGCGATCGCGCACCTCCAGCGCCGCGCTCACGACGTCCGGCCACGCCACCGCCGCGTCCGGGTCGAGATCAAACGTCATGCCGTCGGGCTTCTCGATGTTGTCGAGCTTGGCACCCCACACGTGAATCTCGAGCACGGACGCCTGCACCAGCGAGAGCAGGCCCTCCACATCCTTGATGGCCAGCAGCTCTTCGCCGCCTTCCGGGTCGGACGTGCGTATGATGTGCTGGCCGATGCCGGCCCAGGCATGTTTCTGGAAGAAGCAGCCTTCATCGATGCCGCCCGGGCAGCGCACGAGCGCCAGCGGGCGATTGACAACATGGGGTGCGATCCACGGCCAGATCTCGGAATAGAAATCCGCCAGGCCTTGCTTCGTGATGCCGGCGTCCGGCCAGAGCACACGATCGGGATGGGTGAGCGTGACGGACGGAGCCGGTGTGCTCCTGACCTTCACAACGGGCGCCTGGCGCACCACATCGGCGGCCTCCTTGTCCTGTCTCAACCCTTTGAACACCGCATGGCGCGCGATGCCATCGGTGGTCCAGCCACGGAGCTCAACGTCCGCCACAAGCTGCGGTTTCACCCAGCGTACGTTGCGCCGGCTGTCGGCCGGCAGCGCCTTGTCGAGCGGCGGCGCACCGATGCGGATGTCCTCGAGGCGGCGCCACAGGTCTTCGGCCACCCGGCTCGAGAAACCGGAGCCCACGCGGCCAGCATAGACAAGCCCATCCTTCGCATAGTGCCCCACCACGAGCGAACCCACCACCTTGCGCTGGGTGGTAGAGGGCACATAGCCGATGATGACGAGCTCGTGGCTGTCGGCGCTCTTCATCTTCAACCACGACTTGGAGCGGCCGGAGCGGTAAGGCGCAGTCTTGAGCTTGGAGACGATTCCTTCGAGACCGAGGCGGCACGCATGATCGAACACCACATGGCCGGGACCCGTGAAATGCTCGCTATAGGCGAGAACTCCGTGGTGCCCGCTCAGCATGTCGGCGAGAATGCGCTTGCGCTCGATCAGGGGCGAGCCGCTGAGGTCCGTGCCATCCAGATGCAGCAGATCGAACGCATAGTAGCGAAAGCGGTCGCTGCGGCCCTCGCTCAGATCGGCCTGCAGATCGGCAAAGCTCGGTGTCCCCCTCTCCGTCTCCACCACGACCTCGCCGTCGATGAAGGCCGCAACCACGGGCAGGGCTTCGAGCGCCTTTTTCAGCGTGGGAAACTTGGCCGTCCAATCGAGTCCGCTGCGGGTCTTGAGCTTCACATGGCCGCGATCGACCCGCGCCAGCAGCCGGTAGCCGTCGAACTTCACTTCGTGCACCCAGTTCCCCCCGGTCGGGGGCTTGGTCGCCAGCGAAGCAAGCTGCGGCTCTATGAACGAGGGCAGCGACGCCGCTCTGCTTCCAGTGACGCGGCTGCGCGCCGCAGGCGGAGGGGGCGCCTCGTGCCTTGGTCCATCCGCCGTCCGTGCCGGTTTGCGCCTTATCTTCACATCGCTCGCCGCAACATCCTCGATCGTGCGGCCGGTCTTGATCGAGCGCGGCGCGGCATCCAGCAGATCGGCCCCGCCCTGCTCGATTGCGTATTCATCATCGGCCTTGATGAGCAGCCAGTTCTCCTTGCCGCGCTGATCCCTGCCGCGCATGTGCACGAGATGCCAGCGGCCCTTGAGCTTGCGCCCATGGAGATCGACAATGAGATGCCCCTTGGCCAGCTGCTTGTGCGGATCGCCGTCGGTGGACCAGCGGCCGCGATCCCACACGATGACGCTGCCCGCGCCGTATTCGCCCTCCGGAATGCGGCCTTCGAATTCAGCATAGTCGAGCGGATGGTCCTCGACCCGCACGGCCAGACGCTTGTCTGCCGGCGAAAGGCTCGGCCCCCTGGTGACAGCCCAGCTCTTCAGCACGCCATCGAGCTCGAGGCGAAGATCGTAGTGCAAGCGCCGCGCCGCATGCTTCTGCACGACGAACAAATCGCCGGTCTTGCGCTTCAACCGACCCCGCGGCTCCTTCGTGCGCGTGAAATTGCGTTTCTCGTGGTACGGGCGAAGTGCGGTCCGGCTGGCCATGCGCGTCCGATGTCACCCGGCCTTGCGCGCCTTGCCCTTGGCACGCGATGCCCGGGTTTTCGTGGGGGCCTTCTTCGCCGGCGCCCGCTCCGGCTCGCCCTTCGCGCCCTCAACGCTGCGCCTGAGCGCATCCATCAGATTGATGACGTTGGTCTGGCGGTGCGTGGGCTGCGGCTTGATCGGCATGCCTTTCTGCTTGGAGCGGATCAACTCGATCAGCGCATTCTCGTAGCGGTCCTCGAACTGGTCCGGCTCGAACTTGCCGGTCATCTTCTCGATGATGTGCTTGGCGAGGTCGAGCATCTGCTTGGGCAGCTCGGTGGCGGGAATCTCGTCGAAGTAGGCGGAGGCCGCATGCACCTCGTTGGCATAGCGCAGGCTGGTGGCAACGATGCCCTTGTCGCGCGGCTCGAGCATCAGAATGCGCTCGCGCCGAAACAACACCACACGCGCAAGACCCACCATCTTCTCGGCACGCATGGCGTCCCGAATGACCGCGAAGGCCTCCTCGCCGACGCGATCGGTGGGCGCCAGAAAGTAAGGTGAGTCGAGATAGAGCCCATCGATCGCGCTGCGCGGCACGAACCGCTCGATGTCGATCGTGTGATTGCTCTCAAGCTGGACGGCTTTGATTTCGTCGTCCTCGATCTGGATGAATTCGCCCTTGGCGACCTCGTAGCCCTTGATCTGGTTGTCGGACTCGACGGGATCGCCCGTCTGCTCGTCCACGAACTGGCGACGCACGCGATTGCCGGTCTCGCGATTGAGGGTGCGGAAGGAGACGCGTTCGGACGTGGTTGTCGCAGGATAGAGCGCGACCGGACAGGAGACGAGGGACAGTTTCAGATAGCCCTTCCAGTTCGGCCTGGGTGCCATGACACGGATTCCTGCATACGCTCGCTAGGGGGTGGACGCGGGCAGTGGGATACTAGGTCATGGTAAAGCAACCGTCTCGGGTTTGCTCGGCCTTAACACGCCGGTAACACGCGTTGAGACGCGTCGTTAACGAACGAGAGAAAAAGGAAAGGCCCGCGGCTTGGGGGAACCGCGGGCCTAGCGCGGCAGGCGGGGGAGGGAAGCACAGGGGCTGCGCGCCTGCCGTCGTGTAAAAAAACCCGACAATCAAATCTGGTTCCAAGCAAATCTGGTTCCAAGAACGATCCGCGGCTAGCTCAGGGCGATCATCACCGCCAAACCCACACCCAGCACCGACAGGCCGCCAACGACCGATGCGAGCCAGGCGACTTCGCGAATCTCCTGCTGAATGGTGTTCCAGATGCCCATGACGCTACTCACTTGAAGACTTTGGTGGTTACTTAGTAGAACGACGCCTGGGCACAAGTGGTTCCCGGGTCTGGGATGTCTGAAATAATTGTGATTTCAGTCTTTTGGCTGTTTTTCCTCAAGTTCTTCTAGAAGTTTTTGGAACCTTTCAGGAACGGGTTCAGCAACAACATCATCGAACATGGCCCGTAGCTCCCGGCCGATATGCTCGCTCACCAGGGTTGCCTTGTCGGAATTGCCGGGTTTCTTTGCCGGAGCAGGCACTTGCGGCGCAGGAGCCCCTTGAGATTTCGACTTGCTCATGTGCGTGCTAGGGTTTCGATCGAGCGTTTCGCATAGTATGCAGGTTCGGCACGACTGACCATCGCGCAAGGAAACAATCATCAGCACCATGTCGTTGGCGGAGAGCATTGCCCCCCACTTGCCACACCTGCGGCGGTTCGCGCGGCTCTTGACTGGAGATCAGCAGTCCGGCGACAGCGCGGTCGCTCGCGTTCTGCAGATCATCGCCGCTGACCCGGCACGCTTTCCCAGCCTGCCGCCGCGCCTCGGGCTGTATCAGTGCTTTCTGGAGACACTGACGCGTCGGTACCGCGACTCCGGCCCGACGCCCGGCCTGATCGGCGACACCGCCACCCGATCCCTGGCCGCTTTGACCCCGGAGGGCCGGCAGGCATTCCTGCTGGTGGCCGTGGAGGGCTTCACGGCTCAGGAGGCGGCCCGGATTCTGGAGATGTCCGAGCGGCGGATCAATGATCTGCTCAAGGAAGCCGGCGCCGAAATCAGCCGGCAGATCGCCACGAATGTCCTGATCGTCGAGGACGAGCCGCTGATCGCACTCGACCTGCAGCGCATTCTGGAGGGGCTGGGCCATAGTGTCTCCTCGATTGCACGCACGCACAAGGATGCCCTCAAGGCCGCCCAGATCAAGAAACCAGGGCTGGTGATCGCCGACATCCGCCTTGCGGACGGCAGCTCCGGTCTCGACGCCGTCAACGACATCCTGCGCAGCTTCGCGGTGCCGGTGGTTTTTGTAACGGCGTTTCCAGAGAAGCTTGCAACCGGGACCGGACCAGAACCGACCTTCCTCATCCCCAAACCGTTTCGCGAGGATGCGGTCAAGGCCATCGTCAGCCAGGTGCTGTTCTTCGACCAGCAGGCCCGGCAACGCGCCGGCGCAAGATCGAACTAGTGTGATGATCGAGAAATTCGCCCTTCCTCGCAGCACGCCTGCTGAGCGAATTTCTCGATCTGAATCACACTAGAACCATGAGCTTGCTAGTGTCCTTTCGATCGCGAAGTTCGTTCAGCGCCTGCTGCGAGATCCGGCGAACTTCGCGATCGGGACACTAGCGCGCGCCGCCGACCGTGCGGGCGACGATGGCCTCGGTGGCTGCGTCAGGACCATACTCGTGCGGTGCATTGACGCTGAGAACATCGGTCAGCTTCGACCGGGCGCGATTGACGCGGCTCTTGATCGTGCCGACGGCACAGCCCGAGATCTTCGCCGCTTCCTCGTAGGAAAACCCTGCGGCGCCAACCAGCACCAAGGCTTCACGCTGATCGAGAGGCAAGACATCCAGCGCGCGGCGGAAATCCTGCATGTCCAGATGCCCCGGCTGCTCAGGGTGCACGGAGAGGTCCGCGGCCTTGCTGCCATCACGGTCCTCCACCTCGCGCCGACGCCGACGGCATTCCGAGAAATAGGTGTTGCGGAGAATGGTGAACAGCCAGGCCCGCAGATTGGTGCCCTCCTCGAAGCTGTCCAGATGGTTCCAGGCTTTCAGCAATGTTTCCTGCACGAGATCGTCCGCCCGCTCGATGTCACCGCAAAGAGACACGGCAAACGCACGCAGGTTGGGGATGAGGCCCAAGAGGGCATCCTTCAGGGAGGCAGACGCCGAATTCACGGTTGCTCCTCCTTCGCTTCGAGCGCCTTCAGGAGCTTCAGGAAACGCTCCGGAACCGGCTCCTCGGCAACGTCCGCAAAAATCTCTCTGAGCATACGCCCGATCTGCCCCTGGACCGTGCGATCCAGCATGAACCTCTTCTGGGCCAGGCGCGATGCGGGGAATGATCTGTCCATGCTCAACGGCGTTTGCGAACCGGCCGCGCTATAGACGACAGAGAGATGCCTGCGAGATTTGGACCGGGACACATGCCCCTGGTGGAGCTGATCCTGGCGGAGCGCGCTCCGCTCGTCCTGCTCCGCTTGAGCCTCCCCCTCGCCAATGTGCGAAGCCGATCCAATATCTGCCGCCATCACTCTCGTCCTTCGTCTTGGTTCGATGTCCTCTCCATGTCCTGCTCCCTACAAACCAGCACCGAGCCGTTTGGTTCCGCCGGAGGGAACTTCTTCCAGTTCAAAGCGTTAATGTAGTCGGCGGCGATCTGGTCACAATCGGGGGGTGAACAACAAATGTCGATGGCAGAAGAGGTTACGGCCCACTTGCCGTATTTGAGGCGTTTTGCCCGTTCCGTCACAGGAAACCAGAAGAGCGGGGATGCCTATGTGGTCTCCGCGCTGGAAGCGATGCTTGCCGATCCCAGACTCTTTGCGGCCGACCTTTCGCCCCGGGTTGCGCTCTACCGGACGTTCGTCACTCTATTGAACTCGATTGCGCTAAACACGGAGAAAGACAGCGGGCCGCAGCATCCCGCGCTCGACGCCGCAAACCGCAATCTCGACATTCTGGCGCCGAGGGCGAGACAGGCTTTTCTTCTTGTTGCCGTCGAAGAATTTCAGCCGCACGAAGCAGCTCAAATCTTGGACATCGGCGCGGAAGAGCTGCAAGCGCTGATCGATGAGGCCGGGCGCGAGATTGCAAAGCAGATGGCCACCGACGTCGTCATCATCGAAGACGAACCTCTCATTGCGCTCGATCTGGAGCAACTGGTGACCGATCTCGGCCATCGCGTCGTGCAGATCGCGCGCACGGCGCACCAGGCCGTGCAGGCGGTTCAGCGGTCGAGGCCCGGCCTGCTCCTCGCCGACATCCATTTGGCGGACGGCAGCTCCGGTCTCGATGCCGTGAACGAAATCCTGCGCACCTTCTCGCTGCCGGTCGTCTTCGTCACCGCGTATCCGCAACGGCTGCTGACGGGCACACGTCCGGAGCCAACGTTTCTGATCACCAAGCCGTTTCATCCCGACAACGTCAAGGCCGTGATCAGCCAGGCGCTGTTCTTCGACATTCGCGGACGGCCGGAGCAGCCAAGTCTCGCCTCCGCCTAGGCCGGCAGGGCCCTGCAGGACCTCCTTGATCAGTTCTACTGATGCTCAGGGAGACCGTGCAGTGAAACCTCTCGTTCCCCAGCGCTTGGCGAAGCGGCGCGCCGAGGATGGCTGAGCCTGCGTGCCGGCGGGGCTCGATTGCGGCTCGTTCAGCGTGGCCTGCCGAGGCTTGCCGTAAAGCGCGATCGCACCGCGAATGTCGCCTGCCTGCAAGGCGCGGAAGCGCTCTTCGTACCGATACCCCATGATCTGATCCCCGCCGCCGGCCGGGTGGTCGAGACCGATCGCGTGCCCGATCTCATGCACGAACGTGTATCGCAAATCGTATCGACTGAGATCGCCATCAAAGCCGACCTTCCAGCGCCGCAACGGGTTCAAGCAGACAAGCGCCTTCGAGATCGGCTTGATCGGCAAGGGGGAGGCGGTGTCGTAGAACACGTCGGCGAAGGCCCAACCCTCCGCCTCAACCTGGGCGCCGATCGAGATGTCGGCTTGCGTCCCCTCTGGCGCTTCCCGGAACGAGATGCTTGCTGCCGCCTCCCACATGGCAAAAGCCGCTGCAAGCTCGGACCGCAGCGCGGCCGGGGTCACATTGGAGTCCGCCATCAGTCCGTCGAAGCGGGTGATCTTTCTGCAGTTGCGAGCACCAGCGAACTCTTCCTGCTCGGTTACGATCCGGTAGGTGACAACACGAGGCTCGCCGTTGTGCGGCGCCTGCCAGCGGACCTGATGTCCCTCCAGCTTGAGAATCTTGAAGAGACCGGTGTCCTGAGCGTTGGCACTCAATGCGGAGCACAGCAGCCCGACGAGGCCTGCAACGAGTGTTCTCAAGGGACTGTCCCCCGTTGGGGCGATATACCGATCGCCATACCCCCGGCATGCAATTCGCCTGCCGCTTTTTTTGCTGCGTTTGCGAACTGGCGGAGGGGTTTTTGTAGGGGGCTAGATTTGGGGCGTCAACGAAACGTTAGGCATAGCACACCCCTCGGCGAAAACGCCGTGAGCATACCATTAACCAATGCAGGCCAACGCCAAGGCCTCCCGACCCGTTCCGGCGCCATCCTCACTTCTCCGTTACCGAGCGGAAGCTTTGCCACGCCGGGTGTCTGCGCGGTGTGCCGCGGGCACGACATGGCTACGCAAAACAAGCCCAAGCATCGGCGCGCGTCTCCCTTTCGAGACTGGGTATCGGAGCGAGGCGCGAGCCACCCCGACCGTGATGGCGGTGCGGCATCGCCTGCTGGCGAACAAACGCGGCGGCAAGGAATGCTCAAGGTCTTGCTTTGGACCTGGCTTGTGCCTCCCATCTCGGGCCCTTGCGAAACTCGATCTGGAACAACAGGTCTATCCACCGTGGATAGGATTTGCGTTGATAACTGCAACACCGCGACCCGACACCAACCTCCGGTTCGAATCCACTTTAAGATCGGCGGAGAGCCTTGCACCACTTCACCCAAGCCCTTCATCATCTGCGCAGCGCCCGGGCCCTTGCCGATCGAGACACTGAAATCTTGGCCAGACCGCAGAGCCTTGTATCCTGCGCGCATCCTTGTCTCGAGAGATCGGCATGCCGTTGCCTCTTCTTGTGCAGGCCGTCCGACTGCTTCCACGCCATGCGGCCAAGCCATGAGCTTGAGTGCAGCTTCAAGGTTGCCGCACGCGTTCATATCTTGTCGGGCCCAGTTGGAGATTCGTGCCGGGAACAGTGATGAGCCGCTCTGACGACATGACGCACATCGCCGACAGCGCGCGCCAGTTTGCAGCCGTTGTGTGGCTGCTCGGGAAGGTGCAGAGCGGCAAGACCTCCATCGTGCGAACGCTGACCCAGGCGACCGATGCAGAAATTGGTGCCGGCTTCCGCGCGTGCACGAGAACCGCACGCGTGTTCGATTTTCCCGACGAGGCGCCGATCATTCGCTTTCTCGATACGCGGGGCCTCGGCGAGGCCGGCTACGATCCGGCTGCGGATATTGCCTTCGGTGAAGACCGCGCCCACCTCATCCTGGCTGTCGTCAAGGCGCTCGACGCCGACCAGCATGCGGTGCTCGATGTCATTCGCCAGGCGCGACGGCGCCACCCGGATTGGCCGGTGGTCGTGGCCCAGACGAACCTGCACGAAGGCTATCCGGCAGGCGGCGGACACATTCTTCCCTATCCCTTTGAGAATGCATCCGGCGACAACCGTCTAACGGACGAGCTGACTACATCTCTGAGGCATCAGCAAGCGCAATTCAGGAGGGTCTTGGGCGAGGCAGCGCTGAGCTTCGTGCCCATCGACTTCACCCAGCCGGAGGACGGCTTCGCGCCCGTCGACTATGGCCGCGAGGCCCTGGTGAAGGCGCTCATCGCCGCCGCACCGGCCGGCGTTGCGGTGGCCCTGGCCGAATTGCCCGACGCGGCGGAGGGTGAGACCGACGCCCACAAGGCCGATGCGCACATCATGGGCTTTGCCGTCGCGGCGGGTGCCAGTGACGCCGTGCCGGTTGCCGGCGCAATTGCCGTGCCGATCGTGCAGGCGGCGATGTTGCGCCAGCTTGCCAAGCTGCATGGCATGCAATGGGACCGACGCGCCTACGCGCAGTTTCTCGGCGCACTCGGCGCCGGCACCCTGGTGCGCACAGCGTCGACCTTCGGCATCCGCCAGCTCGTCAAGCTGGTTCCCGGCTATGGGCAGACCATCGGTGCTGGGGTCGCTGCGGCCGCAAGCTTTGCCACAACCTACGCCATCGGCAAGGCTGCAACCTATTTCCTGGCCCGCCACCGAAGGGGGGCGCGCGCCGATGAGGTGGCAGCGATCTACCGCGAGACCTTGCAGAACGCCTTTCGTCTCGCCAAACAGCGCCAGATGCGTGCGGGTGGTGCCGGGGGCAAGCCGTGAACGACAAGCGCAAGGACCTCAGCTATTCGCGGGCCGTGCTGCTGGGCATCGCCCTCCTGCTGCCGACCGCCAGTTTAATTCCGCTCGGAGGCTTGTGGCTCTGGCAGCAGGGCTACGTCGTGTATTGGGCGATCGCGACCTGCTTCGTCGTGGCCGGCCTCTACTATGTGCAGGCCCGCATTGTCGCAGGCCCTGCACCTGCCGGCCTCGCGCAGTCGCTGGACGAGGGCGCCCAGAGCGCAGACGAGCAGGCTTGGACACCGCGGCAGGCCGAGGCCTGGAACGACGTCAAGGCGCTTGCCGCCTCAGTCGACGCGCAGCGCATGGCGAGCCGGGACGCGGCGCTGAACCTCGGGCTCGAAACGATCGAGACGGTTGCGCGACGGCTACACCCGGAGCGCAGCGATCCGCTGCTGCAGTTCACCGTTCCCGAGGCGCTCGCCGTCGTCGAGCGCGCCAGCAACGGCATGCGCGAGTTCATAACAACGACATTTCCGTTCGGCGACCGCATCACCGTGGCGCAGCTCATGTGGCTGTACCGCTGGCGGGGCGCACTGAACCTGGCGGAGAAGGGTTACGACTTGTGGCGCATCGTACGCCTGCTCAACCCACTTTCAGCCGCCAGCCAGGAGCTGCGCGAGCGCTTCACGCGTGAGATCTACGACATGGGCCGCGAGCACCTTGGACGCCGCCTGGCTCGCGCCTACGTGAAGGAGGTCGGGCGGGCGGCCATCGATCTTTACGGCGGCGCGCTGCGCGTCACCCCAACCAAACTGCAAGGCCATGTCACGGCAGCCTCGCGCGAGGACATGGCCGCAGCCGCAGGCCGGGAGGCGGAACCGATCCGCATTCTTCTTGCGGGACAGACGGGCGCCGGCAAATCGACCCTGCTCAATGCGCTCGCGAACGCCGTCGAGGCCGAGGTGGACGCCATGCCCGCCACCACGCGCCCCACCGCCTACAAGCTCACGCACGAGGGCATGCCGGCCGCGCTGCTGATCGACAGCCCCGGCCTGACGGACGCGGGCTCCCTCGGCGCGCTCATCGAGAGCGCGGCACGGGCGGACATGGTGCTGTGGGTCTCGTCGGCAACGCGCGCCGCACGCGAAACCGACCGGCAGGCGCTGGCCGCCATCCGCAATCACTTCGCCGCCGCGCCCAACCGGCGGCGGCCACCCATGCTGCTGGTGCTCACCCACATCGATGGCCTGCGGCCGTTCAGAGAATGGGAGCCGCCCTACGATCTCACGGCCGGTACCAGGGCCAAGTCGCAATCGATTCTCGGTGCGATGCAGGCGGCCGGATCGGAGCTGGGCTTTGCCAGCGGCGAGATCGTACCGGTGCGGGTCGACATTGCGGTTGCACCGTACAACATCGACGCTCTGTGGGGGAAAATCATAGAGCTGGCACCGGAGGCCCAGCGTGCACGCCTGCTGCGGACATTGAGCGACATCGTCGATGCGTCATCGTGGGCGACGGTCTGGTCGCAGGCGGCCAACGCCGGTCGGGTCATCAAGGACACATTCCTGAGCCGGAACGGCCACCCTGAGTCAGAAGGCACATCGAGCCCCAAAGCAGAACAGGCCCAGCAAGGCAACAGCAGTGTCGGCGGGAAACAGGATTGATCCCGCGTAACGGACCTTCCGGCATCGGGAAGCCCGGCCGCCTTCATGCCTTCGCGGTGCGGGCACGCTTGCCCTTACTGACCGGAACGGTAAAGCCCTCTGCGGCCAAACGTTGCGCACTCGCAACAATATCGCGATCCGCGTCGTCGGAGATCACCTCAAGGATCGTACGCTTGTTGTAGCCGATCCCCATCAGGACCGGGGGGATCTCGGCGAACGGCACGGTCCCAAGGCCCACCGCGTCATGTCGGTAGCGCCATCTATTGGTATCCGACAGGTGCACGAGTTGCAGCCGCTCCCGGCAGCGGCGCAAGGATTGACCCAAATCCTCATGCGCGAAATGGCTGTTGGCTGCATCCCAGACGATACCGACATCCGGGCTGCCGTACGTGTCCAGCACATCCATCAGCTCGCCGATCTTTGGCAGGAAGGCAAACGGCAAGTTCTCGACCCAAAGCGCGGTGCCGACCTTCTTGGCACGTGGACAAAGCTCGTCCAGCGCTGCCAGGAAATGATCGGTCAGCCGTTCCTTGGGGGCTTGCAGCAACGGGTTGGCCTTGCCGGGCCCGATAACAACGCCGGGCACACCAAGATCACCCGCCAATTCGACGATGCCGTGCAGCAGATCGAGTGTGTACCGGCGCGTCTCGGCAGCAAGGCCGGCAACATTCATGTCGACGGTGGGCGTGTTGAGCGCAACGACATGTACACCCAGACGGTCGATGCGCCGACGCAGGGCCTTACGCGCCGCGGCCGTGGTATCCGGCGGCCACAGATGCCCCGGCACCATCATCAGCTCGAACTCGGAGAACCCCATGCTCGCCAGATGCGCGAGACAATCCTCTGCAGTACGCGACAGTGTATAGGAGTACGTGTTGCAGCCGAAAGCGGCGGCAGCCGTTTGCCGTTTCATAGTTCTTATTCTTGCCGGTGATTCACTGAAACGCGACGAGTCAATCTACGAGGTGGCAAGGCCGTGTCAAATGCAAACAGCGAACGCGCACTGGCCTTCTGCCATCGGACGATTTCAAAAGCTACGGACAATCCATATCTTTCATCCCCTATTGATTGACTGGTGTTGGCAACATCAGGTATTCGGCTTTCACCCTAGTGTGATGATCGAGAAATTCGCCCTTCCTCGCAGCACGCCTACTGAGCGAATTTCTCGATCTGAATCACACTAGCACCATGAACTTGCCAGTGTCCTTTCGATCGCGAAGTTCGTTCAGCGCCTGCTGCAAGATCCGGCGAACTTCGCGATCGGGACACTAGGACATTGACCGTGAACGCAACGCTTCTCGCCCTCTTGGCTGTGCTGCTCGCCAGCGGTCTGACTGCCCTTTACATGCGGGTCATGACCGCAAGCCGCCAGCTTGAGCAGCCCAACGAGCGCAGCATGCACACGGCACCCGTTCCCTCCGGTGCCGGCATGGCAATCATCGCCACCGCACTCCTCCTGTGGCCTCTCTCACAGCGCCTGGCTCTCAGCAACGTCCACCTCACCCTGCTGGGCGCCGCCGTCAGCCTTTCGGCCCTATCCTGGCTCGATGACCGCCATCGACTTTCACCTGGCGTGCGCCTTGCCGCACATGCCCTGGCGGCCGGCCTTCTGCTCACCGTGCTTGACCCTGACCAGCGCATCTTTCCCCTGTTGCCGCTCTCTCTGGAGCGCGGCCTGCTGGGCCTCGGCTGGCTATGGTTCATCAATCTCTTCAATTTCATGGACGGCATCGATGGATTGGCAGGTAGCGAAGCCGTTGCCATAGCCGCAGGCTATCTTGTGGTCGTGGCTGCGGTGGGCCTCGGCACGCCCTTACGCGAGCTTGCCATGATCATTGCAGCGGCCAGCGCCGGCTACCTGGTCTGGAACTGGCATCCGGCCAAGATCTTCATGGGCGATACCGGATCGATCCCCCTCGGCTTTCTGCTCGGCTGGCTCATGATTGATCTTGCGTGCCGCGGCCTCTGGGCGGCAGCGCTCATTCTGCCGCTCTATTTCGCGGCCGACGCCACGCTCACGCTTCTCAGGCGACTGCGGCGGGGTGAGAAGCCCTGGCAGCCTCATCGTCAACACTCCTACCAGCGTGCCGTGTTGGGTGGTGCGACACCTCCCGCCGTGGTCTGGCGGATCAACGCGACCAATCTGGTGCTGCTCGCACTGGCGCTCCTGTCGATTCGCCATCCCATACCGTCTCTGGTGGCAGCAGCCGTCGCGGTGGCCGCACTTCTGGCTCACTTGGAATACCTGGCCCGCGGCCAACCGGCTGGGCGCACACCAGCAGATCGAACTTAGAAATATTCAATGTATAACAATAGCTTGTTGCGAATTCTGGAAAAAACACCGCAAGCCCGTCGATTTCGTTGTCCTCCATTCGTCGTGTGTGTAGAGCCGGGGTACCACCTGCTCCCAAACACAAACCCGATGGAGAACAACAATGCGTTTCATGGTGATCGTCAAAGCCAGCAAGGACTCCGAAGCCGGCAAGATGCCGTCAGAAGAACTGCTCGCGGCCATGGCGAAATTCAACGAGGAGATGGTCAAGGCCGGTGTCATGCTCGACGGCAACGGGCTCCAGCCGAGCTCCAAGGGAGCGCGCGTCCGCTTCTCCGGCAACAAGGTCTCCGTCATCGATGGGCCATTCGCGGAAACCAAGGAACTGGTCGCCGGCTATTGGATCATCCAGGTCAAGTCGAAAGCCGAGGCGATCGAATGGATGAAGCGTTGTCCCAATCCTCATAACGAGGACGGCGAAATTGAGATCCGCCAGGTCTTCGAGCTCGAGGACTTCGGCGCCAGCGACGCAGTCGAGCACCATCGCAAGTTGGACGAGGAACTCGCGAAAAAGAAGTAGCTCCTGCACAGCCTCTCAGGTGCGGCGGCCAAGGAGTGCCGCCGCACCTGTCGCCGTACCTGAGGTAACGCCGGCATCAAGAGCGGCGCAGCCATGCCATCGCCTCAGCTTGCAGCGCAGCATCGATGATGCTCTCATCCGGTCGTCATGATGACGACCGACATCCATCACGCCATAGACGCCGTCTGGAGGATCGAGCAGGCCAAGCTCATCGCCGGGCTAGCGCGCATCGTGCGCGACATTGGTCTTGCCGAAGAGCTGGCGCAGGATGCGCTCGTCACGGCGCTCGAGCAATGGCCCAAGTCGGGCATTCCGGACAAGCCCGGTGCCTGGCTGATGGCCGCTGCCAAACATCGCGCCATCGACCGTCTGCGGCGGAGGAAGCTCATTGAGCGCAAGCACGAGGAGCTTGGCCGCGAGCTTGCATCGGAGGGAGAAGGAGCGACCCCCGATCTTGATGCCGCCCTCGACGACGACATCGGCGACGACCTGCTGCGCCTGATTTTTACGGCCTGTCATCCGGTGCTCGCGACCGAAGGGCGCGTCGCCCTCACTCTCCGCCTGATCGGCGGCCTGGCCATTGACGAGATCGCCCGCGCCTTCCTGGTTCCGGAGCCGACTGTCGCCCAGCGCATCGTGCGCGCCAAGCGCGTACTGGCCGAAAGACGCGTCCCGTTCGAGGTGCCGCACGGCCCCGAGCTCTCCCAGCGCCTCGCGTCGGTGCTCGAAGTCATCTACCTCATCTTCAACGAAGGCTATGCGGCCACGGCTGGCGAGGACTGGATGCGGCCGCAACTCTGCGAGGAAGGGCTGCGTCTCGGCCGCATCCTGGCCGAGGCCGCCCCCAACGAGCCGGAGGTCCATGGCCTCGTGGCGCTGATGGAAATCCAGGCCTCGCGCCTGGGCGCCCGCACCAGCCCCTCGGGCGACCCGATCCTGCTGCTTGATCAAAACCGTGCGCGCTGGGACCAGCTCCTGATCCGCCGCGGCCTCGCTGCCTTGGCACGCGCCGAGGCACGTGCCAAGGATCTGGGCGCTGCCCCGGGTCCATACACCCTGCAAGCCGCCATTGCCGCCTGCCACGCACGCGCACGCACCCACGACCAAACCGACTGGGCCAGGATCGTGGGTCTCTACGGCGCGCTCGCCCAACGCACACCGTCTCCCGTCATAGAGCTCAACCGCGCCGTCGCCCTGGCGATGCTGTTCGGTCCGGCGGCGGGACTCAGAATCGTTGATGCGCTCGCCTGCGAGCCTGTGCTCAAGGCCTACCATCTGCTGCCCAGCGTGCGCGGCGACCTTCTCAAGAAGCTCGGCCGCCTCGATGAGGCCCGCACCGAGTTCGAGCGCGCTGCCGCCCTGACGCGCAACGAGCGCGAGCGCAAACTCCTTCTCGATCGCGCGGACGCCTGCTCGCGGCAAGGGAATGGGGCGGCGCCTCAGTCCCTCCCTTGACGGGCCGCTGTGCAAAAAGAGCAACGCGGAGCGCGCGCGGCCGGCCGATCGCACACGTGCTGCGTCAGCGTGGCGGGGGGTAACCATCCTTCGGGAAGGCGAGGGTCACTTCTTCTTTTTTGGCAGCGGCGCGTTCAGCATCCAGCGATGGCCGAACGGGTCACGGAGCATGGCGAAGCGCGCGTCCCAGAACATATCCTGTGGCTCCAGCACACTCTTGCAGCCCGCTTCCACGGCGCGCCGGTAGGTGGCATCGACGCTAGCGGGCTTGGAGTAGTGGAGCGCGACCGCGACACCGGCCAGATTGTTGGCGGTCGGCGCACGCACGACCCCATGCTCCTCACCATGCTCAGGGAATTCGTCCGACATGAGGATCCTGCCACCGTTGATGGTGAGGTCGGCGTGCATGAGACGTTTGCCGTCCTGCGCAGGCAGACGCATGTTCTCCGTCGCGCCGAACGCTTTCTTGTAGAAAGAAATCGCATCGGCGGCGCCCTTCACCGTCAGATAGGGCGTGACCGGCGGCATCTTTGCTTGATTGGCCATCTGCGTCCTCTCCTTGGCTTGCCGTTGCTGAACTCTCGACGCCCTCAACACCTCACCCGCTTCCGAGTTCCGCCATGGCTGTGGCTACGCTCGAGTGTGCGCAGGGCGCGGTCCGACGCTCAACCCCCTGGCCGTGCAGAGCCTGACGCAGGCAAAGCTGCCCCGATCGCTGCGGCCACGGCGACAATGGCGAAAGACGTCAGCAGCCAGGGAGCCCAGATGCTGAAGCTCGTCGCCGCGAGCAGCGCGCACGCAACGAAGGCCGCATGGAGGTAGGGCTGGGCACGCACCTCCGACTGTGCCAGCGCCCGCAGGATGAGCAGCCCCAACCCCAGCAACAGCAGTGCCCCGACTGCGCCCGCTTCATACCAGATCTGCAGATAGGCATTGTGGCTGTGCAGGTTGGTCGAGAGCTCCAACATCGAGTCCGGTGCATACCGTGGGTTGGACGTTTCCTGCTCGTTGACGGTGCGCGCTGCCGCGATGCCGGCGCCCAACCAGGGCGCCTTGCTGATCTGCTCGCTCGTGTAGCCCCAAATGACGATGCGATCCTGCGCGCTTGCGGGCAGCCAGCCCACCCGATAGAGCTGATGACTGAACGCCAGCGATACGAGGGGGATCACGAGGACGATTGCCGCCACCCAAGCGGTTGCCGCCAGCCGTCTGGAGAGCAGGGGATAGAGCCAATACAGGCCGTAGAAGGCGGCGGCCCCCGCAAACGCCATCTTGGACGTGGCATGCTCCGAGCGAAAGATGGCGGCAACACCCGGCGCAAGCGCGATCAGCAGCCATGCCCTCCACCGCCTCGACAACTCGAGCCGCTCGATGATCATCACGGCCGGCCAGAACAGGAGAGTGAGCTCGGTGATGCTCCTGTTGAGCAGATAGGGCCTGAGCATTGTGCCACCATCGGCAAGCACCAGAGTGTGACGCGCGCCGGGGTGCAGCGCTGGTATGGCCAGCATCAACGTCCGACGGATCGCCTGCCCGCTGAATGCCTCCACACACAGCACCACCCCACCCGCCGCCATGCCGGCAATCACACCGAGGGCCATCGCTCGCAGTAGGGCGTCATCGAGATCGTCGAGGATGTTGAGCATCACGTAGAGAACGCCGGTCGAGGCCCAAAGGAGAGCGGCGGTCCGATAGGCCCAGCGCGGGCTGAGCGACCAGGTCGCATTGATGAGCAGGTAGGCCCCAATGAGCACCAGGGCGAGAATGATCGGCGATGGCTTGCCCACGGGCAGGCGCCGCTGCGCCGCCCAATACCAGGCCAACGGTACCACCGCAGACAGTGGAAGCACGAAGGGTGCCGTCATCGGAAACACCAGGAGCAGGGCGGTTCCGGCTGCCGTCCAAAGCAGCGCCAAGGTCAGCGCCATTCCGGACAAGGCCTGCTCTGCGAATGATGGCTGTACAGCGCTCATGGCCGATCCAGCCCCTTTGGGTGCTTGGCCATTTCGGCCAGAGCGACCCGCGTGCCTATGGCGGGCGCCCACCCGAAGCTTTCACGAAAATGCGCATCGGACAGCTCGAGCGAGCCGTAGAGGCGGCGCATCGCCGGCGCCATCAGCGGCATTTGCCGGGCAACTTGCGCCATGGTTGTCCCAACAGGGAACAGGCCCGAACGCCATCCAAGGGCTGTGCGCAAGGTTTCGACGATCTCCGTCGTGCTCAACGGCGGACCGTCGTGGACATGGAAAACGCCGCGCGAGCCGTTGTCCCGCGTGCGCAGAACCGCAGCCAGCGCACTCGCGAAATTGCCCACGGCCAGCAGGCTGCGCCTGTTGGCCAAGCCTCCCAACGGCAGCGGCAGCGGCATTCTGGCCAACGATAGAAGACGGTCGAGGCTGCCGCCCTTGTCACCACCGTACATGACCGGATTGCGCAGGATGACATGGCGGGTGGCCGACCCCGCCAAGGCAGCACCGACGCGCTGCTCCAGCCGCAGCTTGGACCGGCCGTACAACGTCGTGGAGCGCGGCTCGGATGCCTCCACAAGCGTGCGATCGTCCTCCTCATCGCACAGCGCCTTGATCGAGCTGACGTAGAGGAACAACGGCACGTGCGCTTCGCGCGCCGCCACCGCAACGCTCTCGGAGGCAGCAATGAGCCGCTCGGCCTCGGCAGTATCGGTCTTCAGCCTGCCCCTCTGCAGCGTGCCGAGACCATCGCCCAGATGCACGACTGCATCGAACCGCGCCAGATCGCTGCGGAATTCGGCCGACGGGACGATCTCGGCATAGTGGCCGGTCAAGACCTGCGTTGCGCCAGGAAGGTCCGTGGCGGTTCTCGAAATCACGATAAGATCGGTCGGGCGCCCCTCGCCACGCAGATGGCGGATCAGAGCCTTGCCGGTAGCGCCGGTACCACCCAGAATTAGGATACGCATCCCCAGCTCATCGCGAATCTGCGAGCCAAATCAACCTGTGCCATCCCCCCGACCGCACGACGGCGCGCAACACGCTGCAGGAGATACGACGCTGCAGTGCAGCTCGCCAGAAAAATCCACAAATGGGCTTCGGGCGAAGCCCATTGCAGGGCATAATCGCCATCCCGATCCATGGAGGACCGCTGTGCAAAAGACCGTGGCCGCACCCGGCAGCAACCACATGATGAAAATAGCGGATTCGCGTGAGGCTCGGGGCATTATTCGCACCGGGGAATATACTGGTCACACCGCCGGCATTGCGCCCGACTTCGTGCAGGGCAACCTCTGCATCCTGCCGCGCGAGGCGGCCCAGGAGTTCGCGGCCTTCTGCCAGCGCAACCCCAAGCCGTGCCCCGTGATCGGCATGGGCTCGCCGGGCGACCCCGCGCTGCCCGATCTCGGCCACATCGACATCCGCACCGACATCCCGCGCTATCGTGTGTTCAAGGACGGCCAGCTCGTCGATGAGCCCACCGACATCCGCAAATACTGGTCGGACGATCTCGTCACCTTTATCATCGGCTGCTCATTCTCCTTCGAGTTGCCGATGCTGCAAGAAGGCATCCACCTGCAGCACGTGGCACGCAACACGACGGTGCCCATGTACCGCACCAGCATCGACTGCGTGCCCGCTGGCCGCTTCAAGGGGAAGATGGTGGTGTCGATGCGGCCGCTCTCGCCCGCGGATGCCATCCGCGCCGTGCAGATCACCTCGCGGTTCCCGGCCGTGCACGGAGCGCCCGTGCACCTGGGTCTGCCGGAGGCAATCGGCATCACGGACATCATGCGCCCGGACTTCGGCGATCCACCGGAGGTGTCTGCCGGCCAGCTCCCGGTCTTCTGGGGCTGCGGGGTGACCCCTCAGGTGGCGATCGAGGCCGCACGCCCCTCGATCTGCATCACGCACAAGCCGGGCTCCATGCTGATCACCGACAAGAAGAACAGCGCGCTGGCGGCACTCTAGGCCGTGGTGCAAAGCGCAAGGGGAAAGACCCCGGCTCTGCGCACTCGACCTTGATCTCCGATCAAGCTCGCGCGCTCCGGCCGGGGACGCAAAGGGGTGGGCGCTTCGGCCGGGGAGGCATCCTTTGGGCGCTTCGGCCGGGGACGCATTCCTTTGCGCGCTCTGGCCGGGATGCAAGGGGGCAGACGCTGCGATCGGGACGCAAGAGGTGGCCCTGACTAGGCGCCGGCCTCCTCCTCCTCTTGCGTTCCCGGAAGCCGAGCCTGGCTCATGAGCCGGGGCGAGGCTCTCCGGGATCCTTACTCCTGGCGTCTTTCCGGTTCAGGTCACCTCGCGGCGTGGTCGTTCCACCAAGGATGGAAGGGCGCTAGTGTCCCGATCGCGAAGTTCGCCGGATCTTGCAGCAGGCGCTGAACGAACTTCGCGATCGAAAGGACACAAGCAAGCTCATGGTGCTAGTGTGATTCAGATCGAGAAATTCGCTCAGCAGGCGTGCTGCGAGGAAGGGCGAATTTCTCGATCATCACACTAGCCTGCCAGCTCCCTGCGCACGATGGCGGCGCCTGCGCTGAGCGATTGCAACTTTCCGAACGCCACATCGCGCCGCAGGTACTTCATGCCGCAATCGGGCGCGGGGATCAATTTGTCGGCCGACACGTGCCGCAAGGCGGCGCGGATGCGCTCGGCCACCTGCTCGCGTGTTTCAACAGCGGGCGTATTGAGATCCAGCACCCCCAGCACAACGGTCTTGGGCGCCAGGTCCTCGAGCACACCAAGATCGAGCTTCGGCTGCGCCGCCTCGATCGAAATCTGCTCCGCCACACACTCGGCAAGCTGCGGCAGGAACGAGTAGCCGACCGGCTTGGTCTCGCCAGGCACCAGCGCCGCATAGCCGAAGCATAGGTGCACGACGGTCGGCACCTTGATGCCCTCCAGGGCGCGGTTGACCGCCCTGACGGCGATGCGCCTTGCCGCGTCGGGATCCTGGCGCAGCCACGGCTCATCGAGCTGAATGACGTCGGCCCCTGCCGCCACCAAGTCGTGCGCTTCCGCATTCACGGCGGCGGCGTAATCCATGACCATCTCGTCGGCATCCGCATAGAACGCGTTGACCGCCTGCCGGCTCATGGTGAAGGGGCCGGGCAGCGTGATCTTGACGGTGCGATCGGTGTTGGCCCGCAGGAACATCACATCGCGCACCTCAACGGCGTGCGTGCGCCTGATCTTGCCGACCACCCGCGGAACCGGCGTCTCGCGACCCGAGCGCGCCTGCACCTGCCCTGGCGTGGCAAGATCGATACCCTCCAGTGCGGTAGCGAAACGGTTGGAGTAGCTCTCGCGGCGCACCTCACCATCGGTGATGATGTCGATGCCGGCGCGCTCCATGTCGCGGATGGCGATGAGCGTGGCGTCGTCCTGCGCTTGTTCCAGCCACGGCTCGGGCACGCGCCAGATGTCCAGGCGCACGCGCGGCACCACCTTCGACAGCATCTCGCGGTTCACCAGCCAATCGGGCTGCGGATAGCTGCCGACCACCGTGGTCGGCAGGACGTTTGCGGGCGCGGCCATCACACTCACCTGCCGATCATTCAATCGCCGATCCTGTTCCAGCCCCGGCCGCCGTCGCCGAGCGCCTCATGGCCGTCGCTCGTCACCAGCACCGTGTCCTCGAGCTTGACAAAGCCGCGCTTGGGATGGGCGATGGTGGTCTCAATGGAGATCACCATGCCGGCCTCCAGCGGCCGGTCGGCGTCGGAAGCGGTATAGGACAAGCGCGAAATGTTCATCAGCCGCGGCGCCTCGTGGCTGACGAGGCCCATGCCGTGAGCCACATAATGCGCGTATCTCGCATGCGGCGAGCCTGCCACCATCTTCTCCCCGAGCGCGATGATGTCGCCGCCGCGCGCGCCGGCCTTGATCGGCTTGCGGGTTGCCTGCTGCACCTCGTCCACGAAACCCAGGAGGTCCTGGAGCTCGGCATCGGGCTTCCCCAGAATACCCATGCGGCACAGATCGCCGATATAGCCCTTGTAATTGCCGCCTGAGTCCAGCGAGAGGATATCACCGGCCGCCAGGCGCTGCTCGGAGGGCGCGCGATTGAGGCTGGACCCGGCCGTCAGCAGGCAATAGTCGAAGACAAGGCCGCGATTGACCTCCTCCCGGCGCAGGGTTTCCGCAATCTCCTGCTTGGCAGCACCCGGCTTGCACTGCCGGAACGTAGCCAGCATCGCGGCGACAACACGATTGGATGCCTCCCGCAGACAGGCGGCCTCCTCCGGCGTCTTGCGCGCGCGCAGCCGCTCCAGAGGAAGCACGGCGTCGACGATATCGACGTTTGGCAAGCCCTGGCGCAGGGCCGCTTCGGCGTCGGCGGGCAGGAAGGCCAGCTCGACGCCGATGCGGCGGATGCCGTTGCCGAGCTTCTTGATGTGCGCCACCGCCTGCCGCATCGCAGCGACGCTACCCGTATCCCCAAGCGAGAGCGTCGGCGGCCAGAACTTGCCAAGCTCTCTCTCGAAATTCTCCATGGCACACCCCACATAAGCTGCCGCGTCCAGCTTGCCCTTGCGATAGACGAGGATGGGGAGATACCGGCTGATGCCGATGGCATCCATGATGTCGAAGAAGAAGAAGCGATAGCCGCCGAGCAGGTACTGTACGTTGTGCTTCGACGTGGCGAGGAGCACATCGATGCCCGCCTCATCGAGCAATCTGTCGAGGCGCGCGGCGTCAAAGGGCAGGGGTTTGCGGATCGCCGCTTCTGAACTGACCATGGCATGTCCTCCACGCGGTGGAACATGAACCGCCTTGACGGCGATCCCAGACTGCGCATCGCTGCCCTAGGATTAGCGAAGCATCGAAGCGGCTGCAACTGACCAGCACGGAGGCCGGAGGCCTACCGGCCGCACCATGGCGTGTCTTCTCGTCCAGCCGCGCGTGAGGCAGGAAGCGAAGCGCCGCTGATCTGCGCCGGCTCGTTGTCCCTCCCGTGGCGCCGCCCGGTTCGGGTCGGAATCGTTTTTGGTTGCTTGGCTACCCGATACCGTCGTATGCGGCGAAAGCACCTCCCATCGGAATGCACGCGAAATGCACGAGATAACCCTCACACAGGTTGCCCTGTTCCTCGCCGCCGCGGTGGTGGCGGCTCCGCTCGCCAAGCTGCTGCGCATCGGCAACGTTCTGGGCTACCTGCTGGTGGGTGTGCTGATCGGCCCCTTCGGCCTGGGTTTCGTCTATACGGTCTACGAAGTGAATTCGGTGCTGCACCTCGCCGAATTCGGCGTCATCATGCTGCTGTTCGTCATCGGCCTCGAGTTGCGCCCCAAGCGCCTTTGGGCGATGCGCGCAGGCATCTTCGGCCTCGGCAGCGCGCAGGTGGCTCTGACGGGCCTCGCCCTGGCGGCGGTTGCCATAGCCTTCGGCCTCGCCTGGCCGGCTGCCCTGTTCGCGGGCCTGGCACTGTCGCTCTCTTCCACGGCGTTCGCCCTGCAGATCCTGGAGGAAAAGGGCGAGCTGGCGCTGCGCCACGGCCGCCTCGCCTTCTCCGTGCTGCTGTTTCAAGACCTGGCGGCCATCCCGCTGATCGCACTGGCACCGTTGTTCGCCGTCTCGGCAGCCACCGCCACACAACAGATGGAGCTGACGGCAGGCCTCAGGGCCATCGCCGTCATTCTGGCCGTGGTGATCGTGGGCCGCTACGTGCTCAATGGCGTCTATCGCCTGGTCGCGCGTACGCGCGTGAAGGAGGCCATGACGGCGAGCGCCCTGCTGACGGTCGTGGGCGTGACGCTCGTCATGCAGCTTGCGGGCCTGCCGGCATCGCTGGGTGCGTTCCTCGCCGGCGTGCTGCTGGCCGATTCCGACTACCGCCACGAGATCGTGGCCGACATCGCACCCTTCGAGGGGTTGCTGCTCGGCCTGTTCTTCACCGCCATCGGCATGTCGCTCAACCTCAACCTTGTTGCGCAAAGCCCACAGCTCGTGCTTGCCATCGTCGCCGGCCTGCTGGCGATCAAGGGCGGTGTTCTCTTCCTTCTGGGTCGACGGCTGGGGCTGGAGTCGGGGCCGGCCCGCCGCCTCGCCATTGCCCTGTCCCAGGGCGGCGAGTTCGCCTTCGTCCTGTTCGGCACCGGCGTGACGGCGGGCGTGCTCGATCGGTCGCTTTCCGACCTGCTGTCGGTGGCCGTCACACTTTCCATGGCAGCCACGCCGCTGCTGCTGCTGATCGACGAGCTGGTTGCGCCCAAGACCGTACCGACCCGCGCCTTTGATGAGCTGCCCGACAACGACGGTCATGTGGTCATTGCAGGCTTCGGCCGCGTCGGCCAGATCGTTGCCCGCATCCTGAGCGCCAAGCGCATCCCCGTCACGGCGCTCGACTCCAACCCCGAGCAGGTCGACTTCGTGCGCAAGTTCGGCGCGCAGATCTTCTACGGCGATGCCAGCCGGCCGGAAATCCTGGAAGCCGCGCAAACGGCCAAGGCGCGCGCCTTCGTGCTCGCCATCGACGACGTCGAGGCCTCCCTGCGCACGGCCCGCATGGTCCGGCGCAACTATCCGCACGTGCCCATCTACGCCCGTGCGCGCACCCGCCGCCACGTGCACCAGCTGATGGACGAGGGCATCAAGATCATTCGTCGCGAGACGTTCCTGGCCTCGGTCGACTTGACGCGCGAAGTGCTGCGGGGGCTTGGCCTGCCGGAGCGCGAGGTGCGCTTCACGGTCGACACCTTCCAGGCCATGGATCGCCGTCGCCTGTACGAGGACTACAAGCATTATACCGACATCGAAAAGCTCCAAGCTCGCGCCAAAAGTTACGCCCAGGAGCTGGAGGAGCTGTTCGCCAAGGACGCGGAGCAGGCCAAGGTGGCCGAAAGTGCAGACAAGCCATGATGCGTATGTCGTGCAAGGGTCGCAGGCCGGGGAGCGGATGTGGATGAACGCGAGCCGACGAGCGGCAAGACTGATGGGCACTTGGGCGCTCGGCCTGAGCCTCGGCCTGAGCCTCGGCCTGACGGCAATCGTGCCGGGGGCGAGCACCGAGGAGGATATCGCCTCGGATCTGGCATCGCGCCTGACGCCGGCCCAGCAGCGCGCCTACGTTGCCTATCGCACGGCACGCAGCAAGTTCGATCGCGAGCACCGCGTCTATTGGAACAGAGTGGAGGCCAAGCGCGATCTGCGCAAGGCCAAGCGCATCATGCGCCAGGCCTTCGAGGCCGACGACTATGTCCAGGCGCAGCCGCCGAAGTACCCGGGACCAGATCTGCCGCCTGACGTCGCCAAGATCATCGCCGAGCTGAGGCCCGCCCAGGAGGAGAAATCCCTCCCCACCGTCAGCGACTTCCTGGACAATGCCAAGGCGCAGTTCGGCTTTGTGCCCAAACGCGCCCCTGAAGCGGAATTCAAGCGCAAGTACGCCATCGAGGCCCTCAAGGTCGGCCTGTCGAAGGATCAGGTGGTGCGGGTCTACGCGCTGGAGACGGGCGGCATGGGCACCTACGACATGCAGTCGGGCATCAGTCCCCTCACCCGGCAGGGCCGGCCGATCTCCTCGGCGCTCGGCTATGCGCAGCTCCTGCACGCCAACTCGGTCGGCGGCGTCGTCAAGCATGGCGAGGAATTCGTGCGCCGCCTCCTGGCGCTGGCCGCGATGCCGGGCACGCCCACCGATCGCGTCGCCGAGCTCAAGGCCAAGGCCGTCATCCTGCGCAAGATGATCCGCGCCGCCCGTACGGTGCCCAACGAATGGAGCGTGCATCAGCGCTTTGCCAACACGCCGCCCGGCCTCGGCATCCATGCCATCAACCTGGACTCCGACCTCGGCCCCTGGCTGCAGGTGCTGAAGCTCAAGGGGCTGAAGGACGATGCCGCCGCGGACGGCCGCGCCAGACTGACCGGGGCGGAACTCGAGCTCATGAACCTTGCCGGACCGCGCACGGGCCTCGAGATGATGACGCCAGTCGGCAGCCGCATGCCGACGTCGAACTTCTTCAGCGAAGGCGGCTACGCGCGCAACCCCATCGTGCGCGAGAAGACGGGCGGCGAGCTGCTCTCGGCTCTCGATGCGCGCATGGAGGTCCAATTGAAGAAACAGGGCTCGATCGAGTTTGCGCAGATCTTCGACGAGGTGGCGCGGCGCTGAACGCTCAGGCGGCCCGGCGGCCGGTTTTCCCGTCGAGCAATCCAGCCTCGATCAAGCCTTGGCGGATGCGCGCAACCTCGGCCGCCTCGATCTTGACCAGCGGCGGTCGCACATGCGCATGCGGCAGGTGGCCGAGCAGCACCAGCGCCTGCTTCATGCGGTTGTGCATGTCGACGAACGGATCGGCGTAGAAGGCTCGCATCAGCGGCTCGATGCGGTCGTTGAGGCGCTTCGCCTCTGCGAGATCGTTCCGCTGCACGGCCTTGAACATGGCGCTTTGCAAAGCGGTAATGACGCTGCCGCTGCCCGAGAGCAGCCCATTGCACCCGAGCACCAGCGAGGAGAACAGCCAGGCGCTGTGGGTGGTGAGCACGTTCACCGGCCGCGGCAGGCTCTGCAGCGTGCGCACATGCCATTCGTGATGCGGCACGTTGCCGATCCAATCCTTGATGGCACGGATGCTCGGCACCTCCTCGACGAGCTTGAGCAGCGTATCCTTGGGGTAGCCCTGGCCGGTCGCCAGCGGATATTGGAAGGCGATGAGCGGCAGGTCGGTGGCGTCGGCGATGCGCTTGAAGTGGGCCACTGCCATTTGCGGCGACTGACCCAGCGTGAACGGCGCCGGCGGAAACACCAACAGGGCCGAGGCGCCCCCCTTCGTTGCCATGCGGGCGAGACGCGCCGCCTCGATGCTGCCGTCGGCCCAGATGCCATTGATCAGCGGCACGATGGCGCCGATCTCGTCCTGCGCCACCTCGAGCACCCGGCGCTGCTCGTCGACGGTGCACGACGCAACCTCGGTGGAATGCGCGTTGAGGGTGATGGCGGAGATGCCGTCGGTTGCCGCCACATCGCGCAGATGCTGCCTGAAACTTGTCTCGTCGATGGCAAGGTCGCCGTCGAAGGGCAGCAGCACGGCCGGAATGACGCCGTGCGGAACATAGCCTTTGCGGCGCGGCATGCTTCACCTCCCTCCAGACCGACGCTTACGCCGAGCTCGCCAATGCGGGATCGCCCTCCCACGCATCCTTCGGCAGGCTCAGGGGCGAGGTCGCAATGCACAATAGCGCATAAATCCCAAGCACGCTGGGAGCCGAGATCCCAAGCGCAGCCGGCGGGGTGGCCAGGGTCCTGGCCACCCGCTCCGCATCCGAGCGCCGTACGCACTCGACGACGAACGCGCCTGCAATCGCCTGGTCCTGGCCGCGGAGCTTCATCTCGGCGGTGTCAGCGCGCGTCTGTTGTGCGGCGGCGATCCACGCCTGCACCCGCGCGACGCCGTCCTGCACGGCCAAGTCCTCAATCAGCGCGCTTGCCGCAGGCGTCGGCGCCATCGTCCCGTCGGCACGCAGCACGACCGCATATGCGCCGATCAGATCGCCCCTTGTCGCTTGCAGATCGCACACGGTGCGCACCATGCCGCGGAACGATCGCATACTCTGCTGCGTCCACAACGTCGGGTTCTCGAGCCGCTGCAGATAGGCAGGCGAAATCAGCACGGCCGGGCTGTCCACTTCGTAGAACGCGAAGAAACGTCGATCGCCGCCGGCGACGATCTCATAGCGCCGGCCCCGCCGAAACCCCGGCACACCGACACGCTCCTGCAGGTGCTCCCGGTTGTACCAACGCTCGAAATGCTCGCGGCCCTCGGGGGCGATGTCGTTCCAAATCGCCAGGATGCCCGACATGGCTCACTCCTTTCCGTCGCGCTGCCTGGCCACAACCGCGCGCCGGGCGGGGGCATAGGCCGCCGCGCCCGTGACGGCAAACAGCGCCGCCGTCACATCGTGATGATAGGCAAGGCCCCCCCGCTCCACCCGCTCGATGGGCCCATCCGGATAGCCGAGCCCCAACCGGCAGGTGAGATCCATGTCCTTGGCGGTGGCAAGCCCTTCGTCCAGGAAGCGCAGAGCCGCATTGTATTTCGGCCGCACGAGGCGATCGATGATGCGGCCGGCCTGATCGGAGCAGACCACGACGACAAGGCCTGCAGCCTCGAACACAACCTTCGCAGCGGCAATGGCCTCGGGCCTGGTGTGAGGCTGGCGCACCAGCTCGATGAGCTGGGATGGTGCATCGCGGCCGTTGCGGTAGCGGGCAAAGCCAAGCACGTTCGATCCTTCCTCACCGGCCTTCTCGCCGGTATGCACGCCGAGGCATTCGGTGCCCAGCTCGACGAGGATGGCAGCCTTCGTGGCATCGATCTTGATCGGCGTGCCGAGGTGGATTGCCACCTCTCCGCCGGCGGAGGCGCCGGCCAGAAAGGCATCGCCGGGAGGAAACGATGAACTCTCGCCACGCTGGCTGATCGAATAGCGCATCTCAGGCTCCGAACATCTTGCCCGCATCGTAGGTGAAGAACCCGCGACCGGATTTGCGTCCCAGCAGTCCCGCCGCCACCATGCGCCTGAGCAACGGCGGCGCTGCAGCACGCGGATCGAGCGTGATGGGATAGAATGCCTCGCACAGGCGCACCTGGGTATCCAGGCCGATCAGATCAATCAGCTCCAGCGGCCCCATCCTGTAGCCGAGCCCGCCCTTGATGGCCGTGTCGATATCGGCGGGCGCGGCCACGCCGGCTTCCACGGCGCGGATGCAGTCGTTGAGGAAGGGGATCAGCAGGGCATTGAGGATGAAGCCGGGCTTGTCCTGCGTCCTGACGGGGAGCTGGCCCGCCTTCTCGCACCAGGCCCACGCCGTGCGCAGCGTCGCGTCCGACGTGTTGATGCCGGGCGACACCTCGATCAGCCGCATGAGCTGCGCGGGAAGGCAGAAGTGCAGGCCCACCACGCGATCCTCGCGCCCCGAGCCTGCTGCAATCTCGGTGATCGACAACGTCGAGGTGTTGGACGCAAACATCGTGTGCGCGGGACAGACCTTGTCGAGCCTGCCGAACAGCGCGCGCTTGACGCCGAGATCCTCGAACACCGCCTCGATCACGAGATCTGCATCGGCGAGATCAGCGAGCGCGGTGGTGCGCGACAAGCGCCCCATCACCGCATTCTTGTCGGCAGCCTGCATCTTGCCGCGCTCCACCGACTTGGCGAAGAAGTTGCCGGTCTGTCTCAGCGCGCGATCCAGGCTCTCGTCTGCAACATCGTGGCAGATCGTGCGGAAACCGGCGCGCGCGCACACGATGGCGATACCAGCGCCCATGGTGCCACCGGCGCCACACACGGCCACGGTCTCGATGGGTTTGCTCATTTGTCGACAAAGCTCCGTCCGATGAGCTGGCGATGCACCTGGTTGGTGCCTTCCCAAATTTGGGTGATCTTGGCGTCGCGCATCAGCCGCTCCATGCGATAGTCGCGGATGTAGCCATAGCCGCCGTGCATCTGCACCGCTTCGGTGGCCATGCGCATGGCCAAATCGGACGCCCTGAGCTTGGCGATGGAGGCTTCGATGCCGAACTCATGGGCATCGCCGTCGACAAGCCCGGCGACGTGATCGACCCAGGTCTCACACAAGGCCAGCTCGCTCGCCAGATCCGCAAGCAGGAACTGGTTGGCCTGGAACTCGGCGATGCGCCGCCCCGACTGCCGTCGCGTGTTCATATAGGCGGTCATGTCCTTGAGGGCAGCGGTGGCGAGGCCGGCGGTCACGCGGGCTTGGTCTGCACAGCTCAAGCTCCGTCAGAGATGCGAAGGGGCTCGATGCTCACGCCGCCAGGTCCGAGCGTCACAAAGCTTTGCGGCCGTACGGCCTCCCAGTCGTCGCGCCCGTCATCGAGCGGCTCCGACACCACCAGGGTGCCGCTGCCGCGCTGGCGGCTGCGCACATAGAGCGTCTCAGGCACCGCGTCCGAAGCATACCGCAGCGCATAGATCTGCTGCCCGTCGCTGATGGCGGCCGTTACCCGCAGCGGCTCCGCCTCATCGGCATCGCGCATGATCCCTTCGATGAAGCGCAGCGTCGCTGTGCATGCAGCGCGCGGGTCCGTTTGCAAGCCATTGGCCAGCAACAGCAAAAAGATGACCTCGCTGTCGGTCGTGCCTTGCCGGCATTGAAACAACGGATCGGGGATAGCGGCCTCGATGCACCGCCTGAGCCGGTCCCAGCCCCCGATTTTGCCGTTGTGCATGAACATCCAATGGCCGTGCCGGAACGGATGGCAGTTGGCACGCGTGGTGGCCGTGCCGGTCGAGGCGCGCACATGCGCAAAAAAGAGGCGGGACCTGATCTGGTGCGCCAGCGACAGCAGGTTCTCATCGCTCCAGGCCGGCCGCACGTCGCGGAACAGCCCAGGCTCCTGCCTGTCCCGGTACCAGCCGAGCCCGAAGCCGTCGCCGTTCACCGCACTCTTCGCCTCCCGGCTGTGCCGGCTTTGCACGATCAGACTCTGCTGCGGTGTGGTGACGAACTCCTCCAGAAAGATCGGCTCACCGAGATAGGCGACCCACCGACACATGCAGGATCCTCCATCACGATTGGGGTGTTGGACAACCTTGGCACGGGCACGACCACAAGGACAGCCATGGAGCGCTTCGCCAGCCCCAAACCTAGCACCCAAGCCCGGCAATACGGCGATGCAGCAAGCCCGTGCCCCAGCTTGTTGGCCCACGGCGTTTCGGCTAACCTCGCAAATAAAAACGAAAGGCGCTCGCGGCGCAGACGGCACATACGCTCCGTCCACAACCGTTCACCGCGCCAGCGCAAGAACTCGCCAGTCCGTGCGGCGGGATCAACGTGCGTAGGGAGGATGCCACCATGTCTGAAGATTGGAAGGATCAGGGCTGGGCCAAGCAATTTTGGTACAGCGGCAAGACCACGCGTCGGCGGTTCATCGGCACCGGCGCAGCAACGGCCGGCGCTCTTGGGGCAACCATGCTGGTGCCGGCACCCTGGCGTGCGGCTTTCGGCCAGGCGAAGCCGTACAAGATCGGCACCTTGCAACCCCTCTCCGGCGCAGCCGCATCCGGCGGCAAGACGGCCCTCGTCGGGACGCAGATGGCCGTGGATCGCATCAACAAGATGGGCGGCATCAACGGCCGGCCCATCGAGCTGCTGGTTGCCGACTACGAGTCCAAGCCCGACGTTGGCCGGCGCAAGGCGGAGAAGCTGCTCGTTGAGGACAACATCGACGCGCATCAAGGCGGCTTTCTCTCCAACGTGTGCCTCGCCTGCATGCCGGTGTTTGCCGAGCACAAGGTGGTCAACCTGATCGGCGTGTGCCTCGACACCACCATCACCACCACCAAGTGCGACCGCTATACTTTCCGCACCTTCGACTATGCCCCCTCGCAGGCTGTGGGCTTCGCGCCCTACATGACCAGCAAGCTCGGCAAGCGCTGGCACATCGTCTACGCCGACTACGCCTGGGGCCAGTCCACCAAGGACGCGTATGCCGAGCAGATCAAAAAGCAGGGCGGCGAAGTCGCCGGCACCACCGGCATTCCGCTCGGCACCGCCGACATGACGCCGTTCCTGTCCAAGATCTCGGGCAACTTCGACGGCTTGTTCGGCATCTTCTTCGGCCGCGACGGCGTGACCGTGGCCAACCAGGCCTTCGACATCGGCCTGACCAAGAAATACAAATGGGCCGGCGACGGGGCCATTGCCGAGTCGACCAACATTCCGGCTCAGGGCAACAAGATCGAAGGTTTCATCGGCATCAACCGCTACATCCCGGTGCTCGACAGTCCGCTCAACACCCCGGCGCACAGAAAGTTCTTCGACGATGCCGTGGCGCGGCTGAAGCAGATCGACCCATCCGGTCCCCTGCCCGATCGCTATGTGCAGTCGAACTACGAGGCCATGAACGCGCTCAAGGTCGGCATCGAGAAATCCGGCTTCCAGGGACGTGCGGATACGCCGAAGCTGATCACGGCGCTCGAAGGCCTCGAGATGAAGGAAGGCGACGACTTCCCGCAGGGCGACAAGATCCTCCGCAAGGAAGATCACCAGGCGATGCTTCGCCAGTTCATCTTCGAGATCAAGGACGGAAAGCACAAGATCATCGAGGTGATCGCCGCAAGCAACGTCAACTATCCGGCCGCCTGCAGCTTCACTTAAGTGAACACGCCCGCTGCCCTCGCTGCGCCCTCCCCGGCTCCCGTCCGGGGAGATGCCAAGCCCACCGTGCTCCGCACCGAGGGGCTGAGCATTCGCTTTGGCGGATTGACCGCGCTCAACGATGTGAATTTCGAGGTCAAGCGCGATGAGATCCGCGCCATCATCGGACCGAACGGTGCCGGCAAGAGCACGTTGTTCAACTGCCTGACGGGTGTTCTGCGCCCCACCTCGGGGCGCATCCTGTTCAACGGCGAGAACATCTCGGGGCTACCTCCCAACCGCATCTCGCAGAAGGGCATTGCCCGTTCCTATCAGATCACCAACATCCTCCCCAACGCGACCACGCTGGAGAATGTTCGCATCGCCGCCCAGTCGCGCCGGCACGGCTGGAACATGATGCGGCACCACCGGAATTTCGGCGATATCATGGGCAAGGCCGAGGCCGTGCTCGCCTCTGTCGGCTTGCTGTCGAAAGCCAGCGAGCTGGCTGCAAATCTTTCGCACGGCGAGCAGCGCAACCTGGAAATCGGCATCGCGCTGGCCACCGAGCCGCAGCTCCTGTGTCTCGACGAGCCCACCGCCGGCATGAGCGCCGCCGAGACGCACGACACGATGCAGCTCGTGCGCCGCATCTCCAAGGACCTGACGATCCTCATCGTCGAGCATGACATGAAGGTGGTGATGGAGCTCGCCCATCGCATCACGGTGCTGCACTACGGCGCGATTCTTGCCGAGGGAACGCCAGCGGACATCCAGCAGAACCCCAAAGTCCTCGAAGTGTATCTGAAGACATGAGCGCGCCGCAGACATCGCCGCAGCCCCTGGTGTCGGTCGAGGGCATCCACACCTACTACGGCAAGAGCCACATCCTGCACGGCGTCTCCCTCGACATCGGCCCCGGCGAGGTGGTCGGGCTGATCGGCCGCAACGGCGTAGGCAAAAGCACCACGCTCAAGAGCATCATGGGCCTCGTCAGCCCGAGCGAGGGCAAGATCACGTTCCAAGGCCAAGCGATCACGCATCAGCCGCCGCACAAGCTGGCGCGGCTCGGCATCGGCTACGTGCCCGAGGATCGGCGCATCTTCAAGCTGCTGACCGTTATGGAAAACTTGCGCACCGGCCTCGATCGCGCGGGGGTAGAGGACGCCAGGAAGCAAGCGCTGCTCGACAAGGTGTTCGCCTTCTTCCCCGTGCTCGCCGAGCGGCGCAGGCAGGCCGGCGGCACACTTTCGGGCGGCGAGCAGCAGATGCTCGCCATCGCTCGCGCCATGATGCTGGAACCCAGGATCATCCTGCTCGACGAGCCGACCGAGGGGCTGATGCCGCGCATGGTCTCGCAGATCAAGGAGATCATCGGCGTTCTGCACCGCGACGGGGTGGCCATTCTTCTGGTGGAACAGAACGTCCCGCTCACGCTGGAGGCCTGCCAGCGCATCTACTTCATGGAAAAGGGCGTGGTGCGCCATCACGCCATCGCCTCCAAGCTCAGCGTGAACGATCCCGTCATCCACCAGTACCTGGGAGTGTGAGGCATGGAGATCCCTTGGGACATCATCCTCATCCAGACGGTGAACGGCCTCGTGACCGGCATGATCCTGGCGCTGGTGGCCTCCGGGCTCACGCTCATCTTCGGCATCATGGACGTGGTGAATTTCGCCCACGGCGAGCTGTTCATGCTGGGCGCCTACATGGGCGTGGTCGTTCTGACCACGACGGGCAACTTCTGGCTGGCGTTGGTCATTGCCGTGCTCATCGTCGCGCTGCTCGGCGCGGCCATGCAGATCACCACGCTGCGACCGCTGCTTGGCCGCGACCCGCTGAACACCATTCTCGCGACCTTCGGCTTGTCGCTTGTGCTGCAGAACTACGCGCTGTGGCAGTTCGGCCCGGTGGCGCGGAAGATCCAGGAGCCCTTCACCGGCCAGTTCACGCTCTTCTATCTGCAATATCCCTGGTATCGGATCGTGATCGCGGTGCTCTCGGCCGCGATCATCACCGGCCTCTATCTGTTTCTCAAATACGGCCGCTACGGCATCTGGATCCGCGCCACCACGCAGGATCGCGTCATGGCCCAGGCCATGGGCATTCCGGTGCCGTGGGTGCACACCGCCGTGTTTGCGATCGGTGCCGGCATGGCGGCTGCCTCGGGCGTGCTGTTCGGACCCCTGGTGGGCGTCAATCACGCCATGGGCCTCGACTGGGTCCTCAAGGCCTTCATCGTGGTCGTGGTCGGCGGCATGGGCAATCTCGGCGGCTCGATCGCAGCCGCCATCTTCATCAGCCTGCTCGAGGCCTATGCCTCGATCTGGGTCAGCCCGTCGCAGGCGATCATCGTGTCCTCGATCGTGCTGATCCTCACCCTGCTGTTCCGCCCCACCGGCCTCTTCGTTCCGACACCCAAATGACCAAGCGACACGCCAAGATCTATTGGACGGGCTTCACCGTCATCATCGCGCTGCTGGTCATAGCACCGCTCGTGCTGCCCGAGTTCTGGCGCCGGTTTCTCACCGAGATCCTGATTTGGGGCCTGCTCGCCATGTCCTCCGATCTCTTGATCGGCTACACCGGCATGGTCTCATTCGGCCACTCGGCCTTCTTCGGCCTCGGCATGTACGGTGCGGCGGCAGCCATTCTCATGGTCAAGCCGCCCAACCTCTGGCTCGCCATCCTCTACGGGCTCGCGGCATCGGCCGCGGTCGCCATGTTCGTGGCGTACTTCTCCACGCGCCTGCGCGATATCTACTTTGCCATCACCACCTTGATCTTCTCGCAGATCTTCTACGTCATCATCTTCACCTGGACCGAGGTGACAGGTGGCGAGAACGGGCTCTCCTTCGCGCGGCCTGCACTTGGAATTCCGGGCGTCTACACGGTGCCGTTCACGTCGACAACGCTGCACTGGTTCGTGCTGGCCATCGTTGCGATCTCCTATCTGGTGCTCCGGCGCGTCACGCAGTCTCCGTTCGGCATGGTGCTGCAATCCATCCGCGAGAACGAGGCACGCACACGCGCCATCGGCTATCCCGTCGAACGCTACAAGATGGTGGCGGTGATGCTCTCCGGCCTGTTCGCCGGGCTTGCCGGCGTGCTGTATGCCATCCAGAACCGCTTTGCGGCGCCCGATTTCGTCTATTTCCTGATTTCCGGCGAGGTCGTGATCTTCAATGTCATGGGCGGCATCGGGACGTTGCTTGGTCCCATCGTCGGTGCCGGCTTCTTCCTCGGTCTGCGCGAGGGGTTCTCACGCCTGTTCCCCTGGATCGCCACCACCTTCGACATGCCCTACCTCGCCGAGTTCCCCTATCTCATTCCGGTCGGCATCATCTTCATCCTCATGGTCATCTTCCTGCCGCAGGGCCTGCTGGGGTTCATGAAGCAGAGGCTCAATCAGTAGCCTAGCCGGCGCCACCGCCGCGCGCCTGGAGACACCGCGCAAGCGTGCGCAGGATCGTCGCCGCAAAGCCGGCAATGGCCCGCACGTGGTTCGGCGCGGCCGGAGGGCTGGCAGAGGCCGTAACGGCCGGCCGCCTGACGCGCGCGGAGGCGGTCGGAACGCTGACGCATCATGGTCAGCGCGCTGGAATCGAAGGAAAGATAGGAAACACCCGCCCGCTGCAGGCCTCACCTCAGCGCTCTGCGCCGGATTGTCTTCCTTTTGCCCCAAGTTGCCTGCAATGTCGTCAACATGTGCCCGGTTGGTAGCAGGGGCTGACGGTGAGCAGGGCGATTGTCCTCATAGCGTGCTTGGCCGCCGCAGGCGCCGTGGCCGCGTACACCCAATATTCCCAGGAGGCGGCTGAGCAGACGCCCGTCTTCACGGTGCACCTCCCGCAGCGCCACGCCGATCCCGTGCCGCCGGCAGCGCCCCCCGCACCGCCTCCCCCGCAGAGGGCCACCGCAACGCCCGGAGATCGCGCGTCGCTGGCGCGCGAGCTGCAGCGTGAGCTCAAGCGTGTGGGATGCTACAGCGGCGAGGTCAACGGCGTGTGGACCACCTCCAGCCGCATGGCGATGAAGTCCTTCACCGACCACGTCAACGCGACGCTGCCGATCGACAATCCCGACTACGTTCTTCTCAGTCTCGTGCAGGGGCACCAGGAGAGGGCCTGCGGCGCCCCTTGCCCAGCGGGCCAGGCGGCAACCGAGAGCGGCCGCTGCATGCCGAGCGCGGTATTGGCCAAAACGCCAGCCAGCCCGGCGCCGGAAGCCAAGGGCGAGCCGTCGGCCGAGAAATCCGCGACCACGACCACGGCCGTGGTTCCAGCCGCCGCGGCAGCGGCGCTTGCCGCCACGGCGGCCGCGCCCAGAGGCGAGCCGAGGGCCGCCGCTCCCGAGGACCGCGCACGCCCTGCAGCACCTGCACCGCCAGCGAACACCGACCGGGCCCTCAGGAGCGGACGTTCGGAGCGATCCGCGCGCCAGAGCGGCCCGACACCCTCCACAGGGGTTTACGAACGCCGCTCGCGCCGCGCCTCGAACAGCTCAAAGCCGCCCAAGGTCGTGCGCAATCTGCTCAGAGCCTTCGGCATCAACTGAAGCGCCGATGCCACTGGCAATGCCCATTCCGCAGGCCTGGCCGCAGACCTGCCCGCACCGGTCATCCTACGTCCATGCACAGGCGATATCGCCGAGCGGCTTGAATTGTCCACCACGTGCCGCGATCTGTGCAGCAGTGCAATCTCCAACCAAGGCCAGCGCGCGGCGGACAAGACAAGTCCGGCCTCTCTGGTGTATCGGGTCCGCATGCCACCCATCATCTCGGTTTCCAATCTGTCCAAGACCTATGCGTCGGGCTTCTGCGCCCTCAAGGGCATCACCCTCGACATCCGCCGCGGCGAGATTTTTGCGCTGCTCGGCCCCAATGGGGCCGGCAAGACGACGCTGATCGGCATCGTCTGCGGCATCGTGAACGCCACCGAGGGCCGGGTGTGGGTCGACGGCCACGACATCCTCGCCTCCTACCGCGCCGCGCGCTCCCTGATCGGCCTCGTCCCCCAGGAGCTGAGCACGGATGCGTTCGAGAGCGTGTGGGCCACGGTGAGCTTCAGCCGCGGGCTGTTCGGCAAGCCGCCCAATCCCGGCCACATCGAGAAGGTGCTGAAGGACCTGTCGCTGTGGGACAAGAAGGACAATCAGATCATGACCCTGTCCGGCGGCATGAAGCGCCGCGTTCTGATCGCCAAGGCGCTCTCGCACGAACCTCAAATCCTGTTTCTGGATGAGCCGACTGCCGGCGTCGATGTCGAGTTGCGCAAGGACATGTGGGACATCGTGCGCGCCCTCAAGGCCTCCGGCGTCACCATCATCCTCACGACCCACTACATCGAGGAGGCGGAGGAGATGGCCGACCGGATCGGCGTCATCAACAAGGGCGAGCTCATTCTGGTCGAGGAGAAGCACGAGCTGATGCGCAAGCTCGGGCGCAAGCAGCTCACGCTCTACCTGCACAAGCGGCACACCGCCCTCCCGCCCGATCTGCAGGATCGCGGGCTGGAGCTGGCGGCGGACGGCAGCGAGCTCGTCTACACCTACGACACCCAGGCCGAGCGCACGGGCATCACCACGCTGCTCAAGGACCTCAGCGCGGCCGGCATCACCTTCAAGGACCTCAACACCACCCAAAGCTCGCTCGAGGACATCTTCGTCAACCTGGTGAGAAACGCGAAATGAACCTTCATGCAGTCCGCGCCATCTACCGGTTCGAGATGGCGCGCACCTGGCGCACGCTGATGCAGAGCATCCTCTCGCCGGTGCTCTCGACCTCGCTCTACTTCGTGGTGTTCGGTGCCGCCATCGGCTCGCGCATCGCCGAGGTGGACGGGGTGAACTACGGCGCCTTCATCGTGCCGGGCCTCATCATGCTCTCGCTGCTGACGCAGAGCATCGCCAACGCGTCCTTCGGCATCTACTTCCCCCGCTTCGTCGGCACCATCTATGAGCTGCTGTCGGCACCGATATCGCCCCTCGAGATCGTGCTCGGCTATGTCGGCGCGGCCGCCACCAAGTCCATCATCCTCGGCCTGATCATCCTGGCCACCGCGGCAGTGTGCGTTCCGCTCAGCATCGCGCATCCGTTCTGGATGCTGGCCTTCCTGGTGCTGACGGCGGTGACCTTCAGCCTGTTCGGCTTCATCATCGGCATCTGGGCCGACAACTTCGAGAAGCTGCAGGTCATTCCGCTGCTCATCATCACGCCGCTGACCTTCCTCGGCGGCAGCTTCTACTCGGTGAACATGCTGCCGCCCTTCTGGCAGACCGTCTCCATGTTCAATCCCGTCGTCTACCTGATCAGCGGTTTCCGCTGGAGCTTCTACGGCATCGCCGACGTGAGCGTGGGCCTCAGCCTCGCCATGACGCTCGCCTTCCTCGTCCTCTGCCTCGCAACCGTGTGGTGGATCTTCCGCACCGGCTATCGGCTCAAGGCCTGAAGCAGAGCTGAGCTGAGGGGCTGCAACACAGGCCGCAGCCCTCTCTTCACACAGGCCGCAGCTAGAATTTCGGCCAGAACAGCGAGACGACCAAGACGACACCCAGCCCAACGAGGACTGCCACGCCATTGTCGAGGATCGGGGCCACAAACGTGTGATAGCCAAGGGCGATGCCGACGACGATCGCACCCCAAATCAGAACGTTGAACAGCCAGTCTGAGAAAGTATTCAGCATTGCCACTTCCTCCGTTCAATATCCCGCCCGGACCAGCGTAGCACCGCCAACGGACGAAATGAGGAGGGCTGTCTAGCACTTGCGAAAAGGCCGCAAAACGCAGCGCTTTCGGACCTTTATCGCGCTGCGGCCAACACCTGCGCCGCTTCCGCCTGCTTGTACTGGCGCTGCAGGTCGGTGATGTAGTCGCGCACGATCGGCACCGCGTCGCGCTTGCGCGCCAGCTGCATGTGGAAGACGAGCTGGCTGCCGGTGCGGAACATCATCTCGGCGCTGATGAGGTAGAACTCCCACATGCGGCAGAAGCGCTCGTCGTACATCTCAGCGATCCTGGCCCGGTTCGCCTCGAAGCGCCGGCACCAGTGGGCGAGCGTCTTGGCATAGTGCAGGCGCAGGACCTCAAGATCCGTCACCCACAGGCTCGCCTGCTCCACGGACGTGAACACCTCCGACAGCGCCGGCGAATAGGCGCCGGGGAAGATGTATTTCCTGAGCCACGGGCTGGCCGTGCCGGGCGGGCTCATGTGGCCGATGGAGTGCAGCAGCATGACGCCGTCGTCGTGCATGAGCGCATTGATCTTGGCAAAGAACTCGTCGTAGTGGTGCACGCCCACGTGCTCGAACATGCCGACCGAGACGATGCGGTCGAAGCGCTCGGGAACCTCGCGATAGTCCTGCAGGCGGAAGCGCACGCGATGAGAAAGGCCCAGCCGCTTCGCCTTCTCGTTGGCGAGCGCATGCTGCTCCTTCGACAGGGTGACCCCGGTCACGTCCACGTTCTCGCACTGGGCGAGATAGAGGGCCATGTCGCCCCAGCCGCTGCCGATGTCGAGGATCTTCAGTCCGGGCTTGAGCGCGAGCTTGGACGCGATCAGCCGCAGCTTGTTCTGCTGCGCCTGCTCCAGGCTCTCAGTGTCGTCGAGAAAGTAGGCGCAGGAGTACTGCATGCCCTCGTCGAGGAACAGCTTGTAGAAGTCGTTGCCGAGGTCGTAGTGGTGCGCCACGTTCTTCTGCGCCTTGCCGACCGGGTTGGACTGCTGGAAGCGCTTCAGGCCGCGCGAGATGCGCTTCAGCACCTTCTGCAGCGGATAGGATCCGAGCGACAGCCGGTTGACGGAGAAGAGGATGAGAAAATCCCGCAGCGTCGAGTTCTCGAAGCTGAGGCGGCCGTCCATATAGGCTTCGCCTGCGTGCAATTCGGGGTTGAGAAACAGCTTGTGATAGAGCGAGCGGTCGGTCAGCCGCATTCTGACGCGCGGGCCGCCCGGCGCACCGGCGAAGACGTGCGAGCGGCCGTCGGCGTCGATCACCTCGAGCGTGCCCGTGCGCACGAACGATTTCAGCATATGCGACAGCGGGAACATCACCACCTCTTGCTGCTCGCGTTGAGACCGGCCGCTCTGCCCGCATGCCTGCGGCCGCGGCCACCTGAGCCCCGATGCCCCCGCCAGTCAACCCTGTCAGCCTCAATGCGCCTGGGATAAGAGATATCGCCCGAGGGATGCCGGCGACCGATGACGGACATCAAGGCCAGCATTGCGGCGCCATTGCGCCTGCGGCTGGCGATCCTTTCCAATCCCGCTCACGGCGATCCTGACCCAGCGTCGCCGCATACCCTGAGCGGAACAGACAAACGGCCGGCGCGCATCGCGAGCGCGCCGGCCGTCCTTCCCAAAGACACGCCGAAGATCAGCCCTCCAGGCCCAGCAGCCGCGCGGGGTTCTTGCGGATCATGGTGTCGATGTCGGCCTCCGACACGCCCGCCCCCTTCAGCGCGGCGATCATGTTCTCCATGCCGTCCGGATGGGTCATGTTGCCCTGCTGGCCGAGGTCCGAGGAGAGCACCAGGCTCTTGGCCCCGATCTGCTTGACGGCCTCGGCGACCATTTTGGCCGACACCTCGCTCCAGTGCTTCATCCACGCGTATGGCGCATTGGGGCCGGTCATGAACTGGAGATAGCAGACCTCGATCACGGCCCCCATTGCCGCCACCTCCTTGGCCTGCTCCATGGTCAGCCCCGGAATGTTGGTGAGGCCGTGGGTGACCATGATGTTCTTGACGCCGAGCTCGCGCGCCTTCTTGGTGACCGCGATCACCTCCGCGGCATGGATGTGCCCCGTGCCGAGCAGCAGGTTCTCGCGCGCGACGATCTTCAGCACCTCCTCCATCTGCGGCGTCACCACGCCGCCCGGCGCCACCACGAGGCCAGACTTGTTGGGGTCGACCAGCGTCTTGATGTGCTTGTCGGAATCGAACGTCGGCAGCCACACGACCCGGCCGCGTCCGCCGTGCATGCGGTGCATCCACTCGACCGCCGCAGGATTGATGCCGCCCACCGCATTGTTGAGCACGATGCCGCCCCACACCTCGATGCCGGGCACCACCTTCATGACGATCTGCGCGCGGTCGGCCGTGTTGGCGACGTGATTCTTGAGAAGGATGCCGCGCATGCCCTTGGCCTTCGCCAGGCTCGCAACGTCGATGTCGTCCATGTTGCGCCCGAACACATCCGGATGCGAATGCACGTGCATGTCGATGCTGCCGGCGGCCGGACTGATCCTGGGCGGCGGCGGCGGGAAGCCGACCTGGGCGGCAGCCGGTCCGGAAGCGAGCACAATCGCGCACGCAACGGCAAAGGTTCCGAGACGAGAGCGCATGACGTTTTCCTCCGTAATCTGGTTGTTGCCGGGCACCCTAGCATGGGGGAGAGGATCACGTCTCCCACTCCACCGCACGCGCTGCCGGCCGCGCCGGCGCTGATGCATGCCTCCAAGGCGTGGAAAAATCGGGATCGGACAGCGCAGCAGCTAGTCGCGCCCGGCCCACGTTCGGAACAGGCGCCCGGTTTGCGCGTCGGCGGGGAAGAAGCACTCGATGCGGATCTCCTGTACCGTCACATCCTGGGGCGTGCCCAGCGTGGCGAGCGTGGTGAACAGCTTGAGCTCCGTCTGCCCCTTCCTGAAGTGGATCGACAGCACCGGCTCGGGTGCGTCGTCGATTGTCGGGATATCGCAGATGCGCGGCACGTCGGCATAGGCGAGCAGCCGCTCGAGGAGGGCGGCGGTCTCCAGCGTGCCGTCGGCCAGCGCATCGACGCGCACGCCGCGCAGGAAATGCAGGGCAACCTCGCGCCAGTTGGCAATCAGCGGGCGCAGCGCATCGGGGGCCATCAGCGCATCGGCAAGGTTGATCGGCCGGGAAGGGTCCGGCGCCTGCGGCTCGGTGTCGGTGAGAAACGCGACCAGGTTCCGTCCGCCATGGTTGGCACGCAGCAGGTTCCAGCGGCGATCGACGACGAAGGCGGCATAGGGCTCCTGCTGCGCCAGCATGAAATCGAGCGCCCGGTTGACGGCTTCAAGCTCGGGCGCGCCGAGCGCGCGCTCGCGCCAGATCGGCGCAAACCCGGCTGCCAGCAGCAATTCGTTCTGCTGGCGCAGCGACAAATCCAGCGCCGCGGCCAGTCGCAGCACCATCTCGCGGCTGGGCGCCGTGCGGCCGACCTCGATGAAACTCACATGCCGCTGCGAGACCGCAGCGGCGCTGGCCAGCTCCAGCTGCGAGACGCCGCGCCGCTCCCGCCACCACTTGAGGCGGGCTGCGAAGGTCGACTGCGTCTCCATGACTACCTGCCACGTAGTTGATCAACCGCTGCCGGCCCGACATTGATCCACCGCTTTGCGGCCGGGAGCAATGGCGATGAGCGAGCGCTGGGGCGTCGGTGTGGCGGTGGTCTCATGCTGCCTCGGCGCCGGGGCGGCGGTGGCAACGCGCTATCTCATTGCCGCCGCGGACCCATTCACGCTAGCGGCGATCCGCTTCGGCGGCGGCGCCGTGTGCCTGCTGCCGTTGCTGGCGCTGGCCCCCGTGCGCTGGCCGCCGCGGCAGGACTGGCCCGCCGTCGCCGGCCTCGGCTTCACGTTCTACGCGGTGTTCTTCGTGCTCTACAACGTCGCCCTGGGGCTCACGACGGTGGCGCGCGGCACGCTGGCGCTGTCCACCCTGCCGCTCGTGACCATGGTGGCGGGCCGCGTGCTGGGGATCGAGCCGCTCAGCCTGCGCAAGACGGGTGGCGTCGTCGTCGCCATGCTGGGCGTTGCCATAGCGCTTGCCGCCGGGCTCACGGACGCGCCCCCGGGAGCATGGCGCGGCGACCTCATCATGGCGGCCGCGACCCTGTGCATGGCGCTCTACAACGTGCTCTCGCGGCCGTTCATCCAGCGCTCGAGCGCGCTCGGCTTCCTGGCGTTCGGCATGGCGGTGGGCGGCGGGGCGCTCGTCCTCATCAGCCTGGCCTCGGGCGGCGCGGCCGCCGTCGGCGGCTTCGATCGCAACGACTGGCTGGCAGCCGTCTATCTCGCCGCCGGCGGCGGTGCGCTGGCGTTCTTCCTGTGGGTCCACGCCCTGCAGCATGCGAGCCCTACGCGCGTTGCCAACACCATGACCGTCAACCCGCTGGTGGCCGGGGTGCTGGCGGCGGCTCTCCTCGGCGAGCCGGTCGCGCCGGCGCTGATCGTCGGCCTGATTGCGGTGTTTGCCGGCATCTGGCTGGCGAGCACCGATCCCGCGCCGAGGTCCTGACGGCTTTCAGGCCGCCGCCGACGCGTCGGGACCGATGATGATGGTCGGTACGCCGGCCGCATGGCTGCGCACGGTGAAGAGGCGCGTGCCCGGGCGGCGACCGGTGCGGATGTCGGACACCTCGATGCCGGCGGCCCGCACGCGGGCATGTGCACGGGCGATGTCGGGCACCCGCCAGGACAGGCCCCAGAGCCGGTCGGGCTCCTCGCTCACGCCGGCTTTCAGATCGTGCGCCACCTCGATGATGAGATCGCCGCAGCGGAAGAACAGCAGGCGCGCGCCCCAGGCCGGCTCGCTGCGATCGAGCCGCAGGCTCAAGCCCAGCCTGCCGGCATAGAGAGCGATCGCTCGCTCGGGATGGGGCGTGCGAATGACCACATGGTCGAGCCCGGAGACGGCAGCATCGGGATCGCCCGCGGCCGCAGCCGGGATCGTGCCGGCGGCTTCCGGCGTGCGTTCCACCAGGGATACCGGCACGCCATGCGTTGAATCCGTCGCCAGGTGCAGGTGGCGATCGCCCGGCGCACCGGCCGGATGCACGCGCATGGCGCGCCGCTGCAGCAGATGCTGGGCCTTGGCAAGGTCGCCGACCGCGAAGGCCACGCCGGCCAGGCCCTCATCCGACGACGGCGGCTTGGCCACAAACGCAAGGCTCATGTTGGCGAGCGGCAGGCGCGGGGGCCAACCGGCAGCGGCGGGCCTACACCCGAGCAGCGTCGCGTAGGACTGCAGCGCAGCCTCGGGCGATGCCACGCCGAGCGTGACGCAATCGAGAGCATGGATCATATCGTTGGCGAGCTCCGAGCAATTTCTGGCGGCAACGCGGTTGGCTGCAAGCGCGCGGAAAGAGTTGCTGCAGCCACCGCCGTGCCTGCCGCAGCCAGCCGTGCAAGATGCCTCGCGAGACCTGGGTCTTGGCCATCTCCTCCGAGCGTTGTTGCTTGCCCGGCCGAGCCTAGCACACGCCCGCAGACGGGCGGCCACTGCATTGCACGGAGGATCGACCGGAGCGCCCACCTGCGGCGATCCGCGACTGCCTGGGCCGCAAGCCGACGCGCAGCATTCCGTTGTGGCGGTGACAGCACAGCGCCATGCAATCCGGCGCGGCACGGCTCGATGCTCTGGCTGGGCGCTGACGACTCGCCTAAATGAGCACGCCTGAGGGTCTGTCCACTGATAAAATTATTCGAGCCTTTGGAGCGTCTTTCGGCGTGCGTGCTGGCGCGGACGGCGCTGAAATTTGTGCGGAGGGGGAGAATGATCCGGTCATTCGCATGTGCGATTGCGGCAACCTGCGTCTGGTTGAATGCACACATCGCGCCCGCCCAGGCGCAATCCCAGGAAGAAGAGCAGTACGCCCGGACCTCGCTCTATCACCATGCCCAGGACATGGCCAAGGCCGCCCGGGCATGCGATTACGACACGTGGGCCTACAACAAGACGTGGTACGACGAATACGCCAAGACCTACGGCCTGGCGCGCAATCCGCCCCCGACACCTTATCCGGTTCCGTGCACGCCGATGGGGGCCGCGGCGCCACTTCCCGGCGCATCTGCGCTCAGGCCCTATGTGAGCGTTCTCGGTGGCTATGCCTGGACATCCTCCGAGTTCGAGGTCAGCCCGCCGTTCGACATCACGGCAAGGAGCGGCTTTATCGAGATCGACGCCGGCGTCCGCATTCCAATCAACAGTTCGATCTTCTGGGGAGCGCGCGCCGGCTTCCTGGTCAGCAATCTGGACAACAATGTCTTCTTCGCTCCCAACACGTCCGACCACCGGGTCACGCAGAAGCTGTCGGCCATCATCGAAGCCGAGGCCGGAGCTTGGATCAAACTGCAAGGCAAGCAGGCCGCAACGATCAGCGCCTCGGCCGGACTGATCTTCGGCGAGCGGGAGGTGACGAGCCAGCCTCTGACGGGTACGGGAACGACGGACACAGGCAGCAACGTCGGCTTCACGGCTGCGGCTCGCCTGGAGGTGCCCGTAATGCCCATGCTGAGCCTGACGGCGCAGTATCGCTACTCGCTGTCCTCCGACCGCGTGAACATCCCGGGACCGGTCCAGATCGACACCGAGACACATTATGTCGGCGTGGGCGTGACCGTTCACTTGAACACCGAACCCGTGATGTAGGCCCGCGCCCGCGATACGCACGATCGCGCCGAACACAACTCTACGGCCACCTCACCAGCGGCGGCAGCGAGGAGAGGATCGCCTCCACATTGCCGCCGGTCTTGAGGCCGAAGGTGGTGCCGCGGTCGTAGAGCAGATTGAACTCCACATAGCGGCCGCGGCGCACGAGCTGCTCGTTGCGCTCGGCCTTGGACCACGGCGCGGCGAAGTTGGCCCGCACGAGCTCGGGATAGACCTGAAGGAAGGCGCGGCCGACGTCTTGCGTGAAGGCGAAGGCTGCGGGCCAGCCCCCGTCGGCCTCGGCCGGCGTCAGGTAGTCGTAGAAGATGCCGCCCACGCCGCGCATCTCCTGGCGATGGGGCAGGAAGAAGTACTCCTCGCACCACTGCTTGTAGCGGGCATAGTCCGCAACGCCATGCGGCGCGCAGGCCGCCTGCATGGCGGCGTGGAAGGCGATGGTATCGGGATCGGTTTGAGTACGCCGTCGATCGAGCACCGGCGTCAGGTCGCCGCCGCCGCCGAACCACCATGTGCTGGTCACGACGAAGCGCGTGTTCATGTGCGCGGCGGGCACGTTCGGGTTGTGCGGATGGGCGATGAGCGAAACGCCGGACGCCCAAAAGCGCGGATCCGCCTCCGCACCCGGGATCTGCTTGCGGAACTCCGGCGCGAACTCGCCGTGCACCGTCGAGGTGTGAATGCCCGCCTTCTCGAACACGCGGCCCTCGATGAGGCTCATGACGCCGCCGCCGCCCGGCGCGCCGCTGTGGTCCTTCCGGCTCCACGGCGTGCGCACGAAGCGGCCGGGCACGCGGTCGCCCAGCCGCGCACCCGCCGGCAGATCCGCCTCGAGCCGCTCGAAGGCCGTGCACAAGCCGTCGCGCAGCCGCTCGAACCAGGCGCTCGCCTGCGCGCGCCATCCATCGATTTCCGGAGGTAGCTGCGTCATCACATGCCCAGCCTCATTGCCCCGTCATGCTTTGGCCACGGTCTCCCATTAGCGCTCGCAGCCCTTATCGAGCAATATGCACGCGATCGCGCCCCGGGGAATACCCGAGGGCCGCTTACGCGTCGCTTCGCGTGTGAAAGCGCCTGAACCATGTACCGCTGGTTCGAAACCCGTATCGACCCGTTCCCGGACGAGCCCCCGGCGCGCCCGCCCGAGACGCTGCTTGCGTTCTACGCTTTTTTCATCAGGCCGGTGTGGCCGGCATTTGCCCTGCTGCTGGCGGCGGGGTTCGTCGGCTCCCTCATCGAGGTGTCGCTGCTGGCGTTCGTCGGCAATCTCGTCGACATGATGAAGGGCGCGCAGTCGCCGGGCCACTTCTTCGACGACCACGGCCCCATGCTGCTGTTCATGGCGTTCGTGGCGCTCATCGCCCGGCCGCTGGTCTCGACCGCGCACGAGTTGATCAAGAACCAGATCATCGCCGGGCCGGTGACGAGCCGCGTGCGCTGGCTCACGCATCGCTACGTGCTGCGCCAGAGCCTCGGCTTCTTCCAGAACGATTTCGCCGGCCGCGTCGCCAACAAGGTGATGCAGGCGGCCCCCGCGCTGCGCGAATCCGTCGTGCAGGTGATCGATGCCATCTGGTACGCCGTGGTGCAGTGGGTGGGCGCGGCCGTGATCTTCGCGGCCGCCGATCCCAGGCTGCTGGTGCCGCTGGTGCTGTGGCTCGTGATCTACATCGCCGCGCTGTTCGTGTTCGTGCCGCGCATCAAGGAGCGGTCGACGGAGGCCGCCGAGGCCCGCTCCATGCTGGTCGGGCGCATCGTCGACAGCTACACCAACATCCTGACCGTCAAGCTGTTCGCCCACGCCGAGCGCGAGGATACGTATGCGCGCGGGGCGCTGGAGGAGCAGATGGCGAAGTGGCAGGCCTCGCTGCGCCTCGTCACCACCATGGATCTGGTGCTGTACTCGCTCAACGGCCTCCTGATCGTCAGCGCCAGCGGGCTCGCCATCTGGCTGTGGAGCCACGATGCCGTATCGATCGGCGCTGTCGCGGTCGTCACCGGCCTCGTCATGCGCATCGTCGCCATGTCGGGCTGGATCCTGTGGGTGGTGGCGGGCATCTTCGAGAACATGGGCGTGGTGCAGGAGGGCATGGAGACCATCGCCCGCGTCAATCAGGTCGTCGACCGGCCCGACAGCAAGGCGCTAATGGTCAGCCACGGCGACATCCGCTTCGAGCAGGTGAGCTTCCACTACGGACAGCCGATGGGCGCGGGCACGTCGCGGCCGGGCGGGGTCATCCACGATTTCACCCTGCACATCGGCGCGGGCGAGAAGGTGGGCCTGGTCGGACGCTCGGGCGCGGGCAAGTCGACGCTCGTCAATCTGCTGCTGCGCTTCTACGATTTGGAGGCGGGGCGCATCCTGATCGACGGGCAGGACATCGCCCACGTCACCCAGAACAGCCTGCGGGCGCAGATCGGCATGGTGACGCAGGATACCTCCCTGCTGCACCGCTCCGTGCGCGACAACATCCTCTACGGGCGGCCCGAGGCCGGCGAGGCCGCGGCCATTGCCGCCGCCCGAAAGGCGCAGGCCGACGACTTCATCGCCGGGCTCGAGGACCTGCGCGGCCGCAAGGGCTACAACGCGCACGTGGGCGAGCGCGGCGTGAAGCTGTCCGGCGGGCAGCGGCAGCGCATCGCCATGGCCCGCGTGCTGCTGAAGGACGCGCCGATCCTGATCCTGGACGAGGCGACGAGCGCGCTCGACTCGGAGGTGGAGGCCGCCATCCAGGAGCAGCTCTATAACCTGATGACCGGCAAGACCGTGATCGCCATCGCGCACCGGCTTTCCACCATCGCCGCCATGGATCGTCTGGTGATCCTGGACAAGGGCCGCATCGTGGAGGAAGGCAGCCACAGCGCGCTGCTGAAACGCGGCGGCCTCTATGCCGACCTCTGGGAGCGCCAGTCGGGCGGCTTCCTGGCCGAGGCGGTGGCGGCGGAGTAGTTGCACTGTCATCCCGGCCTTGGCGCGAAATTCCGGGATGACAATGCTAGGCCGCGCTGAACCCGCCCGTCTGGCGCAGCGCCTCGCCGAGCACCATCGCCGCCGCGACCGCCACATTGAGCGAACGCAGGCCCGGGCGCAGGGGGATGCACAGGCGTGCGTCCGCGGCTGAATGCACGGCCTCGGGCACGCCGGCGCTCTCGCGGCCCAGCAGCAGCGTATCGTCGGACCGGAAGGCAAAGCCGGTGTAGGGCACGGCACCGTGCGTGGTCAGCAGCACCAGGCGTGAGGCCTGCACCTGCCGGGCCGCATCGAAGCCTGCAAAGCTCGCATGGCGCACGATCTCGACGTGGGCGAGATAGTCGAGCCCAGCCCGGCGCAAAGTGCGGTCGGTCATGTCGAATCCCGTCGGCCCGATCACGTCCACCGCCACCCCCAGGCAGGCCGCCAGACGCAGAATCGTGCCGGTATTCTGCGGGATGTCGGGCTGGTAGAGGGCCAGGCGCATAGACCAAACACCAACTGTCTTTCGGGCTTGGCAAAGCCCAGGGCGGGCGGGCGCGCCGACGCGTGGACTGCCGGCCGGACCGTGCGCCAAATTGACCGCGCAAACGCCAGCCAATAGCCTTGTGCCGGAATTAGAAGAATGCAAAAAGATCGCGCGTCAATCCGTCCTGTTGGGGGCCAGGGGGCCATCAATGAGAATTGCGCGGATCCTGAAAACAGGCCCTGCGCAAGCATGGACTGGTTCCTGACAAACTGGCGTGAGCATGGCGGCGTTGGCTAGTATGGCGCCGCTGCGCGAGCGTCTGAGCAGCGCATTCTGCTTTCAGCGGCACGTCCTGACGAAAGCATGCTAAGGGAGGCTGATTTTGGCGTCTCATTCCGCGGAAGACCCCAACCGCCGCGACTTCATCGTCATCCTGGCGCAGGCCTTTGCCGGCGTCGGCGCCGCCGTGGCCCTGTGGCCGTTCATCCATCAGATGAACCCCGATGCCTCGACGCAGGCGCTGGCCTCCATCGAGGTCGACCTTTCCCCCGTCAAGGAAGGGCAAGCCATTACCGTCTCCTGGCGCGGCAAGCCGGTCTTCATCCGCAACCGCACCGCCGAGGAGGTGAAGACCGCCAAGGCGGTAAAGCTGACCGAACTGAAGGACCCCATCGCCCGCAACGAGGCGCTGCCCGACCGGTCGCCGGCCACGGACCAGAACCGCACCAAGAAGGACAAGGAGAATTGGCTGGTGCTGGTCGGCATCTGCACGCACCTGGGCTGCATCCCCAAGGGCCAGTCCATGGGCGACGCCAAGGGCGACTACGGCGGCTGGTTCTGCCCCTGCCACGGCTCGCACTATGATACGGCCGGCCGCATCCGGCTCGGGCCTGCGCCGCAGAACCTGCTGGTGCCGCCCTACGAGTTCGTGTCCAACACGATGATCAAGATCGGCTGAGGAAAGCTCTGATGGCCAGCCACGAATCGACCTACCGGCCCACCAGCAACATCTCCAAGTGGCTGGACGCACGGCTGCCGGTGCAGCGCATGATGCACGGACAGTTCGTGGATTTCCCGACGCCGCGCAACATCAACTACCTCTGGACGACAGGCGGCCTGCTCACCTTCTTCCTGGCCGTCCAGATCGTCACCGGCATCGTGCTGGCCATGCATTACATGCCGAGCGCCGCCGACGCCTTCAACAGCGTCGAGCATATCCGCCGCAACGTGAACTACGGCTGGCTTATCCGCAACATTCACGCGGTCGGCGCCTCCTTCTTCTTCCTGGCGGTCTACATCCACATCGCCCGCGGCCTCTACTACGGCTCCTACAAGGCACCGCGCGAGGTGCTGTGGATTCTGGGCGTCGTCATCTTCCTGCTGATGATGGCCACCGCCTTCATGGGCTACTCGCTGCCTTGGGGCCAGATGAGCTTCTGGGCGGTGACCGTGATCACCAACCTGTTCTCCTCGATCGATTCCATCATTCCCGGCCTCGGCACCCGCATCGTGCAGTGGCTGTGGGGCGGCTACGCGGTGTCCGGAACCACGCTCAACCGCTTCTATGCCCTGCACTATCTGCTGCCCTTCGTGATCGTCGGCGTGGTGGGCCTGCACATCTGGGCGCTGCACGTGGTGGGGCAGAACAATCCCACGGGCCTCGACATCAAGTCGCCGTCCGACACGGTGCCCATGGCACCCTACGCGGTGATGAAGGACGTGTTCGCGCTGTCGGTGTTCGTGCTGCTGTTTGCCTGGTTCGTGTTCTATCTTCCCGACTATCTCGGACACCCGGACAACTACATCGAGGCCAATCCGCTCTCGACGCCGCCTCACATCGTGCCGGAATGGTATTTCCTGCCCTACTACGCCATCCTGCGCGCCATTCCCGACAAGCTGATGGGCGTGATCGCGATGTTCTCGTCGATCCTGCTGCTCATCTTCGTGCCTTGGCTCGACACCTCGCGCGTGCGCTCCACCAAGTACCGGCCGGTGTACAAATGGTTCTTCTGGCTGTTCGTCTTCACGGTGGTGGCGCTCGGCTACCTGGGCTCCAAGCCGGCCGAGGGCGTGTACGTGCAGTGGGCCCGCGTGTTCACGGCCTACTACTTCATTCATCTGCTGGTGGTGCTGCCGATCGTCGGCGTGATGGAGACGGCCAAGCCGCTGCCGCGCTCGATTGCCGAGTCCGTGCTGGGCAGTCCGGCGGCCGCGCCGAAGCATCGATAGCGCTGGGGGAAACGCATGACCACACCGAACCGCGCAAAGATCGGCGCCGCGTCACTGCTGCTGGCCTCCGCGCTGGCTGCGGGCAGCGCAGCCTGGGCCGCGGGCGGCGAGCCCGTCCATATCGACCGGCAGAAATGGAGCTTCAGCGGCTACCTCGGCAAGTTCGACGAGGCCCAGCTGCAGCGGGGCTTCAAGGTGTACGTGGAGACCTGCGCCCGCTGTCACGGCCTCAAGCGGATCGCCTTCCGCAACCTTGTGCAGCCGGGCGGCCCGAGCTTCCCGGAGGCCGCAGTGAAATCGCTGGCCGGCACCTACAAGGTCGACGCCGAGCCGAACGACCAGGGCAAGATTCTCAAGCGCCCGGCCATTCTCGTCGACTATCTGCCTTCACCCTACAAGAACGAGCAGGAAGCCCGCGCGGCCCTGAACGGCGCGCTGCCGCCCGACCTGTCGCTGATCGCGAAGGCCCGCGGCATCGAAAGCCACGCCCCGTTCTACCTCGTGCCGAAGAACATGCTGGTGGACATCGCCACCGGCTATCAGGAGGGCGGGCCCGATTACATCTACGCCTACCTGACGGGCTTCAAGGAGCCGCCGGCGGGAACGAAGGTGCCGGACGGCATGAACTACAACCGCGCCTTCGCCTCGCCGCACATGACGGCGATGCCCAACCCGTTCGCCGGCGGCGACGGCTTCGTCAAGTACGACGACGCGACGCCCGCGACCGTCGACAACTATGCGCGCGACGTGACGGCGTTTCTGGCCTGGACCGCGGACCCGCGGCTGGAGGAGCGCAAGCGCCTCGGGCTATTGGTGACGATCTATCTGCTGATCACCGCGGTGCTGCTGTATCTGGCCAAGCGGCGCATCTGGGCGAAGGCGCATTGACGCCTGTCATCCCGGCCAAGCGCGGAGCGCGCGAGCCGGGCCCCAGAGTTACCGATGAGCGCGACCGGATGCGGCCCTGGGTCCCGGATATTTCGCTCACGCGAAATTCCGGGATGACACCCTCATTTCACCGCCGAGAACGCCGTCGGCTGCAGGACCGTGCTCTTGATCGAGGCGATGATCATGCCGTCGCGCTCACTTTCCGAGCGGGCCGATTGCCAGGCGGGATCGGCCATGAAGGCGGTCCACTTCTTCTCGAGTGATTCCCACGCCAGCAGGTAGTGCAGATCGTTGTTGCCGTCGCCGATCAGCACGGTCCAGAATCCGGCCCTGATGCCTGTTTTTCCCACATTTCGAGCGTGGCAGTCTCGAACCGCTTGAGCAGGGCCGGCAGGCGGCCTGGAATGCAGCTATAGACACGCAATTCATAGCTCATGGCGCACGCTCTCCCCAATTGAGTCGGCCCAAGTGTCGGAGGCATCGCCACACCGCACAAGCCGTTTCGTGACGCGGCTCCAGCGCGCTCGCGGAATGGCGTGCCATCCGTGAAGCTACGTCGCCTCCGTCGAGGATATGCTAGGGGAAGGTAGACAGAGCCTGGGCACATCGGGACAGCGCACATGACCAGATCGGTACTCGGCATCGTCGGCGGCAGCGGCCTCTACGACATGCCGGCGCTCGAGAACAAGCGCTGGCAGGCGATCGCGTCGCCGTGGGGCGCGCCCTCCGACGATATCCTGTTTGCAGAGATCGACGGCTTGCCGGTCCGCTTCCTGCCCCGCCACGGCCGCGGCCACACGCTGCCGCCCTCGGCCATCAACTACCGCGCCAACATCGACGCCCTGAAGCGCGCGGGCGTCACGGATTTGCTGTCGGTCTCGGCCTGCGGCTCGCTGAAGGAAGAGCTGGCCCCCGGGCATTTCGTGCTGGCCGACCAGTTCATCGATCGCACCTTCGCGCGCGAGAAGAGCTTCTTCGGGCCGGGCTGCGTGGCGCATGTGGCAATGGCCGACCCCGTCAGCCCGGCGCTCGTCGATCTGGTCGAGACCGCGGCGCGGGAGGAGCGAATCGAGATCACGCGCGGGGGCACCTATCTCGTCATGGAAGGCCCGCAGTTCTCCACGCGGGCGGAAAGCAACCTCTATCGCAGCTGGGGCTGCGCGGTGATCGGCATGACCAACATGCCGGAGGCCAAGCTCGCCCGGGAAGCGGAGCTCTGCTACGCCACGGTCGCCATGGTGACCGACTACGACTGCTGGCACCACGAGCATACCGACGTGGACGTGGCTGAGATCATTCGTGTGCTGAGCGAGAACGTCGACAAGGCGCACCGACTGATCGAGCGCCTGGCACGCGCCTTCCCGCGCCAGCATCCGCCCTGCCCGGTCGGCTCCGACCGCGCGCTCGATGTCGCCATCATCACGCCGCCGCAGGCGCGCGATCCCGCGCTGGTGGCCAAGCTCGATGCGGTGGCCGGGCGGGTGCTGGGGAGGACCACGTAAGGCTGTCGCAGCCGCCGATCCATCATTTCGGCATGTAGATCAGGATCTTCAGCTTCACGAGGTCGGGGAAGAACGTCTGCAGGCCGTGGCCGGCGAGCCAGAGCAGCGCGGCGAGGATCACCAGCGCGGGAATGGCCGCAAACACCGCCTTGATGAAGAAGGCCATCAATTTGCTGAAGGGCACATCGAGCGCCGCAACCGGCCCCATCGGCGCGGCCAGACCATAGGGCAGCGGCGGCGCCCCCTGCAGCACCTGCCGCTCGAAGGCACGCACCGGCGGCGGCTCCATGGACAGGCGCTCCCGCTCGTCGCGTTCGCGCGCCTCGCGCTCGCGGGCCGCCTTGGCATCGCGCTCGCGCCGGATCGTGCGCGGCAGGTCGTCGTCGACATCCATCGACAGGATTGGTTCGGCCATGTGCCGCAGCTCCCGCAGGGCGCGCACAATCAGCCTTCGCCATACGCGCCGCACTGGCCTATAAACCTGCCAGACAAAAATGTCGGGATTCGGGACTGCATCGCCGACGCCGGCACGTGAACGGGAGATGACGCCCGGTGGACCGAGGCCGTCAAGTTGCCGGCACATCGAGGGCGCAGCCGCGCTTTGCCGATCACGCGCAAGCCCTTGCGGCAGCGAACGCTTTCGACCTGCGACGCCTGCCCGACGGCTACTATGCCAACCCCTATCCCACCTATCATGCGCTGCGCGATGCCGGGCCGGTGCACCGTCTGCCGGATGGCGGATACTTCCTGTCGGGCTACGCCGCCTGCGTCGCCGTCTACAAGGATGCCCGGGCGTTCTCCTCCGACAAGAAGCGCGAGTTTGCGCCGAAATACGGCGACGGCCTCCTGTTGGAGCATCACACCACCAGCCTGGTGTTCAACGATCCGCCGCTGCACACCCGCGTGCGCCGGATCATGGCCGGCGCCTTCACGCCGCGCGCGATCCAGGACATGGAGCAGCCCGTCACCGCGCTGGTGGACGGCCTCATCGATGCCATCGCAGCCAAGGGCTCGGCCGACCTCATTGCCGATCTGGCCGCCGCCGTGCCGATCGAGGTGATCGGCAATCTGCTCGCCGTGCCGCGCGCGGAACGCGCACCGCTGCGCGACTGGTCGCTCGCCATCCTCGGCGCCCTGGAGCCGACGCTGACGGGCGAGCAGCGGGCGCAGGGCGAAGCGGCGGTGGGAGACTTCCTCGCCTACCTGCAGACGCTGGTCGCCCGTCGGCGCGTCAAGCCCGGCGATCCGGAGCGCGACGTGCTGACCCGCCTCATCCAGGGCGAGCAGGACGGCGAGCGGCTCACCGAGCGCGAGTTGCTGCACAACATCATTTTCATCCTCAACGCCGGGCACGAAACCACCACCAATCTCGTCGGCAACGGGCTGTACGCCCTGCTGGAGTGGCCGGAGGAGAGGGCGCGCCTGCTGCGCCAGCCGGAGCTGATCCGCTCGGCGGTGGAGGAGTTCCTGCGTTTCGAGAGCCCAAACCAGCTCGGCAACCGGCTTGCCGTGACACCGGTGGAGGTGGCCGGCGTGACGATCCCGGCCGGCACCTACCTGACCATCGGCATCGGCGCGGCCAATCGCGACCCGGCCGAGTTCCCCGATCCCGACCGGCTCGACATCGCCCGCGAGCCCAACCGCCACCTGGCCTTCGGCTCGGGCCCGCACGTGTGCATCGGCCTCAACGTGGCGCGGCTGGAGGGGCGCATCGCCATCGGCCGGTTCCTGGCGCGGTTTCCCGATTATGCGCTGGCCGCCCAACCCGTGCGCGGCGGGCGGGCGAGGTTTCGCGGCTTCCTGTCAATCCCCGTAGCGCTCGGGTGAGCTCAGCGCCGTCGCGGTGCCCGCACACACTTTTCTGTGAGCCCTATCGACCGGCACCGCGATTTGGCATGGGCGCAGGCGCAAAAATGCGCTGTAGCACGACGCTTTTTCAGCCTGTCCGGATGCCGGCAACGGCACTGTTGCAAATCGGCAAGTCGCTGGGCGCGATCGCACCGCTACCCACAGACAACTGCACGGACAATGGGTTAATCGGGTGTATTGGCAAGGATCACACGGGTAAGAGTTGCCGCTTGGGAGTGGCCTGCATCGAGACATGGCGTCTCGCCGGACGAGACGTGTGGGTGCTCGGCAGCCACCTCCGGATTTGGGCTGAATGTTGCGATTGTTGCGTGGGGATATGCGCAGATGACAATGACGCGTTGGGTTCTGCTTGTTTTGATTGCCGCCGCCGCAGTCTTCGTCTCACCACAGAGTCGGGCAGACAGCGGCAACGGTTGGGTGAACGACACGATTGGCTACAGTCCTGAGGATGTGCGGCGCTTCCTGCGCTATCGGCGCATCCGGCAGGAACGGCTCGAGCGGCTCAGGTCGCACCACCATCATGGTGAGGACTATGAAACGCGGGCCCACCACCAGCGTCACCATGGGTACGCACCCACCCACCATGGGTACACACCCACCCATTGCGTGACGGACTTCTGGGGCAGGTGCATTCACGTTGCCCGGCATCGCCATGCCTACCGCTGGCGCTACTATCGCCACCGCCCGCACCACCGGCATGGCCATCATCATGGCCACCACCACGTGTCGCGGGAGCGCATCGATCACGGCCTGCAGTGCCAGGCCAGGCGGCGCGTGGTGGGCGAGGAGCGGCCCTCGCGGGCCAAGGCGCAGCGCGCCGCCGACAACGCCTGGATGGGCTCGGTGCGCTATGATCACGGCGAGCGGTACCAGGACCTCAACCACGCCAAGGACGTGCGCCACAACTGCGATCCAAGCTCGACCACCACCATCCTCAAGCGGGTCTTCTTCAGGTGCGTCATAGAGGCAACACCCTGCCGTGCCCCCTTGGGTTCGGGCTCGGAGCGCGTCGAGCGCCGCTACGAAGAGGAGACCGACGAGGACGACAAGTAGCCGCGCATGTTTCGGGTCCGCCAACGCGGACCTGAGCGGGAGCTGCTGCGGGAGATGCCGGCTGCGCCTGTGCAGCCGGCATTGTTTCGCCGGATGGGGCCGCTGACCGACCATCCTGGCCGGCTCGACCGGCACCGCACCATCGGCGGCTCCCCGTCCTGACGTGTGCCCCGTCGGCTACATGCAAACGTCCCCTGCCACAGTACATTGAAACGGCATGGGGATTTGGTGGCTCTGTAATGCGTACCGTTGCGATGCTTGTTGCATCGACGCACGTCTGTCTGGCGGCCTGTCAGCCAGCCCCGGGGAGCCTGTTGCCTCCCCCAACGGGGCCGGGAACCTGGTCCTTGCTCGCCAGCACCACGGCGAGCACCCCGCCACCCGCAAACGCCACCTCTCCGGCACCCTACATGCGCTGCGTCAACGACTTCTGGGGCAACTGCACCGGAGTGGCCAGCAACCGGCACGACTATCGCTGGCGCTATGTCAGGCCGGGCGCGCGACCCAAGGAGCTGCGCGAGAGCGCGACTGCGCGGGCGAGCATGGGCGGCAAGGCGGCCGTTCGCGAGACGGCGGTGCTTCGCAACGCGCCGCCCGTCCGCGAGACCGTGGCCGCCCACAGTTCGCCGGCGGTGCGCGACAAGGCGCCGGCGCGTGAGAAGGTGGTGCATGATACCGCCGTGACGACCCGCGACGGCACCATGGTGTGCCACGCCCGGCGCCGGGTGGTGGGCGATGAGCGAGCCTCGCGCGATGATGCGCGGCGAGCCGCGGAATACGGCTGGATGGGCTCAGTCCGCTACGACTACGGCGAGCGCTACCAGGACATGAACCGCGCCAAGGACGTGCGCTTCACCTGCGGGCCAAGCTCGGTATCCGCAGCGCTCAAGACGCCGCATTTCCGGTGTGCCGTCGAAGCAACGCCCTGCCGCGAGACCAAGGGCTACCAGACCGGGCCGGACGAACGACGCATGGACCCCCCGGCGCCGGAAGACAGGATCTCGCGCAAATAGTGCCGCCTGATCTGGCGCCATCTCGCCAGCCCGGCTCACTCCCGCACCTGATGCACCTCGATGACGTTGCCCTCGGGGTCGTAGAAGAAAATCTGCGCCCAGCCCTGCATGGCCCAGGCGCCGTAGTCGGAGAAGGCAATGCCCTTTTCCGTGAGGCGCCGCTTGAAGGCCTCGATATCGTCGGTGCGAAAGGCGATATGGCCGCGCTCGACAGGGTTGACCGCCTGTCCCGTGCGGAAGCCGATGCCGAAATCCTTCTCGGCCAAATGGAACTGCGTGGTGCCGTCGCTCAGAAAGGCAACCTTGCCGGGATACCCGTTCTCGTCGAGGATGCGCCCCGCCTCGAGCGACGGCTCGGGCTCGAGGTCGAGAACGTCGCGATAGAACGCTTCCAGCTCCGGCACATCCTTCGAACAGACATTGACGTGATGCAGCTTGATCTTCATTTTCGTCGCTCCGCTCCTGCAGCTCGTGCAATGTAGGACAGCGGCGGCACGCCGCCCAAGCCGCCAGATCTGCCGGACGGACATGACGCCGCGCCGAGCCCTTGCTATGCTCCCGATGCATGCCGAGCGGAGACCCATGCAGCGGAGACACATGGACGTGCAGGACGGCGCCGAAGAGCTCAAGAGCCTGATCCGCTCCATCCCGGACTATCCCAAGAAGGGCATCATATTCCGGGACGTGACGACGTTGTTTGGCGATGCGCGGGGCTTCAAGGCGGCGATCGAGCGGATGGCGGCGCCCTACATGGCCGCGGGCGTGCAAAGCGTCGCCGGCATTGAGGCACGCGGCTTCATCCTGGGTGGCGCCATTGCCGACAAGCTCGGTTGCGGCTTCGTGCCCTTCCGCAAGAAGGGCAAGCTGCCCTGGAAGACCATCGGCCAGGAGTACACGCTGGAGTACGGCGTCGACATCATCGAGATGCACGAGGACGCCATCGACAGGGGCGAGCGCATTCTCATCGTCGACGACCTCATCGCCACGGGCGGAACGGCGGAAGCGGCGGTGAAGCTGGTGCAGCGCTCGCGCGGAGAGATTGTCGGCGCCACGTTCATTATCGACCTGCCGGAGCTCGGCGGCATGAAGAAGCTGGCAGGCCTCGGGATCAAGGGCCACGCCCTCATGGCATTCGAGGGCCATTGAAATGCGTGGGGCATCCCTCTCCCCGCAAACAGGAGAGGGGGGTGCCGGCGGAGATCGCGCATGAACGTCAACGGCAAGGCCTACCGCACGATCTGGCTGGCGGAGGATGGATGGTCGGTCGAGATCATCGACCAGACCAGGCTGCCGCACGCGCTGACCATCGCATCGCTGCGGACGGTCGAAGATGCGGCCCGGGCGATCTCGACCATGCAGGTGCGCGGCGCGCCGCTGATCGGGGCCACCGCCGCCTACGGCATCTGCCTGGCACTGCGCGTCGATGCCTCGGAGGAGGCGCTGGACCGGGCCGCAACCCTGCTCGCCGCGCAGCGGCCGACGGCCGTCAACCTGCGCTGGGCGATCGAGGAGATGCGCACGGCCATCCGCACCGCGGCGCACAGCAGCCGGCTGGCCGCCGCCTATGCGCGGGCCGCCGAGATTTGCGAGGACGACGTCAAGATCAATCGCTGCATCGGCGAGCACGGCCTGCAGGCGATCCTGGTGGCCAACGAGCGCAAGGCCGCAACGGACCCCGTCAACATCCTGACCCATTGCAACGCGGGCTGGCTGGCCTGCGTCGACCGCGGCACCGCGCTCGCCCCGATCTACGAAGCGCACGATCGCGGCGTTCCCGTGCATGTTTGGGTCGACGAGACGCGGCCGCGCAACCAGGGTGCCGCGTTGACGGCCTTCGAGCTCGGCGCCCACGGCGTGCCGCATACCATCATCGTCGACAACAGCGGCGGGCACCTGATGCAACAGGGGCTGGTGGACCTGGTACTGGTCGGCGCCGACCGCGTGACCGCCAACGGCGATGCCGCCAACAAGATCGGCACCTACTTGAAGGCGCTGGCAGCCAAGGACACGGGCGTGCCGTTCTACGTCGCGCTGCCCCATTCCACCATCGACTGGAGGCTGGACTCGGGCAGCGATATTCCCATCGAGACGCGCGGTGCCGATGAAATTCTGGTCGTGCGCGGGCGCACGACGGACGGGGACGTGGTTGCCGTCGAGATTGCGGCACCGGGCAGCCCCGCCCGCAACGACGCCTTCGATGTCACACCCGCGCGGCTCATCACGGGGCTCATTACGGAACGTGGCATTGCTGTTGCCTCCCGCCATGGCTTGCTGACGCTCTACCCGGAGCGCGCCGCCGGGCCGCGTCCCGCGCCGTACCCGCCACCCTCGTCCTGAGCTCCGTCGAAGGACGGACTGCGCCCACCAAAATCGTGCTTCGACAGGCTCAGCACGAGGTTGGAGCGAACTCGACACGCGATGACAGCGCGCGCTCGCCTGCGTCCCACACCCGCCGCCCGCGCCCTGAGCCGCATCCGCCACCTCGTCCTGAGCTTGTCGAAGGACGGGCCGCGGGCCCAAGCCGTGCTTCGACCCGTCGACAGGCTCAGGGCTCAGCACGGGGTTGGAGCGAAGGACGGGACGGGATGCGCAGACCCACAGCTTGGCGCGGCGGGGATAAGTTTCGCGCTTC
>JAIEQJ010000056.1 GCA_019747815.1 Hyphomonadaceae bacterium
AGCGGCGCTGACGGCGATCATCAGGTGGGGGAATTTCAAGTGACCATACCCGGGGGATTTTGACCGACCCACGGGGATTCGATCGATCAACGTCTTGGGGGCTCTTCTCACTGATGCAAAGACATCCGCAAACCGATAACGTTCGTAGTAGGCGTTGCGCGTCTCCTCCAGAGACCGAAATGAGCCGACCGCAAGTACGAGCGTGGCGACCGCGCCGGCAATGACGAGCGCGATGGCCAATGCCTGGGCCCAGAGCCGCTTCACGTCACGAAAGAGTTTGAGGTCGAGGACGTGCATGCGTTCACCAGATGAGCTCGGCCGCCGCGCGTCGGGTTTCATTTTTGTGCGTGCGGGAAATGCGACCGTCAGCAAAAAATAGGACACGGTCGGCAACATTCTGGATGCTGGCGTTGTGCGTGATGATGAGTGTCGTGGTCCCAAGCTGCCTGTTGATGGTCAGCAGCGCTTCGATTACGCGGATGCCGGTCTTGGAATCGAGCGCGCCCGTCGGCTCGTCGCACAGAAGCACTTCCGGTCGCTTGGCGATCGCGCGGGCGATGGCCACGCGCTGCTGCTCGCCGCCTGAAAGCTGCGCTGGGAAATGGTCCATGCGCGCTTCGAGCCCGACTAATGCGAGGGCCTCGTCCGGGCGCATCGGCCGCTCGGCAATCTCCGTCACCAGCGCGACGTTCTCCTTGGCCGTAAGGCTCGGGATCAAATTGTAGAATTGGAACACGAAGCCTACGTGCCGCCTGCGATAGGCAGTGAGCCCGTAATCGTCGAGCCCGGTCAGCTCCAGATTTCGAAAAAACAGGTGACCGCTCGTGGCATGATCGAGCCCGCCCATGATGTTCAACAGCGTCGACTTTCCACTGCCGGATGGGCCCAACAAGACGACGACTTCTCCAGCCCAAATCTCAAGATCCAGGCCATGCAACGCGCGCACTTGAACCTCGCCCGACGTGTAGGTCTTGGTTAGGTCCTTCGCGGTAAAGACGGTGTCGGCCATGGATCTGCGCGGCAATTGCCGTCTCATTGAGGTTTCGAGGTGCCAGTCCGGGCTGTTCGCAAGTAGATCAACCAGTACGTGATGCCGACCAGCATGCCGCCCATCATGTTGCCCAGCGTCACCCACAACAGATTCGTCAGGCTTGCCAGCATGCCCACGTGAGGGAACGCGGATGGCGTGCGGCCGATCGCATCCCAAAACATGCCGGGGGCTCCGAACTTGGTTAGGAGCGCAAAAGAAAGCAGATACACGTTGGCAACCGAGTGCTCGAAGCCGGCGGCGACGAACGCCGCAATCGGGGGCACGATCGCCAGGATCTTATCGGTGGTCGTGCGGGCGCTGAAGCACAGCCATGTGGCGAGGCAGACGAGCACGTTGGCCAAAATGCCGTGGACGACCGCCTGCAGGGCCGACAACGACGCCTTGCTTTCGGCGCTTGCCAGCGCAGCGAGACCGACCGCTCCCCCACCATGCTCGTATCCCGCGGCCAGGTAGACCAGCAGCGCAATCGCAACGCCGCCGAGGAAATTACCTACGTAGACGAGGCCCCAGGCACGCAACACCTCGTTCGCACGAACCTTGCCGCTGGCGTACGCCATGACCATCAGATTGTTGCCGGTAAAAAGCTCGGCCCCGCCGACGATGACCAGGATCAGGCCCAGAGAGAACACCAGGCCCGCCAGGAGACGGGTCACGCCGTAGGGCAGGACGCCCTCTGCGCCCGCCGAGACGACAACCGAGAACATGGATCCGAACGCGACAAAAGCGCCGGCTAGAACGGCGAGCGCCATGAGACTCGTCGCGTCTAGTCGCGTTTTTTCCACACCGACGTGCTCCGCCTTTTCCGCCATCTCCGGCGGAAGCAGCGCATCGATGGAGTTAGCGAGTTCCGATTTCAATTGTTATCCCCGATGAGGACTTCTTGCGCCGTATGACAGTTCAAGAAGGGTGCTGACGACGCTTCTCGAACCAAAAGGCTCCAAGGCTCGCCGCCCACAACAACGCCATAGCCAGCAGAGTCCATTTGAAGTCCGAGTCGATCATGAAATTGACGACCGCCATCCAGCCGATCGAAGCAGCGCCCCCGACCAGCGCGCCTAGACCCGCTCCCCAGTGATGAGTGCGAAATGACGTTGCCGCCAATGCGATGGTTAGCACCCCGGTTGCCAGCACATAGCCGCCCATGACCCGGAACACGTGGGTCAGCCACGCCTCCAAGCGCGGCCTGACGGAAGCAAGTTGTGCCGTCGACAGGCCCATGTAGCGGTGGTCTTCGGACAGCAATGGCGGGCGCAGGAACAGGAAGTAGAGTCCCGCGCCCACCAGCGTAATGCCTGCTAAGGCCAGCAGGATCGACGACAACGTCCAAGAACTGGGTCTGATTGCCATCACACACTCTTCGTTCAATACGACACTCACGATTGGACCGCAGCTTGCGGCCCGCACCAATGCTCCTCAGGCCTTCCGGGCCTCTGAGCCGGACCGCATTTCGCTTTGGTTTGACTTGTTGGCCTTCGCCGCCGGCTTCTTCTTCGGCTGCTGCTTTGGCTTTGTCGCAGTGGACTTCTTGGCTTTGGCGGTCTTTTCCGGATGATGGGCATCATTCGCCCGCAACTGCGTTCCTAGCGGTCCAGCCAGGGCTATGAGCGCAATCATGGAAGTGATGATCAAGTGTTGCATGGTCGTTCTCCATCCTTGGGGGATACAACTCCGCATTCATTGGAATCTCGCGAATGTAAAAAGAGGATTGCCGGCAGGATCGGCCCCAACATTGATTCACATCAATTGCATGTGAGAGCACGCGATCGACAATGTGCGTCGAGGGCATGACTCGGAAATGAGAATCGAGCCTTCTCGCCGGTAGCGGTGCCTAGAGGTTCATCGGGGCTCGTTGACGGGCGATGCCACGCCACTTGCGCCAATCGGAGCACCTATGAGCAGCGCGAGCCACCTTGCCGAACGGGCGGCCTCATGCCGCAAAGCCGATTCCGAGTTCGCCGGCTGGGCTCGCGGGTATGGAGCCATTGAGCATACGAACGCCACTCAGGTTCGCGTCTACGAGCTTGCCGAAGGGATCGTCAAGGCAGGTCGGGCACAAAGCCTCCGATGGGTGTTCGAAAAGCTCAATGCGGCGGACCGGCTGGCCAGCGCCGCCATGTGGCTGGTCGTGCATATGACTTATGCCCGCACGGTCGATCCTTCGGGCAGGCCCTTGGACGCAGCGGACTTCAAGCCCTCTCCCGAAGGCCACACCGGCGGCTCGCTCAACATGGTGCCCGCCTATGTCGGGTATCTGCTCGCCAATGTGCTCACCGGCACCACACGCTCATGGATCATGGGTCAGGGTCACTGCGTGGCGGCGATTGAGGCCGCAAACGTGCTGGTCGGCAATGTCTCACCGGCGCAGCAAGGCCGGTACGCACGATCCGCGGAGGGTCTCACCCGCCTGGCCAGCGATTTCTACTCCTATGCCATCGGCGCCGATGGCCGCCCCGCGGTCCCCCTTGGTAGCCATGTCAACGCGCATACCGCGGGGGGAATTTCAGAGGGCGGTTATCTCGGTTTTGCCGAGCTCGAATACGTGCACATGCCTCTGAAGGGAGAGAGTCTCGTCGCGTTCCTCAGCGATGGCGCGTTCGAAGAACAGCGCGGCAGCGACTGGTCTCCGCGTTGGTGGCGTGTCGAGGACAGCGGCGCTGTCGTCCCCATCATGATTCTCAACGGCCGCCGCATCGAGCAGCGATCGGAGATCGCGCAGGAGGGCGGCGCCGACTGGCTTCGATCACACTTGTCGATGAGCGGCTTCGACCCAATCGACATTGATGGACGGGACCCCGCCGCGTTTGCGTGGGCCGTCATCGAGGCAGAGAGTCGTCTTGCACGCGTGGGGCGGACTAGCGCGACCGGAGAGCCCAGCTCCCAGGTGAAGCTGCCCTACGCCATCGCGCACACGATCAAGGGTTACGGCTTTCCGGGCGCGGGAACCAATCGCGCCCACAATCTTCCACTCGAGGGCAACCCTCACCACGACCCTGACGCGCGTGCAGCCTTCAATGCAGGAGCCAGACGTCTTTGGGTTACTCCCGAGGAGCTGGAGTCTGCCGCGGACGCTCTCAATGTTCATGCCCAGCAGAGACGCCCGAGAGAATCCGAGCATCCATTGGCGCGCCGGCAGGTTCCGACACCCAGCCTTCCCGAACCGTGTTGGTGCGAGCCCAACGGCGAGAGCCTGTCACCCATGGATGCCATCGATGGATACTTCGTGCGCATCATCAAGGCCAATCCCGAGCTGAGACCGCGAGTCGGCAATCCAGACGAGCTCAGCAGCAATCATATGGGCAAGACGCTCGTCGCGCTGAAGCACCGGGTCAATAGACCGGAGGACGACGCGCTCGAGGCCGTCGATGGCGCCGTCATCACGGCGCTCAATGAGGAGGCCGTGATCGGTGCCGCGCTCGGCAACAAGGGCGGCATTAATCTGGCGGTCAGCTACGAGGCCTTTGCGGTCAAGATGCTGGGCGCGTTGCGGCAAGAGATCATTTTCGCTCGCCACCAGAAGGAACTGGGGCGCCCGCCGGGTTGGATTGGCATTCCGCTCATTGTCACTTCCCACACCTGGGAGAACGGCAAGAACGAGCAGTCGCATCAGGACCCGACAATCGGCGAGACCTTGCTCGGAGAAATGTCCGACGTGTCGCGCGTGCTGTTTCCGGTCGATGCCAATAGCGCCATCGAGGCTCTGCGACGCATCTATGCGACCCACGGGCAAATCGGCTGTCTCGTCGTCCCTAAGCGTGCGCAACCCGTCGTTCTCGACCCCGCGCAGGCGGCGAGTATATTCGATCAGGGCGCCGCAACGGTGGCCGGGGCGACCTCTAAGGCGGACATTCAACTTCTGGCGATTGGCGCCTATCAGCTCCAACAGGCGCTCTACGCCCGATCGCGACTCGAGGAACGTGGCCGCCGCGCTTGCGTGACGGCCATGGTCGAGCCCGCGCGTTTCCGCGAGGCGCGCGATGATCTCGAAGATCGCTTCGTGCTTCGCTCCCATGAGATCGAGGCTTTGTGCCCGCGCGGACTACCACGCGTTGTCATCACGCACACCCGGCCCGAACCGATGACAGGCGTGTTGCGGCGCATCGATGGCGGGCCAGACCGATTGCGCGTCCTCGGCTATCGCAATCGTGGCGGTACGCTGGATGTTGGCGGCATGCTGTTCGCGAACGGCTGCACATGGGCACACATTGTTCGCTCGACCGCCCAACTCGTCGCCGCGCCACCTGAGGACCTTCTCAGCAAAGATGAGATTGCCGCAATCGAAGGGCATGGCGATCCTCCACTCGTTATGAGACCACCCAGCAGCGCAGCACGGAGGCCGACGTGAGCTTGCATCTTACATTCCTGGGTGGAGCGGGCACCGTCACGGGATCGAAGTTCCTGGTCGAGGACGGTGATCAACGCGTTCTCGTCGACTGCGGCTTGTTCCAGGGCTTCAAGCCCTTGCGTCTGCGCAATTGGGACCCCTTGCCAGTCGATGCGCACCGTATCGACGCCGTCGTTCTCACCCATGCCCACCTTGACCACACCGGCTACCTGCCCCTGCTGGTCAAGCACGGCTTCACCGGCCCGGTCTTTTGCTCGGAGTCGACGGCCGAGTTTTGCCGCATCCTGCTGCCGGATTCCGGACACTTGCAGGAGAAGGATGCCGACTACGCCAACCGGCATGGATTTTCCAAGCATAAGCCGGCGCTGCCGCTCTATACCGAGGCCGACGCCATGCGGGCACTCGACCGTCTTGACCCGATAGCCTTCGATCAACGGCACACACTGCCGGGCGGAGCCACGATCCGTCTGCGCCGTGCCGGACACATCCTCGGCGCTGCCTCTGTAGAGCTCGAGTGGGAGAAGACGAGCATTGCCTTCTCCGGCGACCTCGGCCGATACGACGATGCCATGATGGTCGATCCGGTCTCCATTGAAGAGACGGACTACCTGTTGGTCGAATCGACCTACGGCAATCGCCGCCACGACCGGCGCGATCCTCAAGACGTGCTCGCCCAGATCGTTGAGCGCACGGTAGCCCGGGGTGGCACCGTCGTGATCCCGGCCTTCGCCGTCGGGCGCGCCCAAGCCATGCTCTACTATCTGCATCGCCTGAAGGTCAGCGGGCGATTGGTCAACGTTCCCGTGTTCCTCGACAGTCCCATGGCCATCGATGCCAGCGAGATTATGTGCCGACATCTCGATGACCACAGGCTCAGCGACCAGGAATGCCGCGACGCCTGTGCGGTCGCGCGCTATGTGCGCGACGTCGGCGCGTCCAAAGCCCTGACCGCCAATCCGATGCCGAAGGTGATAATCTCGGCGAGTGGCATGGCAACCGGCGGGCGCGTTCTGCATCATCTCAAGCAGTATGCGCCGGACGCCAGGAACACAATTCTCTTCGCCGGGTTCCAGGCTGGAGGCACGCGGGGAGCGGCCATGGTCGCTGGTGCCGACAGAATCAAGATCCACGGCGCCTATCTTCCCGTGCGGGCGCAGGTGGAGAACCTGAACATGCTGTCGGCGCACGCCGATGCGGACGAGATCCTGAGATGGTTGCGCGGATTGAAGAAGCCGCCGCGCATGACGTTTATCACTCATGGCGAGCCGATCGCCTCCGACGCCTTGCGCCACAGAATCGAAGAGGAGCTGGGCTGGTCATGCAAGATGCCCGATCACGGTCAACAGGTGGCATTGTCATGAGCGGCGAGCATGGTCCAATGGCTGTTTCACCCGCACCGCACCAACTGCGCGCTCGCAGAATGGGGATAGACACCCAATACGAAGCCGTCGTGTTCATGCACAAGGATTGCCCGGTGTGTCGTTCCGAGGGTTTCGCGGCGCACAATCGCATTCTGCTGCGGGTCGGCGACCGGCACATCATTGCAACCCTCTACCAGGTCACAACCGATCTGTTGGCACTCGACGAGGCGGCACTCTCCGAGCCTGCCTGGGTTCGTCTCGGCTTGGCCGGCGGCGAAACCATCGCCGTGAGCCATCCCGATCCGGTCGACTCCTTGAGCCACGTGCGCGGTCGCATCTATGGCAACGAGCTCAGCGAAGATGCTCTACGAGCTATTGTTGGCGACGTGGTAGAGGGCAAGTACTCCGACATTCATTTGTCCTCCTTCATTACCTCCTGCGCGGCCCGGCCACTCGATCGACGCGAGACCCTTGCCTTGACGAAGGCCATGATCGAAGTGGGAGAGAAGCTGTCGTGGAACCGTGACATTGTGGTCGATAAGCATTCCGTCGGCGGCTTGCCGGGAAATCGCACGACGCCGATCATCGTGCCGATCGTGGCTGCGCTCGGTCTGACGATGCCCAAGACCTCCTCGCGGGCGATCACCTCGCCTGCCGGTACGGCCGACACCATGGAGACCATGGCCCCTGTCGAGCTCGACACTGCTGACATCCATCGCGTCGTCGAGCAGGAGGGTGGCTGCATCGCCTGGGGCGGCGCCGTCAAGCTCAGCCCCGCCGACGACGTCATCATCCGCATCGAGCGGGCCCTCGACATCGATACCGAAGGCCAGATGATCGCCTCTGTTCTCTCCAAGAAGATAGCCGCCGGCTCAACCCACCTCGTACTGGATCTTCCGGTCGGCCCCACCGCCAAGGTGCGTAGCACGAATGCGGCTCACAAGCTGGCGGCGGGCCTACGTGCCGTCGCAGAGGCCTTCGGATTGCGGGTCGCAGTCAATATCGGCGATGGCCAGCAACCGATCGGCCGCGGCATCGGGCCGGCGCTTGAGGCCAACGATGTTCTCGCCGTGCTGCAGGGTGCCAAGGATGCGCCACAAGACCTCAGAGCCCGCGCGCTCGCGCTCGCCGGCGCGCTGATCGAACTCGGCGGCGCCGCATCGGAAGGGCGAGGGCACATCTTGGCGGCGCAGGTCCTAGGTGATGGGAGGGCGTGGGCGAAGTTTCAGCGCATTTGCGAAGCCCAGGGCGGGATGCGCAAACCGCCAGTGTCGAGGCATCGCCAGCCGCTCCTGGCGGAGCGCACCGGCAGGATCGACGCGATCGATAACCGCAGAATCGCCAAGCTTGCGAAGCTCGCCGGCGCACCAGAGGCAAAGGCCGCCGGCATCGAGCTCCACGTCAAGCTCGGAAGCACGGTCTCCCGCGGAGAACCGCTATGCACCGTTCACGCCGAAGCCCCCGGCGAGCTTGCCTACTCGCTCAACTACGCCGCCGCCAATCCCGGCATCATCAGCATCGGTGAGCCATGACAGCCCCGCTTCTCATTGCCATGCCCGGAAACGAGCAGCTCGCCAGCGCGCTCACTGCCGAGCTCGGCTATGAAACTGGCACCCTCGAAATGCGGCAGTTTCCCGACGGCGAGACGTATCTAAGATTCTTGACCAACCCTGAGCAACGATCCGTCGCCCTGGTGTGCACGCTCGACCATCCGAACGACAAGGTGCTGTCTTTGCTGTTCGCGGCCGCGACGGCACGGGAACTCAAAGCATCGAAGGTTGGCCTGATCTCACCCTACCTCGCCTACATGCGGCAGGATCGCCGATTCAAGCGCGGCGAAGCGGTGACGTCCCGAGAGGTTGCAAGCCTTCTTTCGGCTGCTTTCCATTGGCTGGTGACCGTTGACCCCCACCTGCATCGCTACGGTTCTCTCGGAGAGATCTACACGATCCCGACCCGAGTGCTTCACGCAGCACCACTGATCTCACAATGGATCAAAGCCAATGTGGCCAATCCCCTCATCATCGGCCCCGACAGCGAGAGCGAACAATGGGTGGCTGCTGTTGCCTCCGATGTCGGCGCACCCTTCTCCGTTCTGGAAAAAGTGCGCCGCGGCGATCGAGACGTCGAGATCACGCTCAAGGATCTCGGCGCGTGGATGGATCGCACGCCGGTTTTGGTAGACGATATCATTTCCAGCGGTCGCACGATGATCGAAGCAGTGAACTTGCTGAGGGATCCTCGACGGCCACCGCCCATTTGCATCGCGGTTCATGGGCTATTTGCTGACGGTTCCGATGCAGCGCTCGAGCAGGCCGGTGCGAGGGTGGTCACGTCGGACAGCATTCCGCACCGGACCAACCGCATCGATATTGGAGCGATGCTCGCGAGTGCAATCGGAGAGCTCGCCCCTGTTGCGGTGCTCAGCTCATAGATCGAAGCGATATTTCGTCCTCACCGCCACATCCCGCGCTCTCGTTGTTCGCAATGGATGAAGAGCGATACAGCATCGGATCGTGCCCGGTCACGTCAGTTTGCTCCGGGCTGGGGATGGGTAGGTTGTGACAACCAGCCAAGCTCATGTTCACTCCTGCAACCTGTTACACCGGCTGCACTTCATGCCGCGAGCAAGCCGGCGTTGGCATGGGCCTCGTCGTAAGGGAAAACGATGCTGAGATCCGGAACCGCAAGGTGCTTGTCGGTTTCGGGGCAGGCCAACCGCGCCAGCAAATCACGGATGACATTGAGGCGCGCGGTGCGCTTGTCATCGGCGCGCACGACGATCCAAGGAGAAAGCGGGCCCGAGGTTCTCGCAAACATCTCGTCGCGCGCTTGCGTATAGGCCTCCCAGCGCTTGACGGCGACGTCGTCAATTGGACTGACCTTCCATTGCTTCAAGGGATCGTCGCGCCGGCTGCGAAGGCGCTTCTTCTGCTCCTTCTTGCTGATGTCCAGATAGTATTTCAGAATTTGGATTCCGGAGCCGATCAGCATGTGCTCGAACGGGAGCGCCCCCTGCAGGAAGCCCTGATACTCAGCGTCCGTGCAAAACTCCATCACGCGTTCGACGCCTGCCCGATTGTACCAACTACGATTGAAGACCACCATTTCCTGCGCCGCCGGCAAGTAGGGTGTGTAGCGCTGAAAGTACCAGGAGGCGCGATCCTTGTCCGAGGGCTTGCCTGGCGCAACGACGCGCGTCTCGCGTGGGCTCAGATGCTCGACGATGCGCTTGATCGTCCCATCCTTTCCGCTCGCATCACGGCCTTCGAAGATGACAACCACCTTATGCCCGTGCTTGATCACATGGCGCTGAATCTTCACCAGCTCTACCTGCAGTTTGCGAAGCGTGGCTTCGTAGCTTGCCCGGCTGTTCGGATCCCCTAGTTTTTTGGCGTCTTTCGACATCGGCTTTCATCCAGCTCTAGCTGCGTCGCTCGCCGGAGAGCTGCAACAGCAGAACGAAGAGGTTGAGGAAATCGAGATAGAGTGCAAGCGCACCCATGATGGCCTTCTTGCCGGCGATGACGCTACTGTCGCTTTCCATATAGATATCCTTGAGGCGCTGGGTATCGTAGGCAGTCAGGCCGACGAATACGATGACCCCGATCAGCGAGATGGCAAGCTGCAGCGCGGAAGAAACGAGGAAGATGTTGACGAGACTGGCGATGATGATGCCGACAAGACCCATGCCGAGAAACGAGCCTACACCGGAAAGGTCGCTGCGTGTGGTGTAGCCGTAGAGGCTCATGGCCAGGAACGTGGCCGCCGTGATGAAGAAGGTGCGGGCGATGCTTGCACCCGTGTAGACGAGAAAGAGCCCCGATAGCGACAACCCAATCAGGCCGGCATAGGCCCAGAATGCCGCCTGTGCGGTCCCAAGGCTCATCTTGTCGATCCGCAAGCTCAGCAAGACAACCAAAGCCAGCGGGGCCAGGATGACGCCCCAAAGGAGCAGGGGCGTCTTGATAAGTGAGGCGTAGAGGCCCGACTCCGCCGCCACATACGCAACGGCGCCGGTCAGTGCCAGCCCCGAGGCCATGTAATTGTAGACACTGAGCAAGAATTGCCGCAGGCCCGCGTCAATCGCTGCCTGTGCAGTCGCACTGGTTGCGCGCCCTCTCGCGGCAGATGCGGGATTGTTGGCCATCGATGCTTCTCCTCAATTTCGAGCTGACCACAAGGTCGCCGACTGGATTGAACAGACGCGAAGGCTTTCACGATGGACACACATACGTGTTGACGCAGATCAATCGCGCCAATCGGCTTCTCCTGAATGGGCCCGCCGGCATCGAAAGACGATGCGAGTTGACCGGGATCAATGCCTCGTCGGTCCCAAGAGAATTTAAGGTTTGCACCGTCACCGATGGGTCAATCCTGCCCATCGTCGGCAACGAGCGCTAAGGGGCCCTGCAGCGGGATCCAATGGATGGCTCCCTGCACCCATTCAACTGAGGAGAACTGCCATGGACTGGCTTGCTAGCAACTGGATCTGGCTTCTGCTTGCGTTGGGAGCGTTCGCGCTTGTCGCCCGCGGTGGGCACGGTTGCGGAATGGGTCATGGCGGGCACGACCACCACAAGCGATCGGACGGCAAGGATGCGCAAGGCCGCCCTGGTGACACGACCGCGGCGAAGTCGAGATCTGACGACCGCACGCGGGCATCCGTCGGCCACACGCACGGCTAGCGAGTTCGCCGGCGTGTTGGTGGCCACGGCGTGCTTTGCGCTATCGGTTTTCGGTCCTTCGCCGGGTGCGACCGCCGGCTGGCATTGATGGGTGCGCGCACCCAAGCTGGCTCCCGTGATCCAGCTGGTGGCCCGGCATATTCAGCCTTGCAGGGACCGGCTAACGGGCAAGGGCATCCGAGTTTGTTGTCGAAGGATTCGGGACATCACGGCAAGCCATGAGTGACAAAGACGACTTCGTTCCCGCGCTTGGCCGCAAGAGCTTGACTTGGGCCTACGATTTAGCGATCGCGCTCATGACGCGCGAGGCCACGTGGCGCAGAGGGCTAGTTGCAGCGATCGCCCCGCAACCTGAGGACACCATCCTCGATGTGGGTTGCGGCACGGGATCGTTGGCGATCATGCTCAAGCGCCGATGCCCGCAGGCCCGTGTGATCGGCCTGGATCCCGATCCAGACGTGCTTCGCCTTGCCCGTCGTAAGGCCCAAGAGGCTGGGCTGGCGATCGAGCTGGTGGAGGCCGACGGGCAGCGAATTGCAGACACCCTGCACAAGGGCGATCCCAACAAGGTTGTGTCGAGCCTTGTATTTCATCACCTCTCGCTCGCCAAAAAGCGAGCTACGCTGGGAGCAATGCTTGACGTATTGAGGTCGGGTGGCCGGCTCTACATTGCCGACTACGGATTGCAGCGCACATGGCTCATGCGCGTGCTGTTTCGTATGGTGCAAAACCTCGATGGCTTCGAGACGACGCAGCCCAATGCCGACGGCGTCCTGCCCGGACTGATCGCCGAGGCTGGCTTTGAAGGCGTCGCTGAGACAAGCGTTGTTTCCACACCGACTGGGTCGATCTCGCTGTATCAAGCCCATAGGCCCCAGCTCGGTGCCACTGAGCAAACCGTCGCCACGGCTCCAATGACCGCGAGGTGAGCCGGGAAATGCCAGATCGCGGGAAAGGCGAGGTGGCGCTGATCAAGAAGCGCTCGCTGCTCGGATTTGTCGGACCGGGCCTGATCACCGGTGCGGCGGACGATGATCCCAGCGGTATCGCGACCTACAGCCAGGCCGGCGCGCAATTCGGTTTGGGACTAGCCTGGACCATGCTCTTCACCTTCCCGTTGCTTGCCTTCATTCAGGAGATCAGTGCTCGGATCGGGCGCACAACGGGTCAGGGCATCGCCGCCAACCTGCGCGACTCCTACCCGCGTCCGTTGCTGTTCGCTACGGTTGGCCTTCTCACGATCGCCAATACGATCAACCTCGGCGCCGATCTTGGCGCCATGGCAGAGGCGTTGAAGCTTCTGATCGGCGGGGTCGGCCACATCTACGTCGTCGCCTTCGGGCTGTTCTGTGCGGTCGTCCAGATCTGTGTTCCCTATGGGCGATACGTCACCTTTCTGAAATGGCTGACACTGTCACTCCTGGCCTATGCCGCGACCCTGTTTGTTGTCGAGGTGCCATGGGCGAACGTGTTGCTGAGGACATTGGTGCCGACACTGTCACTCGAGCGTGACTACATCGTCGCTCTGGTGGCCGTGTTTGGCACAACGATCGCGCCCTATCTCATTTTCTGGCAGGCTTCCGAAGAGGTCGATGAAATCGCGCTGGATGCGGCGAGCCGTGCGCTGCTTCTCGCCCCCGATCAGGCACCTGCCGAGATCAGGCGAATCCGGCTCGATACCTATTCGGGCATCGGGTTTTCCAACCTCATCGGCCTGTGCATCATCATCACGACGGCGCTGACCTTGAACGCCAGTGGAATCACCAACATCGAAACCGCTGCCCAGGCGGCCGAGGCGCTGCGGCCCATCGCCGGTCCCTTTGCCTTCACGGCCTTCGCGGCCGGGATCATTGGTACCGGATTGCTGGCCGTGCCCGTTCTTGCCGGCTCGTCGGCCTACGCCATCGCCGAATCGCTTGGCCGGCCGGTGGGGCTTGGCCGCAGGCCACGCGAGGCCCTGACATTCTATGGCATGATTGCCGCCTCAACACTGATTGGCGTTGGCATTCATTTCAGCCCGATCGACCCGATCAAAGCCTTGTTCTGGAGTGCTGTCATTAACGGCGTTCTCTCGGTGCCGATACTGGCGGTGACAATGATCGTTGCCACGCAGTCGCGTGTCATGGGCGGTCTTGTCCTGCCGGCTTACTTGCGGTGGGGCGGCTGGATCTCGACGGTCATCCTAGCGATTATCGTCATCAGCATGTTGGTCACGAGCTTTGTATGACTTTCACATTCCAAGACGGAGCTGCAACGCACTATGACGGCTCGGCGCGCAACCCTTAGCGCAGCCCACCATGCCGATCATCAGGAAGCCATCTCGAGACGCTTGCTGATCCCTGATCATCGAGCCAAGCACAATGATCGGGCTGTGGAGTTCCTGAGCCGAAGAACGCAGGGGCTTGGTTTCTGTTTCTGGTGGGCTCCTGCGCCTTCCTGGTCGCGATAAGTCGGGAGTTCAAATGCTGCACAGCAATCTTGACGTCGAGCTCTTCCAACGTCTGGCCGTAGCTCTTGCAATCGGGGTCGTGATCGGCATCGAGCGGGGATGGGAGCAGCGCGAGGATGCAGAAGGCGAACGCGCGGCGGGACTGCGCACCCATGCACTCGCGGCCTTACTCGGCGGCGTATGGGGCGCCATAGCTCGCGGACTCGGCAATCAGGGAACGATAATGCTCGGCCTCGCTTTCGTTGCGTTTGCGGCGGCGATCATAGTGTTTCGGCTTCGCGAAATCCGGCATCAGGGCACTTTCGGTGCAACGACAGTGGTCGCCTCTATGATGGCCTTCGCGCTGGGGGTGTTGGCGGTAGTCGGAGACACAGTTGCGGCATCGGCCGCCGGCGTTGCCACAGCCATCTTTCTCGCTCTCAAGGGCGCGCTGCATGCCTGGCTGCGCCGTCTCACTTGGGAGGAACTCAGGGCCGGCCTGCTACTCCTCGCCATGACGGTCATTCTGCTTCCGATCCTTCCAGATCGCGAGCTTGGGCCCTTCGGTGCACTCAACCCCCATGAAATCTGGTTTATGACGGTACTTGTCGCAGCCGTCTCGTTCGTAGGCTACTTGGCGATAAAGGTGGCAGGAGACCGTCGCGGTGTTCTGCTGTCTGGACTTGCAGGTGGCATGGTGTCGTCAACGGCTGTGACAATATCAATGGCGCGACTTGCGCGGGATCATGCAGAAAGGCACCGATTATTCGCTTCGGGAGCGCTGCTTGCAAACGTCGCGATGATGGTGAGAGTCCTGATCATAGCTTCATTCTTCAATGCCGGACTCCTGCGTTGGCTCGTGCCTCCGCTGGCGCTCGCCGCCATCGCTCAAGCAGCAACGGTAGGTATCCTCTTGCGCGATCAGAAGGCCGGTGGTGGCGTCGACAAGCCTCTGTCACTCAAGAACCCCTTCGAGCTCGACGTCGTGCTCGCATTCGGCGGACTGCTCACACTGATCTTGCTGCTGGGGAAGGTCTTGACCGTTTGGGCTGGAACGCGGGGCGCACTTGCGCTGGCGGCGGCTTCCGGGGTTGCGGACGTCGATGCAATCACGCTGTCCATGGCACGCCTTGGGCGCTCTGAACTTAGCGTCGAAACAGCAGCCTTCGCTATCCTTCTGGCCATCGTTGTGAACACCGTCGCAAAAACGGTTTTAGCCTGGGTGAGTGGAGGCCGGGCCCCCGGGCGATTGATCCTATTTGCGGCGATTGCCGCATTTGTTGCGGGGCTCGTCGGACTGCAGTTGACGGCACTGTGCGACCCGGCTGGGTGGTTCAGATGACTCCTCATTCGTCGGCGAAGCAGTCATCCGAGCGGGTTCACTGTCCATACGCCAATCGTCAGAGGATACGCTAGAATACGAGAGCCCCGCCAAGGCCGACGCGCAGCACACCCGGCGCCGACTGGCGCGTCAAGTCGATCTCCGCGCAACCCTTCCGAGCGCGAAAGCGTCTCAGCAAGCCCATCGCAGAGCGTGTCAGAATGACCGATATTTGCTGTCCACGACCACAGCTCGGCGATTGCGGCAACTAGCCCGGCGTTGGCCTGTGGTTCATCGTAGGCGAACACGCCGCCGAGATCCGGCGCCGCGAGGTGCTGGTCGATGACGCAACCGTCGGCGTCAGCAGCGCCCGGCACTAGCCACGATGTCAGGTAACCCCAACGTGATCGGCCCTGTCACGGCTGTTCGTGAAATTGTTGGTTGATCCACATCAAGGACAGCCTGCCGGCCATAGTCGAATAGCAGTCGCCAGAGCTGGACATTCGCGTTGGAGCGAGGGCAAAACCTCGCCGGGGTGATGAGAGGAGCGGCGCATGGCAACAACCATTCTTGAGGTCGGTGGTATGTTATCGATCCTCGACCCGCAAGGTGTCGAGAAGCAGTTGAAGCGCATGCCCGGCGTCTACGTGGTGACGGTCAACATCGCCGCGGGTACCGCGGCGATCAAGTATGACGAGACCGTCACCAACGCCGAAGCTCTTCGCGCCAAAATCATCGAGTGTGGCTTCCATTGCCGCGGCGAAGTCCTGCCGAACCACGTCTGCGCCCCTAGCGGGGAGGCTGCCCTGCGAAAGATAGGCCATGGCACACATGCGCAGCACATGAGCCATGCTGCGCAAACCGCGCACGCGAGCGGTCACACGGGGCACGCAGAGACCACGGCGCCCAGACTATCCGAGCCCCATCTCGCACATGCCCGCCCCGTTGCGCCCTCGCCAGCCATGTCACACGACATAGCACACGAAATGGGCCATGGGGCCGGCATGGACATGCAGGCCATGGTGCGCGATATGCGCAACCGCTTCTGGATCAGCCTCATCTTCAGCGTGCCGATCTTCGCCTTTTCGCCCATGGGCATGGACTTCGTTCGCCTGAAGCCGCCCTTCGGCCTCGATCTCAATATCCTTCTGTTCTTCCTGGCGAGCGCGGCCATCCTCTACCCGGCCTGGCCGTTCGTCGTCGCCGCCGTGCGGGCTCTGCGAAACGGCGTCCTCAATATGGCCGTGCTCGTTCTCCTCAGCGTCGGCACGGGTTATCTGTTCAGCGTCGGCGCCACTTTCTTTTTCGAGGGGCAACAGTTCTACGAGGCATCGGCCGTGCTTCTTGTCTTCATTCTGCTCGGCCATTGGCTGGAGATGCGGGCTCGGGCGGGCGCCTCGGAAGCGATCCGCGCCTTGCTGGATTTGGCGCCGCCGATGGCGGTAGTGCTGCGCGACGGCCGGGAGGTCGAGGTTCCGACAGCCGAGGTTCTCGTCAACGACACAGTCGTGATCCGACCTGGCAACAAGATCCCGGTCGACGGCACAGTCACGGAGGGCAGCTCGCTGGTGGATGAGTCCATGCTCACTGGTGAGTCGATGCCAGTCAGCAAGAAACCCGGCGGCACGGTGATCGGCGCAACGATCAACAAGAGCGGCACTTTCCGCTACACCGCTACCAAGGTCGGAGCCGACACCGCGCTGGCGCAGATCGTCAAGCTGGTACAGGAGGCGCAGAACTCCAAGGCGCCGGCTCAGTTGCTAGCCGACCGTGCCTCGCAGTGGCTTGTGCTCGCCGCCATCGTCATCGGCCTCCTGACCTTCGCGGTTTGGTTCTGGTGGATCGGCCAGACCTTGCTGTTTGCCATGACCCTGACGATTACGGTCTTCGTGATTGCCTGCCCGGACGCGCTCGGGCTGGCGACGCCGATGGCGGTGATGGTCGGCACCGGCCTCGGCGCCATGAATGGAATCCTGTTCAAGAACGCCGCAGCCTTGGAGGACGCCACGAAGCTCGACGTCATCATTTTTGACAAGACCGGGACGCTCACCGTCGGCCAGCCGGAAGTGGTCGATGTGGTGACCGCCAAGGGTGTGGCGGTAGACACCGTGCTGGCAACCGCCGCATCGGTCGAGCAAGGTTCCGACCATCCGTTGGCGCAGGCGATTCTACGGCGCGCACAAGGGCTTGCCGTTCCCACGCAGAAAGGCTTCGAAAACCTCGAAGGCATGGGCGCGCGGGCTGAGGTCGACGGTGAGAGGGTGTTCCTCGGCAATCGTCGACTGATGGACACGGAGAAGCTCGATCTCGGCGAGCTAGCGGTAGAGGCCCAGCGGCTGCAAGGTGCCGGCCGCACCGTGGTGCACGTGGCCCGCGCCGGCAAGGTCATCGGCCTCGTCGCAATTGCTGATGCGGTGCGATCGACCGCGGCCACCACGGTTGCCAAGCTGCGCGAGCGCGGAGTGCAAGTCGCCATGCTGACTGGCGACAATGCCGGCACCGCGCAACGCATTGCCCGGGACCTTGGCCTTGACATCGTCCTCGCCGACGTCCTGCCTGGTCAAAAGGCCGCCAAAGTCAAAGAACTGCAGGCGCAAGGCAAGAAGGTTGGAATGGTGGGTGACGGCGTCAATGACGCCCCGGCGCTCACCCAGGCCGATGTCGGCTTTGCTATCGGTGCTGGCACGGACGTCGCCATCGAAAGCGCCGACGTGGTGCTAATGAAGAGCGATCCTTACGACGTCGTCGGGGCTGTCGAGCTGTCACGCGCGACGCTGCGCAAGATGCATCAGAACCTCTGGTGGGCGGTCGGCTACAACGTCATCGCTTTCCCCTTGGCTGCCGGTGTCTTCTACCCGTTCCTTCTGAGCCCGGAGATCGCTGCCCTCGCCATGTCCGGAAGCTCGGCCCTGGTCGCCATCAATGCCCTGATGTTGAAGCGCACCAAGCTCGCCGGCATCACGCGCCACAGCAGCAGCGAATCGACAGCGCCGTTGCGCGTAGCGGAGACGACGGCGTGATCCAGGAAAGATACCGTGAGCCGCTATCGTGGCAGGCCCTGTCAGCCGTGCTGCTGGCGATGTTCGCCATCACCGTGGGCTACGGTATCGTGCTGCCGATCCTGCCGTTCCTAATCGAACGGCTCGCCGGCACTGCGGATACGACGATATTGTCGCGCCACACCGGCCTGCTCACCGGAACCTACATTCTTGCCATCTTCCTGTTCGCCCCGCTATGGGGCAGGGTTTCGGACCGGCGCGGACGGCGGCCCGTAATGCTGCTGGGACTGATCGGCTTTGCAACAACCGTGGGCCTGTTCGCCCTCGTCGAGCGCTTGCCACTGCTCTATTTGGGCCGTTTCCTCGACGGCGCCTTCGCGGCAGCCATCGCCCCCTCGGCCTACGCGCTGGTCGGCGATCACGCCCCGTCGAAGGAATGGCGCGCCCATCGCTTCGCGCTGATCAATATTGCGGGCACAGTAGGTTTCTTTGTCGGACCGCTGCTCGGCGGCCTGGTCTTGAGCGGCACTTCACTTTTCGCCGATGTGACCGACCCAGCATTTTCCGCGCCATTCTTTGCGACCTCGGTTCTCTCAGCTGTGGCTGCGTTGGCGGTCTGGGGCCTCACATCCGAGACCGCGCAGCGGCAGGGGCAAGCGACGGCCGAGAAGCGGTTTGAGCGGGCGGCTATATTGCGCCTATGGGTGATTGCGTTCGTGACAGCGCTGGCGGTCGGCGCATTCGAGGTCGGGCTGTCATTGCGTGGCAAGCTAATCCTTGGCATGGATGCCTATCAGATCGGCATGATGTTTACTGAGTGCAGCCTGGTGATGTTCGTGGTCCAGGCGCTGGTGTTTTCGCCGCTCATCAACCCCGAACTCACGCGTCGGTTTATTACTCCAGGTCTTGCGTTGTTGGCCGTGGGCCTCGTGGTCGTTCCGCTCGTCAGCAGCTCCATCACCATGATCGTGGCGGTGGCATTGGTGGCAGCAAGCGCCGGGATCCTCTCCCCCATCGTGACCTATTGGGTGTCTCTCGGCGCCGGCAAGACCCAGGGAGCCGACCTCGGTCAGGTCACTGCCGCAGCCAGCCTCGGCCAAGCCATCGGCTCAGCCGCCGGCGGGTTGTTGTTCAATGTCGCCGTCTTGCCCAACGCCGGTTTTACCGTGGCTTCTCTCGTCGTCGCGGCTGGCCTCGTCGCCAGCTTGGGCTTGCCCCGCCTCCTCGGGCAGCCTTCGGCGGGGGCAGAGCCTCTCGCTCTGGTGCATCCGCCCTCATCAGCCGATTGCCTCGCCACCGAAGCGACACTCAAAGCTGGCAGACATCCGCACGAGCACCGCTAAGGTGGTGCATCGCGCGGCCGCTGCGGTAGGTGGCCATTCGCACCAGGTGCACGAGCAGTGCGGCGAACTCAGCCGGTGAAGCCGTTAAGCGCACCGCCGGCAAAACCCGCCCCTGACATGCAGTGCAGAGGAACTTAAGGGTGTCTTTGTGCCCCCGCGCTTCAGTTGGCCTGCAGTGCGAAATTTGCGATGGGCGGCAGCGGACGGTCACTCGCCAAAGAGAAGCGTCCGGACCACCCGGTTGTCGTTGACGGTGCGGACGCCGTCAGTTTGCTCGACCGCAACGCGAACCGCCATCTTCTGGGCGTCCGACTCGACCAAGCCCCAAAGTTCGACCGTGCCGTCATGAACGATGATGTTGATGGGCCAGGTTCCCGTCCAACTCTGCGCCTTCAGGCGCGCCGTCACGTTTTCGCGGATGGTGGAGTCATTCGTCGTGGTGGCCGCTGAAATGTCGCGGCGGACGCTCGCCAGCGCCTGCAGCAGATTGGCGCGGCTGACAATGCCGACGACATTGCCATTCTTGATGATTGGGACCCGTTTGATGGCGTTCCTTTCAAGCAGCGCCGCGATCTCAGCCAGCGGTGTGTCTGGCTCCGCCGTGATAACTTTGCGTGTCATGACATCGCTAATCTTGTCCGAGTGCAATCGCACAAACTCAGCGGCCGACATCTCGCTCGACGTGAACAGTTCGAGCCACCAAGACCGGTGCCGCTCGGTGTCGCCTTCGGTGCGCCGCATCAGATCGCCCTCACTGACGATCCCCATCAGTTCACCACTCTGGCCGACGACGGGAACCGCGCTGATGTGACGGGCGAGCAGAATATCGGCAACCTCTCGCACGCTCGTCTCTGGGCCAACGCTTACGACGTTTGTCGTCATGACATCGACGGCTTTCATGACTAGCGCGCTCCTAAATGGGCGGGTTTACCGTTGCTGACGGCGACACCTGCTTTCTGCTTTCAATAGACAACTGCAACGCTAGCCTGGTCGCGCGGGATGTTGCTTGATTCAGGTCAATGCAAGCTCATCGTGGGTTGGACCTAAATGGCATTTCAAGGCCACCACAAGTCCGTCACGTGTCCGCGTCGATGCTGATCTACGGGCTCGACAGGCCTCTGATCTCGGCGCCGACGGTGTGGCTCTTGTGCGCTAAACTGGCAGGAGGCGTTCGCGCATGGAGTTCCTTGTCCTATCCCGCCTCGACGGTGCCGATAGCGCTGTTGAGGTCGTCGAACGCAAGGGCCTTGGCCATCCCGATACCATTTGCGACGCGCTTGCGGAGACGCTGTCGCGTAATCTTTGCCGCGCATACCGGCACCGGTTCGGAGAAATCCTGCATCACAATGTCGACAAGGCGCTTCTGTGTGGCGGGCGCGCCGCGCCAGCCTTCGGCGGCGGCTCAGTGCTTGCTCCCATCACTGTCTATCTGGCCGGAAGGGCGACAACCGAGGTGGGCAACGCCAGCATTGATATCAGGGAAATCGCCATTGAAGGATCGCAGTCTTGGGTACGCGCCAATCTGCACGCTTTAGATGCCGAGCGCGACGTGCAGTTTCAGGTGCTGACGGAACCCGGATCACAGGATTTGCAAGAGCTGTTCGCGCGTCGGCCTCTGCAGCGAGTTGCCCTTGCCAATGACACCTCGATTGGAGTCGGTTACGCCCCGCTCAGTCCCCTGGAGCGTCTGGTCCTGAGCGCGGAAAAACGCATCAATGGCCGAGACCGTCAGCACGACCGCCCAGCGTGGGGCGAGGACATGAAGGTCATGGGCCTGCGCAGCGGCAGCATGGTCCACCTCACCGTGGCATGCGCCATGATCGGACGTTATCTAGCTCATATTGACGATTATCTTGGCGAAAAGGCCGCCATCGAAAAAACGATCGTGGAACTTGCCACAGAGCACGGCTTTTCAAGATGCGAGGTCAAAGTCAACGCTGCCGATGACGCATCTGCAGGAAAGATCTATCTGACCGTCACGGGCACATCCGCCGAGGCGGGCGACGACGGTCAAGTCGGTCGAGGCAACAGGATCAACGGTTTGATCACACCTTGTCGGCCGATGAGCCTGGAGGCCGCTGCGGGCAAGAATCCCGTCACCCATGTGGGCAAGATCTACAATGTCCTCGCGGGCCAACTGGCCGAGACGCTGGTCGCCAGCATCCCCGAAATCACCGCGGCGCACTGCCTGATGGCCAGTCGTATTGGCAGCCCGATCACGAGTCCAGCGGTGCTTGAAGTCAAGCTCGCGACTCGAGAAGGATGCCCAGTGGACTTACTCAAGGGACGCGTCGATGATATTGCGGCGAAGTGTCTTGCCCGGGTGCCGAATCTGGTCGACGATTTTGTTACTGGGTCGATCGGCGTCTACTGAACTGCCGGCCAGCGCATCGACATCGGACGCAAAAAACACTGCTGCTGCTGCTGCAGAAAGTGGCAAGCCTCCCCCCTGCGTCGTGGTGTACAATGATCGCGTGTGCAACGGGACGCTGCCTGCATCCTATCGTGCCTGCCCCAACGCGGCCGCCAGCCCGGACGTGTGCGCTCGCGAACCGCTTGGCCACCTCCGCGACAGCGGGACAAGCGAAACACCAGGCCGGCAATCGTCCCCATATCATCAGAGGTATTCTGACAAAGCCAAAGTCCTTCCCATCGATGAGACGATGAGGGTGAAGGCTGCATGCGAGCTTGCAACGAGCATCGACTCGCGCGACCCACACCAGAGGTGCGTGCGTATGGATGACGAAGATCGCCAGGACCGGTCGCCGCTCAGCCCAAATCGAAAGTGCGAAAGCTTCTGGACACTTACCGAAGGCGACACGGTGCTGATCGGTGATGAGCAGGATGAAATGGAGCGCTTGCTCTGGACACGAAATTGCGGTACCGCGACGAGCGTCGATTCCTGGGCCGCCGTCTCGACGAAAGCCTTGCGCAGCGCGCCGCGATTCGGTCTGCCGCACTGGGAATGCGGGCACGGGATGGTGCGTTTTAACTCCTTCTATTTTTCTAGCTTGTTCAGTTTTGCTTTCATTTGATTGATCTCCGATCGCTGACTAGAAATAATATTCCTGCATAAATCTTTAAGTTCGACATCTTTGAGAGGCGCATTTTCACACATCAGAATAGCCCCAGCGTGGTGCGGAATCATTGATCTCAGAAATTGTGAATCTGCGACAGCTGTTTGCTGGCGGATCAGCACGAAAAACCCTCCCAGCGCAAGAATGCTGGCGGCGACAATCATAAGATTGGCCCTCTTGCTTTCGTACATTGCCCACATCAGCAGAATCTCAATGATCACCATCGGGGCCGTCATCAGCCCTGCCATATAGAATTGATTAATATTCGAATACACGTTCGAAAATGTGTCCACCATCGCATACATGAAAACGTACATTGATATGAACGACAATACAGTCATCATGAGAAGACGAACGTAATGACTGGTGTGCATCGCCCGTTCCCTTTGCCTTAGAAAACCGTACAGCGCGCCCGGAGGGGAGCTAAGTCGACATTCCCCATATGACCAGGCAGGTGGACATGAACGATAGCACTCTGCCGGGGCTACGCGGAAGCCAAATGGCCGGGTCAAACTTGAACCGAGGAGTGTCCGATTCCGATTCGCCCCTTGCGTGCGCCATGATCGCCCTGAGCTGGACACGGTCAGCCCGCACACGCCGCTCAGCACACCAAGAGAGATGAGCACCGGGTCGAGGATTGCGCCTCAAGGCCGCTCAAGCGCCAGTGCGATGCCCTGGCCGCCACCAATGCACAAGGTCACGAGGCCACGTCGTATGCCGTCGCGACTCATTGAATGCAGCAGCCGCGTCGTCAGAACTGCGCCGGTCGCGCCGATCGGGTGGCCGTGAGCGATGGCTCCGCCTTCGATGTTGACGATATCCTCCGGCACGCCAAGCTCCTGCATGAGCGCAATGACGATAGCTGCAAAAGCCTCGTTGATTTCGATGCGCTCGAGGTCACCGATGCGCCAGCCGGCGCGCTCGAGCGCTTGACGGACCGCCGGAACGGGGCCCAACCCGAACATCCCCGGCTCTACGGCACCGACGCCATAAGATACCAACCGCGCGGCTGGGACCAATCCGCGCTTGGCGGCCCATTTGCCGTCAGCGACGATCATGGCAGCCGCCCCGCTGTTTAGTCCCGGCGCGTTACCGGCCGTAATGGTGCCGTCCTTGCGAAACGCAGGCTTCAGTTTTGCCAGAGACTCTCTTGTGGTTTCGGGGCGGTTGTGCTCGTCGGTCTTGAACACGGTGGGCCCTTTTGGACCCGGAACTTCCAGTGAGACGATCTCGGGATCGAAGCGGCAGGCGGCCTGTGCCTCGCCAAACCGCTTCTGCGTCCGCAAGGCCCAGGCATCCTGGGTTTCGCGCGCGATCTGGAATTTTGCCACCAGATCCTCGGTGTGCCAACCCGAGTGCTGCCCGGAGAAAGCGTCGTTCAAGCCATCGCGCAGCATGCTGTCGTAGATCTGTGCATCGCCCATGCGATAGCCCCAGCGGCCGCCCGCCATCACGTACGGTGCCTGATCCATGTTCTCCATGCCGCCGGCCACGACGCAGGCGGCGTGTCCCAGCATGACCTCCTGCGCCGCGGACACGATCGCCTGTGCGCCGGAGCCGCACACCCGGTTCACGGTCATGGCCGGCACGCTGACGGGGATTCCCGCTGCGATCATCGCTTGACGCGCGGGGTTCATCTTCGCGCCGGCTTGGATGACCTGGCCCATGACGACCGTGTCGACATCCGAGCCCTGCAGGCCGGCCCGCTCCATGGTCGCGCGGATGGCGGCGGCACCGAGCTGTGAGGCGGGCATCCCTTTTAGTGTTCCGGAATAGGTGCCGAGTGCAGTGCGCACCGGGGCGCAGACGACGACGTCGGATTTGGCCATGGAGAGTCCTTTCGTTCACGAGTTGCGCCGGGCCGAGGTCATGCGACGCACATATTCTCACCTCGAGCCAACACGGCAGCTCTTTAGGCAGCAGGCTGGCGGAGACGATTGAGCCGCGGGACGAAGGCGGGCACGCGTGCCATGTATCCGGCATACGCCTCGCCAAAAGCCGAAAGTGCCTCGCGCTCTTCCTGCCGGGCCAGGCGGACATACATCCACACCAGCACAGGAAACATCGCCAGCGTCAGAATGGTCGGCCATTGCAGCAGAAAGCCGAACATCACCAGCACGAAGCCGACATACTGCGGATGGCGCACATAACTGTAGGGCCCTATCGTTGCCAGCTGTCGACGTTGCTGGGCCTCATAGAGGGCCTTCCAAGCCGCAGAAATGACGACGAAGCCGCCGCCAATGAAGATGAAGCTCAGCAGATGGAACGGCCCAAAATGGGGGTTGGCTCTCCAGCCAAACAACTCCTCGAGAAGATGCCCGGCGTCATGCGAGAACCAGTCGATAGTGGGGTAGCGCGTCTGCAGCCAGCCCGACAAAAAGTAGATGGTGAGCGGAAAGCCGTACATTTCGGTGAAGAGAGCGACCAGGAAGGCGCTGAAAGCGCCGAAGGAGCGCCAATCGCGACTCGTCTGTGGCTTGAAGAAGCTGTACGCAAACGCGATGAAGATCACCGAGTTGATGATGACCAGGCTCCACAGCCCATAGGCTGGCGCTTCAGTGCTCATGTGCGGTCTCCTTTGTGATTTGCCGACGACCCTGGCCGCCGGTGACGTCATCGGTGTGCCCCTCGTGCCGGCCATGCATGAAGATGTGCAACAGAGGGCAGGCCAGTATCAGAAGCCAAAAAAGGGCCCCCAACGCGTGGGCGCGGTGCTCAGTGGTCAGAAGCACGCCGACAATGGCGAGGAAGGCGATAAGGACGAAGCCCGCGCGCGATGTCAGAAAGCTGCCCTGACGCACATTCCGGTCTATGGGGTCATGATCGGCCATGCGGCCCTCCTCCTTCGGCGGCGGCGAACGGCCGTGATGCCACTCACGACTTCCTGCCACTCCACTCTGCGATCGGCTCAATGACTATCATCCGACTTTCTCGGCGCAATTGATCTCAATCAAACGTAGTTGGATCGCTACGTGGACCGGCCACCGACAGAGCTCGACGCCTGCGGACAGCCTGAGGGCCAATAGCAAGCCAGGATGCGAAGGCCCGTACCCACAATGTGGTTGACGTGGTTTTGGGCCACGCCGGGAGCGCCTAACAGCACTAATGAAGATCGCAGCCAGCAAGCTCTTCGCGGTGCTCACAGCATCCCAACGGCACAAGGCCGAACGGCTGTCGCCGCTACGCTGCATACCCGTGATGGCGCGCGCCTGACCGAGAAGAGATTGGCCCGACGAACAGCTGAGGCGAGAAGTGTTCTCGACGCGCACGAACTTGCACTACAGACACGACCCCTGTCGTCCTGGGCAAGGACGCCTGTCAGTGCGCCGCCGCAATGCCCCGCCCTAGTGCATCATGGTCCTGAACGCGTCGAACACCACGCGCGGGTCGTACTGGCCCTTATAAAGAGGAGAGACTTCCTTATCGATGCCGAGCACCGAGTAGGCGGCCGTCTGCGCCGATCTGACTGAGTACTCCACGGTGAAGACAACATCGTCGGGCATTTCGCAGAATTGGCCGATAAACGCGAAATTGCTGGTACCCACTGGTCTCACCAGCGGTCGATCACCCATCACTCTCGGCATGAACTGGCTGGTGATGAACGGCATCATGCACGGGATGCAGTTCGACGTCTCGAGGATCAGGCCCTGGTGCTCGTTGAAACCAAGCTGGCCGCAGACCTCGGTCAGGATCTCTTTGCCCGTGCACTCGGACATTTTCTTCTCGACATGGTTGCCTTTTTCGTCGGGGAACAACCCGTAGCCCCAGAAGACATGAACGTCCTTCGGCTGATTGATGAAATGGGGCTGATGCGCCAAGACGATGGACATCAACCAATTGGAGTCGGTGAATGTGACCAGGCCGCCCGTGCCGGCCTCGTTGCCGGTGAACGCCTCCATCAGATTGAAGAAGGTCGGATCGCGCAAGGTGACTGTGAAAGAGAGCCACTTCGCCTCGTCGATATTGCCTTCGAATACCGATGGGCGGCCGAAATCGGTATGCTTTTTCGCCAGCGTTTCCCAAAGCGCCCAGGAGCCACCAACGTCCTTCGAACCCAAGCCCGGCGCCGAGGTCATCGAGCCCAAGCTCGAGGCGGCCGTCATCGACCCGTTGGTGACGAATACGAGATCACCCGACTCCACGTCGAGCTTGGTGCTGGTCTTGTCGCGCACGTAGTGGATGCGTTCCACACATTTGCCGTTTGGGTGTGCTTGAAGTCGAGGTCCGTGACCTGGCTGTTCATCAGAAACTGCACGCCTTGGCCCTCGAGCCACCGGGTGACGGGCAGAACGATCGAGTCGTACTGATTGTAGGGAGTGCGCCTGACCCCGGCCAATGTCGCAAAGCGGGGAAACTCTTGAATGAAGCGATGCAGGTATCTTTTGCATTCGACAGCGCTGTGCCAGGGCTGGAAGGCGAACGTGGTGCACCACATGTACCAGAAATTCGTCTTGAAGAACGATGGGTTGAAGTGGTCCTGGATGCGCCTTGCACCCAGCATCGATTCGGGAGCCGCCATAAGCTCGATCAACTCCAATCGGTCCCGATTGCTCAGCCCCAAGCTCGAGACGTCAAGTTTTTTACCCTTGCGCAGCAAGCGCGCTCTGGAATGACCTTTGATCTCGTCATTGAAAGCATACACCTCATCGCTGACACTTTTTTCGGGGTTGCTCAGCGAGGGAATGAAGCTCAGCAGATCGAACAGGCACGTGTACGCCTCATAGGTGAACATGCGCCCGCCACGAATGACGTAACCTCGCTCGGCCGCGCCTTCGCCGTCCAAGCTGCCGCCGGCCGTGCCGCCTTCCTCGAAGACAGTGATGTTCTTGCCGAGTAAGCCACCGTCCCTAATCAGGTACGCGGCGGCTGCAAGCGACGCGATACCACTGCCGACCAGGTAAGCTTTCGTGCTCTCCCGACCGCCCTGCGGGGCACCGTTGGCGGCATTGGTTCTGGCGCGGACCATGGAACCACTCCTTCTGTCGCGTGGGGAACGAGATATTTGGCTTTGTAGACACGCACGACGCTTCCGCTTTGACCTGGGTCAAACACTGGCACACCTGTATTGGGCACGCCTCAGCGCGAAGCGCCGTCACCATCCGCCTGCTCGGCTGCACTCAACGTTTCGGTTTCATTCAGCAAGTGTTGGTTGATTGCGAACTTCGCCCGGCCTGCAGCTTCCGCGTCATGATTTGCGCAACAGCAGAATGGCCACAACGGCGATCGCCGCAACGAACAACAGCGGATAGGCGATGTGCATGGGCCCCGGCCACCATGGCCACTCGCTCATATGAAACCCGCCGTGATGGGCGACCGGGACCGTAGGCAGCCAAGCGAGGGCATCCGAAAATAAATCAGAGCGAAAGCCGAGGCTCGAGATTGTCACGATGTTCTCCCTCTCACATGGCGATCAACGGGCGCCACCAAGCGGGCCCCGTCGAGGATCAACTCTGATGTGTGGCGAGCGCCTGGATGGACAGCTTGTTCAATTGCAGCGAGAACCATGTGAAGATGACGACGTCGATCAGGGTTGCGAGCGTCGCTTGGGCCATGACGATGACCTGGAAGACCGACAGTGGGTTGTCTCCGCGCAACCAGTCGATCACGGCGTAGCCGACCACGAACAGCGGCAGCAACGAAACCAGGATCTCGACCAGCGAATGCATGACGCCGCTGCGCGGCTGCGCAAGCACAGCGCGAGCCTGCAGCGCCACATAGATCAAGGCGATCACGCCGACCCATGAGACGTGTCGCATGGCTTCATCGACCGTCTGGACGTTGGGGGTGTGCCCCCACCACAGCACCCACCACAAGAGCCCGGCGAACACCAAGGGAGCGCCGTGGCGCGCCATGAACCTCAATACGCTCCACCCAACGTTCTGCAGTGGAGACCCTTTCGTCGCATGATGTGTCGTGGCCATTTGTCACCCTCCTATGCCTTGGAAGCGTCGGCACGTTTCAGCACGTGTGGGAAAAACGCCGGCACCCGCGCTGCGTACTGACGATAGGCATCGCCGAATGCGGCGATGGCTTCGCGCTCCTCCGTGCGCGCTAACCGCACGTACATCCACAGCAAAACAGGGAACATGGCGAGGGTGAGCACCGTCGGCCACTGCAGCAGGAAGCCGAACATGACCAAGACAAAGCCGACGTATTGCGGGTGGCGGACGCGAGCGTAAGGCCCGGTGGTGGCGAGTTTGTTCCTCTGCTGCGCGGCGTAGAGGACGCGCCAGGCAGCGGAGATCAGCACGAAGCCGGCGACGATGAGGATATTGCTCAGGATGTGGAATGGGCCGAAATGCGGGTTCGCCTTCCACCCAAACATCATTTCCAGCAGGTGGCCGGCGTCATGGGAGAGCCAGTCGACGTTGGGAAAGCGGCTCTGCAGCCAGCCGGAGAGGAAGTAGATGGTCAGCGGGAAGCCGTACATCTCCGTGAACAGCGCCACGAGGAAGGCGCTGAACGCCCCGAACGACCGCCAGTCGCGGGCCGTCTGCGGCTTGAAGAAGGTGAAGGCGAACATGATGAAGATGACGGAGTTGATGAGCACCAACCCCCACAGGCCGTAAGCCGGCGCTTGCTCGCTCATGACGGGTCTCCTTTGCCATCGCGTTCGGATCGTCCATTGCCGCCGTGCGAGCCGTGGCCGCCGTGCATGAAGAAATGCAACAGCGGACAAGCCAGCAGAAAGAGGTACGGCAACACGCCGAGGAAGTGCGCGCGGTGCTCGCTGAAGAGCAGCGTCACGGCGATAGCGAGGAAGCCTAGGCAAATGAGAAACGTCCGCGAGGTCCAGAAGCTACCCTCGGACGTTGCCGGCTGGCGATGGTGCTTATGCTGCGAGTGATCGTGTGTCATGTCACATTGCCCTATTCAACGATGAGACGGCCGCGAAACATACCCATGGGGCAAGCGAAGCCGTACTCGCCGGGTTGCTTCGGCAGCAGCTCGACGGCCACCGTCTCTCCGGTCGGCAGGTCGGCACTTTTTTGGAAATCGGCGAACACCACTTTGTCCGAGCAAGAGGCCGTTTCCTCACGCCGGAAGTTGAGGCGCACCGGCTTGCCGGCCTGCACGATGATGGTGTCGGGCGTGTAGCCGCCTTTGACCAGGATCATCGCCTCCTGGTAGCCGCCCGAGGTCTCGCTCGCCTGCACGCCCCGCGAGCGCTTCAGCCAGAAAAACCACACGATGAGACCAATCAGCGCGAAGCCGCCAACAAGGACGATCCAGCGATCGGGTGTCATGGTGCGAACCTCCGCGGCTGGAAGAACCTAAGCCGGTTGGCGTTGGTCACAACGGTGACGGAGCTGAAAGCCATGGCCGCCGCAGCAATCAGCGGCGAGAGCAGCAGCCCGATGATGGGGTAGAGGACCCCCATGGCGACGGGAATACCGGCAACGTTGTAGCCGAAGGCCCCAACCAGGTTCTGGCGCACGTTGCGCATGGTCGCGCGGCTGATCTCGATCGCCGTCACCACGCCCATGAGGCTGCCCTTGATGAGCGTGACATCGCTGGCTTCGATGGCGACATCCGTTCCGGTGCCGATCGCGAACCCGACATCGGCTTGCGCCAGGGCCGGTGCATCGTTAATGCCATCGCCGACCATGCCGACCGTCTTGCCTTCGAGCTGAAGCTTCTGCACCTCGTGCGCCTTGTCATCGGGGAGCACTTCTGCGAGCACGCGTTCGATGCCAACCTGGCGGGCGATGGCCATGGCGGTGCGCTTGTTGTCACCGGTCAACATCACCACCTCGAGGCCCATGCCCTTGAGGATCGCGACGGCGTTCTTCGAGTCGGGCTTTACCGTGTCCGCGACGGCGACGAGCCCAGCCGGCTTGCCGTCCACCGCGACATACATCGGTGTCTTGCCTTCAGAGGCCAAGCGCTCCCAATCCCTCTCGAGAGCGACAATTGTGACGCCCCGGTCGCGCATGAGCTTGGCATTGCCAAGGAGCACGGCCAGCCCGTCGACCTCGCCACTCACGCCGTGTCCTGGGATCGCCGCGAACCCCTTGGTGTCCACCAGGGACAGACCTTTGGCCTCCGCACCTTTGACGATGGCCTCGCCGAGAGGATGCTCCGAACCGCGCTCGAGCGATGCCGCGAGCCTTAGGACCTCACCTTCCGCAGATCCTTTGGCGACCACGACATCCGTCAAGGCCGGCTCCCCACGCGTGATGGTGCCCGTCTTGTCCAAAATCAAGGCCTGCAGCTTTTCCGCACTCTGCAAGGCGTCGCCGGAGCGAATGAGGATGCCGTTTTCTGCCCCCTTGCCGATACCGACGGTGAGCGACGTCGGGGTGGCAAGTCCGAGCGCGCACGGGCAGGCGATGATGAGCGTCGTCACCAGCACGATGGTGGCGTAGACGAAGCGCGGCTCGGGTCCAAACAGGTACCAGGCCATGAACGCGAGCACGCTCAGGATCATGACCGAGGGCACGAAATAGCCTGAAACCATGTCAACGACGCGTTGGATCGGCGCCTTCGAACCCTGTGCGTCCTTGACCATCCGGATGATGTTGGCGAGTGCCGTATCCTTGCCCACTTTGGTGGCGCGGAACTTGAAGCTTCCCGTCTTGTTCAGCGTTGCGCCGATCACTTCGTCGCCCACCTGCTTGTCCACGGGCATCGACTCGCCCGTGATCATCGATTCATCGATCGCGCTCCCGCCATCGATGACGGCGCCGTCGACCGCGATCTTGTCGCCGGGGCGAACGACAAGCACCTCGCCGACCAGAACCTCCTCGACAGGGATATCGACCTCCTTGCCGTCTCTGAGCACGCGTGCCGTTTTGGCCTGAAGACCGATCAGCTTCTTAATGGCCTCGGACGTGCGACCCTTGGCTTTGATCTCCAAAGCGAGACCGAGGACCACAAGCGCGACGACCACATCGGTGACGTCCCAAAATACCTCGGCCAGCGAGGCTTTTGGAAAGAGGCCGGGTGCAGCAACAGCAACAACCGAATAGAGGAACGCCGCGCTGATGCCGATGGCGATCAGCGTGTGCATGTTGGCCGAGCGGTGTTTGAGCCCCTCCCAAAGCCCCACGAAGAACTGCGAACCCGACCAAATCAGCACGGGCAGGCTAGCGATACCCAGCAGCGCCCAGACCAGCCGCCGCGTCTCGCTGCCCATGGGCATCCAATCCCTGAGTCCGGGTATGTAGTCGGGGTAGCTCAGCGCCATCACAGGCAGGGACACCGCAGCGGCGAGCCAGAACTTGCGCATCAGCAGCCGGTACTCAACTTGGCGCGCGGCGTCTTCCGGGTCGAGGATCTCCTTGCCACCTTCGCTTGTCCTCTCCTCGGCCACGCGATAGCCAATCGATTCGATCGCCGCTCTAATCGCGCCAAAGTCAGTGCGCTCGGGCAGGTAGTCGACGTCGACGGCATTGGTCAGCGAACTTGCGCGGGCCGCCACAACGCCGGGAGTCAACTGCAACGCGAGCTCGATGCGAATGACACAGGACGAGCAATGCATATTGCGGATGGGTACCCGCATGGTAGCGGTCCCGGCCTGAAAACCGGCGCGTCGAATCTCCTGGACGACGTCGATGACCTTGACGCGCGCCGGGTCGTAGCTGACGTGCGCGGTCGCGTCCGCCAGATTGACATGGGCGGACGTCACACCTTGGAGCCGCCCCAAGGCCCCTTCGACCTTGGCCGGGCAGTGCTCGCATGTCATGCCGCCGATCTTGAGCCCAACATGCGCCCGACCGCCGCCGCTGCCGCTGGTTGCGTTGCCTCGCGAGCTCACAGGGGGCATCGGTGCGCTATCATTCATCTTCGCCTCCTGCTGATTGATGCCTGTGCTGCGCTGCCGACGCCGTGGCGAGCACACTTATCGCGACGTAGCGCTCGGGATCCGCCGCGAAGAGGCGGTGGCACGCGCCCCAACAGAAAAAATGTCCCCAGCCGTCCATTCGCGCCTCCCTGTGTGGGCCTATGTGAGGCCCAGCGACTTCCAGATGACGATTGCGGCGACGATTCCAATGGCCGCCCAACAGGCCCAATAGAGCGCTCGCTCCCATAGCGCCGGGGGCCCTCCACTCAGCACTTCGACGCGCTGCTTCTGCACCATGGCCCAGGCCACGGTGAAGCAACCGACGAGGAGGATGGGGACCGCCACCGTACTCAGAGCTGATGCGGCCAACGCACCCATGCCGATGCCAAGGACCAGAACCGCGATCAACGCGAGGAACTCCGCGCGCCTCAGCCACGCATTCTGCACGTCGCTCAGCACTCGTTCGGACATTGCGTGTGCCTCTCTAGTGAAGGACCATGCCTTCGATATGGAATCCGGCGTCGACGTGGATGACGTCACCGGTGATCGCCGGCGCGTAGTCGCTCGCCAGCACCAGCGCCGTGCGGCCGACCTCGCACGCCTCCACCGTGCGTCTCAGCGGCGCCTTGCGCCGCGTCTCGTTGAGCAGTTCGTCAAAGTGCTCGATCCCGGAAGCGGCACGGGTCGCAACTGCACCTGCGGAGATGGCGTTGACCCGAATACCCTTGGGCCCAAGCTCATGGGCGAGATAACGCACCGACGCCTCGAGCGCCGCCTTCACGGGCCCCATGACGTTGTAATGGTCGACGACCTTCTCGGCGCCGAAATAGCTGAGCGTCGTCAGGCTTCCACCCTTGTCCATCAACGGCTCGGCGAGCTTCGCCATGCGGATCAACGAGTGGCAGGAAACCAGCATCGATTCGGCGAAGCCTTCCGCCGAGCAGTCGGTCAGCCGGCCGTGCAGGTCCTCCTTGCGCGCCCAGGCAATCGAGTGGAACACGAAGTCGAGGCGACCCCACGCTGCGGCGACTGCGGCAAAGACGTTGTCGAGCTCGCCGGCTCTCGACACATCGCACGGCAGCAGCAATTTGACTCCCACGCGCTGGGCGAGCGGCGCGACATATGACTTCGCTTTGTCGTTCAGGAATGTCAGAGCAAGCTCGGCTCCTGCATTGTGGAAGTGCTTAGCCGCCGACCAGGCGAGGCTCTGTTCGTTGGCGATGCCGACAATGAGTCCTTTGCGCCCTTTGAGATCAATGACTTCCATAGACACCGTCCTTTCCGAGTCTTCGTGCCCCAATCTCAAGCAGCCAGCACATAGATGCCAGGCGCCCCCGCACAGCGCTGCACATCCCTCGGTCGGCGCGCCGATCGATGGCGGCACGAGCCGCTTGCGTCTGCCGTGCCTTGCGAGCCGACCCTGCAGGGCTACCAAGACCCGTCGTGATGCACGGCGCTCGATTACATGGGATTCGGATCGTCGTAGCTCTCGGTCTCGGGATGGGTGGCGGTCTGGTGGCGCCGGTTGGGTCGTCCCGGCGGATTCGTCGCTTCGCCGGCGAGCCCGAGCTGTTTGTCCGGCGAGAACGCCGGCTGTTGGGCCCAATCCGCCCAGGCGACGCCCAGGGCCGCAGGCGGCACGCCGGCCGTCAGGCGTGCCAGGCCTGCATGCAGCGGTCGGTCGGTCGGTCGACAACGCCTGTCCCGGCATGGCCCGAACAGTCTTTGCGTGCGCATTTGGCGAGATTTTCCGCATGGCCTCACCCCGACAACGGACAGCAGGCCGCCTCGGGCTGCGGGGCGCACTGCAAGCTCGGTTCGCGTGCGCGTTCCTTGTGATGCACCGCCGTCGGAGTTTGTGCGTGCATCAAAACCGCGAGGGCAAGCGCGGCGAGCCGCGCATCCTCGGGATCGGAACGCGAGGTCAGCACCAGAGGCACCGAGAGACCCAAGACGATCCCGGCCACGGTCGCACCGGAGAGATATTCGAGGTTCTTGGCCAGGATGTTGCCGGACACGAGATCAGGGACGAGCAGGATGTCCGAATGCCCGGCCACCGCTGAGCCGATGCCTTTCTCCTTCGCCGCGCGCACGGAGATGGCGTTGTCAAACGCCAGCGGGCCGTCGACCACCGCACCCGATATTTGGCCCCGTTGTGCCATCACTGCAAGACACGCGGCGTCAACCGTCGATGCAATCGCAAGGTTGACGGTCTCAACCGCGGAAAGAACGGCAGCGCGTGGCCTCTCCACCCCTATGAGATGGCTGAGCCCGATTGCGTTCTGCAGGATCTGCGCCTTGGCATTCAGATCAGGCGCAATGTTGATCGCGGCGTCGGTGACGACGAGGAGGCTCGGATAAGAAGGAATTTCGCACACGAAAGCGTGGCTCACACGGCGGCCCGGCAAGCGTAAACCATGGTCGCTATCGAGCAGGGCCCGCATCAAGGTGTCGGTATGGATTTGCCCTTTCATGAGCGCGTCGACCTTACCGTTACGCGCAAGCCCAACAGCCTCGTTCGCCGCTGCCGCGTCGCTCTTTGCGTCGATGATCTCCAGCGCGCCGGCCTCCAAGCCCGCCATGGCAGCAGTCTCGCGGATGGCTTTCGCGTCACCGATCAGCGTCGGCGTGATGAGCCCCAACGCCGTGGCCTTATGCACCGTCTCAAGTACCACCCTCTGCGCGGCGCAAACGACGGCAACGCGAAGTGCGGGCAGCTCCTGTGCCCGATCGATCAGTGTCTGCAGCTTGCGTGGCGCGTGTGCCATCGGTTCATGCCCCTGAGTGCGCCATGGTCGCAGCTGTCAGGCGCCGCACATGGCGCGCGATCATCAGCTCTTCATCCGTACTGACGATCTCAACGGTGACGGCGGCTTTGGGCTCAGACACGATTCGCCGGCCAGCGTTATTCGCGTCGCTGTCGAGAACGACGCCGAGGTAACGGAGGTTTGCGCAAATGCGCGCCCGGACTTCAGGAGCATTGGCGCCGATGCCGCCGGTGAAGACCACCCGATCGAGACCGCCCAACACGGCTGTCAACGCGGCCAGGTGATGACGCACGCGATAGCAAAAGAGGTCGACGGCCTCGCGCGCGGCTGCCTCGTCCTGATGGGCCAGCAGCTCACGCATGTCGCTCGTTAGCCCGGAGATACCGAGAAGTCCTGAGCGCTGGTAGAGAAGTGTCTCGACCTCATTGGCCGAAAGACCGATTTGCTTGAGAAGGTAAAGCACCACGCCCGGATCGATGTCTCCGCAACGCGTTCCCATCATCAAGCCGGCGACAGTGCTGAACCCCATTGTCGTCTCTACGCTGCGGCCCTGATGCAGCGCGCACATCGACGCGCCGTTGCCGAGATGAGCAACGATGACGCGCTCGACCTCGATATCGACGCCGTCGCGGCGCAGGTGGTCCACCACATATTCGTAGGAGAGCCCATGAAACCCGTAACGCCGGATACCGGTCTCCCACAGCTCACGCGACAGCGGGACGAGCTGCGCGAGGCGCGGCAGCCCGTGATGAAAGGAGGTATCGAAACTGGCGATCTGCGGCAGATCCGGTCGCGCCTGTCGCACGGCGGCGATGCCGGCCAGATTGTGTGGCAGATGCAGTGGGGCCAGCGGTATCAGCCTCGTCAATCGCTCTTCCAGAGCTTCCGTCACTGGGAGCGGGCAGTCGCAGTCTTCGCCACCGTGCACAACCCGATGGCCCACGGCACAAAGGCGCGGAGCCTTGAGCCGTTCTTCAAGCGCTGCCAGCACGCGCGCCAGCGCCGTCGTGTGATCAGCGATCGCCTCGGTCGCGTCGAGCACTGTTGACCTAGCCTTGTCCTCGACGTGAAAGCGGCTCTGACCCATACCGATGCGCTCCACCGCACCCGAGTAGAGGCGCGGCAACGTCGGATCGCTCGCGAAGATCGCGAACTTGAGGCTCGAAGAGCCGCAATTGATCACGAGAATGACCGTGTCGGGCGACATCAGCGACATCAGACTCTTGTCCGGTTTTCGTCAGCTTGAAGCGTCGGAGGGCGCGGCAGGGCTGGATGCCCGGCCACCCTGCCCTGCGCAGCGGCGCTACATCATGCAGCCCACGCCGGTCAGCAGCTGATCGGCCTTCTTCTTCTGATCTTCGCTCAGAGCGCTATAGAGGGTGCCGAGTGCCGGCTTAACCTCCTTCAGCGCCGCTACGCGGCCCTCCATGGCCGCGATATGGCTGTCGAGTCGCTCCACCGGCGACTTGGCTTCCATCGCCTTCATCATGGCCTGCCGCATGCCCTGCATGCCCTGCAGGTTCTTCGCCAGCGCCGCCGCATACGCCTCCCAAACCGCCTTCTGAGCATCACTGACGCCAAGCTCGGCCTTGAGGAAGGCGATGCGGCCCTCGGCATGGGTTGCCATGTCGCCGCCCAATACCCCGCATTCGGCCATCATGCGCATCATGCCGCCATCCATCATCTCCATTCCTGGCATTCGCCCTCGCATTTCACCCGGCATCCGGCCTTGCGCGGAGGCACCTGTCGCCGAACTCATCACCAGCCCAGCAAATGCGGCCGCGCTGCATAGGTTCTTGAGTCTGTTCATCATGGCTTTTCTCCGTCTTACTCTATTTGTGCGCCTTGCGTCCGCCGCAGCATCCGGAGCTGTGCTCCGGGTCACGGGCGTGGCCGTGTGCAGCATCCTCCGGCTTCCGCGTGGCGGCAGCTGGCTTTCCTGCTTTCTCCGTGCTGTGCTTGCCCTGCCCACCGCAGCCGCAGCCCTTGGACCCCGAATGCTCGGTCGTGTCGGTCTCAGGCGTATTGATCTTCGACATGTTCAGTCTCCTTTGGGTTGTCGTCGTCCGGAATAAATGTGTCGATCAGCATGGATGCGGATGCCGTCGACGGCCATCGGCGGCCTGCCTGTCGCTGTGGTCGGTGTGCGTTTCTGCTCCGGACGTTGCCGGCACATTGCTCAAGGTCTCGCCGACCGCGCCCTGCGCGTGTCCGACGTGCGCAGCAGCCCGCGGACCGTCCATCGCCGATGATGGTCTTGCCTCACCCAGGTTATCGCCGGACCAGCCCACCTCGGATCGGCGAGATCCATGGGCGTGGCCGCTAGGCCCGTGTTTGCTGCCGTGTCGGTGTCCGCCGTGACCGAATCGGTGCATCGCGAACATCGCCGCTATGGCGACGATCCAGATCCAGTTGCTCGCTAGCCATTGCATGCGGTTGTCCTTTTCAAACGGGGCTGCCCAATTGCGGTGACGCCATCACTCCGCCGCCATCATTCGCGGCCGGGAACGCTGCAGGTCATTTGCCGCCAGCTCAGCTTCGCGCACGCCGATGTAATCGCGGGTCAGCGGCACGGCGTCCTGACGCTTGGCGATCTGAATTTGGAACACCATCAGGCCGCCATAGCGGAAACCGACTTCGCAGGCCGCGAGATAGAACTCCCACATCCGGCAAAAGCGCTCGTCGTAGCAGGCGATGGTCTCGTCCCGCCGAGCCACGAACCGCTCGCGCCATGCTTTGAGCGTCTCGGCATAGTGCAGCCGCAGGATCTCGATGTCGGTCACGACGAGACCCGCGCGCTCGATCGCGGGCAGAACTTCGGAGAGCGCTGGGGCGTGACCGCCGGGAAAAATGTACTTGGCGATCCAGGAATTAGTGGCGCCCGGTCCGTCCATACGACCGATCGAATGCAGCAGCATGACGCCGTCGTCGGCCAGAAGATCGGTGACCTTTCGGAAAAAGGTATCGTAGTAGCTGACGCCGACGTGCTCGAACATGCCGACGGACACGATTCGGTCGAAACGTTCGGTGACAGCCCTGTAGTCTTGCAGCCGGAATTGCACGCGCGATGCGAGATGCCGTCCGGCAGTCCGCCGACGTGCCAACTCGAGCTGCTCTTCGGACAGCGTAATGCCGGTGACATCGGTGCCGCAGCGCTCGGCCAGGTAGAGGGCGAGCCCGCCCCATCCGCTGCCGATATCCAGAATGTGCTGGCCCGGCTGGAGCAGCAGCTTCGCAGCAATATGCCGCTTCTTTGCGAGCTGCGCGTCTTCGAGGCTCTGGCCGGCGTACTCGAAATAGCCGCAGGAGTATTGCCGATCGCTATCTAGGAACAAATCGTAAAGGCGCCCGTCAAGGTCGTAGTGATGCGCCACATTGCGCTTGGCGCGCCGCGCAGTGTTGCGCTGGTGCAAGGGGCGCAGCGCAACCCTCAGACGGTCGCGGACCTTGCCGAGCCCAGGCGGCGTCATGGCCTTAATGTTGCGTGCGACGAGTTCCAGGAGCTCGTATGCACTACCGCGCGTCACGACGAGCCGGCCATCCATGAACAGCTCGCCAAACGCGAGCGCCGGATTGAGCATGAGCTGACGCTCTGCCGCCTTGTCCGCGAATCGCACAGCAAGGGAATGGCCAGTGCCGTCACCGACGGTAAAGTGCGCGCCGCACGATCTCTCGACCTCGAGGCCTCCCTGCTGGACGATACGCTTGAGGAAGCCATGAACAAGGGGCGTCATGTTAGGCTCCGTAAAGAGTGGTGAAGGTCCGCTCTTGGGCAGCGTCGCGCACCTTGCGGGCTGCTTCCCAGAACGCAGAAATCTGCGCGATCAACTGGCGCTCCTGTGCCAGCAAGGGATGCTCGTCCGCAATCGCACGGCGGTTCTTGGAAACGGCATCCGCCAGCACGGCGAACGCGCCCATCCAGGGCATGAAGCGCTCCGACCACATGTACCGGCTGGCCCGCATCGGATGGAGCCATTGCATCGATGCCGACAGCCAAGGATTGGCCATCGCCTTGACCCATGGACTGACGAATGTCCGGTACGCGCTCTCGTTCCACTCCGAGACTTGACGCACGCGCTCGAACGCTTTCGCCGGATAATCGAAGCGGATATCTTCGATCCGCCGCGGCTCGAACCGCACCGAGTATTGGTGGCGCTCGCAATCGGGATCGCCTGTTGGATTGTCGATCTTCATCTCGTAGAGGCCAGGTTGCAGTGCCTCGATCTCGCTGAGGTTCTCCAGGATCGCCCGGTGCTCAAAGCGAGCGACGCTGGCCGAGACGAAGATGCCGAGATGCCCGATGTGAGGATTGGTCAGGTACACGATCCGCTGCCCGGCACGCTTCAATTCGTCGATGCTCCCGTAGACAGCCGGAATCCATCCCAGCGCCTGATGCGGCGGCGTGATGTTGTCGCCGTAGGAGGCGAAGATGACGAGCGGGTTGCGAATGCGCTTCAGATCGGCGATGCAATGCTCATCAATGCGAACCTGACCCCGTTCGAGCTTGTTGCCGATGAACAGATCCTCGACGATGGCGACGATCTCTTCGCCGCTCAGCCGGTAAAAGCCGCCCCACCAGCGCTCGAAATCGAGGAAGCGATCTTGCTCCGTGTCGATCTTGGTGAAGAGGTTGGCGTACTTGTCCCAAACCGCGCTGCCCGGCTTTAGATTCTCGAAGTTCTGCACCAGCCAGGCCCCGTCGAAACGGTCCTGGTTGAGGTCGGCAAGAAAGTGGTTCAGCCACACGCCGCCGACGAAGCCGGCCATCAGCCGCATCGGATTGGCGCCGGGCTCGCCCTCCCAATAGGAAAGGGGCGAGCCGTTCAGCACCGCTGGGCCCATAGCAATGTCGCAGTGCGCCGACAGAAGGGTTGCCGCCCAGCCGGCCTGGCAGTTGCCGTAAAGGACTGGCCGCTTGCCGCTGTGCAGGGCCGTAACGTGCGCGACAAACCGTTCCAGCGCGGCAAGAACGTCACTCAACGTTTGCTGGGGACATGGCTCCGGAAAGAACACCACAAAGTAGACTGGGTGGCCGACGTGCAGGGCCGTGCCAACCTCGGAGTCGCGTTTGAAGCCGCCGATGCCGGGACCGTGTCCGGCACGCGGGTCTATAATGATTACCGGCGGCTTGGCCGGATCGACGCAATCATCCCAGCATTCGTCGCCAACCTCGGTGATCCTGAAGAGGGCATAGTTTGCCGGGCGTTCAAACTGGCGAGCGTCCAGCAGCGTCTCGTATTTGAAATTGAGCAGCGGCGGCAAACCCGCCTGCTCGTGCTCGAGCATGGCGTTGGCCCGTTTTCTTAGCGTATCGAAGAACAGGATCGACCGCTCCAGCACGTCGCGCTGATAGGCCCATACGTCGAAGGGCGACTGGATCGCCTTGCTTGGCAAGCTGTCGGCGGTTGCGTGGGGTTCGCGCGAGGCCACGCCCTTGTTCCTCGGCTCGGGTGCTGGGGAATTCGCCGCGGGCTTGGACTTGCCGGTTGCGGGTTGGGACTTCCGCGCCTTGACAGGCGCATCCGCGCCGTTACTCGTCTCAGCTTCGATCATGACAAACTCCTGCTAGCTCAAGCGCGCGGCGAAGAAGTTGAAGAGCGACCCGAGCACCAGTGCCGTGTACCAGCCGTAGACCTGGGTCCAGACGAGGCCGACGACGATGCCCCGTGCGGTCACCCATTCGAAGCCTGGAAAGAACTGCAGCCAGGGCCGGTGCATCCCTACGTCGGGAACAATCAGTCCCAACAGGATGCAGCCGAGAAAGCTGATGACGAAAAAGCCGCTGAGGCTTAAGCCGAGCGCCGTTAGCGGGATGTGTCCGACATGGCGTGCCGATATCGCGTCTCTCGCCGTACTCATGGTCCTACCTTCAAACTGACGTCGTCGTTCGGATCTTGGTGCCGCGCTCAAACTAGGATCCACTGTCAGGCCGCAGCCCTAGTCCGCACGTGGAATGCCTGGTCGGTGTCCCTGCCCGCCGGGAGCATTGCTGGGGGTGCTCCGGCGCCGAGCAGCTGGGCTGGCAGACCATCCAGGCCTATCAGGCCAGGGAGCGCGGCGGTCGGAAGAGCGTGCCGAAATTGGTGCTTGTAAAAAGCTCCACTGCGGATGCGGCCAATGCAGGCCCATCAGCATTCGGCAAGGCCAGCGCACTGACCGCCAGCGCAGAGGCGCAACATGACATGCCACAGCTTCCCGCATTGGCGCCGCAGCAGCCAGACCCTCCGGCATGAAGGCAAGACTTTGCGCCTGAACAGCCAGAGGTAAGCGCTCTCTTGGATAAGGGCACGTTGGGAAGAAAGGTATCCTGACGCCTGGGTTCGTTGTAGGAAGCCTCCGCCGGCAAGGCATTCCGCCGAACCAGCATTGCTGTGGGGCTGGCAAGCCATACAGCGCTGCGCTTGACTACACCCTCGTGCCCGTCACGATGCAGCCCATGCGCGATCGCGGGAGCCGACGCAGGCAACAACGCGAGCCCCAAGAGAAGCCCGGCAACGACATATTTGATCCTCAGACTCAGCATTGCTCGTTCGCGATCGCAGGTTGCTGCCTCGACAAATTCTTTCGATTTTCTCCATGCCAACATTGACCTAGATCAACAGAGTGAACGTTGTCGCACGACATCATTGACCTCTGACGCGATCCAACTCTTCTCGCATCGTTTCGGCATTCCTGAGGTGGCCGCGGGTACCGATCATTGGTCACTCGATGCAACCTCAATCGAATGCTGACCCTTCCAACAGTTGGAAGGTCAACCCAAATTTGGAGCTGTTTTCACGATGCGCATCGGTCAGGCGGCTCTGCTTTCTGGCGTCTCGGCCAGGCTGATCCGGTACTACGAGGGTGCAGGGTTGCTGAGCCCCGCTGGCAGGGATGCAAACGAATATCGGGTTTTCGACGAGCGCAATGTGCACGAGCTTCGCTTCATCAAGCGCGCTCGAGCTCTTGGCTTTCCCATAAAGCAGATCGAGGAGCTGCTTGGGCTTTGGCGCGATAAGAAGCGGCCGAGCCGCAAGGTTCGCGGCTTGGCCGAGCGCCATGTGCAGGCCGTCACGACCCGCATGCAAGCCCATCGCGCAATCATCAAAGTGCTCGGCCGCCTGATCGAGGCGTGCAAAGGCGATGATCGCCCCGACTGTCCCATCCTCGATGGGCTAAGCCTCAGTGATGCCCACAAACGCTGACCCGCACCGCCGGCGGCTGATTACCCAAGCGCCACCGCAAAGGTGGCCATATCGAACGGCAGCAATACCTCGCCCATGTCCCATGCGAACGGCCGTGCAAGCGCGTATGAGTCGACCCTGTCGCGGGCCCGCACTGCTCTAAGTACTACGGGCTTCAAGCGCCGGCGGCCTCAACACCGTATACAATATGTAGGTCGACATCAGAGCTCCGCCGAAGCAAAACGCAGAGATGTACGCAAACTGGAAGAACAAGAACACAACAATCACAACGGCGATGATGAGATACCCAAACGTTCTCGCGCTTGGGTTGGACGAGGTAACAAGAGGAGCGATCACGACAAACAGGTAGAGCGCATAAGTCATTTCTCTGCGCATAATGAAATCGAACAGGACGGTACCCTCGTAACTGATCGCGTGATCCAAGAATTTAGTGACCAGCCAGCGCTCATGAGCAAAATAAGGAAAATACTGCATGGCGCCGACCATGCCGCCTAGGATCGAGAACGCCAGATAGACGTGCCTGCGTTTACAGGGCTCCATGAAATACGCCGAAAACGGCACCCAAACCGGCCACGCCAGCCAAGAGAAGAACATGTAACCCAACGAAAAGTTCTCGATCCACAGTTCGTTGCCAAGTCGGCCTCCGGTCCACACGAGACCTTCAAAAAGCTGCTGGAGGCCAAAGTAAACTGGTAGGGCGGCGAAGGCTAAGTAGCGGCGGTCTGATTGGTATGCGCGATGAAGGCCGATCGCTCCCGCCGGCACGAGAATCGCTGCTGCTGCGAAGCTCGCCTCGGCCGAAAAGCACATGCGTATCCTCCTTCCACCGAAACCGAGCCGCGCTCCATTGCATCAGAGTCAAAAGGTCGCGCATCCACCGGCGTTCGTAAAGCCGCATCTGCTGGCATTGTCTCTCGAAATCTTGACCGTGACTGGCGTGCGATACCCAAGAGAGCCTTGGCAGAGCACGCGCTCCGGCATGTCTCCAGCGATGTAACCCCAGTCTTGGAGCAGCGCACACCCGGAGTTTCGCCTAACGCTCTCACCTCGACGATGGTGGGTCCGGACTCTAAGCGGTAGCGCAAGGAGGCGGCCGTCGGCCGCCTATGCGCGTGGCGCTCGCCAAGGTGCGCCGATTCCGCCTGCGCTCTTTCACGCGACGCCGTCATAGGTGAGCATCGCCATCATTCCCGTTGCCATGTGGTAGAGGTGGTGGCAGTGGAATGCCCACTTGCCCGGATGATCGGCGTCGAACGCGATCGTCATCGAGCTCATCGGCGGCACGTGCACGGTGTCTCGCACAGCGCCCGAAACCATCTTGCCGTTGATGCCGACCACCTGGAAATGATGCCCATGCAGATGCATTGGATGCCCCATCATGCTGTGATTCTGCATCACCACATGCACGCGCTCGCCCCTTCGGATGGTGAGTGCGGCGGAACTGACCATGCCCCACGCGTAGCCCCCCATCCCGCCGGTCAGCGTGATGGGAAGCGTGCGATCAGCCGGCCGCGCCACGAGTGGCGCCTTCGCCTTGATCCTCGCTTCCAAATCGAAGCCCATGGTTGGCGCCTTGGCGCTGCCGACGGACGCGAGCTTCGTGATCCGGGCCCCCGCAGGCGCCAGAATGAGACCGGTCCGCTCCAGCCCGCCTTCTCGCAGAGCCAAGATGGGATAAGCCCCAGCGCCTTTCACGAGCTGCAAGCGAAGATCGACCCGCTGACCCATCGCCATCGGAAAGCGGCGACCGCGTAGAGGTTCAACGTCCTTGCCATCAACGGCGATGAGCTCGGCCTCGATCTCGCCCGTGTCGATCGCAAATACGGTCGCCGTCGCGCCGTTGATGATCCTCAGTCGAACACGCCCTCCATCTTCCACTTTGACGACCTCGGGATCATCAAGCGTGCGATCGTTGGCGAGGTAGGCGTCGTAGTCGATGTCGTTGAGGTCCATCGCACCCATTCGCCCGCCGTGCATGCTATGACCCGATGACCTCATCAGGCGGGCCAGCAATTCCTCGGCCGGCGTGAATGAGAAGTCGTGCAGCAGGACGACGACCTCCTGCTCGTCCTGCGCGTCCTGTGTGGCGCTTCGTACGATGAGGGGAGCCGCAAGCAGGTTCTGCTCCTGCAGCGTGTGGGCATGCATCCAGTGCGTGCCCGCCGCACCAACAGGAAATTCGTAGTCTCTCGACTCGCCCGCCCTGAGCTTCGGTGCAGGCATCTCCGGCACGCCGTCTTGCTCGTAGGGAGGCCTCAACCCGTGCCAATGAATGAGGGTCGGTTCGTTGAGCTCATTCGCGAGGGTGACCTTGAATGTCTCGCCTTCCGTGAAGGTCAGCCCAGGCCGACCCTGAGCATCAACAAGGCCGAAAACCTTGACCGGACGCTTTTGGATCTCAAGCGAGCGGGACACGATCGCCAGCCTGCGCGACGTAGCTTCGTTTGCCTTCGCCACTGCCTGGCCAAGACTTCGATTGGAGCTCAGAACCGAGAGGAAAGCTGCCGACGTTCCCCCGAGCAGGGCGGTTGTCAAGAATTTGCGCCGATGCATTGTGTTTTGTCCTCTATGACTGGAGCCGATCCGCCTTGGCGGTTTGCCGATACACGTCGCGGACGTTCCCTGCGAACGACGCTCTTCGTCGATGCGGGTTTGGATTGCCGGTCTCGTCCGCTTTGCGCCTGGCTGGACAGGTTGGCGATGCCGCACCTTGCGCTGGATCAGACGCGTGGCGGCCGGTCGTGAGGTCCGGGGACATCACTGGTCAGGAGTAGATTGGGATAGATAGCCACCGACGCCGCTACCGGGACTACGAGGTCAATGACGTGCGAGATCAGTAGGGCACCGTTGCAGGAGCCGCAGGAAGCCGATCCGCAGACCATGCCGAGCCCGTAGCTGCACCCGCTCACTTTCCCGCAACATGATAAGACCATCATCAACGCCGGCGCCGTGGTCACTTGTCTCTCTGGGAACGCGTCTCTCTCAGTCCCCGGATCGACATCGGTCACGGTGTGAGAAGTGCTGCTCCCAACCGCCGCAGAAACTTGGTGAGTATGTCCGAAGTGCGCTACTGCGGGCAGCGCCATGAGCGACCAGAGCACCGCTCCGATCAACAGACTAACGCCGGACTTCATGGCCTTGGTGCACACCTATGCATGCTCCCGTCGTGTGCCAACCTGGCTACACGAACCAAAGCCTTTCCCTATATCGATCGACGAGTTGCGTCGTTGATCTACGTCAACCCGATAATCCTAGCCATGAGCTTTCTTGCGCTGCGGCGTGCAACGATCGTACGGAAGGTGCGCCTTCTTTTTGGCCGACGAGCTGCAGCTCGAAATCCGGACGGGGCGTGCGTGGAAGGATGGCGAGGGTCGGCCTTCCTCGCATGACTGATGCCACGACACTCCGACACTGAAGACCCAGACCTAGACCTGAAAGGAAAAAGGCCCATGTCCGTGGCAGCTTCGAGCCACATCGAAATTCAGGGGCATGTGAGCGCGGGCTTCGAGGCCCTGAGGGAGGCGTTCGTTGAAAACTTCTCCCACCGAAACGAGCTGGGAGCGGCATGCTGCGTGTACCACCAGGGCGAAAAGGTCGTGGACCTGTGGGGTGGGATTCGGAACAAGGAAACCGGCGAGCCCTGGGAGGAGGACACAATGGTCCTCGTGTTCTCGGCGACCAAGGGCTTGGCCGCCATGGCCATGGCGGTCGCCCACTCGCGGGGATGGCTCGACTACGAGGAACGCGTCTGTACGTACTGGCCGGAGTTTGCCCAACGGGGCAAGGAAAAGGTTACCGTCCGGCAACTTCTATCTCACCAGGCCGGGCTGTTTGCTTTCGATGAGCCGGTCGATAGGAGCGTTGTCGCCGACTTCGACCAGCTGGCGATGGTCCTGGCGCGTCAGAAACCAGCCTGGGAGCCGGGAACGCGCCAAGCCTATCACGCCATCAGCCTCGGGTTTTACGAAGGCGAGCTGCTGCGGCGGGTCGATCCGCAACGCCGCAGCCTGGGACAGTTCTTCCAGGACGAAATCGCGTCACCGCTAGGGTTGGATTTCTACATCCGGCTACCCGAGGCGATCCCCAATTCGCGGCTCGCGACACTCCAGAGGGCCAGCCTGGTCAAGGCGCTGCTCGCCTTCCCGATCCCGCTGGCTCTGGCATCGATCAATCCACGTTCAACCATATACCGCGCACTCTTCGTGAATCCGGGTTCCGCGCTGCCTCTTGACGACGAGCGCATCTATGCCCGCAACCTCGAAGTACCATCCGGCGGCGGCGTTGGCACTGCCCGCGCGATCGCGCACGGCTACAGCGTGTTCGCCACAGGAGGCCGGGAACTGCAACTGCGTCCAGGAACGCTGCGTGCACTGATAGCGCCGGCGGATCCGCCACTGCGCGGCTTCTATGACGAATGCATGAAGGGCGAGGCGCAGTTCTCCCTGGGGTTCATGAAACCCAGCCCGGGCTTCCCCTTCGGCCATCCGGGCGCGTTTGGAGCGCCCGGAGCTGGTGGTTTCCTCGGGTATGCTGATCCTCAAGCCGGGATCGGCTACGCCTATGTCACCAACCGGATGGGTGTGAAAATCACAGGGGACCCACGGGACGTGGCGCTGAGAAACGCGCTTTCTTCCGTCACTCCAGAGGCAACATAGAGGGTGTCGTCGCACGAGCAGCCGTACTCGGCGAACTCACGAAGCGCGTCCGCTATTTCAAGGGCAGTAAACGGATCATCGGCATGGTCCGCAGCGAGCCGGTCACCGACCTAGACAGTTCTGGCATCCATCCCCGCTTCCATACCGCTCAGTTGGACCGAACGTTTTTTTCTCGGCGAACGCCGACAGAGCGGCCGCGGTCAATAGCAGCATCAGTTTGAGGACTTCCAGACCGATGTAGACGTTGTGCCAGGCACTTGGCGGGATTCGGCCACCGCGCATGATTTCGAGCACCCTGACGTCGAGGATCGGCCGCACAACGAAGGTCTGTAGGGCCAAAGCGGCGGCGATTGCCAGCAAGCACATCAGCAATGCACCCCAACGGCTACCAATCATCCCTCGCCAACCAGTCACAGTGGCAACGAACAAAGCGACAAGTGGCCATTCGATGAGCGACAACACGTGAAACGTCCACCGGCCGACGTCCAAAGCCTGCGCGAGCGGCAAGCTGGGAGCCAGGAACTTCGCTGGCGTCGCGACAAACGCTACGCCCAGCAACAACCCGGCCCAAACGAACAGCGCGGCCCCGAGCACTCGGCTCATCTGCCCTCTCAAGACTGACCAAAGCCGCGATTGGCCGTTAGCCAAACACGACTGTCAAAAGCCGTTGCGACGACAAAGGCCGGAATGGCGACAGCCGATTGCAGGAGGGTTGGCGAAGGGTGCCGCCCCGATCACTACCGGCAAACCAGCACCGGCATCGAGCTGAGTGTGAGCACCCTGGTGGCTTGACTGCCCAGCAGGAGCTTGGAGAGGCCACGCCGGCCGTGCGAGGCCATCACGATCAGATCACACTCTTTGGCCTTCGCCGTCTCGACAATCGCCTCCGCGGGAAAACCATTGACGTGCACCGTCTCGCACGGAACCCCCTGGCTCCTTGCTATCGTGCTTACAGCTGAGAGTATCCACCCAGCATTCTCCGCCCCGGCCTTCTCATATTCTTCAACCGGGAATGCCACAGCCGCCTCGCCTGGCATCATGGCCGTCCAAGGCTCTGTCGCAGTTACGGCTGTAACCTTGGCCTTTAGCACCTGCGCCAGCGCCAAGCCTGCGGCTACGCCCTTCTCAGCTAACTCCGATCCGTCCGTCGCAATTAGAATGTGCTTGTACATCATGCTCTCCTGCAGTCTGCGGATCACAATTCGATGGCAGCTTTCCACGACACCACCAACCCGGCATTGACATGGAGCAAATTCGGGAACTCAAAGGCAGTGAGCCCGTCCGCGGTGACGAGGCATAGACCGACCTATGGCCGACCAAGCCGCGGCTCGGCGAGCGACAGCCATGTTCACGCGCACCGCCGAACTGCTTCAGGAAGCCGCAGGCTGTCGTCGAGTTGCTTTGACCTGGATCAAAGGGTTGCCTCCTCACTGCGACAAGCATGGCTGCAGCAGCACTGGCGAGTGGAGGTGCAAGGTGAGCGATTTTTGTCTTAGCCGGCCGATGCTCGACCGGGTTTTTCGTCAAGCAGAGCTTATGGATCGCGTCATGGCGCACGTCGGCGTCAACCCGGCCGTGGCAGCACGCGTGGACAAGGGCGTTGCCTTCTACGAGGCGCGCACCAAATGCATTTCCTGCTGCCATGAGCGCGAATGCCGCAATTGGCTGCAAAGCGCAACAACACAATCCCGCCCAGCACCGTTTTGTCCCAACGCTGCATTCCTTAGAAGCTGCGCAAAAAGGAGCCGCTAAGGAGAACCAAGTCGGAGGAAGGCCCGTGGTTTCGCAAGCCCTGGACGATTTGCGCGCCGAGCATCGATGGATGACAGGACTTCTCGACCTGCTCCAAGGACAGATCCGGCTGGTCGCGGAAGACAGGCAGGCCGACGGCGGGCTGCTGCTTGAAATTGTCGAGTTCTTTGCGAGCTTCCCCGATCTCTTTCATCACCCAAAGGAAGACCTGATTCTGCGCCGGCTGGTCGCCCGCAGTCCCGCCGAAGCAAGTTCACTGCAGCAGCTCGAAATCGAGCATGAGGAAGGTGGCCGCGAGTTCAAGCGCTTCATGCGCACCGCCATCAGGCTTGTGCTCGATCCAGAGGTTGATCCCGATAGATTCCTGAGTGCCGCCCTGGCGTTCATGGAAAGCGAACGACGCCATATGGCCTGGGAAGAAGACAACCTCTTCAGAACCGCAGAGCATTTTCTCTTACCCGAGGATTGGCACGACATCGACACCCAACTCAAGTGCTTTATCGAGCCACTTCGCAAGCAGGAAGGACGCAGTCGTTACAAGCGCATCAGCCGCTCCGTCGGATGGTGGCGCGCCGGATCGTCTGCCGCCTCGGCCTTGCCCCACGACGAGCCGACTTGATCGCTGATCGCTTCACATTCGAGCTTGGTTGCAATCTGACATGAACGGAGCATCACATGATCGATCTCAACGCCAGTCTGCGCCTTGCCGAACTTTGCCATCGGCTGCAACGTGCCTTATCTCCATCAACGTCAGCCGCAGAGGTGCCCGACTGTGTCGTGCAACTGCCGTGCCCTGCGGAAGACAGCCAACCCGGCGTTGCCGATTTGCGCGCCCTGCAGGGATCCCATCCGGGACCGGGCGAGCTGCTCCCTCGCCGGCTTGAGCGATTGGGCCTCGATCCCCAGTACTTGATGCTCTTTCACATGCCTGCTTACCGGGACCTGAGGAAAGTCTGTGCGTCCTGCAAGTCCTGGCGGACCTGTGCTCGCGACCTTGCCGGAGACGACGCTCAATCGGGCATGGAAAGCTACTGCCTTAACGCGCCGAGCATCGACGAGCTGGTTCTCGAACGATCGGGGAGGCCAGGCCACTAGCCGCCGCGCCTCTAGATCCTCGGGTCGTCGATCAGTGGGTCCGGCTTGGCAAGTTCAGCGAGCGCAGCGCGATCGTTGATCTTGATGATCGGTCCTCGCACCTCGACCCCGATATCAGCCAATTCCGCGAAACTCCGTGAAAGGTTCTCTGGACGCATCCCAAGCAAGTGGGCGAGCGCCCGCTTCTCGATTGGGATCGTGAACGATCCAAGCCGCCCACATTCTTCGTCGTGCGCCAAGATCCAATTGGCGAGACGCTCGAGGCTTGTTCGCAGACGCTGATTTTTCAGGTCCTTGACGATGCCCCGATAGCGAACGGCCAGTTCCGCTACCACGGCGCGCGCGAAAGCCGGGTCCCTGTCGAAAACGTCCCGGACTGCTTCAGCGGGGATGAGTACGACCATCGACGCCTCCGCCGTCCTGGCAGACTTCAAATAGAGCTGATCGAGAATCACCGCCGCGAGGATGAATGCGCCGGGCGGCTTCAGGAACGACAGCGTGGTCTCGCGCCCGCGGCTCTCCGAAGAGAACTCGATCGACCCCTCCACGAGCACGTGTAGGAAATTGGGCTTCTCGCCTTCGTGCAGCAGTGCGACCTTGTGCGGGAAACGCTGCACATAGCCGGCGGCGATCAGGGTCTCGAAGTGCGCCTTCTGCATGCCGCTGAAGAGCGGCAATGCGCGCACGATCTCAACGTCGGTCACCCGCATGATCCCTCCTCCTATGGCAATTAGGGTCTCTGGTGCTTGATAAAAGTCAATTGAAAAGATGAGATAAAGCAATCACAAGCAAAGCATAATGCAAGTATGGAATTGCAAGGACATTTGTCCGCCCCCTCGCGAGTTCAACAGCGGCCAAACCAAGTTGACCCAGGTCAATGAGGCCGCCTCGCCGATCTGAATACTTCCCGTCGCCAAGCACTTTTCAGGCGCGAGAGACGGGAACCAATTCCATGAATGATATTGCGGGCGTCCGCCGCGGCGATCAGAGCCGCGCCCTCTGGCTCTCGACGATCTCGTTCACCGTGTGCTTCGCGGTATGGACCATCTTTTCCATCATTGGCGTACAGATCAAGAAGGACCTCGGACTCAACGACACTCAATTCGGGCTTCTCGTCGGCACACCGATCCTGACCGGGTCGCTGATCCGCCTGATGCTCGGCGTCTGGACCGACCAGTATGGCGGCCGGATCGTCTACACCGCCGTCATGCTGTCGGCGGCCGTCGCTACATGGCTTCTCACCTTCGCCTATGACTATCCGACGTTCCTGCTGGCGGCGCTGGGCGTGGGCATCGCCGGCGGCTCGTTCGCCGTTGGGATCACCTACGTCTCAAAGTGGTATCCGAAAGAGAGACAAGGCACCGCGCTCGGTATCTTTGGCGCGGGCAACGTCGGTGCGGCCGTCACCAAGTTCATCGCCCCCTTCATCATGGTGGCTTACGGCTGGAAGGCAGTCGCCAACATGTGGGCACTGGCCATCGCGCTCATGGCTCTGGCCTTCTGGCTGATGACGAAAGACGATCCGCAGCTCGAAGCGCGGCGCCGCGGCGGCGCCAAGCCCGAATCGCTGCGTGCGATGCTCCAGCCCCTGAAGAACATCCAGGTGTGGCGGTTCTCGCTCTACTATTTCTTCGTATTCGGTGCGTTCGTGGCGCTGGCACTCTGGTTGCCTCGCTACCTGATCGGCGTCTATGGCCTCGACATCACCACCGCCGGCATGATTGGTGCGGCCTACTCGGTGCCGGCCTCGCTGTTCCGCATCTATGGCGGCGTGCTCTCCGACAAGTACGGCGCGCGCCGCGTCATGTATTGGACGTTCGGCGTGTCGGTGGTGTGCTGCTTCGTTCTTTCCTATCCGCCGACCGAATACATCGTGCAGGGCATCCGCGGACCAATGGCCTTCCGGCTCGAGACCGGCCTCTTCGCCTTCACCGTCATCGTCTTCATCCTCGGCTTCTTCATGAGCCTGGGCAAGGCTGCGGTCTACAAGCACATCCCCGTCTACTACCCGCAGCATGTCGGCTCGGTCGGCGGCGTCGTCGGTCTGGTCGGTGGCCTCGGCGGCTTCATCTTGCCGATCCTGTTCGGCCTCATGAACGATCTCACCGGCGTCTGGCAAAGCTGCTTCATGCTGCTGTTTGCGGTTGCGGCACTGTCGCTCGTCTGGATGCACGTCTCGATCCGGGCGATGGAGAAGGGGGTTTACGGCGAGGAGCTCAAGAAGCTGCCCGAGCTGCCCGAGATGCAGGAGATCCACGGACCAAAGCAGGTCGGCGTGCTCGGGCCGCATCTCATCGAAGACTGGCGCCCGGAAGACAAGGAGTTCTGGAATACGAAAGGCCGGGCGATTGCCCGACGCAACCTGCTGATTTCCGTCCCTGCGCTGCTGCTGTCGTTTGCTGTGTGGATGGTGTGGTCCGTGGTGGTCGCAAAGCTACCGGCAATCGGTTTCACCTACACGACGGACCAGTTGTTCTGGCTCGCGGCGCTGCCTGGGCTCTCCGGAGCGACGTTGCGCATCTTCTATTCCTTCATGGTGCCGATCTTCGGCGGCCGGCTGTGGACCACGCTGACCACCTGGTCGCTGATCATTCCGGCGCTCGGCATCGGCATGGCGGTGCAGAATCCGGCAACGCCTTACTGGCTGTTCCTGACGTTGGCCCTGCTGTGTGGCTTCGGCGGCGGCAACTTTGCGTCGTCGATGTCGAACATCTCCTTCTTCTTTCCGAAGGCTGAGAAGGGCAATGCGCTGGCCCTGAACGCCGGTCTCGGCAACCTCGGAGTCAGCGTTGTTCAGTTCGTTGTGCCACTCGTCATCACGGCCGGCGTATTCGGCTGGCTCGGCGGCGAGCCGGTCATGGTCAAGGAGGCTGGCAACAGCGTGCCCATGTGGCTGCAGAACGCGGGCTACATCTGGGTGCCGTTCATCATCGCCAGCGCGTTCGCGGCTTGGTTCGGCATGAACGACATCGCGTCGGCCAAGGCCTCCTTCGCCGAGCAGTCGATGATCTTCCAACGTCAGCACAACTGGATCATGTGCTGGCTCTACACCGGCACCTTCGGCTCTTTCATTGGCTATTCAGCTGGCTTCCCGCTGCTCGCCAACACGCAATTCCCCGAGGTCAATGCGCTGGCCTACGCCTTCCTTGGCCCGCTCGTCGGCGCGCTTTCCCGGTCGCTGACGGGCTGGATGTCGGACAAGTACGGTGGTGGCCGCGTCACCTTTTGGGTATTCGTCGGCATGGCCGTGGGTGTCGCTGGCGTCCTCTATTTCCTGGGCATCAAGAGTTGGCCCGGCTTCTTTGCCATGTTCCTCTTCCTGTTCTTCGTCAGCGGTGTCGGCAATGCCTCCACCTTCCAGATGATCCCGGCCATCATGCGCACGGAGATGGACCGGCTGATGCCTGGTGCGGATGCGGCAGCGCGGTTGCGACAGGGAGACAAGGAGAGTGCGGCGATCATCGGCTTCAGCTCGGCGATCGCGGCTTACGGGGCCTTCTTCATCCCCAAGAGTTACGGCACGTCGATCAGCCTGAGTGGCGGACCGCAGGCGGCGCTGTGGGCTTTCCTGGTCTTCTACCTCTCCTGCATTGCCATCACCTGGTGGTTCTACACGCGGCGCGGCGGATTGCTGCGCGACATCGAGCGGGGCGGGCCGTCGCCGTCCGCTCGCTCGCCCGCCACTCAACCGGCTGAATGATTGGGGACGACAGATGAGCCATTTCCTCGACCGCCTCACGTTTTTCAACCGCATCGAAGGCGACTTCGCCGACGGGCACGGGATCACCACCAACGAGGATCGCCGCTGGGAGGACGGCTATCGCAAGCGCTGGCAGCACGACAAGATCGTGCGCTCGACACACGGCGCCAACTGCACGGGGTCCTGCTCGTGGAAGATCTACGTCAAGGGCGGCATCGTCACTTGGGAGACGCAGCAGACCGACTACCCGCGCACACGCCCCGACTTGCCCAACCACGAGCCGCGCGGCTGCTCCAGGGGCGCGAGCTATAGCTGGTATCTCTATTCCGGCAACCGCGTGAAGTATCCGTTGGTGCGCTCGCGTCTGCTCAAGCTGTGGCGCGACGCACGCGCGCTGCGGGCACCCGTTGCGGCATGGGCTTCAATCGTCGAGAACCCCGCGAAGCGCGCCGCCTACACCAAGAAACGCGGCCTCGGCGGCTTCGTGCGCGCAACTTGGGATGAAGTCACGGAGATCATTGCCGCGGGCAACGCCTACACCGCCAAGACCTACGGCCCCGACCGTGTCATCGGCTTTTCGCCCATTCCCGCCATGTCGATGGTCAGCTACGCCGCCGGCTCGCGCTATCTGTCATTGCTGGGTGGCGTGTGCATGTCGTTCTACGACTGGTACTGCGACCTGCCGCCAGCTTCCCCGCAGACCTGGGGCGAGCAGACCGACGTGCCGGAATCGGCCGACTGGTACAATTCTGGCTTCTTGATCATCTGGGGCTCGAACGTGCCCCAGACGCGCACGCCGGACGCCCATTTCTACACCGAGGTTCGCTACAAGGGCGCCAAGAGCGTCGTCATCTGCCCGGACTATTCGGAAGCCTCCAAGTTCGCCGATCTATGGATCTCAGTGAAGCAGGGCACGGACGCGGCCCTCGCGATGGCCATGGGCCACGTCATCCTGCGCGAGTTCCATATCGACCGCAAAGCCAAGTACTTCGAAGACTACGTCCGCCAGTATACCGACTTGCCAATGCTGGTGCGCCTGGTGAAACAGGGCGATCAGCTGGTGCCGGATCGGCTGCTGCGCACCTCGGATTTCGAAGGTGGGTTGGGCGAGACCAACAATCCGGACTGGAAGACCGTCGCGTTCGACGAAACGTCCGGCGCGGTTGTCGTGCCCACCGGCTCGGTCGGGTTCCGTTGGGGCGAAAAGGGCAAGTGGAACCTGGAGGAGAGGAACGCCGCCGGTGCCGAGACCAGGCTGCGCTTGTCGCTCGACGACATCAAGGACGAAGTCGCCGCTGTCGCCTTCCCCTATTTCGGCAACCGCGAGCATGACCACTTCGCCGGCACCGACCATCCAAGCGTCCTGGTGCGCAACGTTCCAGCAAAGCGCGTCAAGCTGAAGGATGGCGAGGCGCTTGTTGCCTCTGTGTTCGACCTGTTCGTCGCCAACTATGGCGTCGACCGTGGTTTTGGCGGCGAGCATGTGGCCAGGTCCTACGACGAAAACGTGCCCTACACTCCGGCATGGGCCGAGAGAATCAGCGGGGTGCCGCGCGATCAGATCATCCAGACCGCCCGCGAGTTTGCGCGCAATGCGGAGAAGACCAATGGTCGGTCGATGATCATCATCGGCGCGGCAATGAACCACTGGTTCCACTGCGACATGAACTACCGCGGCGTCATCAACATGCTGGTGATGTGCGGCTGCATCGGCCAGTCGGGCGGTGGGTGGTCGCACTATGTGGGACAGGAGAAGCTGCGCCCGCAATCGGGCTGGCTGCCCCTGGCATTCGGGCTCGACTGGAGCCGCCCGCCGCGCCAGCAGAACTCGACCTCGTTCTTCTACGCCCACACCGACCAATGGCGCTACGAGACGCTCAATATCGGTGAAATCTTGTCGCCTACGGCGCCGGCTGGGCCTTGGGATGGGACGCTGATTGATTACAATGTTCGCGCCGAGCGCATGGGCTGGCTACCGTCTGCGCCGCAGCTCGAAACCAACCCCCTCGAGGTAGCGAAGCAAGCCGCGACCTCCGGCAAGGAGGTGAAGGACTACGTCGCCGGCGCCTTGAAGTCGGGTGAGCTGAAACTCTCCGGCCACGACCCGGACAACCCGAAAAACTGGCCGCGCAACATGTTCGTGTGGCGCTCTAACTTGCTGGGCTCCTCCGGCAAGGGCCACGAGTATTTCCTCAAGCATCTGCTCGGCACGTCGCATGGCGTGATGGGCAAGCAGCTGGGCGAAATGGGTACGCAGAAGCCAAGCGATGTCGTCTGGCATGACGAAGCCCCGGAAGGAAAGCTGGACCTTCTCGTCACCCTCGACTTCCGCATGTCGACCACGTGCGTCTACTCCGACATCGTGCTGCCGACGGCGACCTGGTACGAGAAGAACGATCTCAACACCTCCGACATGCACCCCTTCATCCACCCGCTGACGGGCGCGGTGGATCCGCTGTGGGAGGCGCGCAGCGACTGGGAGATCTACAGGGCGATCGCAAGGAAGTTCTCCGAGGTCGCGCCCGAGGTGCTGGGCGTCGAGAAGGACGTGGTCCTAACGCCCATCCTGCACGATACGCCCGCCGAGATCGCGCAGGCCATCGACGTCAAGGACTGGCAGCGTGGCGAGTGCGAGCCGGTCGCCGGCAAGACCATGCCGTCGGTCACTGTCGTCGAGCGCGACTATCCCAACCTCTACAAGCGCTTCACGTCGCTGGGCCCACTCATGTCCAAACTCGGCAACGGCGGCAAGGGCATGGCGTGGAACACCGAGCATGAGGTCGACTTCCTCAAGCGCCTGAATGGCGTCGTCACGGATGAGGGACCGACCAAAGGGCTGCCCAAGATCGAGACCGACATCGACGCCGCCGAGGTGATCCTGACGCTGGCGCCCGAGACCAACGGCGAGGTCGCCGTCAAGGCTTGGGCCTCGCTGGGCGGATTCACCGGGCGCGAGCACACCCATCTCGCCATTCCGAAGGCGGATGAAAAGATCCGTTTCCGCGACGTGGTCGCGCAGCCGCGCAAGATCATTTCCTCGCCGATCTGGTCCGGATTGGAGTCGGAAAAGGTTTGCTACAACGCCGGCTACACCAACGTGCACGAGCTGATCCCTTGGCGCACGCTCACCGGCCGGCAGCAGCTCTATCAAGATCATCTGTGGATGCGGGCGTTCGGTGAGGCGCTGTGCGTCTACCGGCCGCCGATCGATACGCGCTCGGTCAAGCCGGTGATCCACACCAAGCCCAATGGCGAGAAGCAGATCGTCCTCAACTTCATCACGCCGCACCAGAAGTGGGGCATCCACTCCACCTACACCGACAACCTGCTGATGCTCACCCTGAGCCGTGGCGGCCCGATCGTGTGGATCAGCGAGAAGGACGCTCGCATGGCCGGCATCGTCGATAACGACTGGATCGAGGCCTACAACTCCAACGGTGCGCTGGTTGCCCGCGCTGTCGTCTCGCAGCGCGTGAAGCAGGGGATGTGCATGATGTATCACGCGCAAGAGAAGATCGTGAACGTGCCTGGCTCCGAGATGACCGGCCAGCGCGGCGGCATCCACAATTCGGTGACGCGCATAGTGGTGAAACCGACGCACATGATCGGCGGCTACGCCCAGCAGTCCTATGGCTTCAATTACTACGGCACCATTGGTACCAACCGCGATGAGTTTGTGATCATCCGAAAAATGGCCAAGGTCGACTGGCTCGACCGGCCGACCGCCGATCAGCCGCAACCTCTCTCCGTCGCTCCCAGAATCGAGGCCGCAGAATGAAGATCCGAGCGCAAATTGCGATGGTGCTGAACCTCGACAAGTGCATCGGGTGTCACACCTGCTCCGTCACCTGCAAGAACGTCTGGACCAACCGCGAAGGCATGGAATACGCCTGGTTCAACAACGTAGAGACTAAGCCCGGTATCGGCTATCCGAAGGACTGGGAGAACCAGGAGCGCTGGAACGGCGGCTGGGTGAGGAAGCGCAACGGTAAGCTGCAGCCGAAGATCGGCGGCAAGTGGCGGGTGCTGGCCAAGATCTTCGCCAATCCTGACCTGCCCGAGATCGACGATTATTACGAGCCCTTCACCTTCGACTACGACCATCTGCAGAAGGCGCCGGAACTGGAGGCCTTTCCGACCGCGCGACCGCGATCGCTTGTGACCGGCGAGCGCATGGAGAAGATCGAGTGGGGCCCGAACTGGGAGGAGATCCTGGGCGGCGAATTTGCCAAACGCTCGGCCGACGTCAACTTCGAGGGCATACAGAAGGAGATCTACGGCCAGTTCGAAAATACCTTCATGATGTACCTGCCGCGGCTGTGCGAGCACTGCCTCAACCCGGCGTGCGTGGCGGCCTGCCCCTCCGGCGCCATCTACAAGCGCGAGGAGGACGGCATCGTCCTCATCGACCAGGACAAGTGCCGCGGCTGGCGCATGTGCGTGTCCGGCTGCCCCTACAAGAAGATCTACTACAACTGGTCGAGCGGCAAATCCGAGAAGTGCATCTTCTGCTATCCGCGCATCGAGGCCGGGCAGCCCACCGTATGCTCGGAGACCTGCGTCGGGCGCATCCGCTACCTGGGCGTCGTACTCTATGACGCTGATGGCATCGAGAAGGCGGCCAGTGTCAAGGACGAGAAGGACCTCTATCAGGCGCAGCTCGATATCTTCCTCAATCCCAGCGATCCGAAGGTGATTGCCCAGGGGCGCGCCGATGGCGTGCCGGACGCCTGGCTGGACGCCGCCAGGAAATCGCCGGTGTGGAAGATGGCGATGGAGTGGAAGGTGGCCTTCCCGCTGCATCCCGAATACCGCACGCTGCCGATGGTTTGGTACGTGCCGCCACTTTCGCCGATCCAGTCCGCGGCCGAGGCCGGCAAGATGGGCAGCGACGGAGCCATGCCCGACGTGCGTTCGCTACGCATTCCGCTCAAGTACCTGGCCAACCTGCTCACCGCCGGCGACGAACAGCCGGTCGCGCTGGGCCTCGAACGAATGCTGGCGATGCGCGCCTACATGCGGGCCAAGACCATCGAGGGTGTGCTGGACGAGACCATTGCTGCCAAGGTCGGACTGAAGGGCCAGCAGATCGAGGACATGTACCAGATCATGGCGATTGCCAACTACGAGGACCGTTTCGTGATTCCGACAGTACACCGCGAGCTCGGCGAGGACGCTTACGACCTGCGCGGTTCGTGCGGATTCTCGTTCGGTAACGACTGCTCGGATGGCCGCACCGAAACGAATATGTTCGGCGCCCCGAAACAGAGGTCCAAGACCCCGATGGAGGTCACGTGATGCGCAAGACCCTCAAAGTGCTGTCAGCACTTCTGACGTATCCGACCGCAGAGTTGCAAGCCGCGGTTCCCGAGATGCGCACGGCCCTCGATGCCGGGGCTCGGCTGCCGCAGAAGAACCGCGATCGTCTCGATCGGATCCTCGAGGAGATGGCCGTCGGCGATCTCTACGACCTGCAGGAGCGATATGTTCTGCTGTTCGACCGCACGCGCTCGCTGTCGCTGCACCTGTTCGAGCACGTGCATGGCGAGAGCCGCGACCGCGGCCAGGCGATGGTGGACCTCAAGGCCCTGTACGAGCGCCACGGCCTGTTCATGAGCTCGAGCGAGCTTCCCGATCATCTGCCGCTGTTCCTGGAGTTTCTCTCGGCGATCCCAGAGTCAGAGGCGTGCGAGCTGCTCGGCGAGACGTCGCACGTGCTGGAAGCGATCCGGCAGCGGCTAAAGAAGCGCAAGTCCGCGTACTCCTCGATCTTCTCGTGCGCCCAGGCGCTGGCCGAGGCCAAACCGCAAATTGAAGTGGTAGCGGCCCTGTTGAACGAGCCGGACGAAGACCCCAACAACCTTGCCGCCCTCGATGCCGCCTGGGAGGAGGAGGAAGTCACCTTCGGCCCCACCGCGATTGCAGCTGCGCAGTGCGGCAAAGACGGCCTCGCCGCCAAGCTGCGCGCAGTCCGCCGGCCCGCTCCCGGAATGCCGGCCCCGGAGCCCAAGCGGCCCGTTGTCACCTACACACCGTTCAACCGCGCCTGAGGAGGCGACCATGCGCGAATTCGTCAACTACCTGCTGTTCGGCTGGTACCCCTACGTCTGCATCACGGTGCTGATCCTCGGCAGCATCATCCGCTTTGATCGCGAGCAGTACACGTGGCGATCCAAATCGAGCCAGTTCCTTCGCCGGCGGCAGATGATGTGGGGCTCGAACCTGTTCCATATCGGTGTGCTGACCCTGCTGGTCGGGCACTTCATCGGTTTGCTCACCCCGATCGGGGTGTTCGACACCATCGGTGTCACGCGTGACTTCAAGCAGGTCATGGCGCTCGTCGTCGGTGGCATCGCGGGAGTGATGGCCTTCATAGGCTGCACGCTGCTGTTGCACCGGCGCCTGATCGATCCACGCATCCGCAAAACATCATCGTGGGCCGATCTCACTGTGCTCTCGCTGCTGTGGCTGCAGATCGCCCTGGGCCTCATGACCACGATCTGGACGCTCGATCATCTCGACGGCAAGGAGATGCTGAAGTTCATGGGCTGGGCGCAGGGCCTCTATCGCCTCAACCCCGGAGCCGCCGATCTGATCCTCGACGCGTACTTCATCTATAAGCTGCATATCGTGCTGGGTCTTACGCTGTTTCTGATCACGCCGTTTACCCGGCTCGTACACATCTGGAGCGCGCCGATCTGGTATCTGGGCCGGCGCGGTTACCAGGTGGTGCGTTCCAGCGGCCGACCGACAGCACGGGTCGCCGCGCGCCGCAACGTCCAGCCTGCGGAGTGACCCAATGACCTGTTCAGTGAAAGGTGTGCTGACGCAGAACTTGCGAAAGGTGGTGTCGGTTAACGGCGTGGTCATTCGTCACGACGAGATATCCCGCGAGGCGCAGAACCATCCGGCCCCCACGCCGATCGCGGCCTGGACCGCCGCAGCGCGCGCGCTGACGGTCCGCGAGCTGCTGCTGCAGGAGGCCCGCCGCACCGACATCGATGCGGACCCTTGCACGGATGGTGAGGGGCGCACGGAAACGGCTGAGGAGGCGTCGATCAGGGCGCTGGTCGAACAGGAGGTGTCCACTCCTGTCCCCGACGAGGCTGCTTGCCGGCGTTACTACCAGCAAAACCTGAAACGCTTCCGCTCTGCGGACCTCTACGAGGTCGCGCACATCTTGATTGCGGCACGCCCCGGCGACCATGCCGGATACGCTGCGGCGCGTGCGGAGGCGGAGACATTGACCGCCGCCTTGCGCGACGCCCCGGAGCGGTTCGCCGAATCCGCACGCGCGCATTCGGCATGCCCCTCGCAAGCGGTCGGCGGCAATCTGGGGCAGGTCTCGCCAGGCGATACGACCCCGGAGTTCGATGCGGCCCTTGCAGCGATGGTACCTGGCGAGACGAGCACCGCACCCGTAGCCTCTCGATTTGGCCATCACATCATCCGGCTCGACCGCAAGATCGCGGGATGCCAGCTGCCCTTTGAGCAGGTCCGGGATCGAATCGCTGGCTACCTGATCGACCGGGCACGGCATACGGCGATCGCTCAGTTCGTCGCGCGCCTCGCCGCGCGCGCGCAAGTCAGCGGAGTCGACCTCCCGACGACCGCAGACCTCAGGGTGAGCTAGAAACGCGATATGCTGCTTGGAGCCATCATTGCCAATCTCTCCGATGAGACCAGCGTCCTCGAGACGCTCGCGTCGCTTGACGACGTGGTGTTGCTTGCCCGCATGCGCGAGGCCGCCGCAGCATCTGGCGAGCCCCTCGGCAGTTTCGCAAGTGCGGCCGTGGGATCGTTTGTCGCGCGCGCGGACGACGCTGCGTGGCTGTCCCTGATGGCCGTAACAAGCAAGGCCGATGATCCGGGCAAGGCGTGCCTCAGATACATCCTCGGGACCGAGATTCCGACGCCGAAGCCATCCTGTTCCTGTCACCACTGACGCTTCACCATTCTGGAACGCACACAGAGCATGCCCACGACGGCCGAACGCGTGCGCACTTACGGCGGCCCGGCGATTCTAAGCTACGGGTTCCGGCCGTTTTTTCTGCTTGGCGCAGTTTGGGCCGCGCTTGTCGTCGCGATCTGGCTCCCGATGCTCGGGGGTGCGCTCATCCTGCCCACCGCCTTCTCGCCTCTCGAATGGCACGTCCACGAACTCATCTACGGCTACGTGCCTGCCATCGTCGCCGGTTTCTTGCTCACAGCAGTTCCCAACTGGACCGGGCGTTTGCCCGTGACCGGTACTCCGTTGCTCCTTTTGGTGCTCCTTTGGGTCGCGGGTCGATTGGCTATTTTCCTATCCGCGCAAATCGGTGCGGCGGTTGCTGCCGTCATTGACCTCCTCTTCCTTGCGGCCCTGGGAGCCGTCATCGCACGCGAAATCCTTGCTGGGCGCAACCTTCACAATCTGAAGGTGCTCGCTCTCATTGCCCTTCTCTTGACCGGCAACACCGTGTTCCACGCCGAATCCCTACTGCTCCACGGTGGCAGCGGCTACGGTATCCGCATCGGCATCGGTGCCGCGGTCCTGCTGATCACGCTCATCGGCGGTCGCATCGTCTCGAGCTTCACGCGCAATTGGCTTGCCCGGTCGCGGCCGGGGCGCCTGCCTGCGCCCTTCGGCCACTTCGATACAGCCGCCATCGTCTTTGGCGCATTGGCCATCGCCGCCTGGATCGCCGCCCCTCACGCCGTCACGACCGCGGCCCTTGCAGGGGGAGCAGCGGTCCTTCACGCCGTGCGCTTGGCACGCTGGGCGGGGCATCGCACGGCAAACGAGCCGCTCGTACTTGTGCTGCATGTCGCTTACGCTTTTCTACCGATCGGCTTTCTGCTCCTAGCCATGGCGATAGCCACACCCACGCTCGTCGTCTCGACCGGCGCGTTGCATGGTTGGACCGTTGGGGCCATCGGAACGATGACGCTTGCCGTCATGACGCGTGCCAGCCTTAGAAACACCGGACAGGCGCTCACCGCCTCCGCCGCAATCCAGTTCATCTACCTTGCGGTTATTGCCGCTGCCGCGGCGCGCGTCCTCAGCGCCTTCGACATGTGGCGCGATCCGCTGTTGATGATTTCCGCCACCGCTTGGGTCATGGCATTTGGTGGCTTTGCGGTCACCTTCGGGCCCTTGCTCGCAAAGCCGCGCACATCCGGATAGAGCGACCAATGGCGGGCCATCCCTTTGAGATCTACCTCGCCTGGTCGGATCGGCATCTAGCCGTCGGACCGGACACAACGGCCCTCCACGCCCTGCTGGCGGCCGGCATTGCCATCGAACCGGGCTGCCAGACCGGTGGATGCGGTATGTGCACGATACCCTACGTGGAGGGCGATCTTCTGCACAAGGATACATGTCTGACTGCCGCCGATCGAAGAAAGTATTTTTGCCCCTGCGTTTCCCGCGCAGCGACCCGCATCGTCTTGGCACTCTAGGGACCTGTCGGCCGCGGACTTCGACCTGGCCCATCGCGCTCAGTGCGCCCGAATACTCGTCGCCTCGGTTCGTCGGGCCGCTCGATCCGACGCACCCTTGATCCACGTCAAGGCCACGCGTCGAGTCTTGGCCGAGCATCATCAAACAAACCGCCACCAAGCACTGCAAAAGCCATGAAAATTGCCGACATCGACGCCTTCTGCCATCCAGGAGCAATCCAGTTCGCCGTTGCGACGCTCGAGAACTGGGAAAGCCTGTGTGCTGTTCTCCGCGATCTCAAAGCAGAAGGTGTTGAGGTCGAAGTGTCGGTCATGTTGACGGCAGACGCGCGTGCCACGGCGCGAGCAAGTATTGAAGCTGGCGAGGCAGGCACAGGAGCAGCGTCGGCGCTGCTGGACCATGCCATCGAATTGCGCTTTCCAGGTTCACAACAGCGCGCCTACTGCACCGCCGGAAAACTTGCTGGTGCGCTCGGCCAGCGTCAGGCCGAAGGTGCACGAAACCTCGCGGACGCGCTTACCGGCTGGGTCACCCACCACCAGGCCGTCGAACTCCAAAGTCAAATCGACCGCGGAAGGCTCGTGGTGTGGCTCGACCTGTCGGAGTCCGAACACCGTGGAATCGTGTGTGGCCGCTTTGTGCGGGCCAGCATCGACATCGTCGAGCTCTGCTCGATCGATCTGCCGCAGGTACGCACTACCCCGAAGCATCCAGTCGTCCGAGAGCAACAATAGCCATCGCATCGGCGCCATTGGCGTCGGCTTATCGCACCAAAGGAAAAGGTTTGAGCCCCATGACGTACAGGACGATCCTCGTTCACTTGAACGACAAGCGTCGCGCCGAAGCTTTGCTGGAGCCGGCCATCTCCTTGGCCAGTCGGCACAACGCGCACCTGATCGGCATGCACGTTTATGCGAGCCTCCCCGCTCCGCCAATCTCCGTGCCCTACGCGTCAAGAGTGCTTGGATCGGTCGCCGCATTCGATCGCCAAGAAACGGAGGAGATCGCCGCCACCTTCGCGCGAATGACGGCCAAACAGCCGTTTGTCGCTGAATGGCGAGCGTTGAAAGTGCCGCATGTCGATCTCGCCGCTGTCGTCATGGATCATGGCCGCGCCGCCGACCTGATCATCGCCGGGCAGACTCATCCCGATTGGGATTTGTCTCCTTTGATGGACTTTCCCGAGCGCCTGGCGCTCGAAAGCGGGCGGCCGGTGCTCGTCGTGCCGTATGTCGGTCGCTATCCTGAGATCGGTCGCAACGTCGTGATCGCCTGGAAGGCGGGACGCGAATCTGCGCGAGCAGCGTTCGACGCTCTTCCAATTCTTACGCAAGCAGAGACGGTACAGATCCTCGAGGTCAAGGAAGGCCGCGGCCGCGACGACGCTGCATCCCTCGCACCCGACACCACCATTGCCGCTGCGCTCGCGCGCCACGGCATCAAACCTACCGTGCGGATCTCTGCGGCGGCCGACATCGGTATCGGGGACGAGCTGCTCTCGCGCGTGGCCGATGCCGGTGCAGATTTGCTGGTGATGGGCGCTTACGGCCACTCGCGCATGCGCGAGCTCGTGTTCGGTGGCGCAACCCGGCACATCGCTCGGCATATGACTGTGCCGACGCTGTTCTCTCACTGACCAGCGGTTGCAAGGTCGACACCGCTCCAATCGGCGATGCGTGCTGATGTCGGTACTGCCAAAGCTGGGTGGTGAGCGCAGTACCAAACAGCACGCGAGCCATCACACGTGACGGTGGAGGACCTGACCATGCAGGCGACCAATGGTGCCGGAGGCGCAATGTATCGCTTTCTCGAATGCACGGCTGGTCGCTACATGACCGGCGAGGTGAAAGTCGTCACCCGCAAGCTCACCTTGCGCGAGCTCGGACGCCTATTCGAGATACACGATTTCAATGCCTTTCCCGTGCTCGAAGGAGGTCGCCTGCTGGGGATCGTAACCAAGTTCGACTTTCTCAAGGCCTTCCCCCTGACGACCGGGCAGATGGTGCCGCATTACGACGAGTTGATGCAGAGAGTCGTAGCAGACGTGATGACCGAAGCAGTCGTGCACGTCGAGCCGACCGCACCGCTCACGCGCGTTCTGCAGATGATGGTCGGCCTCAAAGCCCGCAGCTTTCCCGTGCTCGACTCCCATCGCCAGCTCGTAGGCATGATCTCGCGCGACGACGTCATGCGGGCGCTGACCGAAGCGACCCGGCAGTGTTAGGCACAGCTCACCGGCCATGAAGCGCATTTGCATCATACAGGGTCACCCCACGCCCGGAGGCGGACATTTCTGTCACACGCTCGCCGACGCCTATGCCGAAGGCGCGGCTTCCGCCGGCCACCGGGTGAAGATCATCGCGGTCGCGGACATCGACTTTCCGCTCCTGCGCTCCAAGCAGGATTGGGATAGCGGCCAGACTCCGCCCGCGATAGCCTCGGCGCAGGAGACCATTGGCTGGGCCGAGCACCTGGTGCTCATCCATCCCTTGTGGATTGGCATGATGCCGGCGCTGCTCAAGGGCTTCCTCGAGCAAGCCTTTCGCCCCGGCTTCGCCATGCGCATGTCGGCAACGGGCGGCTGGACCAAGCTGTTGACTGGGCGCAGCGCACGCGTGGTCGTCACCATGGGCATGCCGGCGCTGATCTACCGCTGGTACTTCGGCGCGCACGGGCTCAAGAGCCTGACCCAGAACCTGGCGCTCGTCGGCATCAAGCCGAGCCGCCACACGCTGATCGGAATGATCGAAGGCATGACCAACGAGAAGCGGCGCAAGTGGCTCGAACACCTGCGTGACCTCGGACGGCGTGGAGGATAGATAGCAGCTGTGGACGAGCAACGTGTGGAGGTGTCAACCTTGGGAGCAGCGCCAGGCCTGCCTCTGAAGCGGTCGCTGTCTCTTCTCCAGGCGACCCTCTACGGGCTCGGCGTCACCATCGGTGCCGGCATCTATGTGCTGATCGGGGCAGCGGCCGCACGCGCCGGCATGCACGCGCCCATTGCCTTCGTGTTCGCCGCCATCCTGATGGCCCTGACCGCCGCATCCTTTGCCGAGCTGGCGGGACGCTTGCCGGTCGCCGCCGGCGAGGCCGCCTACATTCGCGACGCCTTCCAATCCGACAAGCTGGCCCTGTGCGTCGGCTTGCTGGTGGTTGCCGTTGCCATTGTCTCCGCCGCAGCCATAAGCGTTGGGAGTGCGGGGTACATCGGCGTCTTCGTGACCTTGCCAGAACTGGTCCTGGTCGCTGCCGTGGTCTCGGCGATGGGTGCCGTTGCCGCGTGGGGCATCAAGGAGTCGGTGATTTTTGCCGGCGCCATGACCGTGATCGAGGTCGGCGGCCTCCTGCTCCTCATCGTCGCAGGCATGGCATCAGGGCCCGATCTGGTCACGCGATTGCCCGAAGCTCTACCGCCGCTCGGCGACGGCGGCGTCATGGCCGGCATCATGGGCACAGTCCTGCTGGCGGTCTTTGCCTTCATTGGGTTCGAAAGCCTGGCCAACGTGGCCGAGGAGGTCCGCGAGCCTCAGCGCACCTTGCCCCGCGCAATCTTTCTGACGTTGGCGCTCTCGACCTTGCTGTACGTACTTGTGGTCTGGGTGGCGCTGGTCACCGTTCCGCGTGAGGAGCTTGCCCAATCGAAGGCACCGCTTGGGCTCGTTTTCGAGCGCTTGACTGGGGCGTCGCCGCGCACCATGAGCCTGATTGCCATCGTTGCGACGCTCAACGGCATCATCGTGCAAATCATCATGTCGTCGCGCGTGCTCTACGGTCTCGCCCGGCAGGGCGAGCTACCGGCATTCTTCGGCGCCGTCAACAAGTCCACGCGAACTCCGCTCAATGCCACGGTAGTCACAACGGCGCTCGTGCTGCTGTTGGCGATGCTACTCCCCTTGCATCAACTCGCCGATCTCACCTCGCGCATCACGCTGATCGTGTTTGCGCTGGTCAATCTGGCGCTGATCCGCATCAAGGCACGCGCGCGGCCCGCGCCGCCCGGCGGCTACGTCGCACCCGTGTGGATACCGTGGGCAGCATTGGTCACGTGCGCTGGCCTCCTGATCATCGACATGGCCTTGCTCGCGAGAGCAACGATCTTTCCGTAGGCGCTTCGGTCGCTCGGTGAGCTACTAGTCGATCTCCCGAACCGAGACCACACGAAAGGTTCGCAACACCCCGTCCTGCTCCTTGATAGATACGTACTCGCTGGGAACGAAGGTATGGGCGTCGAGGCGGAACCCGGTCTCGTCGTGGTTGGGGTCGCCATGAATATCGTAGTGGAAGGCCCACGTGCCGCGCTTGTGAACAATGTGACCCACCTCGTCACGCTCGTGAGCCCAGAAACGGCGCACGCGACAGCGGTCGCGCAGCGTCTTCCAGGCGGCAAGATCGATACGGCCGCGGCTATCGAGCGGGGCAATGAACTCATAGCCGCGCTCGCTGCTGCCGTTGGGAAACTCATGATCGCGCGCCAGCTCCAATCGCACGCGGCGCAACAATGTCTCTGCTTTCGTCATCATCGCTTCTCCGTCGCGATCAGTGGGAGAACAAGACCGGGATAGTCATGTTCCTGAGGACATGGCGCGTGGTGCCACCAAACACAAACTCGTGCAGCCGCGCGTGGCCGTAGGCGCCCATGACGAGCAGATCGGCCTCGGTCGCTTGCGCGCACAGCAGCTCGCCGGTCGACGTCTTGCCGGCCTTGACTTCGCGGATGCTCGCCCTGATGCCGTGGCAACTAAGCGTTTCGGCAATGGCGCTGGCCGGCAGAAGCTCCTCGCGGTGCAATACGGACTCGCCGACATGGTCATACTCGTCGATCGTCAGAAGCTGCACACTGCGCGCGCGCTTCAACAGCGGCAGCGCGTCGAAGAGGGCACGCGTCGCCTCGCGGCTCGCGTTCCAGGCGATCACGATGCGCTCGGGAAGGGCCGCAACCGCGCTGTCATCAGGGATCACCAGAACCGGCCGGCCGCTCTCGACGGCAAGGCGCTCCGGGAAATCGAGCAGGAAAGAAAGATCCCATGCTGGATCAGCCTTGCTGGTAACGACGAGATCCGCGGCTCGCGCACGCGCCGCAACGATCTTGGCAGGATCAACTCGCTCGGACCTGATCGAGCGCCATTCGCCAATGAACCGCTCGTTGGCGGTCATCTCTTCAAACAGCGACTTGATGTGTTGGCCTTCCTCGTCGATGCTCCACCGGAGGCCCCCGAGCACGTCATTGCCAACGGGCAGCGGGATTGGCGACTCGAGGCGCAGCGCGGGAAACACGTGCAGACCGGTCAAGCGCGCTTCGAAGGCGCACGCCAGCGCCACGCTATAAGAGAGCAGCCGGCCGGCCCGACGAGAGTCGTTCAAATGCACGAGGATCGTTCTGTACGACATGGCCGGGGCCTTCGCTTCAATTCCCAGGAGCGGAAGCGTGATTGGTCTGGCGCGCTGCGGCCTTGATCCGCGTCAAGGCCGCCCTATCGTTAGTGTAAGCATTTGCAACACGCGGACTTCAGTGGCCAGGGCCAAGCTCGCCTCTCGGCCCTAGTGGCAACTCGTCCGACGAATTCGGCGGCCATGCAGGCGTCTGGTGCTTGATGACCAATGAGCAATCCACAGCCGAGCGCAGCGACCAGGCGGCAGTCATCGCTTTCCTCGCCGACCCGTCCTCCTACGCCGGCGTGTCCCGTGTTGATCGCTTCGAGACCCACGGCAACCTGGTGTTCCTCGCCGGCGCGGAAGCCTGGAAGATCAAACGGGCGGTGCGCTTTCCCTACATGGATTTTTCCACCCTCGAGAAGCGCAGAGCAGCGTGCGCGCGAGAGATGGAGGTCAACCGTCGGCTCGCTCCCGACCTCTATCTCGGCTGTATGCCGATCACGCGCTCTGTCGACGGCAGGCTGGCGTTCGGCAGCAATGGCGCCATCGCCGAATGGGCGGTGCACATGCGCCGTTTCCACCAGTCGGCACTCTTGAGCAACATCGCCGCAACTGAGGGAATCGCCGCGGACCTGGCGAAGACCGTGGCCGATACGGTGTTCGACAGCCATCGTGGCGCGCAATGCGTCAACTCTGCTTCTGGCGCGGCGCGCATCGGCGAGCTCCTGGCCTCGATCTGCAGCTCGCTTGCTCGGTCAGATGCGTTTGCCAGCAAGGACACCGGCGAGTTTTCGCGGGATGCGCAAAGCCAGCTCAGCCGCGCCGCAGCCACACTCGATCGTCGCGCCGAGGCAGGCCTCGTGCGGCGCTGCCACGGCGACCTGCACCTCGGGAACATCGTGCAGTGGCAGGGCCGGCCCGTACTCTTCGACGCCATCGAGTTCGACGAGAAGATCGCGACCGTCGACACTCTCTACGACCTCGCCTTCCTGTTCATGGACCTCGACCGGCATGGACAAGCGCGAGCCGCGAACGTCGTACTCAACCGCTACTTGTGGCGGTCCCAGGACGACCTCGACCTGATGGGCCTGCAGACACTTCCCCTCTTCCTCGGACTTCGTGCCGGCGTTCGCGCCATGGTGACCATCGATCGCGCTGCGCAAGAAGATCGCGAAGCCGCCGAGGAAGACAGGGAGAGCGCACGGACCTACTTGCGCGCGGCGCTCGGTTATTTGGCGCCGAACCCACCGCAACTCATCGCCATCGGCGGTTTGTCCGGAACCGGCAAGACCACACTGGCAGCGGCGCTCGCGCCTGGGCTCGATCCAGCGCCGGGTGCGGTGCACCTGCGAAGCGACCTGGAGCGCAAGGCCTTGTTCGGCGTCGCAGAGACCGTGCGGCTGCCTGCTCAGGCTTATTCGGTTGAGGCGTCCAGCACCGTCTACGAGGCTCTTTGCAGGAAGGCGCGCATTGCCCTGACGGCGGGTCAATCCGTTGTCGTCGATGCGGTCCACTCGACCCTGGATGAGCGATCGGCCATCGAAGCTGTGGCATCCGACCTGGGAGTGCGGTTCCGCGGCTTGTGGCTCACTGCCGCAGGCAAGGAGCTGGCTGCCCGAGTAGCGGCGCGCCGCAACGACGCTTCGGATGCGACGCCGGAGTTCGTTGCGCGTCAACTGACATGGGATACCGGCACCTTGTCGTCGGCGTGGGCGACACTGGACGCCGGCAGTGGCACGGACGAGACCCTTCGGCGCGCTATCATCGTCTTGGGCTCCGCACCCCACCGACCAGAAACGGCGAACAATCGCGGCGAGGCGCCATGACCATCCGCAACTTCGACTCTCTCCTGCGGCCGCGATCGGTGGCGCTGATCGGCGCCAGCACCAAGCCGGGCAGCGTGGGTCTCATCACGGCACAGAACCTGCTCGGAGGCGGATTTCCGGGGCCGGTCTGGTTCGTCAATCCGAAGTACAGCGCCATCGAAGGGCACGCCTGCCATCCGTCCGTCGCATCTCTTCCCGCCGCGCCGGACCTGGCCGTGCTCGTCACGCCCCCGGCAACCATCCCCGCGCTGATTGCCGAGCTGGCCGCCAAGGGAACACGTGCCGCGGTCGTCATTACGGCAGGGATTCGCGACGACCTGAGACGCGCAATGCTGGAAGCGACTCGCCCACACCTGCTGCGCATCCAGGGTCCCAATTGCCTGGGTCTGATGGTGCCCGGCATCGGCCTCAACGCCGGCTTCTCGCACAAGCCTCCGCTCGCCGGAGAGCTCGCCTTTCTGTCGCAATCCGGCGCACTGATCACGGCCATCATCGACTGGGCGTGCGCCCGCAGCATCGGCTTCTCACACGTGGTCTCGCTCGGCGACATGGCCGATGCCGATTTCGGCGACATGCTGGACTACCTGGCCGGCGATGCAAAGAGCCGCGCAATTCTGCTCTACATGGAAGCGGTCACGAACGCGCCGAAATTCCTGTCGGCGGCGCGCCGCGCCGCCCGATCCAAGCCCGTCATCGTCGTCAAGGCCGGACGTGGCGCGACGGGCGCCAAGGCGGCCCTTTCCCACACCGGCGCATTGGCTGGAGCCGACGCGGCCTACGAGGCTGCATTCCGCAGGGCAGGATTGCTGCGCGTGCGCGAGCTCGATGATCTCTTCAGCGCCGCGGAAATCCTGGCGCGGCATCCACAACTTCTCGGCGACCGCCTGGCAATCCTCACCAACGGCGGTGGGGCGGGTGTGCTGGCAGCCGATCGCCTCGGCGATCTCGACGGCCGCCTTGCCCCGCTCTCCGACGCGACCCGCACAGCCCTGGATCGCATTCTGCCACCCACATGGTCGCGCGGTAACCCCGTGGACATCATCGGTGATGCGGACCCGGCCAGATATTCGACTGCCGTCGACCTGTTGATGGATGACGACACGGCGGACGCCGTTCTGGTCATCAATTGTCCGACGGCACTGGCGTCGAGCACTGCCGTCGCGGAACAGGTGCTAGAGGCGTTGGATCGCCGCACGAGCGCCGGCCGCCGCTGCAAGCCTCTGATCACCAACTGGCTCGGCGACGGCGCAAGCCAGGGAGCGCGTCGGCTCTTCGCCGCCAAGGGCATCGCGGGCTTCGCCACGCCGGCCGACGCCATCGATGGGTTCATGCAGCTCGTGCGCTACTCGCGCGCCCAGGAGCAGCTCATGCGCACGCCGCCATCGCTGGCCGATGATCTCGGGCTCGAGCGCGACAAGGCAGCGGCGATCATTGCGTCGGTGCTTGCTGCTGGACGGACCGTGCTGTCCGAGGTCGAGGCGAAGGGTGTGCTGGCCGCCTACGGCATTCCCGTCGTGCCGACGCAGGTCGCCAGGACCCCTGCGGAAGTCGCCGCCATGGCCGAGCCCGCCATCGCCGAGCATGGCGCCGCCGTCGTCAAGGTCCTTTCGGACGATATTTCCCACAAGTCCGATGTCGGCGGCGTGCGATTGGGATTGCAACGCGCCGACGATGCTCGAGGCGCGGCGGAGGACATGATCGAGCGCATAGCCCGCGTCATGCCCCAGGCCAGGATCGATGGCTTCACGGTACAGCCGATGATCCGACGCTCTCGGGCGCACGAGCTGATCCTCGGCATGGCCGTTGATCAGACGTTTGGCCCGCTGGTGATGTTCGGTGCCGGTGGCACGGCCGTCGAGGTGGCGCGCGATACGGCGCACGCGCTGCCGCCGCTCGATCTCAATCTCGCCCGCGACCTCATGCGGCAAACGCGGGCCTGGCGCTTCCTGCAGGGCTATCGCGATCGCCCCGCCGCCGATGTCGAGCAGATAGGGGAAACGCTGGTGCGGCTCAGCTACCTTGTTGCGAACCACAGCGAGATCCGCGAGATCGACATCAATCCGTTACTCGCCGACGACAAGGGCGTGATCGCGCTCGACGCCAGGGTGGTGGTAGCCGATGCGGCAAGAGCCCCGCGCGTGCCGATGGCCATCAGGCCCTATCCCTCGCAATGGTCGACGGACACGGAAATCGAGCCGATCGGCACCATTCACATTCGGCCGATCCGCCCAGAAGATGAAGCCCTTTACGCCGACTTCTTCGCCCACGTGACACCCGACGATCAGCGGCTGCGGTTCTTCACCGTCGCGCCTGATCTTTCACACCGCTTCCTGGCGCGACTCACGCAAATCGACTACGCGCGCGAGATGGCGTTCGTTGCCACGGCCAAGGCGTCCGGCGCGCTGCTGGGTGTCGTTCGCATGGTGGCAGACCCCGACTATGTCCGCGCCGAGTACGCCATCCTGGTCAGGTCCGATCTCAAGGGCCGTGGTCTCGGCTGGCAGCTGATGCAGCACCTCATCGCCTATGCCAGGTCCGAGAAACTCGAGCAACTTCACGGCTCCGTGCTCGCCGCCAACTCCACCATGCTGCAGATGTGCCGCGAGCTTGGGTTCTCCATCGAGCCCGAACCGGGCGACGATAGCGTTCGCCGCGTCGTCCTGCCGTTGGCCTATAACAGCACTGGCACGCACAAGTCGCGCGCCGACACCGAGGCCGACCCATGAAAGCCATGGTGCTGGAGCAACCTGGCGCGCCGCTTCGCCTTATGAGTGTGCCAGACCCGAAGCCCCGATCAGGCCAGATCCTGGTCAAGGTTGCAGCTTGCGGTGTTTGCCGCACCGACTTGCATATTGTCGACGGCGACCTCACCGAACCAAGACTGCCGATCATCCCCGGCCACGAGATTGTCGGCCGCGTGGAGGCCGTGGCACCCAACGTCCAGCATTTCCGCGTCGGCGATCGCGTTGGCGTTCCTTGGCTCGGTCACACCTGCGGGTGCTGCAGCTACTGCACGGCGGGACACGAAAACCTGTGCGATGCGCCGCGGTTCACGGGCTACCAGATCGACGGCGGCTACGCCGAGTACGCCGTGGCGGAGGCCGGCTATTGCTTCCCGCTGCCGGAGCGCCACACCGACGCCGCCGCGGCGCCGCTCCTATGCGCCGGGCTGATCGGCTATCGCGCGCTACGCATGGCTGGCGCCGCACGCACCATCGGCATCTATGGTTTCGGAGCCGCCGCGCACATCGTCGCACAAGTCGCACAGTTCGAGCGGCGTACCGTGTATGCCTTCACCCGCCCGGGTGATATCGACGCACAAGCTTTCGCGCGAGGTCTCGGCTGCGCCTGGACCGGCGGCTCGGATGAGTCACCCCCAGTCTCGCTCGAGTCTGCGATCATTTTCGCACCCGTCGGCGGGCTCGTGCCGGCGGCCCTGCGAAGCGTGCGCAAGGGAGGCACGGTGGTGCTCGGCGGCATTCACATGAGCGACATCCCGGCCATGCCATACCAGCTGCTGTGGGGCGAGCGGATCGTACGCTCCGTCGCCAACCTGACCCGCCAGGACGCTAAGGACTTCCTTGCGCTTGCCGGCCAAGTCGAAGTCAAGACGCATGTCGAAACGTTTCCACTGAGCGAAGCCAATACTGCCCTTGCGCGATTGCGCGACGGCCGGCTCACTGGCGCAGCAGTATTGACGCCGGAGTTGCCCTAGCCGGTGCCACCTCTTGCGCTCCCATGCAAGGGCAGGCAGTGGTGTTCACACGCCGCATTCTGGTCGGCACCCATTCGTGCGGCTGGTTGACCTGCGCTGAGCGGCCTAAAAGATTCGAACGGCCTGGACGCCAACACGAGGCTATCGTAGGTCCTTCGGCTCAGGCGCCATCATAATGCTTCTGCGCCGTTTGCGCGCTGCTCAGGAATGTTTGCATGTCTGACGCTAACGAGGCAGCCGCCGGCCAGCAGTTCGGCTCGCAAATGCTGCAGGCCGCACTCCAGACGGCCGTCGGCGCTATCATCATCATCGATGACAAGGGATTGATCCGAACCCTCAACCCCGCGGTCGAAAAGATGTTCGGTTTCTCCGGCGACGGGCTCATCGGCCGTAACGTCAACGTTCTGATGCCCGAACCGTTTCGCAGCCGGCATGACGGCTACCTTCGCCACCATCTCGAGACCGGCGAGCGCAAGATCATCGGTATCGGTCGACAGGTCATGGCCCGCCGCAAGAATGGAGCCATCTTTCCCGTTCACTTGTCGGTCAGCGCCTTCGAGGCCGAGGGCCAGAAATATTTCACGGGCATCCTGCACGATCTTTCGGAGCAACGCGTGGGCGTGCTGGCGGAGCAGGCCCTGCTCCAGGCCATATTCAACCAACTCCCCGACGCCGTCCTGATCGTCGATCCGCAAAGCAGGATTACGTTGTGCAACCCGGCCGTGATGCGCGTGTTCGGTTACGCACCCGAGGAGTTGATCGGCCAATCCATGGCCGTCCTCCATGAAACGCCGGCCGAGTTCCAACGTGCTCAAGAACTCAATGAACGTCTGAAGGAACACGAACCGTTGGGCCTCCGGACCATCCGGTTTCGTCGCAAGTCCGGCGAGGCATTCCCGGCCGAAACGGTCGTATCTGCGCTTCATGACCAGGACGGTCACTTCATCGGCTTTCTGTCCCTCAATCGTGATATCAGCCAACAGGTCGTCCAGGACCAAGCGTTGCGCAAATCCCAGCGCATGGAGGCGATAGGCCAATTGACGGGCGGCATCGCGCACGATTTCAACAATCTGCTGACGATCATCACCGGCAATCTCGAGCTGCTCGAGATGGAGCTGCAAAGCAACGAGCATCGCGACTTGCTGGCCCGGGCCAATGATGCGGCGCTGATGGGGGCGCGGCTGACCAACCGGCTGTTGACCTTCGCGCGCCGGCGCCGGCTCGAGCCTGTCGTTCTCGATCTCAACGACCAGGTTCTTTCGATGGCTGAGCTTCTCCGCCGCACGCTCGGGGAAACCATTGCGCTTGCCACACTCCTGGCCCCGCGGCTGTGGTCGGTCAAAGCGGATCCAAGCGAGATCGAAAACGCCGTGCTCAACCTAGCGATCAATGCGCGCGATGCCATGCCGGCCGGCGGCAAACTCGTGCTCGAAACCAAGAACGTCGTGCTCGATGAGCGCGACGTTGCAACCGAGGTCGGTGTCCAGCCCGGCGACTATGTCCGTCTCTCCGTTTCCGACACCGGCGTCGGCATGGGCCCCGAGATTCTCGCCCGTGTCTTCGAGCCCTTCTTCACGACCAAGGAACCAGGCAAGGGCACCGGCCTTGGGCTCAGCGTGCTGTATGGATTCGTCAAGCAGTCCGGGGGCCACGTCACCGTCTACAGCGAGGTCGGCAAGGGTACGACGGTCAATCTCTACCTTCCCCGCGTGACGACCGCGCTTGAAACGACGGCAACCGCGCGAGGGGAAAGGGCCGCAACGCAGCGTGCTGGTGAAACCATACTTCTCGTGGAGGACAACGCCGAGGTGCGCAGGGTTTCGGCGCGGCGTGTCGGCAATCTCGGCTACACCGTCATCGAGGCCGAGAATGCGGCGCGCGCCATCGAGGTGCTGAGCTCGGGTAAGAAGGTCGACCTCATTTTCAGCGACGTCGTCATGCCGGGCGGCATGTCGGGATTCGACCTGGCCCGGTGGGCGACGCAACATGCACCGTCGGTTCGCGTATTGCTCACGTCTGGCTTTGCCGAAGACGTGGCGCGAGCCGGCGAGACAACGGCACCCGACTTGGAGATCTTGCGCAAGCCGTACACGGGAGATGAGCTGGCCCGTGCCCTCCGAACGGCCCTCGACGGCGCCTAGAGCCGCTTTGCGTCGGCCGTGAAGGCGTAACCGATGCCGCGCACGGTCTTGATCAAGCGGGGATGGTCAGGATCGGTCTCGACCTTCCTGCGCAGCCGTCCCACCAGGGCGTCGATCGAGCGATCGAGCGGCGACCAGTCGTGGCCTTTCAGCAAATCCATGATGTTGTCGCGGGATAGAACGCGATGCGGCCGCTTGACGAAGATCTCGAGCAGGTTGAATTCGGCGGTCGTCAGCTCCTGCAGCTCGCCGTCCTTGCGACCCAGCTCCCGCCGCGTAATGTCCAGCACCATACCATCGAACGCGTAGCGCTCGTTCGCCGAAGGACTTTGCGCGACAGGCCCCTCGGCCGCGCTGTAGCGTCGCAAGACCGCGCGCACGCGGGCAAGCACCTCCCGCAGCTGAAACGGCTTGGCAATGTAGTCGTCGGCCCCCAGCTCGAGACCGACGACGCGATCGATCGTGTCGCCCTTGCCCGTGATCATGATGATGGGAACGTTGCAGCGCCCCCGAACCTCGCGGGCAAGCTCCAGGCCGTCGTCGCCCCCAAGCGTGAGATCGAGCGTGATGAGGCTGATTGCATCCTGCTCGATCCGCGCTCGCAACTCCGCGCCATTCTTGGCTTCCGTAACTTGAAACCCTTCCCGCTCGAAACACTTGCGCAGCAGCGCTCGAATCTCGGGCTCGTCATCGACGACAAGGATGTGCACGTTCGCCATCGACAACCGTGGTGGCATCTGAAAGGGCTGACTGCCGATATACGCGCTTCGACCCACCCTTGTCGATCAGTGCGTTCCAGAAAGCGCACACGCCGCTTGGAGGCGACGCCGGCACCTCGAAGGCATCTGGTGCGGAGAGCCGCTGTTACAATTTCTTACAATTTCTTTCTCGATCGCCGAATGCCCGCAGCCGGGCACTGGTTCCTTGCGAACACGACATGCTCGAACCAGGGAAATCATCATGCTCTCACATGCGCTGTCCTCGACCCCCTCGCTGCTTCTCCCGCTCGCCCATACGAAGCATTGCGAAGCTCCCGCCCCGCGCACGCTCCACGAGCACTTTTCGCGTGCACCTACGCGCGCTATTGCGGCCAAGGAGCACGTCTTCACGGAGGGCGACCCTAGGTTTCACCTCTACCGTGTCGAGGTCGGTGCAATCTGCCTGTACAAGGTCATGCCGGACGGTCGTCGCCAAGTCCTGGGCTTTGCCTATCCCGGCGATCTGATCGGCCTTGGCGCTTGCGACGACCACCAGTGCAATGCGCAAGCGACCAAGCGGTCCCAGCTGCGCTCCGTGCCCTGGAGCACGGTGCAGCGCCTCGCGCGTCAAGATCCAGCACTTGGACTGAAACTCTACGAGGCGATTTCGCAAGAGCTTGCAGCCGCGCATGACCTGCTGCTAACGACGGGTCAGCGCAGTGCCGCGGAACGTGTCGCCACCTTCCTGCTGGCCATGGTCCGCCGCAGCCGGCGCAACGGGCAGGATGCAACCGTCATCGATCTGCCGATGACACGGGCCGACATCGGCGACTTCCTTGGTCTCACAATCGAAACCGTGAGCCGAACCTTCACCAAGTTGCGGCAGCTCGCGATCATTGATCTGGCTCAAAGCGCCCGCGTGCGTGTGCTCGATATTGAAGCACTGGAGGGGCTGGCCCAGGGAGATGTCGACCTTTGAGCTCCAGTCCCACATGCTCAATGGACGCTTGGCGCGGTCACGGCAAGCACATCAGCCAAGCATCGTCAGTGGCGCCCGAGGCTAGGGAACATATGGGAAAGAGCGCTGACCCGTTCCGGCTTGCGATCGGCGTCTTCCACGAGCCTGAGCGGCTCGAGAGTGCGATCACCGATCTCTTCGCCGACAACTTCGATCCGCGAGACCTATGCCTCGTCGGAACACGCCAAGCGTTTGACCGCCTCATGCCGATGGCAGGCGCCGCGGTCCCCGCGCCTGCCAGGGCGTTGCTCACCGGGCAATTCCAACCGCTCTCGCCTCTGGCCGAAAACCAGGACGTCGTCGCTACCTCCGGCGACCTGCTTCGCACGCTACTGAGCCACGCCAAATGGTACGGTGCGAGAACACCTCGCTCGTCTCCGTTGCAGGAACTCCTCGCCCGATCGTCGGATCATATTGGGCACGGTGCCATCGCTCTGCTGGTCAGCGCGCCGGATCCCCTTCGGCAGCACCGCAGCTCGCGCATCCTGCTTCGGCACTCCGCCCATACCGTGCAGACGCACGAATTCACGCCCAGATAACGCCGACCATCCGCAGCAGTCGCTCCGATCCTTGATCTACATCAACGCGGCCGGACGTTCCCGGGATAACCCTCCCCGCCGGCGCTCATTTCGCCATCGATGGACTTTGCTCGAGTGATGGGAGGCTAGGCGCAATGGCAGCACCGGGGGTTGAGGAGCGCGCCGCGTTTGCCGACGCCATGGCGTTGTTGGGCGCCTTGATTGGTGCAGGTATCGGCCTCGCACTACTGCTTGGATCGCGCGATTCCGGCATGGCCTTCCATGGGCTGCTCTTCATGCTGGCCGGTCTGCTCGCAGCAGCCTTCATTCTGCAACGCTCGTTCGACGGCAATGAGCCGCCCGAGGCGTCAAACGACTACATGGACGGCCCGATCAGGGTTGCCACCATTGCCGCCGTGATCTGGGGCATCGCCGGCTTTATCGTCGGCGACGTCATTGCCTGGCAGCTCGCCTTCCCCGCACTCAACCTCGACCTGCCGTGGACGAGCTTTGGCCGGCTGCGGCCGCTCCACACCTCGGCTGTGATCTTTGCCTTCGGTGGCAATGTTCTGATCGCTACTTCCCTCTACGTCGTTCAGCGCACCTGCCACGCCCGCCTCCCTGGCCGCTGGGCACCCTGGTTCGTGGTGTGGGGCTACCAGCTGTTCATCGCCATTGCCGGCACCGGCTATCTGCTCGGCATCACGCAAAGCAAGGAATACGCCGAGCCCGAGTGGTACGCCGACCTGTGGTTGACCATCGTATGGGTCGTCTATCTGCTCGTGTTCCTGGGCACGCTGGCCAAGCGCAAGGAGCCGCATATCTACGTGGCGAACTGGTTCTTTTTGGCCTTCATCGTCACCATCGCCATGCTGCATCTGGTCAACAATGCAACCATCCCCGTCAGCCTAACGAACCCGAAGAGCTACATCGTCTACTCGGGCGTGCAGGATGCCATGACGCAATGGTGGTACGGCCACAACGCGGTCGGCTTCTTCCTGACCGCCGGCTTCCTCGGCATCATGTACTATTTCATCCCCAAGCGCGTGGAGCGGCCGGTCTATTCCTACCGTCTCTCCATCGTGCATTTCTGGACCTTGATCTTCCTCTACATCTGGGCCGGCCCGCACCATCTGCACTACACCGCGCTCCCCGATTGGGCGCAGACGCTGGGCATGACGTTCTCGATCATGCTGTGGATGCCGTCGTGGGGCGGCATGATCAACGGCCTCATGACGCTGTCGGGAGCCTGGGACAAGCTGCGCACCGATCCGGTGGTGAGGCTGCTCGTCGTGTCGGTCGCCTTCTACGGCATGTCGACCTTCGAGGGTCCGGTGATGAGCATCAAGTCCGTCAACTCGCTGTCGCACTACACGGACTGGACCATCGGCCACGTGCATTCCGGTGCACTAGGCTGGGTGGCGATGGTGTCCTTCGGCGCCATCTACTGCCTAGTGCCGTGGCTGTGGGGGCGGCGCGGGCTCTACTCGATGCGGCTCGTCGAATGGCACTTCTGGACCGCGACCATCGGCATCCTGCTCTATATCACGGCCATGTGGGTGTCGGGCATCACGCAGGGCTTGATGTGGCGCGCCTACGACAAGCTGGGCTTCCTGCAGTACTCGTTCATCGAAACCGTCGAGGCGATGAAGCCCTACTACATGATCCGCGCCGTCGGCGGGCTGCTGTTCCTGATCGGCGCGTTGATCATGGCCTACAACGTCTGGCGCACCGTACGCGGTGACGAGCCCGTCGATGCGGCTGATCAGCCCCGCATCGCCGCAGCGCCCGAGTTGCGCCTGGCGCCGGCGGAATAGGGGAAACCAATGAAACACGAAGTCTTCGAGAAAAACTCGATGCTGCTGCTGATCGGCATTCTGGTGGTCGTCTCGATCGGCGGCATCGTGCAGATCGCGCCCTTGTTCTGGGTCGAGAGCACGATCGAGAAGGTGAAAGGCATGCGACCCTACTCGCCGCTCGAGCAGGCCGGGCGCGACATCTACATCCGCGAGGGCTGTTACGGCTGCCACAGCCAGATGGTGCGCACGCTCCGGGACGAGGTGGAGCGCTACGGCCACTACAGTCTGGCCGCCGAGAGCATGTACGACCACCCCTTCCAATGGGGGTCGAAGCGCACCGGGCCGGATCTGGCACGCGTCGGCGGCAAGTACTCCGATCAATGGCAGGCTGAGCACCTGATCAATCCGCGCGCCGTCGTGCCGGAGAGCATCATGCCGGGCTATCCCTGGCTCGCCCAGACCAAGCTGGACGTGGAGGATATCGCGGCTCGATTGAAGACGCTCAGACTGGTGGGCGTTCCTTACACCGACGAGATGATCGAAAAGGCGAAGACCGACCTGGCGGCCCAAGTCACCCCTGATAGCCGGCCGGCGCGCGAGCTGCTGCGCCGCTACCCCAAGGCCAAGGTCGGCAAGTTCGACGGCAAGCCGGGCAATGAGCCAACCGAACTCGACGCGCTCGTCGCCTACCTGCAGGTCCTGGGCACGCTCGTCGATTTCACCAGCTTCGACGCCTCCGGCCCGAACGCACGCTGAGGGGGCTGCGCCATGACCTATGAAACGATCGCAACGATCAGCCAGGTCACCTCGCTGCTGCTGTTCATCGCCATGTTCGCAACCGTGCTCGCCTACGCGTTGTGGCCCAGGAACGGACCGCGTTTCGAGGCGGCGCAGCGGCGCGCGCTCGACCTCGGCCGCGGACCGGACGGCGACACCGGAGGTTCAGGCCAATGAAGAAGCGCGAGATCGATGACGTCACCGGCGTCGAGACCACCGGGCATGAATGGGATGGCGTCAAGGAGCTGAACAAGCCACTGCCCAAGTGGTGGCTCTTCACCTTCTATGCCACCATTGTCTGGGCCGTCGGCTACTGGATCGTCTACCCGGCGTGGCCGACGTTCACCGGCTACACCACAGGCGTGCTCGGCTACAGCCAGCGCGCCACCGTTGCGGACGAACTCAAGGCCGCGCAAGCCGCCCAAGGCCAGCTCCGCGACCTGCTCGAGAAGACGCCCCTCGACCAGATCAGGACCTCGCCCGATCTGCTGCGCTTCGCGATGGCTGGCGGCGCTGCGGCCTTCCAGACCAACTGCGGACCCTGTCACGGCCGCGGCGCCCAGGGCTTCACCGGCTATCCCAACCTCAACGACGATGATTGGCTCTGGGGTGGGTCGATCGCGGACATCCACAAGACCATCAGCTTCGGCATCCGCTCGGACCAGAAAGATGCGCGCATCTCGCAGATGCCGCGCTATGGCCTGGACAAGCTAATCGATGACGGCCAGATCAACGACGCTGCTGAATTCGTGCTGTCGCTGACCGGTAAGTCGACCGACCCCGCGGCGGTGGCCAAGGGTCGCACCGTCTTCGCCGACCAATGCGCGAGCTGCCACGGCCCAGACGGCAAGGGCAAGCAGGATCAGGGCGCGCCGGACCTGGCGGACGAGATCTGGCTCTACGGCGGCTCTCGCCAGGCAGTCATCGAAAGCATCCGCACCGGACGCGGCGGCATGATGCCGGCCTGGGCCGGCCGGCTGGACCCGGTCACCATCAAGTCGCTTGCCGTTTACGTGCACAGCCTCGGCGGCGGCAAGTAGCGCCCCCACGCAGAAATGACCTATGCGCAATGACGCACATGGATAGATACATCATCTCGGCCGGCAGGCCGGAAGCCGCGCCCGGCGTCGAGCGCCATGACGTCAAGGCCGTCAATCGGCAGGACGACCGCCCTCTCTACGCCGGTCGGCAAAAGGTCTATCCAAAGCTGGCCCACGGCCGCTATCGCGCCGTCAAGTGGCTGGTGATGGCGGCGACGCTCGGCATCTATTATGCCTTGCCGTGGCTGCGCTGGCATCGCGGCCCCGACCTACCGGGCCAGGCCGTCCTACTGGACGTGGCCCACAATCGCTTCTTCTTTTTCTTCCTCGAGATCTGGCCGCAGGAGTTCTACTTCGTCACCGGTCTGCTCGTGCTGGCGGCGCTGGTGCTGTTCCTGGTCACGTCTGCCGCAGGGCGCGTCTGGTGCGGCTACACCTGCCCCCAGACGGTATGGACCGATCTCATGATCACGGTCGAGCGCTTCTGGCAGGGCGACCGCAATGCCCGTATCCGTCTCGACAAGGCGTCTTGGGGACCCGTCAAACTCTTGAAGAAGGGCATGACGCACCTCTCCTGGCTCGCCATCGGCTTGGCAACCGGCGGTGCGCTCGTGTTCTATTTCCGCGATGCACCGACGCTGGCCGGCGAGCTGCTCGCCGGCTCCGCACCGGCCATAGCCTACCTGTTCCTCGGCATCTTCACGCTGACCACCTATCTGCTCGGCGGCATCGCCCGCGAGCAGGTCTGCATCTACATGTGCCCCTGGCCGCGCATCCAGGGCGCCATGATCGATCACGAGACGCTGCTGGTCAGCTACCGCACGCATCGCGGCGAGCCGCGCGGGCCGCACAAGAAGGGTCAGCCCTGGGAGGGGCGCGGCGACTGCATCGATTGCACGGCCTGCGTCGCCGTCTGTCCAACCGGCATCGACATCCGTGACGGCTCGCAGCTCGAATGTATCCAGTGTGCGCTCTGCATCGATGCGTGCAACGACATCATGGGCAAGATCGGCCGGCCCCGCGGGCTGATCGCTTACGATACCATCGCTGGACAGGAAGCAGCCGCCAAGGGCAGTGCGGCGCCGTTGCAGCTCGTTCGTGCACGCACCCTCCTCTACGCCGGCCTGATCGGCCTGGTCGGCGCCATCATGCTGGTGGCGCTGATCAATCGTACAACGCTCGAGATCAACGTACTACGCGATCGCAATCCGCCCTACGTGCTGCTGTCCGACGGCGGTGTGCGCAACGGCTACACGGTCAAGATCCTCAACAAACTGCACGAGCCGCGCGAGTTCAGTCTTGACGTGCGTGGGCTGGCGCAGGCCAGGCTCGCGATCGTGGGCATGGATGCGGGCGCAGCAATTCGTGTCACGACCGACGATCTGCGCGAGCTGCGCGTGCTCGTGACGGTGCCCGCTGCCGAGCTCGCCAAGCTGGAAAGCGCAGGCACGTCGTTCGCGCTGGTCGTTCGCGACCTAGCTTCAGGTCAGGCGACGACGCGCACCACGCAGTTCCAAAAGCCCGCCAGCGTGAATGGGAGGAGTCCGTGAGCCCTACCATTCTGCCCAAAGTAGCAAGGCGACAGAGTCTGCGCGATGGCCACGTGCTCGGCATCTTCCTCGGCTTCTTCGCAGTCGTCTTCATGGTCAACGGTGCCATGATCTATTCGGCCGTCTCCACACACTCGGGGCTGGTCGCGAACGAGCCCTATCGCAAGGGCCTGCACTACAACGAGCGTATTGTGGCCGGCGACCGCCAGGTGCGCTTGGGCTGGACCGAGACCCTCGAGGTCGGCCGGGACGGTCGCGTGCGATTGGCGCTCACCGAGGCTGACGGAAGCGCTGTGCGCGGCATGCAAATTGCCGGTGTGCTGGGCCGACCTGCCACCAACCGGCACGACATCGCCCTGAAGTTCGTCGAGACCTCGCCCGGACAATACGAGGCGCGCGCCTCGCCGCTGGCCGAGGGCAATTGGCTGCTCTCGCTCGAGGCCGGTGTGCACGAGGCCGCGGATCCCGTTTACCGCATGCGGAGGCGCCTATGGCTCAAGCCTTGACTCAGTTGGCCCTCGGCAGCCGTGAACATGGCAACACCAGCCAGACCGCACGATGCGTAACCACGACCTTGGCCGTCGAAGGCATGCATTGCGGCGGCTGCATGCGCAAAGTCGAGCTGGCGCTCACGGCCGTTCCCGGCGTCCTCTCGGCACGCGCCAACCTGTCCGCCAGGCGCGTCGCCGCCGTGCACGGCGCGACCGGCGTTACCGGCATCGACCTTGTCGAGGCGCTCGACCGCATCGGCTTCAAGGCCGCCGAACTCGCCGGGGAGAGCGCGGAACCGACGACAGCGGCCGACCAGGCCCTGCTCAAGCGCGTCGGCGTCGCCGGATTTGCGGCCGCCAACATCATGCTGCTGTCGGTCTCGGTCTGGTCAGGGGCGGCGGGCGACATGAGCCCGTCAGTGCAGGCCCTGTTCCACTGGCTTTCTGCGCTGATCGCGCTGCCCGTGGTGGGCTATGCTGGCCAGCCGTTCTTCCGCTCGGCGGCTCAGGCTCTGCGCGCCCGACGCCTCAATATGGACGTGCCGATCTCGCTCGGCGTCACACTGGCGACGGCTATGAGCCTCTACCAGACTGCCCGCGGCAGCGAGCAGGTCTATTTCGATGCCGCTGTCACCCTCCTCTTCTTCCTCCTGGTCGGCCGCTTCCTCGACCAGCGCATGCGCACGCGCGCGGCCGGCGCCGCAGCCAATCTGCTGGGGCTACGCGGGTCTGCCGCCAGCGTCATCCAGCCCGACGGCACCACGGTCCGGCTCGCCGCCCGCGCGCTCCTGCCCGGCATGCGCGTCCTGACTGCGCCCGGCGAGCGCTTCGCGGTCGATGGCCGCCTGGCCGAGGGCCATGGTGAGGTCGACGCCAGCCTGATCACCGGCGAGACCATGCCGGTCCTCGTGCGGCCGGGTGCGCTCATCTATGCCGGCACCGTCAATCTGTCCGGATCGTTGGTGACGGAAGCCACGGCCACCGACCAGCACACGCTGCTGGCCGAGATCGGGCGCCTGATGGCGGCCGCCGAGCAGGCGCGCGGGCGCTACGTGCGACTGGCCGACCAGGCCGCGCGCTTCTATGCCCCGGCGGTGCACGTCCTCGGGCTCGTCACCTTTGTCGGCTGGCTCGCGACCGGTCACGGCTGGGAACCAGCACTGACGGCGGCCATCGCCGTGCTCATCATCACCTGCCCATGCGCGCTGGCGCTGGCCGTGCCCGCGGTGCAGGTGGCAGCCACCAGTCGACTGTTCGGCAAAGGAGTCCTGGTCAAAGCCGCGGACGGCCTGGAGCGCCTGGCGGAGATCGATACGCTCGTGTTCGACAAGACCGGCACCCTGACACTGGGCGAGCCTTCCCTGGCGAAGGGCCAGCACATCAACGATGACGTCCTGGCGCGCGCGGCATCGCTGGCTGCCGCCAGCCGCCATCCGTATGCCCGCGCCGTCGTCCGCGCGGCCGAAGCCAGCGGCCTTGCCGTCCAACCCGCGGCTGGCGTCCTGGAGGTTCCGGGCTTCGGCCTGGAGCGCATCGGCCCGGACGGCGCCGCGCGCCTCGGCTCTGCCGCCTGGTGCGGTGCCGAAGCGCCGCGTGCAAACACGGCTGCTGTCTGGTATCGCCCGGCCCACGGCAGCCCGGTTGTCCTGACCTTCGAGGACCGGCTGCGGCCCGACGCGGCCGAGGTCGTCTCGCTGTTGCGCAGGGCGGGCTTGCGGACGGAGCTGCTGTCCGGTGATCGGACGGCCGTGGTCGAGGCCGCCGCGGCTCAGGCTGGGATTGCCCTCTGGACTGCCGGCGCCGTGCCGGCCGCCAAGATCGCACGCCTCCAGACGCTAGAAGCTGAAGGCCGTAAGGTGCTGATGGTGGGCGACGGGCTCAACGATGCGCCAGCTCTCGCCACAGCGCACGCCTCCCTCTCGCCCGCGAGCGCCGCCGATATTTCGCAGACGGCCGCCGACGCCGTGATCCAAGGCGAGCGCCTCGCCCCGGTGCTGGAGACGCTTGCCGTCGCACGTGCCGCCCGGCGCATGGCGCTGCAGAATTTCGCCACCGCCATCGGCTACAACCTGATCTTCGTGCCGCTGGCCATGGCGGGCCAGGTCACCCCGTTGCTGGCCGCGATCGCCATGTCGGCCTCCTCGATCGCGGTCACCGCCAACGCGGTCAGGCTCAAGACCATGCGGCTGGAGCTTGCACGATGACCGCACTCGCCTGGCTCATTCCCTGCGCGCTTCTGCTCGGTCTGCTCGGGCTCGCCGCCTTCCTGTGGTCGCTCGGCAGCGGCCAGTTCGAGGACCTCGATGGCGCAGCCTGGCGTGCGCTGCAGGACGACGAACAGGAACGTTCATAGGTAGCTGTGGGGCTGTTCGCGAACCAGGTCGCGAAATGCGTGCCAGGTGGCGTGCCCGATCAGCGGGAACGCAACCACCAGACCCACGAACAACGTGGCGATGCCGAGTGCCATGAAGCCGGCAATCAGAGCCGCCCACAGCGCCATCGGCTTCGGATTCGAGACCACCGCCGCAAGGCTCGCTGCAATCGCGGTCACCGCATCCATGCGCCGCGTCATCAACAGCGGCACCGAGATAGCCGAGATTGCGAATACCAAGAAGGCGAGCACGCCGCCCACAATCGTCCCGGTAACTAGAAGACCAAGTCCGTGGGCTGTGAAGAGCAGGGTCGGCAGGAACTCGCTTGCCGGCGGCAACGGCCTGCTGCCTTGGAACAGCATGAGGAGCAGAAAGGCGACCTGCACCCACACGACATACACAAACGCCAGGATTGCGCCGAAGAAACCGAGCTGACCCGGTGCCTGCGCTCCCGCTCTCAGGCCATCCCGCAACCCGACGCTCTGCTCGCTCTCGAGGCGCCGACTCGTTTCATAGAGACCAACGGCCGCGACCGGCCCGATCAGCAGAAATCCTCCACCAAGGGCCAGCACGAGGGACTCAAGACCGCTCGCCGTCAGACCGAGCGTCAGGCCAATCGACAGCGTGGCGAACACGGCGCCATAGGCCAGGCTGACACGCGGTGCTGCCCACAGGTCGCGCCAGCCGCGCGCCAGCCAGTTCCATGGCGCATCGAAGGCAACCTGCTCGATCGTCACACCGGCAGTCGGCGACGGGGCGACGCTGCTTGCAAGCTGCTCCCTGAGACGCTCGCGTGGAATGCTCTTGCGCATGGCGGCACCGTCGGTCGATGAGCAGCAAGAATAGCTGCTTGCCGCATCCGCGACCTTTGACGCATGTCAAAGACCGTCGCTTCGGCTGAGCGAGGCGGCCTATTGGGCGTCCGCCGGCTTGTCGCCACGAGAGATGCGGCCCAACCATCACCAGACGACCGACATCCCAAACCCTTGATCTGGATCAATGCCGCTGTGCGCTGCTTGCTTGAGCCTTGCCAGGAGCCACAACGGAGATAGCCATGTCGAATCCCACGCACCCGGCATCAAAAACCGTTTTGACGGCTGCAGCCGACCATTTCCTTACGCGCCTGCGCGAGTGGTGGCACCGTCGCGGTGAGCTCCGCAACGTCGATCGCACCGAGCTCCAGCGCATCGCGGGGGAATTCGGCATGACAGCACGCGATCTCGAGGTTCTCGCGGCTCAAGGCCCGCATGCGGCGGATCTCCTCCATGAAAGGATGCAGGCGCTTGGCATTGCAAGAGCCGATATCGAGCGCTTGGCTCAGGGTCTGATGCGCGATTTGGAAAGGACATGCGCATGCTGCAATGACAAGGGCGCCTGCAAGCAGGACCTGGCCAAGCGACCAGACGATCCTGCATGGAATGACTATTGCCCCAACACCATCTCGTTGGAGTCCATTAAGAAGACGAAGGGCCGGTTTGCATAGCGAGCACCGCCCTGGCCAAGCGAGAACGGTGCGAGGGCAGCTTGCCGGACACGTGCCGGCGTCGGCGGTGCAGGCGGCGCGGCGGGCTGCAATGCTCTTGCTTGAACCAGCGGCACACGGGACTCAGCCGACCATCTCTGCGAAACAGACCTCGGACCGAAACCCGCGTTCGAATTGATCTGACTTCGACTGCAACGACTGCCTCACCTGATTTTTTTGCACGCTGCAAAGCGCCCGGTCACACCGCGCCCAGCAAAATGAGTGCCAAGACGTGGACTGCTCTCGCTGGCCAAGACAGCGCCCGCGACCTTGAAAGGATTCCCGGCAGCATCAAGGAGTTCAGACGGCGATGAACCAACCCCAGAAACGTCTCAACTCTTCTCCCCTGATCGATCCCGCAGTCTGTTCGCTTGTTCTCATCGCTCCCTCTCGGCAGGACCTTGCTTCCATCAGTCGGCATGTCCGCAATGGAGCGCGCCGCAACCTAGCCGCTGTTGTTGCGGCGGCGCAAATCGTCGACGTGCCGGTATTCCTGTCATCTCCGGGCCCCGAGCCGGGAAAACACGGTCTGGCCAAACAGCTTCCACCTTCGTCGTCGCACCGCGAGTTCATCGCGGGCGAACACGCCTTTCCATGGCAGAGTACCGCATTCACAGACGCGCTCTCTGGGGAAGATCGAACCGTCCTGCTGCTGGCTGGCTTTTGGCTCGAGCACCAGATCCTTGCCACCGCACTCCACGCCCTGGCCGATTCCTACGACGTCTATGTCCTGCTCGACGCCACCCCGGCCAGGGCACGGCCCGCTGCACGCTCATCCCAGGACCGGTTGATCCAAGCCGGCGCGACGCCTGTCGTTACGTCTCAGGTCATTCACGAGTGGTCACTGGAGTCAGCCGATGCCACCACGCGCGCCGCGCTGTCGGCGCTGCTTGCTCCCCCCATCGGATGACACCTCGTGAATTGCTACCAATTCTCCAACCTCGCCTTAATCTTCCCACCAGAATTTCCCCCTCGCCAAGAGTCCCGGCGCATAGTCGGTTTCTCCTAGCATCCGTAGCATCGCTGGTGCGCTCGCGCCCGTACGGGTCGAATTCGAGAAAGCGCATTTCTCCATCTTCAAACTTTGAGGCATGCCTTTCTCAGCACCTCCGTCACGTCACCCCGACTTGTCGATCGGTTAGAAACTAGCCGTTAGCCGTCGTTCTCTAGCTGTGTGCGCCATGGCACGTACACGGCATTGTGTTGGACCCAGTTGGCCGCCGCAGGATGGCGCTTACGACTACGCGCTGGCCCTGTGCCAGAGCGATTTCGCCTGGGAGTTTCTTCGGCGCGACCCTCAATATCAGCGCGACTATCAGCTCAATCGCAAAGGCGTGGCGCGCCAGCGCCGCCTCAGAACAGGGCTGATCCTCACCCGCATTCGACGCTGCGCCTCGCGTGCCGTCGAATGGGGCCTTCATTCCTTTCGTTGATCCGGCGCTGCCGGCACCCCAGGCGCCTGTCCACTGGTCCAACAGTGCTGCGGCTCCTCTGCTGGATGCCCTCACTGGCCGCCCCCACCACGGTGCTCCCGCCGACCTCTCGATCGCTCGGCTCACCTCCGCTCGGCACGTCGTTATCGGCCCGGCCGGCGAAGAAAGCGTCATCCTGCGGGACGCCGACAAGGCACTGACCCTACGGTTTCATGGCTCGCGGGCGTCACGGGCACCCGTGACCACCACCTTTCAGCTTCCCGGAATTCCCGAGCCGAGCACCGTGGCTGCGGCCCTTGCCAGTCTCGCCGACCTCGTGTTGCGCCCCAATCACAACCCTCACCAGGATCGCCATCCCCTGCTCGTGCGACAGGCACGCGATCCGCTGCTCTTGCGAGAAGCGCTCGTCGCCCTCGACGGCCGGCGTATCGGTGCCAGCTACCGTGACATGGCCGCGGTGATCTTCGGGGCTGAAGACGCCCGCGCGGCCTGGTCGAGCAAGAGCAGGTGGATGAAAGATCGCATGCACCGGGCGCTCGCCAAGGGAGAGCAGCTTCGTGACGGCGGCTACAGGATGCTGCTGCAATAGGGGTGTCGCCGACTCTGCCAGCATAACGACACTCCACAACAGCCGTTTCTTCCCGGATCCTCCTCGCAGTTCCTTTCCCAGGAGCACGCGAGATGGCGACACAGCGGAAATCACAGCTGCTCACGACCGCCGAGGCCGGCGAGCTGCTCCGCCTCAAGGAGCACACGCTCGAGAACATGCGCTGGCAGGGCACCGGGCCGCCGTTCCGTAAGCATGGCGGCCGCGTCTTCTATCACCGCGCCGAAATCAAGCACTGGTCCGATCAGGCCCGCAGGCAATCATCCTCCGGGCGCAAAGCGTGAAGGGACAAAAAATGGACCGGCAGTCCAAGTCACCGTGGCTCACCCTTGCCGAAGCCGCCGCAATCTTGAACCTCAAGCAGCGCACGCTGGAGGGCATGCGCTGGCACGGTGTGGGCCCTTCATTCCGAAAACATGGTGGACGCACTTTCTATCACCATGACGACCTAAAAGAGTGGTTCGACAACGGCCCCCGGGGACCCACCGCCGGGAGACCGAAGCGGAGCCTGCGACCCCTCCTCTTCATGCTGGCTGGGATTGCGCTCGTCACAGCGGCGTGCCTCCCGAAGCACCCACTGCTCATCTGGAATGCGTCCCCCAGCGTTCCGATTGGCCTTTACCTGAGCGCGCCTGGGTTCCCGCGCCTCGGCGAATTGGCGCTCGTTCAGCTGACGGGGCCCATGGCCATGTCGGCCCATCGTCGAGGATATCTCCGACGCGGCGCATATCTTCTGAAACCCGTCGCAGCCGTTACCGGCGACCGCGTGTGCCGCTTCGGCACCCACGTTTTTGTCCGTGGCCGGCGCGCGGCTCTCGCACTCGCCAAGGACAGCATCGGACGATATATGCCTGCCTGGCATGGCTGCCGGACCCTCGGGCCGGGAGAGGTCTTCGTTCTCGCGGAGAATCCCGCCAGCTTCGACAGCCGCTACTTTGGCATCGTCCGAACGGAGCATCTGGCTGGCTACGCCATGCGCCTCTGGTCCCGCGGCCAATCCAACTGACGCATCGATGGAGGCAGCCAACTCCGTGGCCACCACACTTGGCGCTCTCGATCCTACTGATCAAGATAAACAATTGCCTGCGGCGACTCCAAAAGCCGAAGCAGTGCGTAATGATGTTTGACGCTATTCAGCAGCGATGATGTCGAGGCTGCACAGCGACAACGACGACAAGGGCGGGTCCGCCCTCGGCCGAAGGCCCTCGGGCGGTCGGGCTCTATCGCGCGGACCGAAGGTGGCCGCGCGACCGAGCCGCCCACCGGCGTCTCGGCCCATGCGGGTTACGATCCCTCCCGCGTCCACGCCGCACGGTTTGTACCAGGCCACGCCGCGCACGCGCTTACTTGCTCGAGGTCGCTTCCGCCTGCTCAACGGCAACCCATCGCAGGTGCCGACCGCGTTCAGGCGCAATTTCCTCCGATCGTCATACCTGCACCCGGCCGAACGCCACCCTCTCCGAGCCGCGGTACGCGCCTGCCGATTGGCTCGATGGCACGCGATTCCGATCATCTGAGCTGCACCCGTCGGCTTGCCTGATCCGATTGGCGGCGCGCTCCGTTTCGTTCGACGCTACCCCCCGCGGAGACCGCCGCTCCCTCCTGCTATCCGTACCGCCAGCTGGTCCTTGGGTGTTGTCCGCTGCAGCCAATCCCCGCCGATCAGTGTGCGACGATGTGGCAGGCGAGGCCTTAGAGGCAACCCGCCTGCGGCGGGTCCTCCACTGCGTTCCGGTCCCTGGCGCGACGCAAGCGTCGCTTGGGATGCCTCAGGCCTCTAGCCCGCCACGATACGCGCACGCCGGCGGGGGATAGGCCTCCGCCGGAACAACGAAAGGACCACTATCATGGCTACCATCGGATCAGTAACGAAGCGCGACGACGGCCGCTACGAGGGCGAGCTCAGAACCCTCTCCATCCGTGCCGACATCGCCATCCTGCCGGTCGGCGACAAGACGGCAGAGAACCAACCCGACTACCGCGTCATGTCGCAAGGCGTCGAGATAGGAGCCGGCTGGATCCGCAAGGGCCAGATGTCGGGCAAGGACTACGTCTCGCTCTCGATCGCGGCACCCGAGTTCGGTGCCAAGACGCTCTACGCCAACCTCGGCCGAGCCGCCGGGCAGTCCGACCCTGATGTCTACGCACTCATCTGGAGCCCGCAAGACTGAGCGGTCATTTCGCCCTCGCGCCGCCAGCGGCGCGGGGGTTCTTCTTGCACCTTCTTTTCTCCCTCCGGCCTCCCCCGCCCACCCGCCCTTCTTGCGACGCTTGTCACTGTCCGTCTATCGTTCCTGATGTCGCGCAGGCACACTCTGTGTGGCTGGCATGGCGCGCTGCTTCGCCATCCAATCCTGGTCGTGCTTGTTTTCCTGGCCGAGACTATCGCCCCTTCCGAGACCGCAGATCCGTCCTGCCGGGACTCTCCTTTGCGCTCCTCACCCTGGCTATTTCGGGAGTATCGGGCGCTGAATTGAAGAGGAATACGCGGGAAGTTGGGGGAGGTTTCAGAGCTCTATTTTGGACATCAGGATAAAAGGCTGACGTCAAGCCGGCGTCAAAGGCCGAGAATATGCCCTTGCTGGTGACGTCACCAAAACATCCTTGGCGTCAACGCTCGGAATCCGTCTTTGCAATCAGCATCGTTTTTGACGCCATCTTGAATTCACCGAGCGCCACGCCATCTCGTCTCGCCATCACGCCTGTTCCAGGTGCGTCGCATGGCCCAAGACGATTTCGATCCCAAGCTCGGACGCATCCGCGATGCGCGACGCGCCCGTGCGCAGCGACATGCAGCGGTGGTGTTTCGGCAGGCCGGCAAGCATGGCGCGCGCGCCATGCGGCAGAAAGGACACGTTGCGCCCGCGAGCCTGACGCGCGGCATGGGTGCCGGTGTGCGCGCGGCTGCAGGGCTGATCGCGCCAGGCAGCCGCCGCGTGATCGTCAAGGCTCGCTACACGCGCATCGTTGCCGGTGACCTCGGCGCGGCACGGGCGCACCTCAAGTACATCGTCCGCGACGGCGTGACCCGCGAGGGCGCGCCCGGCCGGCTCTACGATGCCTCCGGCGATGACGTCGACGGTAGCGCCTTCCTGGATCGCTCGGAGAAAGACCCGCACCAGTTCCGCTTTGTCGTCTCAGCCGATGAGGGAGCCCGCCTTGCCGATCTCAAGCCGTTCATCCGAGATCTCCTTGCCCAGATGGAGCGCGACCTCGACACCAGGCTCGACTGGGCGGCAGTCGATCATTTCAACACCGGCCACCCGCACACGCACATTGTCATTCGCGGCCGGGACGACCAAGGCAAGGACCTGGTCATGGCCCGCGACTACATCGGGCATGGCGTGCGGGCGCGCGCCCAGTCCCTGGTCACCCTCGAGCTGGGCCCCGAGAGCCAGGTCGAAAGGATCCAGAAGCTGTTCAACGAGGTCGGCCAGGAGCGTCTGACCCGGCTCGATCGCTCGCTGATGGCGCGCGCCAAGGACGGCATCCTGGTCGTCACATCCGAGCAGGAGCGGGATCCCGTCCAGCGGACGCTGCGGGTCGGCCGGCTCAAGACGCTGGAGCGGTTGGGGCTCGCGGAGGAGAGGCAACAGGGCGTTTGGCAACTCGACAGCAAGGCCGAGACCAAGCTACGCCAGCTCGGCGACCGGGCCGACAAGTTCAAGATGATGCAGCGAGCCTTGAAGGAGGCCGGTATCGACCGGGGGGCAGCAAGCATGGCCCTGTTCGAACGCGGCCCGCGCAAGACGCCGCTGGTCGGCAAGGTCGTCGGCGTCGGTCTGGTCGACGAGATCACCGACCGCACCTGGGTCGTCATAGACGCGGTCGATGAACGCGTGCACTACGCCGAACTCGGGCGGTTGAAGCCCGCCGAAGTGCCGGCTCGCGGCACCATCGTCGCCCTCGCCGGTGACAATATCCAGGGTAAGCCCTCACCGACACCTAGATTGCAACTGCTCTCTCCCGTCGAAATAGAGAGCCAGACCACTTACGACGGGCCAACCTGGCTTGATCAGGCCATCGTCTCGAAGTGGCGGCCGGACGAACACATGCGAGGCTTTGCCGCCGACCTCCAGGGCGCTCTCACCGCTCGCGGCCGGTGGCTCGCAGCCCGCAAACTCGTGAGCATGTCGCCGACCGGTGACGTTTCTCCAATGCCCGAAATGATGCGGACGCTCCGCCGCACCGAAACCGAGCGCCTGACGCGCGACCTCTCGCAGCAACTCAACGCCACCTACCTGCAAACGGAACCGGGCGCGCAGATTTCCGGTGTGTACGACCGCGCCATCACGACCCCAACCGGAAAAATCGCCGTCATCCGTCGGCAGGACACCTTCACGCTGGCACCGTGGAAGCCGGCCATCGAGCCGTTCAAGGGCCGCGCGGTCATTGGCATGGTCGGTCCGAACCGAGTGACCTGGACGCTGGACCGGGGTCGCGCTCTCCCGGGGCGCACATGAACCCAGTACGCCTCCGCACCGCGGCGGTCCGCGTACGGCAAAAACCGGAGCTCAACTGCCGCGATGTCGAGGCGCGCTCCGGGAAAATTGAGCCGAAGCAAGACTTGGCAAACTGGCCGCCACGACCAGCGCGATAGTCGAAAAACATCTTAGTAGTAGTGCCTGCGAGCTGAGCGATTGGCGCTACTCGGCAGCCTGCGCGGTCTCGCCGATGTCAGTGTTGGCGGCGTATTCAGCTATAACCTTGATTAGATCAGGCTTTTTTCTCTTTCCGATGTTCTGGCAGGGGATGTGATGCTGGCGGACGAGGACGCGAAGGGAGTCAGCGTTCAACTTGGATAGCTTTTGCTGCAGACCGGCCTTGCCTTCTTGCCGATAGACGACAAGTGGATCCATCGGACTCGCGACAAGTCGGAACTCAATGGCGTCAACCAGGCGCTTTGCAAGCGCCGGCTTCTCACCGACAATCTCAATGAGCTCTTGCAGCAGCGCTTGCGCTACTTCGACTGCCTTTTCCGACATTGACGCTTCCTCTTTTGCTCTTGCCCGGCGACTTGGGTTTCTGTGCTGCAAGACCTAAGCGACTCAACACCGCCAATGAAACCTCTTTAAGCTCTCTTTCGGCCGGACCGTACTTCTCCTTGACCGTTACCCCGTCCTCTGAGCTGAACAATTCATGCTCAGCGAGCGACTTCTGTTTTTTGATTTTCAGAGGTGACTTGAAATAGACGCGGACGCGGTCGAGGAAACTGCCGTTGGATGCCTCGTACATCGTGGCGACCACCAACGATGGTGGAACGGTGGCGCCGGTCGCCTGCAAGTGCTTTTGGATCTGCTTCTGCGTGCTGCCATACAGCAACTCAGAGGTGCTCTGAGCAGCCATGGGGACCAACAAGAGGTCCGCCACACCAAGCGCGCCCTGCACTATCGTCGTAAGTCCAGGGGGCGAGTCGATAATCAACACATCATAGTCAGCGTTCTTCGAGAGATTTTCGAAGGCGCGTCCGAGCTTGGAAAAAATGGTCTTATCCCCGTCGGTCATGCACCTACCGGCAAAGTGACGATCTGCATCGAGGGTGTCGTGAGCGCCCATGAGGATGTCGACGCGGCCATGCGCGTGTATCGTTCCGCACCGCTCCGAAATGTAGTTTGTAGGATCGGGAAGGCTATTTTTGACAATCGCGTCGGAGAGGTACTTGCTAATATTGCGTCCACTTCCGGGTAGGCCACACTCATTGACAGTCGCGAGAGGGCATAGCCGGTGCGACGCGCTTCGCTGAGGATCGGCGTCAGCAATCAAGACCTTTGCTCCCCCAAACTGTGCAAGGCCCTCCGCCAGAGTGACGGCCAATGTGGTCTTTCCAATCCCCCCTCGCATATTGAAAACAACAATGATTTTCATCGAAGGCTCGACTCCAACTCGTGAACACGCGATTTGAGCGCAGCAAGATCAGCCGCTTTCAGTCGCTTCTCCAAGTAATCTTCAACATCCACTGGATGCGGGGACTTTCGCATCGGAGCAAGCAAGATGTCGTAAGATGCTGCTAGGAGTGGATCTGCAAATACGATCAGGCCAATGCCATGAGCCCGGCAATTGGACTCCACATCTTTCTTCTTTTCAGAGGGGATGTGCACGCTACTAGGCTGATGCCAAGCGAGATACGCATAGTGCGTCCACCGAGTATGCGCGACAGCTTCGAAAACGCTATCAACGTCGCTGTCACCGGCTCTTTTTAACTCGAAAGAGAACAGCTCCAATTCGATGCGTTTAAGGAACGCGAGCTTCTGAATTGCAACAAGCGTAAGATCGGGCTGGGTCCACTTCCCAGACCTTGGTCCACCTCGCGCCGTATTGGCGATGATCTTTGCGCTGCCCCGGAACGGCGTAGTTGCGTTGTGCACAAACGGGCCGTCCAAATATCTAGCGACCCCGTCCTCAAGCTCTTGCTCGTAACGGAACTCGAGCTCCGTGCCTATCTGTGCCACCCCCCGTCCCCCGTACGCAGCACCTGACCGGCCGGCTGAGTGCAACACCGGCATCGACAAAGTGGCAGGAAGCTCGGGATCAAGTCAATCAATCCCGCAATGACGCGCTGTAACTTGCAAAATTCCTTGCTCGTGAAGGCCGAGGAGCCATACCCGACTTCCCCCACTTTACTTCGCGATGGCGGAAGGTGAGATGTTGGCCTCTGGGCCAGAGGAGGCTCTGGCTTCAACCACCAAGTCAGGTTCCTGAGCCCCAGGTCAGCTTGCTGGGCTACTTCGACGGTGTCGAAGTAGCTCCTAGTGCTCGCCAGACCGGGGCAAGTTGACCCGACCCGGAATGTACGTGCGACAAGTGATGAACCCATCGCTATATTCGCCGCATGGCGTGGCAATACATTCGTATCGCTCGGTTCGGCGGCCCCGAGGTCCTGGAACTGGCGGAACAGCCCACAATTCCCGCCCCTGGCCCCGGCGAGGTCCGCATCAAGGTGCTCGCTGCCGGCACCGGCTTCACGGACACCTTCATCCGGCGCGGCCGCTACCCAGACTTCAAGGGTCCACTGCCGTTCACCCTTGGTTACGACCTTGTCGGCGTTGTCGAGGAGGCCGGACCCGGCGTCCCTGTCGAACTCACCGGACACTTGGTTGCTGATCTCTGCGTCGTCGGTGGATACGCACAGTATGCGATCCGCCCCGCGCGTTTTCTCGTGCCGGTCCCCGATGGCGTCGATCCCGCCGAGGCGGTGTGCATCCCGCTGGCCTATCTCACCGCCTACCAAATGCTCACCCGCTACCGCCGCCTTCCGCGCGGAGCAACTATCCTCGTAATTGGCGCCTCCGGCACGGTCGGAAAGGCGCTGCTCGATCTGGCGCGCCATCTCGGCCTGAAGGCGATCGGCACCTGCTCGGCCACCAACATTGCTACGGTCGAGCGCTTCAGCGCAACGGCGATCGACTATCGCGCTGGCGACTTCGTCCCGGCTGTGCGCGAGCTCACCGCGGCGCGCGAGCGAGGCGTCGGCGTCGATGCAGCCTCGATGCGATTGGCGGCGCGCACTTCGCACGATCTTTCGCTTGCGTCGCACCCGGCGGCCTGCTCGTCGGCTACGGTGCACAGACAATGGCCGTTGGCGGCGCAGGCTTGGCGTCAGCGGCACTCGGGTTGGCGCGACTCAAGCTGTGGGACATGCTGAGTGGCCTTTTCGGAGGCCGTCGCGCCGTGTTCTATAACATCACCGCACGTCGAACGACGCATCTGGAGGATTTCAAGGCCGACATGGCCGCACTGTTCGACTTGCTGCACAGGCTCGCCATCCATCCTGTGGTGATCGACCGTCTCCCCCTGGCGGCAGCACGCGAAGTCCACGCCCGCATCGATCGCGGCGGCCTCGGCGGCAAGATCGTGCTCCTGCCCTGGCCTGAGGCCTGACTTCAGAGCGAATCCCTTTGAGACTTTCTCGTTCTCCAATTGGAATTGGCACGCCTCTGCCGTCAGCAGCTCGGGCCTCACGTCAGCTCGCCGAGCTATTTCGACAGTGTCGAAGTAGCTCCTACCACCGCAAATTCTCACCCAGAATCGCAGGAGCCCAATCCCGGGCCTCTGGATGCCTCGCTCCTGGATTGAGCGAGGTCAATGCAGTTCTGAGCTGGATGGGTGGATAGCTCCGCAGGTCTCTAACAGGGGTCTGCCATGAGCCAAACGGCAACGCTTCTGCTCGCCGCGCTAGTTGTCGTAGGAGTCGCGAGCGCGCTGGTTTTCCTCGCCTACAACCACGAGCTCACCCACGCGCGGGCTGAGGCAACCCAGAGGGCCTGCATCGCGAGCACCGCCGCCGGTCCCATCGAATATGCTGAGACAGGCGCCGGCATTCCGCTCCTTTCCATTCATGGCGCCGGCGGCGGCTTCGACCAGGGCCTTGCCAACGTTGCCGATCTCGTTGGCAACGACTTTCGCGTCATCGCACCGTCGCGCTTCGGCTACCTGGGCACGCCCGTGCCGTCCGATACATCGAGCGCCTCCCAAGCGGATGCCCATGCGGCACTTCTCACGGGACTGAAGGTTGACAAGGCCATCGTCGTCGGCATTTCGGCCGGCGCCCGCTCCGCGGTGCAACTCGCACTCTGCCATCCCGAGCGGGTAGCCGCGCTGATCTTGATCGTCCCTGGAACATATGCACCGGCGAGCCCGGTGGCGATCGAAGGAAGCCGGACGAGCGTGCTCGTGCTCTGGCTCGTCAATATCGGAGCCGACTTCGCCTGGTGGGCGACTGAAAAGATCGCGCCATCGATCTTGATCCGCTTCATTGGTGTTCGGCCACAACTACTCGCATCGGCGCCGCAGGCAGAACAGGATCGGGTGATGCAAATCGTCAGGAGCATCCAGCCACTGTCGCAGCGCTTCCGCGGCATCAACATCGACAGCAACCCCGATCTCTCCCGGCCATCGCTCGAGCACATTACCGTACCAACGCTGGTTATCTCGACGCGCGATGATCTGTTCAACACGCTGCCTGCAGCTGAGTTCGCGGCAAACACCATCCCCAACGCCAAGCTCGTCGTCTACGACACAGGCGGCCATTTGCTGGTCGGGCGCCAGCAGGTGGTGCGTGCGCTCGTCAGAGATTTCCTTGCCAAGGAACTCCACTCAAGCGCTCCAGGCGGGTGATACCAGACGGGTAAACTGTTGCGGGCGGTCAGCCACCAGTACGGTTTTGGCGGTAGTGTCTCAGTTTGAAATTTGGCGCGTTGTGAAGAACAACCAGAGAGCGATGCCCACGAGTAGCAACGAAAGTGTTCGGCGCACGGCCGTACTGCGGCGCTGGTCTTCCAGCCAAGGCCGCGCGGCATCGGCAAGCAAGACGATCGTCGAATGCACCAGCGTGGCGACTGTTACATAAACCACCGATAGAGCGACCGCTTGTGCCGCCAAGGGGCGGGCTTCATCCACGAACCTTGGCAAGATGGCGATGTAGAAAACGCCAGCCTTCGGATTGAGCAGGTTGGTGATCAGCCCGCGCGTGAAGTACTTGGAGTCCGATACGGCCACAGTGGCGTTGCCTGGGGATGTTTCCTCTTCCCCGCGCCAACCCTCGTAGGCCAGCCACAGCAGGTACAAAACGCCTCCCCAGCGCAGCGCCTCGTAAAGCGTGCGCGAACTGGCAACTAACGCGGTGAGGCCCAGGGCTACCGCCAGGCCGACAACAAGCAGTCCGAGAGCCACACCTAGCGTCGCCCCAAAACCAGCACGCCTACCCTTGCTGGCGCTGAGCACAGCCAAGTAGGCCATGTTCGGGCCCGGCGTTAGTTCGACCAAAAGGCAGGTGACGGCAAACGTCAGCAGTGTACCAAAGGAAATGAAAGTCATCGCGCCTCGGTCCCCTCGCACATTTCAAACTGGGATACTACGGAACTGGGGCTTCAATTTTCCATGTCGCCGAGCCGACGGATACTCCCGCGAGTGAGAGCATCGAGATGCGCGTGCTGTAGTAGTTTGCCGGCACGTGAATGACGCATCGAGGTTGCTCTCGAAAACCAACTGGACTGTGTTCCAGCATCGACGCTAGCGCCCATTGGCACATCGTCACGTGCAGGCCTGCCGTTGGGCGCCCCGCGGCCTGACGGGCCGCGGCCGGGCCCTACCGCGCGGCGTTGCCGCGCGCCCGAGCCCCGCTGCCCGTTCTCCTGCGGCTCGCATTCAGCATGAGGCGGCGGGTCTCGGCACATGCGTGTGACGGTCCCTGGCGCGGACTGCGACGCCAACGAGCTCACGCACCCCACAGCGACAATGCAACAAGGCCGGGACTCACCATGAGGCAG
>JAIEQJ010000043.1 GCA_019747815.1 Hyphomonadaceae bacterium
CGGGGCAACATTCCTCGCCTTCATCCAGCTTGCCGCCATCCGCATTTCCTTGCGATCAATCGAGTCCACGGCCTAGCCATCAAACTTTCGGGAAGTCGCCCATGAGGTCGCCCATGTCCGTTGCCCTATCCGTTGTCGTGCCCGGACTGCCGTTGCGGCGCTGGCTGAGGCTGTTCGCGCTCGGCGTTGGCGTCGTTGCGCCCCTGGTCCTTGCCCCGGCGGCGCTCGCTCAAGACACGGTGCGGGTACGCGGCACCATCGATCGCGTCGACGGGGACGCCTATCTCGTCAAGGCGCGCGATGGTGCCGAGCTCAAGCTGAGGCTCGCGCCCAATGCCAGCGTAGTGGCGCTGATCCAGGCCGCCCTCACCGACATCAAGGCGGGCACCTACGTCGGCGTTGCCGGCCTGCCGTTGCCCGACGGCAGCCAGAAGGCGCTGGAGGTGCACATCTTTCCCGAAGCCATGCGGGGCCTCGGCGACGGCCACCGCGGCTGGGACCTGCAGCCGTCGAGCACCATGACCAACGGCAACGTGGAGCAGGCCCAGGCCTCCAGCGACGGCCAGGTGCTGACGCTCAAATATAAGGACGGCGAGAAGAAGATCGTCGTGCCGCCGGGCATCCCGATCGTGGCCTACGTGCCGGGCGAGGTCGGCGAGCTGAAGGCGGGCGCCCGCATCTTCATCAGCGCGGCCAAGAGGTCGCCGGACGGATCGCTGGAGGCCCAACGCATCAATGTCGGCCGCGGCGTCGCTCCGCCCATGTAGGCGGCGCGCATTCCCTCTCCCCGCGCCGCTTCCGGCATAGCGAGAGGGTCAGGGTGAGGGGTAGCCCTGAGCAGCCCAGTCGTGCGCTGTAGGAAGAATCAATTCCGACATCGCGGTGGCGCGCAAGACTGCGCGCCGCCGTGCGAATCACTTAACCCGCTCTGCTCGAATTTCGCAGAGGGGGAAGCATGACGCAGTTCCTTGCAGTATCGAACAGAAAGGGTGGCGTCGGCAAGTCGACCATCTCCGTCATGCTGGCCCATGCCGCCGCGTCCTGGGGTCGGCAGCGCGTGCTGGTGATGGACCTCGATACCCAGTGCAACGCTTCCCTGATGCTGGTGGGCGGCGAGGGCTGGGAGAAGGCGTCACGGGCCGGGCACACCATCGCCGACTATTTCTACGACCGCTTCGAGAAGGTGGCCGAGGACGAATCGGCCTACGTGCTGAGCAACGTCGGCGACGTCGCGCATGGGCGCTTCTTCGCCGGCCGCGTCTCTCTGCTGCCGGGCTCCCAGCGGCTGGAGGACATCCAGAGCGAGCTCTTCGTCATGCAGTCGTCCAAGAAGGAGCTGCACGCCGATGCGGTCGCCGTGCAGGTGCGCGGCCGCATGAAGCGGCTGATGAAGCACTTCGGCATGGATTTCGATCTCGTCATCCTCGACTGCCCGCCGGGGCTGTCGTACGCGGCGCTGGCGGCGCTCGACCTTGCCGACCTCGTGCTCGTGCCCTTCCGCCCCGACTTTGTCTCGCAGTTCGCGCTCGATCGCGTGGCCATGCTGATCGAGAAAGTGGAGACGGGCGAGCAGCTTGCCTCGATCCCGTTCGGCGAGCGGCGCTATGTCTGCCTGCCCAACTACCTGAAGGGCGACGGCCACGAGCGGCTGCTGATCGATCAGCTCGCCCTCGATCATCCCCTGTTGACGACGCGCCTGCCGACCCTGGACAGCATTGCGCGCGCGTTCGATTGGGACGAGACTAGAAAGTCCATGGAGCAGAAGTATGCCGATGCCCTGCCGCATCTGCGTCAGCTGCATGGCGAGGTGCTCGGTGCGCCCCTGCTGCGTGCCAAGACGGCTTGAGCCTTGATGCGCAAGAAGACGAGAGCGCTGTCGGGGGCTTCCCAGGACGCCTATTTCCGCCGCGTCTTGCGAGCGCATCCCGCTCTGCCTGCCGAGGCGCGGGACCGGCTGCTGCGCACCTTGCGGCAGGAGGTGGCCCAGCTTCGCGTGCGCGTTGCGCCAGGCCGCGACGCCGATGCCCCGCCGGCGGCAGTTTGTGGGCTGCCGCCAGCCATTGCCGCCCCGCCCGTGCCGGTCCCGCAGCCCGATCCGCCCGCCGCCCCGCCCTTCGACCCCTTCTCCCCCAACATCGTCGTCGTCGTCCGCAAGGCCGGGCGCGAGGCCGCGCTGGCAGCGCTTGGCGCCATCCACAGCCTCGATAACCTGCGGCTGCTGGCGCGCGAGCAGCGGCTCACGGTCGGCGCTGACTTATCCTCCGCGGCAGAGCTGCGCATCGCCATCGTTGCCGCTGCCGAGCGCCGCATCGCCAACCGCATGGCGGCGGCGGGCTGAGTTGAGCTTTTGGTTTGCGTTTGGAGCGACAGGATGTGCCCGTCTCGGTCCGCCGTCTGGTGTGCCTTTGCTGTGCTCACAGCCGTCGTCCTGTGCCTCGTGCCGGTGCGTGCCCAGACCGATGCGGTGACCATCGTCGCGCTTGGTGCCAGCAACACCAACGGCTGGGGCGTGGCGCCGGCCGAGGCCTATCCGGCGCGACTGCAGGCGCTGCTCGAGGCGACAGGCATCGACGCCGTGGTGCACAACGCCGGCATCCCCGGCGACACGACGGGCGGCATGCTGGCGCGGCTCGAGCGCGCGGTGCCGGCCGGAACCCGGCTCGTGATCCTGCAGCCCGGCACCAACGATGCGCGCGTGGGACTGGCGGCCGAGCGTGCGCTCAACATCGAGACGATGCGCGCGCGGCTCAAGGCGATGGGCGTCGGCCTCCTGATCATCGAGAACGGCGTGCTGGACGGGCTGCCGCGCGGCGAGCTGCAGCCCGACGGGATCCATTTCACCCCGGCGGGCTATGCACTGCTTGCGGCGCGCATCCTGCCCGATGTGCTGGGCGCTCTTGGCCGATAGCTCTCCGCGACGGCCGCCTCCGGCCCAAGTCATCCCGCGGCGCCCAAGTCATCCGGCCCAAGTCATCCTGCCCAAGTCATCCTCCGGCGCCTTCGGCCTTCTGCTTCTGCTTGGCCCGTCGGGCGAGGATGTTGAGCCCTTCGACCGCCACCGAGAAGGCCATCGCCGCGTAGATGTAGCCCTTGGGCACGTGGGCGCCGAACCCTTCCGCCAGCAGCACCATGCCGATCATCAGCAGAAAGCCCAGCGCCAGCATCACCACCGTCGGATTGGCGTTGATGAAGTTCGACAGTGGCGTGGCCGCGAACATCATGGCGATGACCGCCACCACCACGGCGATCACCATGATCGGCACGTCCTTGGTCATGCCGACGGCGGTGATGATGCTGTCGATGGAGAACACGAGATCGAGCAGCACGATCTGGCCCAGCGCCGCGGCAAAGCCGAGGCTTGCGGTCTTGCGGTTGAAGAGGTCGGGCGCGGGATCGGGATCGACACGGTGGTGGATCTCCTTGGTCGCCTTCCAGACCAGGAACAGGCCGCCGGCGATCAGGATCATGTCCCGCCAGGAGAAGCCGTGACCGAGGACGGTGAACACGGGCTTGGTGAGTTGCACGATGATCGCAATGGTGCCGAGCAGCGCCAGCCGCATGATGAGCGCCAGGCTGAGGCCGATGCGGCGGGCAATGAGGCGTCGCTCCTCGGGCAGCTTGTTGGTCAGAATGGCGATGAAGATGAGATTGTCGATGCCGAGCACCACCTCCATGGCGATCAGTGTCACCAGGGCCGCCCAGGCGGCTGGGTCGGCGGCAAGCGTCAGAAGTTCGTCCATGGCGCGGTGTGAGCCCTCGTGGTTCGGTCAAGGCGTGCGGCAGATATAGCCGGAATCGCTGGGCCCTGTCGCGACGCCCGGCCGCCTCCTCGCGCCTGGCATGGGCGCAGCCCCCGCGCTCGCCGCGGGGGCTGCGCGGGGTCCTTGCGCGTTCGTGGTTACTCGGTGATGACCAGTTCGGCAGCGTCCGAAACTTCCTGCGCACCCAGCGGTCCTTGCGCGTTCGTGGTTACTCGGTGATGACCAGGGCCACCGCGTGGTCCTTGGGATCGACGATGATCACCTCGTCGGCGGCGACGATGAAGCGATAGGGCCTGACATCGGGCACGCGGGCGAGGATCTCCTCGGGGAACGGGATGAGCTCGACGTCACGCGGGACTTCGGCGCCGAGCGCCAGCCGAATGCGCACGTTGGCCGTGCGCTCCCTGGGCACCGTCCGGTAGATGAAGCGCATGTCGTCGGCGCTCAGTGCGAGGTGCGGGCGGCCCGCCCGATCGGCGCGCTGCGAGCCGGCCGGAATGACGTCCACGATTACGTAGGTGCGCGGATCGACGATGCAGATGGTCTCGTCCTCGAGCACCAGGTAGCTGTAGCCGCGGTAGCCCGGGACAAGCGACGCGACGGCGATCGGCAGCGGGTGGAGCCGCACCGCGCGGGGAAGCCGTGCGCCGGCAGTGAAGGACGCGTTGACGTTGGCCCTCTTGACCCGGTCGACACGCTGCTGCTTCACGAGGTGCTGGCGAACGCCGATGCGCTGCTGTTCGCTGACCTGGACCCGGCCGCCCTGCTGCTGCTCAGGACCGCTGGTCGACTGCTGCCGATCTCTGCCGGGCTGTTCGGTGGCTCTTTGATCCTTGCCGGCGGGCCGGCGTTCCTCCGTCGCCTTTTTGTCCTGGCCCGGCCGCGGCGGCTCGGACGATCGGCGCTCCCCTTTGCCGGGGTCGCGCTGGTCCATGGCCTTGCGCCGGTCCTTGTCCCGGTCGGGTGGGGTCGCCGATTTGGCGCGGTCCCTGTCCGTTTCGGGGGCTTGAGTGCTTTTGGGTTGCCGCTCCTTGGGCTCTGCGGCTTTGGGCTCTGCGGCTCTCGGCCGGTCTCTGCCCGGCTCGGCCCTCGGTTCGGCGGGCGCCCTCGGTTCGGCGGGCGCTTGTGCGTTGCCAAGCGTCGCTGCGCCGGCAAGCGCCATGGCGGCAGCCGTGCTGATCAAGAGATATCGCATCGCCAAATCACTCCTGTGCTCGCAGCCATGCATGCACTGCCGGCGATCCTTGGGGTGAAACGCCGCCTGCCGCCATCCCGTTCCCCGTCCCAAAGCGCGGCGCGACCGGCCGTGGAGGGCAGATGGCGCAGGCCTTGCGCGTGGCCCGTGGGGCGTTGGCTTGGGTCGTGGGCAGGTGGGGCCAAGCTGACGTCTGGATTTGCGCCGGCAGGGCTCCTATAAGCCTGTGTCATTCTCCATAACGCCGACGAGACTCGCATGGCTGGCCATTCGCAATTCAAGAACATCATGCACCGCAAGGGGCGCCAGGACGCGGCGCGCTCCAAGCTGTTTGCCAAGCTCGCGCGCGAGATCACGGTCGCCGCCAAAACCGGTCTGGCCGATCCCAACATGAACCCGCGCCTGCGCCTGGCCATCCAGGCGGCGCGCGCCGAGAACATGCCGAAGGACAACATCGAGCGCGCCATCAAGAAGGCCTCGGGCAGCGACACCGAGAGCTACGAGGCGATCCGCTACGAGGGGTACGGGCCGGGCGGCGTGGCGGTGATCGTGGAGGCGCTGTCCAACAACCGCAACCGCACCGGCGGGGCGGTGCGCGCGGTCTTCACCAAGCACGGCGGCAACCTCGGCGCCACCGGGGCCGTGTCGCACATGTTCGCCCATGTCGGCGAGATCGTCTATCCGGCGGGCGCGGGCAGCGCCGACGTCGTGCTGGATGCCGCCATCGAAGCCGGCGCGGAAGATGTCAAGTCGGATGCGTCGGGCCATCTCATCACGTGCCTGTTTGCGGATCTCGGCAGCGTGTCGGCGGCGCTGGAAGCCAAGCTCGGCGAGGCCGCCGGCGTGAAGGCGCTGTGGAAGCCCACGCAGACCAGCACCGTCGACGAGGAGAGGGCCGCCTCGCTCATCAAGTTGATTGCGGCGCTGGAGGACGACGATGACGTGCAGAACGTCTATTCGAACTTCGAGGTCTCGGACGCTGTGCTGGCCAAGCTGACGGCGGCTTGAGGCCTGCGGGGCGCCGCGCCGTTATGCCTACGCCGCATGCGGGCTCAGCAGCGGATGGCTCGGCTTGAGGGGCACGTCGAACTTCACGCCGGCCCGGGCCCCCTTGCTCCACACCACCACGCCGGCGAGGCAAGGGCCGCCCCTGAACTCGACCAGCACCACGGTTTGCGGCACGAGAGCGGGCACGTCCTGCAGGCCGACGCCGCCGGTCGAGACGTCCTTGGCGACGGCCTGGCACGACCTGCCGTGATATTCGACGATGCACGGCAGGTGCACGTTGGGCCGCACCGCGGCACGGCGCTGCGGCAGGTCCGGCAGCTTGACGGTGTCATTCTCGTCGACGCACGGCCGCCCGCCTTCGACCACGCTGCGCAGCAGCTTCTTGAGCAAGGGCGTGTTGTGGCTGTAGCGGCCGGGTAGGCAGCGTGCCACGTCCCCTTCGAGGCACACCACGGCCGTGAGTGCGCGCAGGCTCAGGCACCGCCAGCGGTCGGCGACGGCCGGCAGATCCAAAAACCCCGCCGCTTCGGTTCCGAACGCGTCCGCGTCCGTGCAGAAGGTCTCCACGTCCCGCTGCGCGGTCTGCAACGCGCTGAAGAAATCGCGCACGGCCGCGATATTCTTGAAGGCGATGCCGAGCGTCTCGCGGCAATGCCGGGGCAGCGAGATCTTGTCCAGGCGCGGCATTTGCGGGCCCAGGTCCTGCAGCGCCAGCGGGTTCTTGAGCCGGATACCGTCGCTCAGTGCGTTGATGCCGCTGGTGACGACGGCGACCTGCATGGCTGCCAGATGCAACTCGCCGACGAGTTGCTCGAAGCGCACGACGCCATCCACGTCTTCGCCGGGTGTAGCGGCATCGCCGACAGCCGCAAAGTTGGGCCATCCGAGCCGCGCAAGCTTCGCAATCAGGGCCTGGAGCATGGTGTAGGCTCCCCACGTGCGACCAACTGTACGCCCCTGGCCTTGAGGGCCTGTTAAATTAATCGCGAAAGCTCAACGCAATGCGCTGGCGCCTCCGTGGAAGTGCGGAGGGCGACGCGGGCCCCCCTCGCGCTGTTGTGAGGTATCAAGCCTTCTCTTTTCGGCGCCGCGCCCTATGTTGCCCTCATGACATCAGCGCAGACCGTTGCCGCCGCCGGTGCGGACGCTCCGGCGGGAGCGGTGCTTTGGCGCGTCGAGTTCACCGAGACGGTGAAGCTCGCCGCGCCGCTGGCCGTCAGTCAGCTCAGCCAGATCGCCATGATGACGACCGACTTGGCGCTGCTCGGCCGCCTCGGCGATCACGTCGTGGCGGCGGCGGCGCTCAGCCACACCATCTTGTTTGCCGCGTTCACGCTCGGCATGGGGCTGGTGTCGGCCGTCGCGCCGCTGGCCTCGCAGGCGTTCGGCGCACGCAATCCCCGCTTCGTGCGGCGCTCGGTGCGGGTCGGCATCTGGGCGGCGTTCCTGGCCGGCGTGCCGCTGACGGCCCTGCAGTTCTGGGGTGAGCCGATCCTGCTCGCCTTGGGCCAGGATCCCCAATCGGCGGAGCTCGCCGGGCGCTATCTTCTGGGACTGTGCTGGAGCATGATTCCGGCGTGGATCTTCATGGTCCTGCGCAACTTCATGAGTGCGGTGAACAGGCCTGAGCCGGCGCTGTGGATCACGCTCGCGGCCATTCCGCTCAATGGCTTTCTCGCCTATGGTCTGATCTACGGCGCATTCGGTCTGCCGCGGCTGGACGTGCTCGGCGCGGGCCTGGCGACCACGCTCGTCAACGTCTTCATGTGCGTCGTGGCGATCTGGATCGCCTACACCCGCCATCCGTTCAAGAAGTATCGCATCCTCGGCCGCTTCTGGCGTCCGGATTGGCCGCTGTTTGGTCAACTGCTCGCCATCGGTCTGCCGATCGCCGGCGCGTTCCTGCTGGAGTACGGTCTGTTTGCGGCCGCTGCGCTGCTGATGGGTCACATCAGCACCAGCGCCATTGCCGCCCACCAGATCGCGCTGCAGGTGGCGGCCGTTCTCTACATGGTGCCGTTCGGCATTTCCATGGCGGCCACGGTGCGCGTCGGCCAGGCGGTCGGCCGCCGCGACGCGGAGGCGACACGCCGGGCCGGCTTCACGGCGATGCTGCTGGCGGTCGCGTTCATGATCGTCATGACCGTGATCGTCGCCCTCACGCGCCACAGCATCCCGCTCGTGTTTCTCGGCGACACCGCGGCTGCGGGAGAGACCATGGCGCTGGCCGCAACGCTGCTTTTTGTCGGCGCCACGTTCTTCATCACCGACGGGATGCAATCGGTGATCGCCGGCGCCCTGCGCGGGTTGAACGACACGCGCGTTCCGCTCCTCATCGCCGCCTTCAGCTTCTGGGCGATCGGCTTTGCGGGCAGCTACGGCCTGGCCTTCCTCCTGGGGCTTGGCGCCATCGGCGTCTGGATCGGCCTGTCGCTCGGCACCGGCACGTTCTCGCTCCTGCTGCTATGGCGCTTTCACGCGCTGACAAAGTCGCACTACATGCCGGCCGTGCCCGGAACGCCGGCCTGAGACGAGCGGACGGAAAAAAAGCCGGCGCTCGGGAGGAGGCCGGCTTGAGAGGAGACGGGTTGGCCGTTCGGCGGCGCCAAGGCGCCAAGTCCGCCGAACTCGACCCTAATCCACGTGGCCCATCAATAGTGGTGCCAATGGCAGCGCGTGTGCCAATGGCCGTGACAAACATAATGGCCGTGCCAGCTGCTCCAATGCAGATGGCCATGGCACACCCGGCGGCAATGCCGGTGATGATGATGGTGATGGTAATGCCGATGGTGCCAATGGCGATGACGGGTGTGAATCTGCGTCAGGAGCGAGCTGCCGGTCGCGCCTGCCAAATTGAGGCTGCTCTGCGGTGCGAGCGGCGCCGCGGACGCCGGGACAAGATAAGCACCAACTGCAACAATCGCGGCCGCTAATGTCATTTTGCTCAACATGTCATTCCTCATGCTTTTGGTTTCTCCCAACCCGCCGGCGTTGATCGGCGCCATAGAGCCATACCCGCTCTGAACTCTCCCTCAATGGTCGGTTCATTCGCCGTTCACACCGCTGGGTGGTGCGGCCGCTGGCGGTGGCCACTTGTGCTCGGACGCAATGCAGAGGGCCGGCGCTCGCAAAGAGGCCGGCCCCGTCGGCGCAGAAACTGAGAGCCGCGGTCCCTCAGAGGCAGCCGTGCCGCGCCAGGCAGCGGCGGAAGCGCCACCCGCCCCAGCGGCTGGCGCACTCGCGACGCCAGGCATGGCAGCGGCCACGCCAATGCACAATTTCCACCAGCCTGGTCTCACCACCGGCCATGCCGGGGATGGGAGAGAAGGAGGCGGCCGACGACATCTGCGGGCCTGCGAAGGCGCCAAGCGCGATGAGGCCTGCGGCGAGCGTCATGGTCTTGATCATGGGGGCTCCATGGGTTTCGAGGTCGGTGGGTTTCGAGGTCCGCGCGATCCACCCCCAGTTCACCCCAGACCGCCTGAAGCGAGGCGCAACAGCTTGTTTATCCAGCGTTCATGTGCAGCACGCACAGGAAAGTTGCGCCGGCTCAGGCGGGCGCCCCGCGCCGGCACGACCTTCCGCCTTGACACCCCCGGCGAACACCAGCATCTGAACAAACCATGACCGACGCCGACCGCCTCGTCACCGGCGCCAAGCGCGAAGCGGACGACGCAGAGCCATCTCTGCGGCCCCAGTATCTGCGCGAGTTCATCGGCCAGGAGCAGGCGCGCTCCAACCTCAAGGTCTTCATCGAAGCTGCCAAATCGCGCGGCGATGCGCTGGACCACGTGCTGTTTGCCGGCCCGCCCGGTCTCGGCAAGACGACGCTGGCGCAGATCATGGCGCGGGAGCTGGGCGTGGGCTTCCGCTCGACCTCCGGCCCGGTCATTGCCAAGGCGGGCGACCTGGCCGCCCTGCTCACCAACCTGGAGGACCGCGACGTCCTCTTCATCGATGAGATCCACCGCCTCAATCCGGCAGTGGAGGAGATCCTCTATCCTGCGATGGAGGACTATCAGCTCGATCTCATCATCGGCGAAGGGCCGGCGGCGCGCTCCGTCAAGATCGATCTTGCGAAGTTCACGCTGATCGGCGCCACCACCCGCACGGGCCTGCTGACCACGCCGCTGCGCGACCGCTTCGGCATTCCGGTGCGGCTGAACTTCTATACCCATGCCGAGCTCACCACCATCGTCACGCGCGGCGCCGGTGTGCTGAACATGGCCATGAGCCCGGACGGTGCTGCGGAGATCGCGCGCCGCTCGCGGGGCACGCCCCGCATTGCCGGCCGCCTGCTGCGCCGGGTGCGCGATTTCGCAGCCGTCGAGGGCGCAAAGGTGGTCTCAGCCGAGGTGGCCGACCGCGCGCTCAAGCAGCTCGAGGTCGACAGCGAGGGCCTCGATGCGCTCGACCGGCGCTATCTCACCTGCATTGCCCGCAACTACGACGGCGGGCCGGTGGGGATCGAGACGCTCTCGGCCGCCCTGTCCGAGCCGCGCGATGCGCTGGAGGAGATCGTCGAGCCCTTCCTGCTGCAGCAGGGTTTCATCGGCCGCACGCCGCGGGGGCGGGTGCTGACGCTCAGGGCCTACAAGCATCTGGGCCTCACAGGGCCCGCCCGGTCCGCGGCACCCCAGATTGGCCTCTTTGACGAAGCCGACGGTGGGTCCGCCACCGGCGGCAAGGCAGAGACAGGGTGACGGGATGGATTTTGATGGCGCTTTAGCCACAGTCTAAGGACGGGGTTGCCGCCCCAACTTCTCCATGCTTTGCCTTCAGACAGGCGCGTCCGATGCATCGGCAGGCCGGTGCCGCTCAAGGGAAGGCGGTCTCCAGCACGCCGAACGGCGCGCAGTCTTACCGACTTGGTTGCCGGGCAGCGCGTTTTCCGGGAGGCGTGCGCGAATGGCGAACGAAGGGGCCTTGGGCCGTGCAGAGGGCTCGGGACGTGCAGGGGGCAGGTCGCAGTTGAAGAAGATCTCTCGCCGCAGGTTCCTCAAGACCATCGGCTTTTCCAGCGCGGGGGTGGTCGGCCTCACGGGCTACGGGCTGGCGGTGGAGCCCGGCTACCGTCTCAATGTCACGCGCTACAACCTCAGTCCGCACAACTGGACGCCGGGCCTCAATCTGAGCATCGGGGTCATTGCGGATGTGCATGCCGGCGGCCCGCTGATGCCCGCCGAGCGCATTCGCGCCATCGCCGAGCGCACCAATGCGCTCAAGCCCGACATCATCGTGCTGCTGGGCGATTTTGCGGCCAGCCACAAGTTCAAGACCCGCTCCGTCGCGCCCGAGGAGTGGGCCGATGCGCTCAGCATTCTCAGGGCCCCGCTCGGCGTGCATGCCATTCTCGGCAATCATGACTGGTGGGACGATCTGCATGCGCAGCGCGCCGGTGAGGGCCCGGTGCACGGCCGGCGCGTTCTGGAAGCCGTCGGCATCCCCGTGTACGAGAACGATGTGGTGCGTCTCGACAAGAGCGGCCATCCGTTCTGGCTGGCGGGCCTCGGCGACCAGCTTGCGTTCGTCACCGGCCGCCGCAAGCGCGCCTTCCGCAGGTTCGAGGGCGTCGACGATCTGCCGGGCACGCTCGCCAAGGTGACCGATGACGCCCCGGTCGTGCTCTTGGCGCATGAGCCGGATATCTTCACCCAGGTGCCGGATCGCGTATCGCTCACGCTGTCGGGGCACACGCACGGCGGGCAGGTGCGCCTGTTCGGCTATTCGCCCAGAGTGCCGTCGCGTTTTGGCAATCGCTTTGCCTACGGCCACATTATCGAAGGCAACCGCAACCTGATCGTCTCGGGCGGGCTTGGCTGCTCGATCCTGCCCGTGCGCATCGGCGTTCCGCCGGAGATCGTCATGGTCCATGTCTCCGCCTGACGCATCCCATCCCGCCGACTGGCCCGATCTTGCCGGCCGCGTTGCCGTGGACGAGCGGGGACGGCGTCACGTTCTGCCCATCCGCGTCTATTTCGAGGACACCGACTTTTCCGGCCTTGTCTATCACGGCAGCTACATCCGCTGGTGCGAGCGCGGCCGCTCGGATTTCCTGCGCCTGATCGGCAACGATCACCGCGCCCTGATCGACGGCTCGGGCGGCCGCGAGCCGGCGGCCTTCGTCGTGCGCCGGATGGCGATCGAGTTTCTGAAGCCCGCCCGCATCGACGAGATTTTGGAGGTGACGACGCGCGTCAAGGACACGACGGCGGCGACCCTCGTGCTGGATCAGCGCATTGCGCGCGACGGCGTCGAGCTCTTTACCGCCGAGGTCATGGTTGTGCTCATCTCGCGCTCCGGCAAGCCGCAGCGTCTGTCGCGTGCGCTGCGCGAGGCTTTGCAGGACGGCACCTGACACGCATACTGGAGCAGTTTGTCATCCCGGAAGTCGCGCAGCGACTATCCGGGACCCAGAGGTTGCGCATTGCATCGCCCCTGGGTCCTGGCTCTCCGTGATCGCTCCGGCCGGGATGACAGGTGTGCATTGCAAAGGAGACGCCGATGTCGATGGCCGCCGACATTCAAAAACGCATCCAGCCGCTGTTCCCCGGCGCCATGGGCATCGAGATCAGGGAGGCGACGCCGGACAAGGTCGTGGCGACCATGCTGGTGCGCCCGGATCTGTGCACGACGGGCGGCGTGTGCCACGGCGGCGCATTCATGGCCTTCGCCGACACCATCGGCGCCATCGGCACCGTCGTGAACCTTCCGCCCAATGCCCGCACCACCACGATCGAGTCCAAGACCAATTTCCTGGGGGCCGCGCCGGTCAATACGCGCATCACGGCCGAATCGGTCCCGCTGCACCGGGGCAAGTCCACGCAAGTCTGGCAGACCACCATCAAATCGGAGGCCGGCAAGCTGTGTGCGATCGTCACCCAGACGCAGATGGTGCTGCCGGCGTCCCCCGCCTGAGGCCGGCTCCGGCGCCCGTCGGGCGCTGCGCCGCGCCTTCCACAGAAAGCCCAAGTCTAGCCACATTACGCGGCAGTATGGCCCTGGTCCGGAGGGCCGGAAACGGGTACGCAATTGACATCGGGCCGAGGCGCCGGTTGCCAGGGGCGGCGGCCGGTCTTTTCGTGCTGCCCCGCCACCCTGAGGCGCGCACCGGCGCTGCAACCGGCAAGGATACGGACATTGAACGATGCTTGAAAAGTTGGCGCCCGCCACGACCGGCGGCTTTTCCTTCCTGGAGATGTTTCTCACGGCGCATCCGGTCGTCAAATTCGTCATGATCGGACTGCTTCTGGCCTCGGTCTGGGCCTGGGCGATCATCATCGAGAAGCTGTTCGCGTTCAGGCGCGCGCGGCGCGAGGCGGACCGCTTCGAGCAGATGTTCTGGTCGGGCCAGTCCCTCGACGAGCTCTACACCGGCCTGTCGCATGGGCGCACCCTGGCCATGGCCTCCCTGTTCGTCGCGGCCATGCGCGAGTGGAAGCGCTCGGTGGAAGGCAACATCCGCGCCATGGGCGGCATCCAGATGCGGGTCGAGAAGGTGATGGATGTCACCATCAGCCGCGAGATGGAGCAGCTCGACCGGCGGCTCTTGTTCCTGGCCACCGTCGGCTCGATCGCCCCCTTCGTCGGCCTGTTCGGCACGGTGTGGGGCATCATGACGAGCTTCCAGGCGATCGCGATCTCCAAGAACACCAACCTGGCGGTCGTCGCGCCCGGCATTGCCGAAGCGCTGTTTGCCACCGCGCTCGGCCTGCTGGCCGCCATACCGGCGGTGGTGTTCTACAACAAGTTCGCGGCCGATTCCTCGCGCCTGTCGCAGCGGCTGGAGACCTTTGCCGACGAGTTCTCGGCGATCGTCTCCCGCCAGATCGACGTTCGAACCTGACGGGAGCCGACGATGGGCGTCAGTCTGAACACGGGCAGGCCGGGCGGCGGCCGGCGCAGCCGGGCACGCCGGCATAGCCCCATGCACGAGATCAACGTCACGCCGTTCGTGGACGTGATGCTGGTGCTGCTCATCATCTTCATGGTCTCGGCGCCGCTGCTCACCGTCGGCGTGCCGCTCGAGCTGCCGGAGACCAAGGGGCAGCAGCTCCAGTCCAACAAGGAGCCGCTGACCATCAGCGTTCAGCGTGACGGCAAGGTCTATATCCAGGAGACGCAGGTTGCGCTCGAGGAGATCGCCGCCCGGCTCAAGGCGATCGCCAAGGGCGGCTACGATGAGCCGATTTTCGTGCGTGGTGACAAGGGCATCGATTACGGCACGGTCATGCGGGTGATGGGCCGGATCAAGCAGGGCGGCTTCAGCAAGGTGTCGCTGGTCACCGAGGCGGAGGGCTGAGGTAGGGGAGGCCCAGTGCAGTTCGGGCTGGTCATCTCCGTTATTCTCCACGCGGCGATCCTGGGGTGGGCGTTGATCACCATCCAGGCGCAGCGCGAGCTTGGCATGGCCGAGCCCGAGCCCATCATCACGGAGCTGATCTCGGAGAGCGAGCTCACCAAGCTCAAGAAGGGTGTGCGCTCGGCCAAGCAGCTCGAGGCCATGGCCAAGGAAACGCCCAAGGCCGATATCGCCAAGAAGGAGACGGCCAAGCCCAAGCCGGTGCCCGCCGCGCCCGCCCCGCCGCCGCCCGAGCCGCCGGCGCCCAAGACCGATCCGATCGCTGAGAAGCTGGCCGCCGCCCAGCCGCCTCCGGTCGAGGAGAAGAAGAAGATCGAGGAGCAGCTCAAGACCGAGCAACTCAAGGCCGAGCAGAGGAAGGCGGACGAGCAGCGCCGTGCGGCCGAGGAGCAGCTCGCGCTCGAGGGGCTGCGCAAGGCCGAGGAGCAGCGCAAAGCCGAGGAGGAACGCAAAGCCGAAGAGCAGCGCAAAGCCGACGAGCAGCGCCGTGCGGAGGAGCAGCGGCAGGCCGAGGAAAAGAAGCGGCAGGACGAGGAGCAGCAGCGCAAGCTGGCCGAGCAGAAGAAGAAGGCCGACGAGGAGAAGAAGCGCAAGGAAGCCGCGCTGAAGAAGAAGCGCGAGGAGGAGAAGAAGCGCAAGGACGCCGAGGCCAGGCAGAAGCAGTTCGACGCGGAGAAGATCGCGGCCCTGCTCAACAAGGTGCCCAACAGCGCCGCGCCGACACCGTCGTCGGAGCCGACGGAGAATACCAAGGCGAAAGGGCCCGCGCTCGGCGCGCCCGAAGGCCGCGACAAGCAAATCTCGGCCAGCGAGAGCGCGATGCTGAAGGGCAGGATTAGCTCCCGCCTCAAAGGCTGCTGGCGCCTGCCCTCGGGCGGCGGCGGCAGCGACACGCCGGTCGTGACGCTGCGCTGGCGCCTGAAGCTGGACGGCAGTCTGGATGGCGATCCGCAGGTCGAGCAGCCGCGCGGCGATGCCCTGTTCCGCATTGCGGCCGAGGCGGCGATGCGCGCTGTGAGGGAATGCTCTCCTTTTGACCTGCCGCCGGAAAAATACAGCAGCTGGAAGACGATCACGTGGGACTTCGATCCCAGCCAGATGATGTGATGGATCTGTTCTCTCCCGATGCGTCTTTGGCGTGAGGAGAGAGGACGCAACGGAATGATGTGAGGGCGAAAACCATGGCACCCCGTCAACGGACAGATCTCGACTGGCTTCAGGGCCCAAACCTCGACCGGCGCAGGGCGGCGCTGGGCCTTGGTGCCATCGCGCTTGTGCCGCTGGCCGCGCTTGGATTGTCTGCTCCGGCTTCCGCCCAGCGCTCCGCCGATTCGGAGGGCGGCCTGCGCGGCACCCAGCGCGAAGGCACGATCGCGCCCATCCCGATCGCCATCCCCGAGTTCTTCGGCGAGGACCGCCGCTTCGCCGCCGAGGTGACAGGCGTGGTGACCGCCGACCTGGAGCGGTCCGGCCTGTTCCGGCCGCTTGATCCCGCCTCCTTCATCGACCGCGTGCGCGACCTCAACGCGGCGCCGCGCTTCCAGGACTGGCGCGTCGTCGGTGCGCAGGCGCTGGTGGTGGGGCGCGTCGGCCGCGCCCCCGACGGGCGCTTCTTCGCGGAGTTCCGGCTCTACGACGTGCTGTCCCAGCGCGAGCTGGTGGGCAAGCGGTTTGCAGCCGACGGCAACGATTGGCGGCGCCTCGCCCACCGCGTCGCCGACCAGGCCTACGAGCGCCTGACCGGCGAGCGGGGCTATTTCGACACCCAGGTCGCCTTCATCGACGAGACGGGCCCCAAGGACAGGCGCCGCAAGCGCCTCGCCATCATGGACCAGGACGGCGCCAATGTCCGCCTGCTGAGCCAGGGCGGCGAATTGGTGCTGACGCCGCGCTTCAGCCCCACCGCGCAGGAGATCACCTACCTGCAGTACGCGAGCGAGCAGCCGCGGGTGTTCCTCATGAACATGGACACCGGCCAGCGCGAGATGGTGGGCAATTTTCCCGGCATGACGTTTGCGCCCCGCTTCTCCCCCGATGGCCAGCGCCTGGTGATGAGCATCGGCGAGGGCGGGGCCAGCTCGCTGGTCGAGATGGACCTGCGCTCGCGCCAGAGCCGGCGCCTGACCAATACCGGCGCCATCGATACCGGCCCCTGCTACAGCCCGGACGGGCGGCGCATCGTGTTCGAATCGGACCGCGACGGGGCCCAGCAGCTCCATGTCATGAACGCCGACGGCTCGGGGGCGAAGAGGGTCAGCTACGGCGATGGGCGCTACGCCACGCCGGTGTGGTCGCCGCGCGGCGACCTCATCGCCTTCACCAAGCAGATGAGCGGCAGCTTCCTCATCGGCGTGATGCGGCCGGATGGGTCGGGCGAGCGCATCCTCACCGAGGGGTATCACAACGAAGGCCCGACCTGGTCGCCCAACGGCCGGGTGATTCTGTTCTTCCGCGAAAGCCAGGGCGCCAGCGGCGGTCCGAGGCTCTTTTCGATCGACCTGACGGGCTACAACGAGCGCCCGGTGCAGACCCCCTCCTTCGGGTCGGATCCGGCCTGGGGGCCGTTGCGGAGCTGAACGCCGCTTTACCGCGTTTTAACCGGTCTGGTGTGTCCTTGCCCGAGAGCGAGGCCCGGTTGCATCGGGGGGCCTGCACGCAGCCTCTGTACAGCGTTCCGGCTTGCCGATGCGCACCAATGGGAAGTGGCATTTCCGCACCAACCGACGTGCAAAACCCTCAGGTCAGCAGCTGCGTCCTTGATCTGAGCGTTACACATCGGTAGCCACATGGGTGCGATTGCCGAACACGTGTCAGGAGAGAAGACTATGAAGGTCAAGAACGTGATCGTTATCTCGGCGCTGGTCGCCGCTGTTGCTTTGGCTGCGTGCCGCCGCGAAGTCGTCCATGAGCCGATGAAGCTCGGCGCCGACGTGCAGGCTGAGACCGTAGCGCGCTAAGTTTAGGGCAGCGGTTCGGCCCATCTGTGATGCTTCCCCAGCCCGCGAGGGCTGGGTTCGTCCCGAGGGGTCATCGCTGCGACTGAATCCGGGCCGTATTGCCGGCAGCTTTGTTGCCGCGATGCGGCCCTGATCTTTTGTGAATATCTTCATTCCTTCTGTGCATTGTGGGGAAAACTCGGACATGGCGGGTTGCCCCGACGCGCCGAACCAGCGTTTCAACGTCGTTGGTCATATTTTGGCGCGAAGTGTCGGCTAAGAGGCCTGTCGAGCAGCGAATCCTCGAACGCATATGCGGTGCGCCGTCAGGGAGAAGGCGTGCCCAAGGGGGACTGAGCATGGAGCTTTCGACGTGGCGCAAGAGGATCGCAGGTCTGTGCACGGCCTTGGCCGTCGGGCTTGCGGTGGCGGCCTGTGCCAACAACCCCAGGCCTGAAGACCTGGCGGCCAACAAGCACGGCGCGGCGCCCCCCGGCTCGCCGCGGGATTTCGCCGTCAACGCGGGCGATCTCGTCTATTTCTCGACCGACAGCGTGGATCTGTCGCCCGAGGCCCAGCAGACCGTGGCGAATCAGGCGCGCTGGCTGAAGCAGTATTCCCAGTACACCATCACCATCGAGGGCCACGCCGACGAGCGCGGAACGCGCGAGTACAACATTGCGCTCGGGGCCAAGCGGGCGCAGGCCGTGCGCAATTTCCTCGCCCAGAATGGAATCAATGCCGCGCGCATCCGCACCGTCTCGTACGGCAAGGAGCGCCCCGTGGCGGTCTGCAACGATATTTCCTGCTGGTCCCAGAATCGGCGCGCCCAAACGGTGCTCAACAGCCGCCACGAGGCCCGCTCCTAGGGGTGTGGCTCATACGGCGACGACCCATGTCATCCCGGCGCTTGTCGCCGGGATCCATCTCTCGGTTTGCGCCGACCCTCGTCGAGGGCTGGATGCCGGGGACAAGCCCCGGCATGACCGCGGGATGCAACTGTCGGCGTCACACCACGAGGGGTGCAGGCCGGGCTGGCGGGGTGCCTGTGGGGTAGGGCGGGCTTGGCTGGTCCGATCGGCACAGGCGCCGGGCGCTTCTCGGCTGCGCCCCGGCGATGTTGCAATTCTGCACGTGTGCTCGGCAAGAAGGACACAGCCCTGGCGTGCCGGCGGCCTGAGCCGCGATTGAACCGGCACGGCGGCGGCCCATCCGTCCGCAATCCGCCTTGCTCGTGTCGCGAAGTCGTGTTGAAGAGGGGGGCCGCGTGCGCTTCGATGGCGCAAAGGGAAACAAGCGTATAGACATGGTCTTGATGGCAACAGGCTGGGCTCGGGCGGGCGTGCTGGGGCTTGCAGCGCTCCTGCTGGCTTCGGTCTCTCAGGCGCAGCAGCCTCCCCCTCCACCGCGGCCGCAGGCCAAGGCTGCGCCGCCTGCCGCCAGGGATGTGCCGCCGGGGGCTGATGCCGCCCTGCAGCGGCGCGTCGAGCAGCTCGAGGAGCAGCTCGTCGACCTGCAGGTGGTGATCGGCACGCTCGAATCGCTCGCCAAAGGGGGCGGTGCACCCGCGGCCGGCCCGCGTGGCGGTCCGGGGCTGTCGGCTGCCGTCAATGCGGCCGATGCCGGTCGCCTGGATGCCATCGAGACCCAGATCCGGGCCCTGGCCGCCCAATTGGAGAGCCTGCAGGATCAGGTGCGCAGCCTCGGCGGCCGCACGGGCATGGCTGTGCCCAACAGCGCGTCTCCGCCGCCGGGCTTCGGCTCGGTGACGGTGGCCCCCGATGGGCAGCAGGATGAGGTCGAGCGGATGCCGCCGCGGGGCGGGCCGCCGCCCCGGGTTGGGTTTGCCCCGCCCGGCCCGCAGGGCGAGCCCGAGGTGCAGCCCCAGCAGCTCTATGAGCAGGCCTACGGCGCCCTTCTGCAAAAGGACTATGCCACCGCCGAGGCGGGCTTTGACGATTTCCTCAGGCGGCATTCCAACCATCAGCTTGCGGGCAATGCGCAATATTGGCTGGGCGAGACCTTCTATGTGCGCGGCCAGTTCAGGGCCGCCGCCGCGGCCTTCCTGAAGGGCTATCAGACCTACTCCAGAAGCCCCAAGGCCCCCGAAAGCCTGTTGAAGCTCGCCATGTCGCTGTCCCGTCTGGGGCAGAAGGATGCCGCCTGCTCCTCCTACAACGAGCTGGCGACCAAGTATCCCAACCCGCCCGCGCACGTGAAGAGCATGGCGCAGGCGGAGCGCCAGCGCAGCGGCTGCGGCGCCTGACCCCGCGGGAGGGCCGCCGGCCCCAGTGCCGGCGCCCAGTGCGCCGCCTCAGCGCCGGGATGGCTGGCGCGCCATCGCGCGCTGCGCCATTGTGCCATGACGCAGGGCCACATGACGCATGGTCGCATGACGCGTGGTTGCATGACGCATGACCAGCGAGCCTGAACCGATCCGGCCGGATGAGCTTGCGGCGCTGTTCGAGCGCGGCGGTGTCGAGGCGTCGCTGCGCTGTGCGCTGGCCGTTTCCGGCGGCAGCGACAGCACCGCGCTGATGGTGCTGTTTGCGGACTGGCTGCGCCGGGATGGGCGCGATGTCGGCCGGCATATGGTGCTGACCGTCGACCATGCGCTGCGCCCGGAGTCGGCGGCCGAGGCGCGCGCCGTTGCCGCTCAGGCCGCACGCCTGGGATTTCAGCACGTCACGCTCATTTGGGACGGGCGGAAGCCGCAAACGGGACTCCAGGTCGCGGCCCGCAGCGCGCGCTACCGTCTCATGCGCGACTCCATGCAGGCCAACGGCATCGCCCTGCTGCTCACGGGACATACCCTCGACGATCAGGCCGAGACGCTGCTGATGCGGCTGGCGCGCGGCAGCGGTCTCGACGGGCTCGCCGGCATGGCGCCGCATCTCGACTTCGCGGCTCTGGGTTTCGGCCATCCTGCGGCAGGCGGGCTGGCGCTGGCGCGGCCCCTGCTCGCCGTCGCGAGGGCTCGGCTGCGGGCAACGCTCAACGCAAAGGGGATCGGCTGGATCGAGGATCCGAGCAACACCTCGCCGCTGTTCGAGCGGCCGCGCTTGCGCGCCGCACGCCCGCATCTTGAGGCGATCGGCCTCAGCGATGCCATGCTGGCGCTGAGCGCCGAGCGGCTGTTGCGGGCGCGTCGCGCCCTCGATCAGGTGGTCGATGAATTCTGCAGCCCCGCTGCCGGGATCGTCAGTGTCGATCCGTGTGGATACATCACCATCGATCGGGCCCGGCTGCAGGCGGCCGAGGCGGAGATTGCGCTGCGGGCGCTGGGGCGCGCGATCGCCGCGGCGGGCGGCAGCGGGGAATGGATCCCGCTCGCCAAGCTCGAGTCGATGGCCGCAGCCCTGCGGTGTTCCGGCTCCGGCGCCGCCCGGTGGACGCTGGCGCGGGCGCTGGTGTCGGTGCAGGGGCGGGCCGTCACGGTCGAGCGGGAGCCGGGCCGCGCGCCGCTGCCGGACCTGGAGCTGACGGCCGGCGCACAGGCCTGCTGGGACGGGCGCTTCTGGGTGAGCGTGGGTGCTGGCGCGGGCTTGGGCGCACTCACGGTGCGTCCGCTCGGCGAGGGCAGTGCACGTGAGTTGTGCCGGCAGGGCGCCGTCACCGCGCGGGTTCCCGTGCGGGCTATGGGCACGGTGCCTGCGTTCTGGGACGCGGGCCGGTTAATGGCCGTTCCGTGCCTGGAGTACTGGGCCGATCCAAAGTGCCGCACCGTGCTCCAAGCGCGCTTCGCGTGGCCGGGCGCGATCGGAAACAGCCTGCCCGGCGGCCCGGACAGGGCTTGAAATGTCGCAGCAACTTGTGGGTTTGAGGCCATGGCGCGCTGTTTGTGCACAAAACGCCGGGCGGGCCTCAAACTTGGCAAAGATCTTCTACACACCTATGTTAGGAGGCACGACGAGCCTGCGCCGGGCGGTGGCGCGGCCTATCGCCAGCACCCAGGGGCGGCGGCAACAGAGTGGCGTCCCATGGGCATAGAGGAATCCCCATGAATTCGAACTTCCGCAATCTGGCCATCTGGGTTGTGATTGCCCTGCTGCTGGTCGCGCTGTTCAATTTGTTCCAGAACCCGGGGCAGAGCCGGCGCGGAAACGAGATCAGCTATTCCGAGTTCCTGACCGGCATCGATTCCGGCAACATCGCCGAAGTGACGATCGCCAAGCACCGCATCTCCGGCCTCTATCGCGACCGAAGCGGCAGCTTCAACACGGTCGCGCCGGAAGATCCCAATCTGGTCGAGCGCCTCAACAAGAAGGGCGTGAAGATCACCGCCCGGCCGCCCGAGGACGACGTGCCCTCGATTCTGGGTGTGCTGGTCAACTGGTTCCCCATGCTGCTGCTCATCGGCGTGTGGATCTTCTTCATGCGCCAGATGCAGTCGGGCGGCGGCCGCGCCATGGGCTTTGGCAAGTCCAAAGCCAAGCTGCTCACCGAGCGCCAGGGCCGCGTCACGTTCGAGGACGTGGCGGGCGTCGACGAGGCCAAGTCCGACCTGCAGGAGATCGTCGAGTTCCTGCGCGACCCGCAGAAGTTCCAGCGGCTCGGCGGGCGCATTCCGCGCGGCTGTCTGCTGGTGGGTCCGCCCGGCACCGGCAAGACCTTGATCGCGCGTGCGGTGGCGGGCGAGGCCAACGTGCCCTTCTTCACCATCTCGGGCTCGGATTTCGTCGAGATGTTCGTCGGCGTCGGCGCCTCGCGCGTGCGCGACATGTTCGAGCAGGCCAAGAAGAACGCGCCCTGCATCATCTTCATCGACGAGATCGATGCGGTCGGCCGGCATCGCGGCGCCGGCCTCGGCGGCGGCAACGACGAGCGCGAGCAGACCTTGAACCAGCTCCTCGTCGAGATGGACGGCTTCGAGGCCAACGAGGGCATCATCATCATCGCCGCGACCAATCGGCCCGACGTGCTCGATCCCGCTTTGCTGCGCCCGGGGCGCTTCGATCGCCAGATCATCGTGCCGAACCCGGACGTTGCCGGTCGCGAGAAGATCCTCAAGGTGCACATGCGCAAGGTGCCCCTGGCGCCCGACGTCGACCCCAAGGTGATCGCGCGCGGCACGCCCGGCTTCTCGGGTGCGGATCTCGCCAACCTCGTCAACGAGGCGGCGCTGCTGGCGGCGCGTCGCAACAAGCGCCTGGTCACGCAGTCCGAGTTCGAGGACTCCAAGGACAAGGTGATGATGGGGGCCGAGCGGCGCTCCATGATCATGACCGAGGAGGAGAAGCTGGCGACCGCCTATCACGAGACGGGACATGCGCTGGTGAACATCCTGGTGCCGGGCAACGACCCCCTGCACAAGGTCACCATCATTCCGCGCGGCCGGGCGCTGGGCGTGACCATGAGCCTGCCCGAGCGCGACAAGCTCAGCTACTCCAAGCAGTGGTGCGAGGCCCGTGTCGCCACCATGTTCGGCGGCCGCGTGGCCGAGCAGCTCATCTACGGCGAGGACCACCTCAACACCGGTGCCTCCAGCGACATCATGCAGGCGACCGAGCTGGCGCGGCGCATGGTGACCGAGTGGGGCATGAGCGAGAAGCTCGGCCCCCTGCGCTACAACGAGAACCAGCAGGAGGTGTTCCTCGGCCACGCCATCACCCAGCGCCAGCACATGTCCGAGGAGACGGCCAAGCTGATCGACGAGGAGGTGCGCCGCATCGTCACCAACGGCGCGAAGAAGGCGCGCGAGGTGCTCTCCGCCAACCGCGACAAGCTGGAGATCATCACCCAGGCGCTGATGGAGTACGAGACCATCTCCGGCGAGGAGGTGAACGCCCTGATGCGCGGCGAGAAGATCGTGCGCGCCGCCGACGACGAGGACACCAAGGGGCCTGCAGGCCCTGCCGTGCCGGTCGCGGGCAAGAGCCGTCCGCCGCGCCCCGAGCCGGGCCTCGAGCCCTACCCGCAGACCTGAGCCCCGCGCGTCCCTGTCATCCCGGAATTCGCGGGAACGCGAATATCCGGGACCCAGGGCCGCAAAACGATCGCGGTCTCGTCTCGATCCCTGGGTACCGGCTCTCGGCCTGCGGCCTCGGCCGGCATGACAACGGCGGCGCCGCGTCATCCCGTTTTGCTTGGTGCGCCATCGGGCGAAATGGTAGGGTCGCGCCCTATTGCGGAGCACAATCATTGGGGGAGGTCGGCATGAGGGGTCACACGCGCGCGGCCGTTTTGGCTGCGGTGCTCGCCGTCGGCAGCGCGGCGGCGCAGGCGCAGCTCGCCGTCTCGGCCAACGATGCCAAGGTCAAGCTCGTCAACGGCAAGGTCGAGGTGGTCAAGAGCCCGCCGGCCGATACCATCTCGATCATCGACCTGCGCTCCAACCCGCCCAAGGTGCTGGCGGAGCTGGACGTGCCCAACAGCGTGGTTGGCCCGCCGAGCAACGTCGCCGTGTCGCCGAAGGAGGACATCGTGCTGGTCGCGGGCGCGATGCAGATTGATCCCGCCGACGCCGCCAAGACCGTTGCCGACGACAAGCTCACCGTCATCGACATCGCCCCCCTGAAGCCCGGCATTCTGAAGCGGCTCGGCCTTTCCAAGGGCGCGGCCCCCGCGCCCAAGGTGATCGCCACGCTGCAGGCGGGCAAGGGCGCCGCCGGCGTTGCCATCAACAAGGCAGGCTCGCTCGCGCTGGTTGCCAACCGCAGCGAGGGCACCGTGTCCGTCTTCACGATCAAGGGCACGACGCTGACGGCCGCCGGCAAGGTGACGGTTGGCGGCGACAAGTCGGGCCCGAGCGCGATCGCCTTCACGCCGGACGGCAAGAGTGCGCTGCTCACCCTCGACAGCGACAACAAGATCGTGGTGCTGTCCGTCGACGGCGCCAAGGTCGAGCTGACCAAGCGCACAATCTCGGCCGGGCTGCGCCCCTATGGGCTCGACATCGCGGCGAAGGGCGAGGTGGCCGTGGTGGCCAACATCGGCCTCGGCGGCGGCGATGCCGACACCATCAGCGTCATCGACCTCAAGCTCAACCCCCCGCGCGTCGTCAACACCTACACGGTCGGCCAGACGCCGGAGGGCATCAAGATGTCGCCCGACGGCAAGTACGTGGCCGTCACCGTCATGAACGGCTCCAACAAGCCCTCGGACTCGCCCTTCTTCAACCCGAGCAGCATCCTCCAGGTCTGGGCGCGCAACGGCACCCAGCTCAGCAAGTCGGCCGAGCTGCCGATCGGCAAGTGGTGCCAGGGCATCGCCTGGTCCAGCAACAGCCGCACCCTGCTGGTGCAGTGCATGGTGGAGGAGGAGATCACGGTGGTGCGCTACTCGGGGCTGACGGGACGCTCCCTGCAGAAGGTCGGCACCATCAAGGCCAAGGGCGGGCCGGCCGGCATCGGCACGGCCCAGCCCTGACCCCGGCTGGCCAGTGGGGCTGGCCAGTGGGGCTGGCCAGTGGGGCTGGCCAGTGGGGCTGGCCAGTGGGGCTGGACAGTGGGGCTGGACAGTGCGGTGGACCGATAGGAACGTCGTGACAGCATCTGTCTATATCCGCCCCGTTGCACGCCTGCCGGATGCAGCGCCGCCGGCGCCCGCGGCAGCCCTGGCGCTCGCCGGGCGCAAGGACCTGTTGTTTGCGGCCGCCGAGCTCATCGTGCGCACCGGCGGGCGTGTGGAGCGGCGCGTCGTTTCTGCCGGTGAGCTGTTGCAGGGCGCCGCCGGGGCCGATGCAGCGCGGATCCTGCAGCGCCTGCAGGAGCCGCGCCCGGCGCTGGCCGGGCTCGCGCTCGACCGGCCGCGCATCATGGGCATCGTCAACGTCACGCCGGACAGCTTCTCGGACGGCGGCCGTTATCTGACCGCCGATGCCGCCATCGCCCATGCCCTTGAGCTCGAGGCGGAGGGCGCCGACATCCTCGATATCGGCGGGGAATCCACCCGGCCGGGCTCCGAGCCCATCGATATCGAGGCGGAGTGCCGGCGCGTGCTGCCCGTCATCGAGGGGCTGGCGGGGCGCGTGCGCGTACCGGTGTCCATCGACACCCGCAATGGCGAGGTGATGCGCCGGGCGGTTGAGGCGGGCGCGCGCATCATCAACGACGTGTCGGCGCTGGGCCACGATCCCATGGCGCTTGCGGTTGCCGCGGCCTCGGGCCTCCCCGTCATTCTCATGCATGCGCAGGGCGATCCCAAGACCATGCAGCACAATCCGACCTATGAGGATGTCGTGCTCGATGTGTTCGATGCGCTCGGGGCACGCGTTGCCGCCTGTGAAAGGGCCGGCATCCCGCGCCAGCGCCTCATCGTCGATCCCGGCATCGGCTTCGGCAAGACGCTGGCCCACAACCTGGCCCTGCTCGGGTCCTTAACGATCTTCCAGGGCCTGGGGTGCGCCGTGCTGCTGGGCGCCTCGCGCAAGAGCTTCATTGGCAAGCTCACGGGGGCGCAGGCTGGCGATCGCCTGCCGGGCTCGCTGGCGGCGGCGCTCATCGGTGTCGCCCAGGGCGTCCAGATTCTCAGGGTGCACGATGTGGCTGCAACCCGCCAGGCCCTGGCGGTGTGGGAGGGCGCGTGCGGCCGCGGCACAGGCCCTTGAGAGCCGCCGCGGCCGTTAGGCGGCGGGCACCTGCGTCCGGTCCGGCCCGGTCCGGCATGGGCCTGTGCCTTCCCTTACCGGCGATCGCTGCGGGAATCGAGGCTCTGGGATGCCCGCCGCGTGTAATGTTTACTTATCTTTTTTGATGCTGGCCTGTTTGGCCGGGCCGGCATAATAGAATCGGCGGGACCGATCTTCGCCGTCAGAGCTCGACGTCCCGCATTCTGGCTCCATTGCAATCTCTTCACAGGCCTCGAGAGGCTTTCCATGGCGCGCAAGTATTTCGGCACCGACGGCATACGCGGCCTCGCCAACAGGGCGCCGATGACGTCGGAGGTTGCGCTCAAGGTCGGCATGGCGGCCGGCAAGCTCTACTCCAACGGCGGCAGCCGCCGGCATCGCGTCGTCATCGGCAAGGATACGCGCCTGTCGGGCTACATGATCGAGTCGGCCCTGATGTCGGGCTTCACGGCGGTGGGCATGGACGTGTTCCTGCTCGGGCCGATGCCGACGCCGGCGGTTGCCATGCTGACACGGTCGCTGCGGGCCGATCTCGGCGTCATGATCTCGGCCTCGCACAATCCCTTTCAGGACAACGGCATCAAGCTGTTCGACCCGGACGGCTACAAGCTGTCGGATGAGGCGGAGGCGCAGATCGAGGCCCTGATCGATGCCGATGCCGCCGAGCTGCTGGTCGCGCCCGAGCGCATCGGCCGCGCCAAGCGCATCGACAGCGCGCAGGAGCGCTACATCGAATACGCCAAGCGCACCCTTCCCCGCGACAGCCGCCTCAACGGCCTGCGCATCGTCATCGATTGCGCCAACGGGGCGGGCTACCAGGTGGCCCCCGACGTGCTGTGGGAGCTGGGCGCGGAGGTGATCAAGATCGGCGTCGAGCCCAATGGTCTCAACATCAACGAGAAGTGCGGCTCCACCGACCCGGAGGCGCTGTGCGCCAAGGTGCGGGAGATGCGCGCCGACATCGGCATCGGCCTCGACGGCGATGCCGACCGCGTTGCCATCGCGGATGAGAAGGGCCGCATCGTCGACGGCGACCAGATCATGGCGGTGATCGCCGAGAGCTGGCATCGGCGCGGCCTGCTGGCCGGCGGCGGCGTGGTCGCCACCGTCATGTCGAATCTGGGGCTGGAGCGTTACTTCAAGGCGCTGGGGCTCACGCTGGCGCGCACGCCGGTGGGCGACCGCTATGTGGTCGAGCACATGCGCAAGCACGGCTTCAACGTGGGCGGCGAGCAGTCCGGGCACATCGTGCTATCGGATTTCACCACCACCGGCGACGGGCTCGTCACCGCGCTGCAGGTGCTCTCCGTCGTGGTGAGCACGGGCCGGCCGGTGAGCGAGGTGTGCAAGCGGTTCGAGACCGTGCCGCAGCTCCTGAAGAACGTGCGCTATGCCAACGGCGCGCCGCTGGAGCACGACATGGTCAAGAGCGCCATCGACCACGGCAGGGAGCGCCTGGGTCTGAGCGGCCGCATCGTCGTGCGTCCGTCCGGAACCGAGCCGTTGATCCGCGTCATGGCGGAGGGGGACGACGAGCGCCTCGTGCAGCAGGTGGTCGGCGACATCGCCGAGGCCGTCCGCAAGGCCACGCAAGCGGCGTAGGCGGCCGGTACGCCGGGAATTTGCCTCCCGGTGGCACGCGGCAAGCCGCGGATGACCGCACGGTGATTTGACATCCTTGAGCTTTGTCATTAGACGCGCCGGCGGGACACCCCTCCCCAACGAGGGGCATCTATCTGCAAGGGTAGGCACATGACCACCGCCACGAAACCGGCCAAGCGGCCGGCAAATCCGCATTTCTCCTCCGGCCCCTGCGCCAAGCGCCCCGGCTGGTCCCTGCAAAAGCTCCAGAACGCGTTCCTCGGCCGCTCGCACCGCGCCAGGGAGGGCAAGGCGCGCCTGAAGCTCGCCATCGACAAGACCAAGGCGCTGCTGGGCCTGCCCCCGGGCTATCTGTGCGCGATCGTGCCGGCCTCCGACACGGGTGCGTTCGAGATGGCCATGTGGACCATGCTCGGCGAGCGCGGCGTCGATGCGCTCGCCTGGGAGAGCTTCGGCGAAGGCTGGGTGACGGACGCCACCAAGCAGCTCAAGCTCGAGGACCTGCGCGTCATCAAGGCCGACTACGGCAGGCTTCCCAGCCTCGCCCAGGTCGATTTCAGCCGCGACGTGCTCTTCACCTGGAACGGCACCACGTCGGGCGTGCGCGTGCCCGACGGCAACTGGATTCCGGCCGACCGCGCGGGGCTCACCTTCGTCGATGCCACCTCGGCGGTGTTCGCCCAGCCGATCCCGTGGGACAAGGTCGATGTGCTCACCTTCTCCTGGCAGAAGGCGATGGGCGGGGAGGCCGGGCACGGCATGCTGATCCTCTCCCCGCGGGCGATCGCGCGCCTGGAGCGCTACACGCCGGCCTGGCCGATCCCCAAGGTCTTCCGTCTCACCAAGGGCGGCAAGCTGATCGCCGGCATCTTCGAGGGCGAGACCATCAACACGCCCTCCATGCTCTGCACCGAGGACTATCTCGATGCGCTCGGCTGGGCCGAAGGCATCGGCGGGCTCGCCGCCCTGCAGGCCCGCGCCGACGCCAACGCCAAGGTGCTCTACAACTGGGCGAACAAGACGCCGTGGCTTGCGGCGCTGGCCGTCGATCCGGCGACCCGCTCCAACACCTCGGTGTGCCTCAGGATCGTCGATCCCGCCGTCACGGCCTTGCCCGTCGATGGGCAGCGCGCCTTCGTCAAGCAGCTGGAATCGATGCTCGACAAGGAGAACGCGGCCCACGACATCGCCGGCCATCGCGATGCCCCGCCGCATCTGCGCATCTGGTGCGGGTCGACCGTGGAGAAGGCCGATCTGGAGGCGCTCACCGGCTGGCTCGACTGGGCCTTTGCCGAAGCCAAGGCCGGCCTCGCCCAGGCGGCGTAATTCAACCCGTCATCCCGGACGCGCACAGCGCGATCCGGGACCCGGGAGACGCATTCGCCGCCGCAATCCGTTGCCCTGGGTCCCGGCCTGCGCGCATCCGCGCTTCCGCCGGGATGGCATCCGCCAGACCGATAACGGAAAGGACATGTCGTGACAGCCCCCCGCGTCCTCATCGCCGATCAGCTCTCGCCCGCCGCCGTCGACATCTTCAAGCAGCGCGGCATTGCCACCGACGTCAAGGTCGGCCTTGCCAAGGACGAGCTGGAAAGGATCATCAAGGACTATGATGGCCTCGCCGTGCGCTCCGCCACCAAGGCCACCGAGAAGATCATCGCCGCCGCCGCCAGGCTGAAGGTGATCGGCCGGGCGGGCATCGGCATCGACAACATCGACGTCAAGGTGGCCACCGCCAAGGGCATCATCGTGATGAACACGCCCTTCGGCAATTCCATCACCACCGCGGAGCACGCCATCTCGCTCATGATGGCGCTGGCGCGCCAGATCCCGGAGGCCGACCGCTCCACCCAGGCCGGCAAGTGGGAGAAATCCAAGTTCCTGGGCTCGGAGCTCTATGCCAAGACGCTCGGCGTCATCGGCTGCGGCAACATCGGCTCCATCGTTGCCGACCGCGGCATCGGCCTGAAGATGAAGGTGATTGCCTTCGATCCCTTCCTCTCGGCCGAGCGCGCGCTGGAGCTGGGCGTGGAGAAGGTGGAGCTCGACGATCTGCTGCGGCGCTCGGATTTCATCACGCTGCATACCCCGCTCACCGACCGGACCCGCAACATCATCAACGCTGCGGCGCTGGCCAAGACCAGGCGCGGCGTGCGCATCATCAACTGCGCGCGCGGCGGCCTCGTCGACGAGCACGCGCTGGCGGCCGCGCTGCAAGCGGGCCAGGTCGGCGGCGCCGCCTTCGACGTGTTCGAGGTGGAGCCCGCCAAGGAGAGCGTGCTGTTCGGTCTGCCGAACGTCATCTGCACGCCGCATCTGGGCGCATCCACGGGCGAGGCGCAGGAGAACGTTGCCCTGCAGGTGGCCGAGCAGATGTCCGACTACCTGCTGAAGGGGGCGATCTCCAACGCCGTCAATTTCCCAAACATCACCGCCGAGGAGGCGCCGCGGCTCAGGCCCTGGGTGAAGCTGGCCGAGCAGCTCGGCTCGTTCGCCGGCCAGCTCACCGAGACCAGCATCAAGAGCATCCGCATCGAGTACTCGGGCGAGGTGGCGACGCTCAACACCAAGCCGCTCACCGCCGCGGCGCTGGCGGGCGTGCTGCGGCCGCTGCTGTCGGATGTGAACATGGTCTCCGCCGCGATCAGCGCCAGGGAGCGCGGCATCCTGGTCGAGGAGGTCACGCGCGGCCAGGACGGCGCCTTCGAGAGCTACATCCGCCTGACCGTGACGACCGACGAGTACGAGCGCTCCGTTGCCGGCACCGTCTTTTCCGATGCGCGCCCGCGCATCATCCAGGTGCGCGACATCGACATGGAGTTCGAGCTGGCGCCGCGCATGCTGTTCATCCGCAACGCCGACAAGCCGGGCTTCATCGGCAAGTTCGGCATGCTGATGGGTGAGGCGGGCCTCAACATCGCGACGCTGAACCTCGGCCGCGACCGGCCGGGCGGCGATGCCATCTGCATGGTGGCGGTCGACGAGCCGGTGTCGGAGGAGGTGCTGGCCAAGATCAGGGCGCTGCCGCAGGTGGTGCGCGTGACCCGCCTGCAGTTCTAGTGTGATGATCGAGAAATTCGCCCTTCCTCGCAGCACGCCTGCTGAGCGAATTTCTCGATCTGAATCACACTAGAACCATGAGCTTGCTAGTGTCCTTTCGATCGCGAAGTTCGTTCAGCGCCTGCTGCAAGATCCGGCGAACTTCGCGATCGGGACACTAGCGTCCTCTCGTCGAGCGTGGACGCGCTCAGCCTGGTTGTCATCCCGGACGGCCGCAGGCCGATCCGGGACCCAGAGCACCAGCAGAGCACCAGCCGCGCGCCCGTGGCCTCTGGGTCCCGGCTCTGCGCACCGCTCCGGCCGGGATGACACCCGCGATCAATCTCAACCGGAAAGACGCTAATCCTGGAAGGGATCACGCATCAGGATCGTGTCGTCACGCTCGGGGCTGGTCGAGAGCAGCGTCACCGGACACTCGATCAGCTCCTCGATGGCGCGCACATATTTCACCGCCTGCGCCGGCAGCTCCGTCCAGCTGCGCGCACCGCGGGTGGATTGCGCCCAGCCTTCGAAGCTCTGATAGATCGGCTTCAGCCGCGCCTGCGCGTTGTGGCCGGCCGGGAGGCGCCCGATGCGCTCGCCGTCGAGGTCGTAGCCGACGCACACCTGCAGCGTCTCGAAGCCATCGAGCACGTCGAGCTTGGTGAGCGCGATGCCGTCGATGCCCGCCACCTTGATGGTCTGCCGCGCCAGACAGGCGTCGAACCAGCCGCAGCGGCGCTTGCGGCCCGTGACCACGCCGAACTCGTGCCCGCGCTCGCCGATGCGCTCGCCGATGGCATCGGTCAGCTCGGTGGGGAAGGGGCCGGCGCCGACGCGCGTCGTGTAGGCCTTGGCGATCCCGAGCACGTAGCCGATGGCGCCCGGGCCGAGCCCGGAGCCGATCGCCGCCTGCGCCGCGACCGTGTTCGACGACGTCACGAACGGATAGGTGCCGTGGTCGATGTCGAGCAGCGCGCCCTGCGCGCCTTCGAACAGGATGCGCTTGCCCGCGCGGCGCTCGCGGTCGAGCAGATCCCAGGTGACATCCATGTAGGGCAGGATCTTGGGCGCGATCTTCGTCAGCTCGGCCAGCAGCGCCTCTTTGCTGAGCTCGGGCTGGTTAAGGCCGCGGCGCAGCGCGTTGTGGTGCACGAGAATGCGGTCCACCTTGGGGCCCAGGGTGTCGAGGTTCTTCAGATCCTGCACGCGAATGGCGCGCCGGCCCACCTTGTCCTCGTAGGCGGGGCCGATGCCGCGCCCGGTGGTGCCGATCTTGCCGGTGCCGGCGGCGGCCTCGCGCATGACGTCGAGCTCGCTGTGCAGCGGCAGGATCAATGTGGCGTTCTCGGCAATGCGCAGGTTCTGCGGGCTGACCGCCACGCCCTGTGCTCCCAGCCGCTCGATCTCGCTGGTCAGCGCCCAGGGATCGACGACGACGCCGTTGCCGATGACGCCGAGCTTGCCCTGCCGCACCACGCCCGACGGCAGCAGCGACAATTTGTAGGTCTGGTTGCCGATCACCAGGGTGTGGCCGGCGTTGTGGCCGCCCTGGAAGCGCACCACCACGTCGGCGCGCTCCGACAGCCAGTCGACGATCTTGCCCTTGCCCTCGTCGCCCCACTGGGCGCCGACCACCACGACGTTTGCCATATCTGCCTCGAAAACCCGCCCATCGTCCGAGGCGAGATATAGCCTTGCTCGGGGCGCCAGAACAGCGAAAGCGGCAGCGACAAAGAACCCATGAGACCCGGCACCAGTGGACCCGGGACACCCATGGGGCCCGGAGCCGTGGGCACCGAGCCCAGAGAGTGGCCCACCGGCGTCCGCCAGCCCCGGGCGCGCTAGTGTGATGATCGAGAAATTCGCCCTTCCTCGCAGCCCGCCTACTGAGCGAATTTCTCGATCTGAATCACACTAGAACCATGAGCTTGCCAGTGTCCTTTCGATCGCGAAGTTCGTTCAGCGCCTGCTGCAAGATCCGGCGAACTTCGCGATCTGGACACTAGGAGCCCTGGCCGTAGGTGACCTTCTTGGCCGCCGGCCAGGTTGCACGGTAGCCGAACTCGATGACGCGCTCCTCGTCCGGCGCGAGCGTCGCCTCCCAGGCCAAAATGCCGCGCTTATCATCGACGTCGCGCTTGGTGGGGGCGCTCCTGCCGGTCAGCTCGACCTTGATGTCGGCATTCTGCGAGACGGGGATCTGATCCTGCACGACCAGAGGCATGGCCCGCTCGTGCAGATTCTTCACCGTGATGCGATAGCTGCGCGCATCCGTCTTCGAGGTGGTGATGAGGCCGGTCTCGCCGCGCTTCTCCTCGGCCACCGCATAGCGCACGCGAATCGCATCGTCGACGCCGAAGCCGAGCTCGTGCTCTTCCCCCGGCGCCAGCAGCGGCAGGCGGCCGTTGCCGACGAAGGTGGTGTCGCGAAAGAGCGAGACCTGGCCCGGCAGCAGCGGCGTGCCGCGCGCAACCGTCATCCTGGCGTAGAGATAGGCCTTCTCCTCGCGCTTGGGCACGGTGCGGGCGCCCAGCGCCGGATCGAGCTCAACGTCATCGATCTGGACGCGCTTGATTTCGCCCGTGTCCGGCACGGTCACCCGCCCGGCGATGGCGTAGATCGCCTGGAAGGCCTGCACCTCCACGCGCGCCCGCTGCTCCTCGGCCACGAGCCCGTCTGCCGCCGTCGTTCGCTCAGCCCGCTCGGCATCGAGGCGGCCGGACCCGACATGGCCGCGCGGTGTAGCCTGCGGCGCCGGGCGCGGCGATGGCGGCGGCGGCGTATCGGGCTCGTAGTCGACCACGACGGGGGAGAGGACGGGGGAGGCCGTGCCGGCCGCCGGACGCGCCGTCGACAGGGCCAGCGCCACGTTGTCCCAGACCTCGCCGGTGCGCTGCTGGATGGAGGCGCGCCGCACCAGCTTGAGCTTCGGCGCCTGCGCCTTGGTGCCCGTCGTCAGGCGCGCGTCGTAGAACGGCGTCCACGATGCGCTTCGCACCTGGTAGCGGATGACGATGTCGGCCTCGAGCGGGCTGCCGGCATGCACGAACACCTTCACCTCGATGCGCGCCTGCTGCGTCGGCGCGAGCGACGCGAGCTTGCCTTCCAGGTCCTTGATCTGGCGCTCGACGTCCCGGATCCTGATCTGGGCGTCGAGAATGGCCTTCTGCGCCTGCGCCGCCCGCTCGCCGATCAAGCCGAAGAGCTGGCCCCAATCGGGCTGGGCCGAGGCCGCCTCATGCGCGGGCGCCGGCCTGGTGGGGAGTTGCGTCAGGTTGTCGATCAGCCGCTTCTGGGCTTCGGCTGCCACCACCGAGGCCTGCAGCACCGACCTGTCGTCCTTCAGCTTCTCGATGGCGTCCTCGACGCGGCGCCGCTCTGAAGCTGCAACTGCGTCGTCCGCCCGCGGCACGGACACGCTGCGCGTGTCGACGGAGCCGATCTCCAGCCTGCCCGAAGCCTTGCCCTCGACGCGGACGGACGAGGCGATGGCATTGGCGGGCAAATCGGCGAACAGCAGCGTGTGCTCGCCGCCCTCGATCCTGACCTTGCCGATGCGCACCACTTCCGCGCCCGACGGATACACGGTGACGGCATCGATGCGCGACGTGCCCTTGACCTCCGCCGCTTGTGCGCCCGCGGCAATTGCGGGCAGGAGACATAAAGCAATCAGAAGACGCATGGTGTTCTCTCCGCGACCGAAGCGCCGGCCAATCCAAGACGGACGCTCCCAATGAGCGTCGCGAAAGGGTAGCGGCGTTCATGTCGCCAGTGTGACGCGCCGCGCGCGGATCTGTGACGTTACCGCGTTGTAATCCGGAGGAACTTCCGATCGGCCAACCGGCCGAGAAGTGCAGCGAAGGTGTCATCCCGGCCGGATCGGCCTGCGGCCGTCCGGGATGACAACCAGGCTGAGCGCGTCCACGCTCGACGGGAGGATCCTAGTGTGATGATCGAGAAATTCGCCCTTCCTCGCAGCCCGCCTACTGAGCGAATTTCTCGATCTGAATCACACTAGAACCATGAGCTTGCCAGTGTCCTTTCGATCGCGAAGTTCGTTCAGCGCCTGCTGCGAGATCCGGCGAACTTCGCGATCGGGACACTAGCGCCGGGCTCGCGTCCCCCTCTCCCCGTTCTGACGGGGAGAGGGAGCAAGCGGGTGGCGGCTCATGGGGGCGCGCCAAGATTGGCTGAGACGATGCCGCCGTAATTGGCCAGCGCCCCCTCGACCAGCTCGGCGGCCAGCAGCCGGCCGGTGTCGACCGGGCCGGGCAGCGTGATCTGCCCCTGCGGGACGCGGCGGAACCCCAGCTTGGTGTAGTAGGGCTCGTCGCCCACCAGCACGACAAGGGCGATGCCGGCCTCGCGCGCGTCGCGCAGGGCGTCGGCAACGAGGCCGCGGCCATGCCCCCGGTTGGCGAATGCCGGGTCGACCGCCAGCGGCCCGAGCAGCAGCGCGCCGTTTCTGCCGCCGATGCGGATGGGCGTGAAGCGCACCGCCGCCACGAGCTGGCCGTCGATCACGCACACGCGGCAGAACGGCGAGAAGTCGCCGGTGCCCTCCCGGATGCGGTAGGCGGTGCGCGCAAAGCGGCCGGGGCCGAAGGCCCGCGCGTTGAGACTGCGGATCTGAGCAACATCGCCTGGCGCGACCGCGCGCACCGTGATCTCGCTCGGGGGCTGGGTGCTCACCACCATTCACTCCTCGTATGCTGTCCGAAAACTTCTGCCATGCGCCGGTGCACGCTCGGCGCGGCGTCTGCCGGCAAGGCTCCTGCGGGAAAGAAGCGCTGCTCCAGGATCTCCATGTTGGACGCGGGCACACGAGGCTGCGTCCACTCGCGCACCACAAACAGCGCGATGTGGTCGCCGGGAAAGGCTGCGAAGTTCGCATAGATGCCGACGAGCTGCGGCAGCCCCGACAGGATCACCCCGGTTTCCTCCTTCAGCTCGCGGGCCAGTGCGGTCATGACCGTCTCGCGCTTCTCTACGCCGCCGCCGGGAAAATGCCAGCCCGGCCGATACCCGTGGCGAACCAGCAGCACGCGGTCCTGCCCGTCCACCACGATGCCCTGGGCGCCCAGGGTCAGCCCCCGTTTGAGGCGCCAATAGCGCTGCACCGCCTTGGTGACAATGACGTTGGCCATGGACCGCTCCGGCTGTGCCCTCCCGGGTGCCCGTGTTTCTTATCGATTGCACGATTTGGCAAGCCCGCGCGAAGCGGCTAGTCAGTCTCTAGTCAGTCTCGGGACATGACGATGCCCATCACCATTGCGCATCTGACCGACGTGCACCTGGGACCGGTCGAGGGGTTCGGCCCGCGCTATTGGAGCGTGAAACGCGCGGCGGGCTACTACAACTGGATGCGCCACCGCCGGCTTGATCACCAGCGCGGCGTGCTCGATCGCCTCCTCGCCGACCTGGCGGCGCAGCGGCCCGATCACATCGTGGTGACGGGCGATCTCGTCAACATCGGCCTGCCGCAGGAGCACATCAACGCGTTGGCGTGGCTGGAGGCCTTGGGTCCCCCCGGTCGCGTCAGCGTCATCCCCGGCAACCACGACATCTACGCGCCCATCGGCCGGGACCCCGGCACGCGGCGCTGGGCCGCCTACATGGCCTCGGACGCGGAGGGCGCCGCCTTTGTCCGCGAGGCTTCCGATTTCCCGTTCGTGCGGGTGCTCGGCGGCGTGGCGCTGATCGGGGTGAACTCGGCCGTGCCGACGCCGCCATTGATGGCCTGGGGCCGGGTCGGCGAGGATCAGCTTGCGCGTCTGGCCGCCGCGCTGGACGCGCTGGGGCAGGCGCGCCTCTTCCGCCTGGTGCTCATCCACCACCCGCCGCTCAGCGGTCAGGCGTCATATGTGCGCGGCCTCAAGGATGCTGCGGCCTTGCAGGCGGTGCTGACGCGGCACGGCGCCGAGCTCGTCATCCACGGCCACAATCACCGCAGCATGCTGGCTTGGGCCGATGGACCGTCCGGCCGGTTTCCCGTCGTCGGCACGCCGTCCGCGTCGCTGGGCCGGCGGCACCGGCACGAGCCGCTGGGCCGCTACAACCTTTTGCGCATCGATGCCGCCCGGCGGCGTGTCGATCTCATGGGCCGCGGCCTTGCCGAACCGTCTGGCGCCGTCGTCGAGCTCGAGCGGCGCATATTGGCGCCAAAGGCCTAGGCGTCTCGGGTACACAAATTGTACTGCGCACGCCTTGGTTCGCGGCCAACGGCCGTCCGGAAGGCGCATTCAGTACAGATTGAGAAGTTGAGGGGATCGGTGCGACCTCCGAGAATGGGCGGCATCGCATGGTCCAGCCGTGCATTAAGGTTGACGGGGCTCAGCCGGCAGCCGATCAGGCGCGGCGGGAGAGATCGGTACGGATTTGTGAAGTGATGGCAGCCGGGGGAGGGCTCAGAATGGATGCGAGACGCGGGCTGCTGCCCGTCGGCGCGGTCCGCCTGGTCCCAAGATTGGAGGTCCGCCATGAACTCCCCCGTCGTGACGTTCCGTATCCTGATGCTTGCCCTTGGCGTCGTTGCGGTGGCACCCGCCGCGGTTGCGCAGGAGCACAGGATGATCATGCCGGCCGATCTCACGTGGGCCGACGTGCCCTCCCTGCCCCAGGGCGCCAAGGTCGCCGTGCTCGAAGGCAACATGAGCGAGGCGCAGCCGTTCACGGTGCGCTTGCGGTTTCCGGCCAACTATAAGCTCCCGGCCCATTGGCATCCCGCGGTCGAGCGCGTGACGGTGCTGTCCGGCACCTTCAACATGGGCATGGGCGACAAGCTCGATGAGGCCAAGACCATGCCGCTCACAGTCGGCGCGGTTGCCATCATGCAGCCCCAGACCCGGCATTTTGCCTGGACCAAGGAGGAGACGGTGGTGCAGCTGCACGGCACCGGCCCGTGGGGGATCACCTACGTCAACGAGGCCGACGATCCGAGAAAGAAGCGGTAGAGCGCTGGAGCCGCCAGCGCCGACACATGAGCAGGGCTCATAGGAGCTCTGAGAAATTCTCGCGTTCCCACGGGTGATGTCGCTTGGGGGGCTGCGGGGTTGTGTACTATCTGAATAGGCCCAGCAGCCAGCGAGTCTCCCGATGCAGAAACGCCTGTCTTCCGTGCCCGAGGCTGTGCGCCCGCTGTGGGTCGTCGTGCTCTCGGCGGGCCTGATCGTCGGCATCGCCATGGGCCTGCGCCAGGTCATGGGCCTCTATCTGCAGCCGATGACGACCGAGCTCGGCATCGGCCGCGAACCCTTCTCCACCTCCATGGCCATTGCCAATCTGATCTGGGGGCTTGGCGCGGTGGCGGCCGGCATGATCGCCGACCGCTATGGTGCGGGCCGCGTGGTGGTGGCCGGCACGCTCGCCACCATGGCGGGCCTCTACGTCATGTATGCGGCCACGACATCCTTCGATCTGATGTTGAGCGGCGTGCTGCTCGGCATCGGCGTCAGCGGCACCGGCCTCACCGCGCTGGTCGGCGCCGCAGGGCGCGCCGCCCCGCCCGACCAGCGCACGGCCGCCATCGCCGCGCTCGGCATGGCGAGCGGCATCGGCGGCTTCCTGGCGTTCCCCTATACGCACCTGCTCATGAGCCTGGTCGGGTGGCAGACGAGCCTTCTCGTCCTGACGGCCACCATGGCGCTGGTGCTGCCGCTGGCCTGGCCGCTGAGCGGCAAGCCCACCTCCTCGAGCCTGCTCGACCAGCAGACGCTGGGCGAGGCCGTCAAGGAGGCCTGCACGCACCCGAGCTACCTGCTGCTCACCATCGGCTTCTTCGTGTGCGGCTTCCATGTGGCGTTTTATGGCGTCCACCTGCCGGCCTTCGTGGCCGACAAGGGCCTGGATGCCAGTGTGGGCGTGGCCGCGCTGACCACGGTCGGGCTCGCAAACCTGGTCGGCACCTACATCGCCGGCCAGTCGGGCCGCTTCATCGAGAAGCGCCGGGGCTTGAGCCTCATCTACTTCGGCCGCTGCTTCGTGTTCCTGGGGCTCCTGTTCCTGCCGATCACGGGCGCCACGGTGATCATCCTGAGCGCCGTTCTCGGCCTCCTATGGCTCTCCACGGTGCCGCTCACCTCCAGCCTGGTGGCGACGTTCTTCGGCACGCGGTGGATGTCCATGCTGTTCGGCGTGGTGTTCCTGTCCCACCAGGTCGGCTCGTTCACGGGCCTGTGGCTGGCCGGCACCCTCTACGATCTCACCAAGTCCTATGATATGATGTGGTGGATATCGATTGCGCTGGGCCTGTTCGCGGCGGCCATCCACTGGCCGATCCAGGAGCGCCCGGTGGCGCGGCTGGCGGCCGCCGAGGCCGCATGAGGACCCGCTGCGGAGCCTGAAAGGACGATGGCAAGTCAGAGCGGTATGCACGAGGCGGATGCGGCGCGGATGATGGCGGCGCGGGAGAGGATGCCCGCCGCCGTTCGCTTCAGCGTGCTCGCCGCGGTTGGCCTGGCGCTCGCCGGCGCGCTCTATCTCATTGCGGTGCGTGGCGAGGCCCTGCTCGTCGACCTCTCCGCTCTCCAGCGCATCTTCTGCTTCTAGTGTGATGATCGAGAAATTCGCCCTTTCTCGCAGCACGCCTACTGAGCGAATTTCTCGATCTGAATCACACTAGAACCATGAACTTGCTAGTGTCCTTTCGATCGCGAAGTTCGTTCGGCGCCTGCTGCAAGGTCCGGCGAACTTCGCGATCGGGACACTAGCTCATCGCCCGGCATCCACCCAAGCCAGTCAACGCGGGATGTGAGCTCTTGCCAGTCGGTCGCGACCCGGATCGTACGTCATGAGAACCAGCACATTTGCGGCGGCCGTGCTCGCCCTTGCCGCGTCGGCGAGCGCTGGTGGCGCGCAGGAGGTTCGCATCTACGCCAAGGCGGCTCCCTACGAGGACGTCAAGCTCGATCTCACCAGCGCGATCGCGTCGCGGGGGTTGGTCGTCGATGCCAATGGCCAGGTCGGCAAAATGCTCGACCGCACCGGCCCGGATGTCGGCTCGACCAGGCAGGTCTACACCCACGCGGAGTATTTCTCGTTCTGCTCGGCCAAGTATTCACGCCGCATGATGGAAGCGGATCCCGTCAACATCGGCTTCTGCCCCTTCGTGATCTTCATGTACGAGGCGCCCGACGCGCCGGGCAGGACGACGGTCGGCTATCGCCGGCCGACGCCGCAGGGCAACGAGGCCTCGCGACAGGTCTTGACCGAGATCGACGCGCTGCTCGACGGCATCGTCAAGGAGGCGGTGCAGTAGCGCCCCGCCCGCCGCGGCTTTGCGCCGTTGCCGAGATGACATTGCCGGCGCCTAATCCGATCGCGTCCCGACCTCGTCTCTTGACAGCGCCGCCTCCGCTTTGCTTCGATGCCGCCGCGTGACGGTCTCGTCGCGGCCTTTTGTTGGGTCGCGACGGTGAAAAGGGAACGCGGTGCGAGGTCTACGTTGGCCTCAAATCCGTGGCTGCCCCCGCAACTGTAAGCGGCGAGCGTCGCCCCCTATGCCACTGCCGGGCAACCGGCGGGAAGGCGGAGGCGATGCGCCTGAGCCGCGAGCCAGGAGACCTGCCGGCACGAGTCGCCCATCACCTGCGCGGGGCGCGCGGGCGAGCGGACCACCGTAGTGGCGACGACTCTAGGTTGAGTTGGGGGTCGTGCCGGTGATGTCCGCGAAGGGGCGAGCAAAGTCAGCCATGCAATAGAAGCGCGCAGCGCCCGTCGGGCGCGGCGTTCACTGCTGTCTTGCTGTTCGCCCCAGGCCGGTCGCGCCGGCGCCGCCTCCGCTCCTTTGGTTCGGAGAGGCGCCATGCATTCGTCATTGAGACTTGGAACTGCAGTTCTAGCGGGGGGCCTGGCGGCCCTCGGTCTTCCCGGCACCACCCGGGCTCAGCAGCCCGTGCAACTGCCGGGGATTTACGTCCAAGGAGCCACGCTCGAGGCGCCGCCGCGGCGCTCGTCGGCTGCACCGGCGGCTGATACCAAGGCCGCCGCCACGGACGCCCCGGCGGCCGACACCAGTGGGGTTGACACGGTTGGCGGAGTTCCCGCCTACACAGTCGGCAATGCGGTGACCGTCGTGACAGGCGAGGAGTTGCGGCAGCGACAGGTTCGCGATGCCAGCGATGCGTTGCGGAGCCTGCCGGGCGTTGCGGTCAGCCGCAGCGGTGGCCGGGGCAGCATTACGCAGGTTCGCATCCGTGGCGCTGAGGCTCCACACACCCTCGTGCTGATCGACGGCGTCGAGGCGAACACGACTGCCGACGGCGAGTTCGATTTCTCCAATCTCTCCGCCGAGGACTTGGAGCGAATCGAGGTCATTCGCGGTCCGCTCAGCAGCCTTTACGGCTCGAACGCCCTTGGAGGGGTCATCAATATCGTGACCCGATCCGGGCAGGGCCCGCTGGCTTTGAGCTTTAGGTCCGAGGCGGGCTCGCTCAGAACCACGGATTTCTCTGCGCGCCTGTCGGGCGGCAACGACAAAGCGCACATCTCCATCTCGCAGAATTGGCGCGATACGGACGGTTTCAACGTCGCCCCTGCAGGAAGCGAGCGGGACGGCTCCCGGCTGAGCAGCTTTTCACTGAAGGGTGGGGTGCAGCTGCTCGCAGGCGTCACGCTGGACTTCACGATGCGCTATATCGACAAGTTCTCGGAGCGTGACGGGTTTGGAGGAACCGGCCAGCTCGGCACCGCGATCGACGATCCCTCGTCGCTGGACCATCGCGTGTTCCTCGGTGGCGCCAACCTGCGATGGGATATGCTGGACGGCAAGTTGACCCACGAATTCCGCGTCACCCGCAACGACACGGTTACCGCGGACAACGACGTCACGTTCAAATTGTTCAAGAACGTCAGCGAGGCGGACAAAGCCTCCTACCTTGCAACCTATCGACTCGACACGCCGGCAATTTGGGCCAAGCACAGCTTCTCCGTGCTCGTTGCGCGCGAAGCTGAGCAGTTCACGTCAAAAGGTGCATTTGCGAGCGGCGAGGGGGAGCGGAGCCAGCTGGCCTTCGCCGGAGAGTGGCGCGGCGGGTTCGCGGATAGGCTGTTCCTCACCGCCGGCATTCGCCGTGACGACAACGACAAGTTTCAAGACTTCACGACCTGGCGGCTGGCTGCGTCGCTCAAACTGCACGAGCTTGGCATCCGCCCGCATGCGAGCGTCGGAACGGCCGTGAAGCTCCCTACCATGTTCGAGCAGTTCGGAGTTACGTCCTCGTTCATCCCAAACCCAAATCTTGTTCCCGAGGAGAGCTTCGGCTGGGATGCCGGACTGGAGTTCACACTTCTCAGTGGCCGGGCGACCTTGGACGTCACCTACTTCAATGCCGATTTGACAAACAAGATCTTCGGCACCGCCCCAGGCCCGCTCCCCAACACCATTACGTCCATCAATTTGCCGGGAGAAAGCACGCGTGAGGGCGTGGAGATCGCGGGACGAGTGGCGCTGACCAAGGAACTCTCGCTCGGTGCGGCCTATACGTTCACAGATGCCCGTGATCCGAAGGGCGTACGCGAGGTGCGGCGCCCCCCGCACGCAGCCCGCGCCGACCTCGGCTACACCTCTGCAGATGGCCGAGCCAGGGCCAGCTTGGCTGTTATTTACAATGGAACCATGAACGACATTGCGTTCGAGCAAGTAGCGCCGTTTGGTCAGTCGCGCGTGCTGCTCGACAGCTATTGGATCGTTAACGCTGCGGTGTCCTACAAGCTGCAGCCCGGTGTCGAGCTGTTCGGGCGCGTGGAGAATCTCTTCGATGCGCGCTATCAAGAGGTGTTCGGTTTCGAGGCCGCGCCGATAACGGCCTTCGCCGGCATCAAGCTCACGCTCGGCGGGCCGGACGGCGTCGGCGGCAGTTGGGCCAAGTAGGCTGGTGGCGCTGAGATAGGACAAGGCGGACGATCATACGCGTGCCATTGCGCATCCTGCACATCGTCTGCCTCGCGGCTGCGGCGGTTGCCGCGCCCGGGTTGTCCTTTGCGCCTGCCGCCGCGCAGGCGCAAAGCCAGGGCCGGCCGGCCCGCATCGTCTCCCTCGATCTGTGCACCGACCAGCTCCTCGTGGCGCTGGTCGGGCGCGAGCGCATTGCCGCCGTCACGCATCTGGCGGCCGATCCGGCGGTGTCAGCCGATCCGGGCAAGGCCAAGGGCATTCCCATCACCCACGGCGCGGCCGAGGACGTGCTGCGCTATGACCCCGATCTCGTCCTCGCCGGACCCTTCGGCGTCACGGCCACGGTCGGCCTGCTGCGCCGGCTGCAGCGCAACGTGGTGACCGTGCCGCTGCCTTCCGATCTCGACGGCGTGCGCGCCGCCATGCGCGCGGTGGCGGCCGCCGTCGGCGAGCATGCCAAGGGCGAGGCCATGGTGGCCGCCTTCGACCGGCGCCTCGCGCGGCTGGCGCCGCCCGCTGCCGGGATGCGGCCGTCGGCCATCATCTATCAGGTCGGCGGGTCGGTCTCGGGCCCCGGCAGCCTGGCGGAGGCGACGCTCGCTGCCGCGGGCTTCCGCAACAAGGCGGCGGACTATCGTCTCACCCGCGGCGAGCAGGTGCCGCTGGAATTGCTGGTGGCCACGCCGCCCGATCTCCTCGTGCTGTCGAGCGCCGTGGACGAGTATCGCACCGCGCTCGCCGACAATCTGCGCCATCCGGTGCTCAGGCGGCTGCGCCAGCGCCACGCCTCGCTGGAGCTGCCCTGGCAGTTGTGGCTGTGCGGCACGCTGCACACGGCCGAGGCGATCGAGCGGCTGGCCGAGGCCCGCGTCAAGATCGAGGCGCGCCGGCCATGAGCTTGCTGCCCGCCCGGGCCCGCACCGATATCGCACCACCCGTTCTGCTGGGCGTCCTGGCGGCGGCCGTTGCCGCCGCCTTTCTGCTCTCGCTGGCGGTGGGCCCGTCGGGGTTCGGCTTCGGGCCCGGCGGCGAGGCCGGTGCCCTGATCTTCTGGGAGATCCGCCTGCCGCGCGCCATCCTGGGTGCGCTCGTCGGCGCATCGCTCGGGCTCGCCGGCGCGGCCCTGCAGGGCTACCTGCGCAACCCGCTGGCCGAGCCGGGCCTGATCGGCGTCTCCGGCGGCGCGGCGCTGGGCGCGGTGCTGGCGATCCATCTGGGCCTTGCGCAGCTCGTGGCGCTGGCGCTGCCGATCGGCGGATTGATCGGCGCGGGCGTGGCGATGCTGGCCGTGGTGGCGCTCGCCGGCGCGAGCGGCGGGCCGGTGACGCTGATCCTGGCGGGCCTGGCCGTCTCCGGCACGGCCACTGCGCTCATCTCACTCGCCCTCAATCTGTCGCAGAATCCCTTTGCCACGGTCGAGATGGTGTTCTGGACCATGGGCTCGCTCGCCGACCGCAGCCTGACGCAGGTGTGGCTCGCCGCCCCGCTGATGCTGGCCGGCATGGGCGCCCTGCTCCTGGTCGGCCGGGCGCTGGATGCGCTGACGCTGGGCGAGGATGCGGCGCGCAGCCTGGGGGTCGATCTCGTCGGCACGCGCTGGATCATCGTCGCCGGCATCGCGCTCTGCGTCGGGGCGGGCACGGCCGTAACGGGCGTCATCGGCTTCGTCGGCCTGCTGGTGCCGCATGTGCTGCGGCCGTTCGCGGGCCACCGGCCGGGGCTGCTGCTGCCGGCCTCAGCGCTGGCCGCCGCGGCGTTCCTGCTCATCGCCGATGTCGGGTTGCGTTTGGCACAGCCCTGGGTGGAGCTCAGGATCGGCGTGCTCACGGCGCTGATCGGGGCCCCGTTCTTCGTCTGGCTGGTGCTCAAGACGCGGGCGGAGCTGGCGCCATGAGGATCGAGGCGCGAGGCCTGCGCGTAGCTTTGAAGTCCCGCGAGGTGCTGCAGGGCCTCGATGCCGCTGCCTATCCGGGCCAGCTCACGGCCATCATCGGCCCCAACGGCGCCGGCAAGACCACGCTCCTCAAGGCGTTCGCCGGCCTGCTGGCGCCGTCCGGCGGCGCCGCGCTCATCGACGGCCGGACGGTCGCCGACTGGCAGCCGCGGGCCTTGGCGCAAGCGCTGGCCTACCTGCCGCAGGAGCGCATCGTGCATTGGGCGCTCACCGTGCGCGCCGTCGTGGCGCTCGGCCGGCTGCCCTACCGGCCGCTGGGGGCCGGCGAGAGCGCGGCGGATGCGGCGGCGATCGAAGCGGCGCTGGCCGCCATGGACGCCGCCCACCTGGCCCCGCGTCCGGTGCTGGAGCTGTCGGGCGGCGAGCGGGCGCGGGTGCTGGTGGCGCGCGCGCTCGCCCAGGCGCCGCGCGCGTTGCTGGCCGACGAGCCGGCGGCCGGCCTCGATCCCGCGCACCAGCTCACCCTGTTTCGCCACCTGGCGGCGCTGGCGGCGACGGGACGCACCGTGGTGGTGGCCCTGCATGATCTGTCGCTTGCTGCGCGGTTCTGCCACAGCATCATTCTTGTGCACGACGGACGGGCCATTGCCGCCGGCGCGCCGCAGGATGTTCTAACGCCGGGGCATCTTGCCGCCGCCTACGGCATCACGGCGCGCTATCACACGCTCGACGGGGTGCCGGTTGTGCTGCCCGTCGACGTGCTGCCATGATGCAGCCCTGTTGCTTGCCTTGATGCGCGCTTTCGGCATCCCGTGGGGGCCCCTGTCCGTGAGCATGTTCCGAAGGCGGCATCAGCGCCTCAACCTGGCGCTCGAAGGCGGCGGCGCGCACGGCGCCTTCACCTGGGGTGTGCTCGACCGCCTGCTCGAGGACGAGAGGCTGGACATCGCCTGGATCAGTGCCACCAGCGCCGGCGCCGTCAATGCCGTGGCGCTGGCGTCAGGCCTTGCGGAAGGTGGCCGGGCCGGCGCGCGCGCCAAGCTCAGGGCCGTATGGGAAGCGGTGGCCAAGGCCGGCGTCCCCGATCTGCTGCGCCTCAATCCGTGGCTTGCCAGCATCAGCCGCTCCAACACGCTGGCGCACGTGGCGTCGCTGTTCTCGCCCTACGATTTCAATCCGCTCGGGTTCGATCCCTTCCGCAAGCTGCTCGAAGCCCATATCGATTTCGCCACGCTCCGCACCACATCGGGCCCTGAGCTGCTGATTGCGGCCACCGACGTGACGACGGGGCGTGCGCGCCTCTTCCGCCGCCGCGAGATCACGGTGGAAGCGGTGCTGGCCTCGGCCTGCCTGCCCACCATTCATCATGCGGTCTCCATCGACGGCCAGGCCTACTGGGACGGCGGATTTTCGGCCAACCCCGATCTCGTCACGCTCGGCCGCGAGAGCCCCGTCGGCGATACGCTGATCATCAAGCTCAATGCGTTGGACCGGAACGGCGTGCCGATGAGCGCGCGCGAGATCGCGGCGCGCGCCAATCAGATCACCTTCAGCCAGCCGATGCTGCGCGACGTGGAGCTGATCGAGACCGTCCGGCGCCTGAGCAGCCGCTGGGCTCGCCGCAGCAGCTCCGGCGACGGGCGGCTTGCGCGCCACCGCTTTCACCTGATCGAGGCGGGCCGGTTCACGGCGGCGCTGTCGCCCGAGAGCAAGGCCAAGCCCGACATCGAGCTGCTGACCTACCTCCACGGCGCCGCGCGCAGCGAGACCGAGAAGTGGCTTGCCCGCCACCGCGGCAGCCTCGGCTGGAAGAGCACCGTCGACCTGGCCCGGCATTTCCTGGCGCCGCGATCGGCAGCGGGCGCGACGCCCGTTCCACCCTCCCCCGAGCCCCGATCGCCGACCGAGGCCGTCTGAGCCTCGAGACCGGATATGGGGCGAAACGGCTCCCGTGCGTGTCGCGCCCGATTTAGACGCAGACGGATCGTCGGCCGACATGCGTCATGGCACATCAGGCATTCCACAACATTTGATGTGCACGCACTAATTGTATGCTAAGTGCACGATTCTGGCGGGCGGGGACCCCGTCGGGGGGAATCCGAGGGGAAGCGCTGTCGCCATGAATGATCAATCGCCTGCGCAACCGGCAAAAGCCGGTGCGCCAATACCGCCTGTTGCCTGGAAGGCCGCTGTCGTTCTGCTGACAATGCTGGCGGCGACGACCATTTTGTCGCAGTTCTTCCGGGCCTCCATATCGGTCATCGCGCCCGAGCTCATCAGCAGTCTGTCGCTCTCTTCCGAGGCGCTGGGCTTCGCCAGCGGCAGCTACTTCCTCGCCCTTCTGCTGTCGCAGATTTTCGTGGGCGTCCTGTTCGATCGCATCGGCGCGCGCATCACCGTCTCGGCGCTGTCGGTGCTGATGGTGGCGGGCGCGCTGCTGCATGCGATAGCCCAGTCCGGCACCGGCTTGGCGGTGGCGCGCTTCGTCGTGGGCGTTGGCTGTGCCGGAAGCTTCACCGCGGCCGTGGTGCTCATCGCGCGCTGGTATCCGCGCCAGTCCTGGACCACGGTGCTGAGCTGGGTGTTCGCGCTCAGCCAGATCGGCTTCTTCCTCGCCGGCCTGCCGCTGGCCGCCGTCAGCGAATGGATCGGCTGGCGCTGGGCCTTCGTGGGCATGGGCGTGGCCGCCGCCGTCGTCGGCATCCTGTTCCTTTGCCTGGTGCGCGACGATCCGCCCGGCGCCCAGCCGCGTGCGGCCTCGGAGGAGCTGGGCGCGATCGCCGGCCTGCGCCGGGTGCTGGCAACACCGGGGCTGCTGCGCGTGCTGGCATTGTTTCTGGTGGCCTATGCGGTCCCGGCCTGCGTCATCCTGGTGTGGGTGGGACCCTACCTGCACGATGTGTACGGCCTCGACGCGCTCGGCCGCGGACGCGTGCTGCTCGGCATGGCGGCGGTGCAGACCGTTGCGGGTCTCCTCGTCGGCCCCCTGGACCACGTGTTCAATACGCGCAAATGGATCGCCGTTGCCAATGCCGCCGTGGCGGTCGGCGTCCTGGTTGCGTTCGCCGCCAGTCCCAGCCTGTCGCTCGGCGTCGCGGTCGGCCTGCTCATGCTGCTCAGCAGTGTGTCCGCCTACGGCAGCGTGCTGCTCTCGCATATCCGCAGCCATTTTCCGGACCATCTGGCCGGCCGCGGCACCACCACCGCCAACATGGCGCAGCTCATCGGGGCCGGGCTGCTGCCGATCATCACCGGCTTCATTCCGTCGCTCTTCCCGCACGATGGGCCCGGCTACTCGCTGCTGGCCTACCGCTGGATCTTCGCCACGCTGGCGGTTGCGCTCGGGCTCGGCCTTGCCATCTATCTGACCGCAAAGGATGCCAAGCCGCGCCCGATGGACGAGGCGCCGTCGTCGTCCTGAGCGCACAACGATAGGCGGAGGCTTGACCCTCGATGTTCCGCTGGCTCACCATGCGGGCGCGCGCACCAGAACGGGCGCACCAGACGAAGGGGGAGGATGGCGCATGGCCGACCGGTTGAAGGGCAAGCTCGCGTTCTGCACGGCCTCGGGCGCCGGCATCGGCCGGGCCACGGCCCTCGCCTTCGCGCGCGAGGGGGCGCGGGTGGTCGCCAGCGATATCAACGATGCCGCCTTCGACGCCTTGCGACAGGCCGGCATCGCCGAGTGCATCAGGCTCGACGCGCGCGATGCCAAGGCCATCGAGGCGCAAGCCAGGCGGCTCGGGCCCGTCGATATTCTGTTCAATGCGGCGGGCTTCGTGCATCACGGCACGGTGCTCGATTGCACCGATGCGGACTGGGATTTCGCCTTCGACCTCAACGTCAGATCCATGCACAACACCATCAAGGCGTTCCTGCCGGGCATGCTGGCCAAGGGCGGCGGCTCCATCGTCAACATCGCGTCCGTTGTGGGTGCGTCCAAGGCGGCCTCCAACCGCTACGTCTACGGCGCCACCAAGGCCGCGGTGGTGGGCCTCACCAAGGCGGTGGCGCTCGATTTCATCGGCAAGGGCATCCGCTGCAACTGCATCTGCCCGGGCACCATCCACACCCCCTCGCTCGAGGCGCGCATCAAGGCGCTCGGCAGGGAGGTGGGCGGCGAGGAGAAGGCGCGCGCCCTGTTCATCGCCCGCCAGCCCATGGGCCGGCTCGGCACGGCGGAGGAGATGGCGCATGTGGCCGTCTATCTGGCCTCCGACGAGTCGGCCTATATGACAGGCTCGTCGATCACGCCCGATGGCGGCTTCACGCTGTGATGCTTGCGTTTGGTCAGCCCGCCGTAGGCAAGGGCGGCCATGAAAATCGACGGGGCCGACACCGCTTGAGGCAGTTCACTGCCAAGAGCCAAGGTCTCGTGGACGCCGTCATGCACTGCTGGGGGAACCATGATGAATGTCAATGGAGATGGACCGCGACCGGCCGCCGACACACCCAGATACGCCCGGTTCACGCGGCGCCTGCAGGGCATGGCCATCGACTTCATGCTCTTTCTTGTGGCGATGGTCTGCGCCCTGCAGATGGCCGTCGCGCTGAACAGCGACAATCTCTCGCGCGTGCTGGGGTTCGCCTTCGTGGCCGGGTTCTTTCTCTACGAGCCGGTGTTGGTGTCGCGCGCGGGCGGCACGGTGGGCCACTATCTCAGCAACTTGCGCGTGATCGATGACCGCGGGCATGGCAACGTCAGTTTCTCGAAAGCAGTTGCGCGCGTTCTCATCAAAGCCGTGCTGGGGTGGTATTCGTTCATCTCCATGGCGGCCGCGCGGCGCCACCAGGCTGTGCATGACCTGTTGACACGGTCGACCGTACAAATTCGCGATCCGGCCAAGGCCAGGCCACAGGACTACAGCCGCGAGCGTGTCGAGCTTTCGCACCCCGGCATGCCCTCGCGCATGCGACGCCTGCTGGTGATAGTGGCTTATCTGCTCGCCTCATTTGTCGTGCTGGTGTTGGCGGTGCAGGCGCTTGTGCTGGCAGGCGCCTATTCGAAGGATTGCATCCGCTACAGTCTGTGCTCCGGCGGCGATCGGTTGGTGGATATCGCATTTGGCATCGTTCTGCTTGTACTCCTGGCGCTATGCATTGGGTTCGGCTGGAGAGGTCGGCTCTGGGGGGCTCGGCGACGGGCCGAAAGCCCCTGAGCACCCAGCCAGGACGCACACAGGCATGGAGGAGACTACTTGCCCCGCTTCGCCGCCAACCTGAACTTCCTTTTCACCGAGCTGCCGTTCCTCGATCGCTTCGAAGCGGCGGCGAAAGCGGGCTTCAAGGGCGTGGAGTCGACCGACCCGTATTCCGCGTCCGCCAAGGAGGTTGCCGCACGGCTGAAGGCCAACGGCTTGACGCTGGCATTGTTCAATACCCCGGCGGGCAGCGCTGAGGCCGGCGAGCGCGGCCTCGCCGCCGTGGCTGGCCGCGAGCAGGACTTTGCGGCCGCCTTCGACAAGGCCTTGCGCTATGCCGAGCTCACGGGCGGCCGAAAGATCCATGTGCTGGCTGGCCTCGTGCACCAGGGCGCGCGCCGCGAGGTCCTGGTTGCCAACCTCAGAAGGGCTGCAAAGCTTGCGGCCGCCGGTGGCGTGGACCTGCTGGTCGAGCCGATCAACCGCCGCGACATCCCGGGCTATCTCCTCAACAAGACGCACGAGGCGCGCGGGGTGATCCACGAGGTCGGCGAGCCCAACGTCGCCCTGCAATTCGATCTCTATCATCGCCAGGTGGAGGAGGGCGACGTGAGCATGGCGATCCGGGAGTTCGGCCGGCTCGCCCGGCACTACCAGATCGCGGGGCCGCCCGACCGCGGCGAGCCGGACGATGGCGAGCTGAACTATCGCGCGCTCTTCCGGCAGATCGACGCCAGCGGCTATGCCGGCTGGATCGGCTGCGAGTACCGGCCCAGGACGGATACGGTTGCGGGCTTGAGATGGGTGGCCGCCTGCGGGGTGTCGCTCGGGTGATGACCTCCTCTCCCCACCGTTCCTCGTGAATGGGGAGAGGAGCAAGGAAGCAAACTGCGCTAGGATCGAGCTGCGCGAAGGGAGACCCCATGAAAGTCCTGATCATCGGCGGCGCGGGCATGATCGGCGCCAAGCTCGCAGAGCGGCTCGCCAAGGATGGCGAGATCGGCGGCAAGGCCATCTCCAGTCTCATCCTGCACGACGTCGTGGAAACCGCCATCCCGACCGGCGCCCGGATGCCGGTGGGGGTGCTGACCGGCGACCTGCCGGCGCCGGGAGAAGCGGCGCGGCTCGTTGCCGGGACGCCCGACATTATCTTCCACCTTGCCGCCATCGTCTCCGGCGAGGCCGAGCAGGACTTTGACAAGGGCTATCGCATCAACATGGACGGCACGCGCACTCTGCTCGAAGCGGTGCGCGCCGCCGGCCACAAGCCGCGGCTGGTGTTCGCCAGCTCGATTGCCGTGTTCGGCGCGCCGTTCCCCGAGGCCATCGGCGATGAGTTCTTCAACACGCCGCTTACCTCCTACGGCACGCAGAAGACCATCTGCGAGCTATTGGTCTCCGACTACACCCGCAAGGGGTTCCTGGATGGGATCAGCCTGCGGCTGCCCACCATTTGCGTGCGCCCCGGCAAGCCGAACAAGGCCGCGTCCGGCTTCTTCTCCAACATCATGCGCGAGCCGCTGGCGGGCCAGGAGGCGGTGCTGCCGGTGGCGGAGAGCGTGATGCACTGGCATGCCTCCCCGCGCGCGGCGGTGGAGTTCATGCGCCATGCCGCGACGCTCGACACTGCCAAGGTCGGTCCGCGCCGGGCGCTCACCATGCCGGGCCTGGCCGTTACCGTGGGCGAGCAGATCGCGGCCCTGAGGGCGGTCGCCGGCGACAGGGTCGCGGCCCGCATCCGCCGCGAGCCCGACCCGTTCATCGAGCAGATCGTCGCCGGCTGGCCGCGCAAGTTTGCCGCCCAGCGGGCGCTGGGGCTCGGTTTCAAGCCGGATCGGAGCTTTGAGGAGATCATCCGCTTCCATATCGAGGATGAGCTGGGCGGACGGGTCGCTTAAGGGCCTCCTTCGGGCTGTGCCGGTTCGGCTACAGGGGAGGCCGACAACCGCCCGCTGCCCCCCATTGTTTACGTTTGCGCCCCAAAATTGCTGTAGTTTCGGCTCTAACCGGGGGCGATCGCCGTCGGGTCCCATACGGAGAACACACCCATGCGCCTCGCATCGCTTGCCCTTGCGGCCACCCTCACATTCGCGGCGGGCACGGCTGCGCTGGTTCCGGCGGCGGAGGCCTACGGGCGGCGGGGGCCGGCCGGGCCGGATCTCGGCTATGTCGTCGCCGAGAGCCGCTATGGGCCGCAGACCATCGCGGCGCCGGTGCGCATCAGCCTGCAGGGACGGCGCGAGGTTCGCCTGCCGGGCGGCACCTGGATCGAGTGCCACCGGAGCTGCAGCGAGACCCTGCGCCGCGAAACCATCGACTTCTGGCACATCCGCAACAACGGCAGCAACACCGACGGCGTCGGCTATCTGCACTACCGGTTCTAGCCCGGGACGCGCAAAGGCGACGCTCGGTTCGCCTGGCGGTGCCGGCGATCCAGCTCGAATGCCCGACCGGTGTCACGCGGGAATGAGTGGCGGAGCGGCTGGCAGGCGCCCGCTCGGTGAGTGGACCACCGCGTGCACGAGATCCGACGGATGTCTCCGCCTCTCGTCGGGACATGGATGGACGCGCTGTGCCGCTGCAACGGCGAAAAGGCCGTTGCCATGACACGCCGGGCGTGCGTAATACGTGTGCGGAGTTCTTCAATTGCCGCAGCGGGTGCTGAACCAACCCGATGCGGCCAACGATCAAGGCAGAGTCAAGGCAGGGGACTGCATACCGTCAAAACGCTGGAGGCATGCGCCGCCATGTATGATCCTGCAGTCAATTTCAAGCGCACGGCTGGCGGATGGGTCTTCCGTGCCCCGAGCCCATGGATCTTCGGCAATACCCCGCACTATTTGGTCAGCGACGAGCAGAAGAGGAAGATCACGCAGGCGCTCACGCCTCGCCATCCGATGCGCATGGTACCGATCGCAGTGGCTGCGTTTGCCGCCTGGTCGGTCGCTGTGGCCCTTGTGCTTTGGTTGCTCAGCTCCGGTCAGGGCGTCCGACAGTGCGCGATCTCGCCATCATGGTCCTTCTGATCGTCGCGCCCACGTTTGCCGCGTTATCCGCCTTCGCCGCGATCCAGCGCCGGCGTGTCGAACCCTTCCTTGCCGGGGCAGCACTTACGGATGAGCGGATCACGAGCGCGGAGATGAGGACAGCCGTCAATGCTTCGACATCCCCTCAAATGGCGCGCTGGATTTGGATGACATTCGCCTTTGCTTGCGCGGTGATAGCAGGCACCATTGTCGTCAACTGGGTCATGAAACCATCCATGGTCTGGATAGGCCTCTCCGCATTCCTGGCGCTGATCTTCGGCTGGGAAGCTGTCCGCGGTACCGCATCAGCCTGCGCCCGCCCAAGCCAGACACCCGCCCCATGCCCGACTAAGTTCTACCGACATTCACGGCCCCGATCGGGAACGGTCCTCCTGCGATTTGGCTGTTGGGGTTGCGAGCCAACGCCTTCGGCGAGTGGGCGAATCGGGCTAGCTGGGGCGCCAAGCCAGAGCCCAGCGGCCCCGCAGATGTCCGATTTCAGCACGCAACCTCGGATCACCCCGCGCGTCGTCTCCTCGATCGAGCAGGCAATGACGGCCCGCCGCGCGCCGGGCCTTCAGGCGCGGCCGGATGCCTCGCCCGTGGACCAGCTTCTCCATGTCATGCATACCGTCAAGTCCGCACGCTTCTCGGCAGCCGAGCGGTTCGAGCGCAAGCACTCCATCTCGGTGTTCGCGTTGTCCATGGTGTCACTCTATTTCGTCGGCTTGTCCGTATGGCAGGCCATCTACGGCGCCGGCTTGAGCGAGCCCGCGAACCGGCTCGTCACGCTCGTCTCCATCATGTCCTCGATCTGCACGCTGGTGCTGGCGCTGATCGATTCCATGAACGACTACAAGATCAAGGCCCACCACATGCACGGCTGCGCCCTGTCCGTGAACGATCTGCTTCAGGAACTGCGCATGCTGCAGACCAACGATCTTGCCGTCGTGCAGGATTTCCGCCGGCGCTACAACGAGGTGGTCCGCAGCTGTCCCTTCAATCACGCCCGCGTCGACTATCTGCTGGCGCGGGCGGAGCGCAGCGACCGATGGGAGACGAAGGCCTGGGCGCGTCTGCGCTATCTGATCGATATCTATGGACTGTATGGCGCATGCCTGCTCAGCCCGCCGCTGGTGCTGCTGCTGTTCGCGTAGGCAGGGCGGGCAGGGGTTCTGACAGTCGCCGCTCGGGGCAGCCGCGTGCGGCGCTCCACGTGCGCTCCGTGCGGAATCGAGCCTACCGGCGCTCCTTGGCGAACATGGCCATGATGGTCTGAGGCGCCGACACCAGGTCTGTCCCGGGTCCGAAGATCATCGGCAGGATGTTGGTGTGCCCGTAGAGCTGGTGGCCGCCGCCTTCCACGCGATACAGCGTCACCGCCTGACCCGAACTGCAGGCCGACCAGTCGAGCCGCATCACTTTGATCTGGTCGCTGTCGGCGCCGCCGGCGGGCCGCTCGGCAGGCCCTGAGCAGCCGTTGGCACGGGCAATGAAGGCCGCCGTGCGCTCTGCCGGCCAAACGTTTCCGCGCGATCCGGTCAAGCCGACGCCACCCCCCTTGTAGGGGACGAGCGGATCGGCCGTGCCGTTGAACATGATGACCGGCATGGGCTTCCTCAGCCGGCAGGCCGCACCGGCCTCGGCAGGCATGTTGGCGATGACGGTGGCAGCCCCCGCATATTGCTCGGGCGCCTCGCACAGCATGCGCAACGTCATCATGCCGCCATTGGAGATGCCGGCGATGTAGATGCGGGCAGGATCCGCGACGCCGCGCTTGACCAGCTCCTCATTCAGCCGCCGCAGAAAATCCACATCGTCGCTGCTCGACAGCCCATCCCCGCGCCCGTCGTTCCATAGCCGATAGATGCCTTCCGGGAAGACGGCAGCAAAACCCTGTGCGGCCGCGGCCTCCGCAAAGCCGGACCAGCGCGCGGTCAAGCTGGCAGAGATCGTGGCGCCGTGCAAAACGATGAGCGTCGGCGCGTGCGCCTGCCGCACGGGCATGACAATGGCACTACGAACGCCGTCACGCGTTTCGAGCTGCCAGTCGTCGGCGGCAGCGCAGGACTGACCTACAGGGAGCGCCGCCAGGACGGCAGCCAGCGCCCAACGGATCGTGCGTCGCATCGTGGGGCCTGCCCTTCGCATGTCGCACAATGCTCCGTGATTGGTGTACAAATCTCGCAGTCTGCATCCCTGGCAGCGATGGAGCCGGCCTGATGGGCACGCATGTGGCGCAACGGCTGCCGGCCGCGAAGATAAGCACAGATCCGGGATGATGCGATGCCGATCATGCTCCAAGGCTCGTGCCGCTGCGAGGCTGTCCACTTCACCGTCCGCTCGCACACGCCATACCCCTATCAGCTCTGCTACTGCAGCATCTGCCGCAAGACGGCAGGCGGAGGCGGCTTCGCCATCAACCTGATGGCCGACGTCCAAAGCCTCAAGGTGAAGGGGCGCGGGGCCATCGGCGTCTACCGGGCGAAAATCTGCGACGACGACGGCGGCAACTGCCAGATCAGCACCGGTGAGCGCAACTATTGCACCAAATGCGGCAGCGCATTGTGGCTGTTCGACCCGTCGTGGCCCGACCTGGTGCATCCCTTTGCGTCGATCATCGACACATCCCTTCCCGTCCCGCCGGCGCGCACCCACGTGATGCTGCGCTACAAGGCAAGCTGGGTGCAGCCGGTGATCGGCAAGACCGATGTGCGCTTCGACTTCTTGCCTGAGCAATCGATCGAGGATTGGCACAAGCAGCGCGGTTTGTGGATTGCCTAGAGCAGGATCGCTTCGGATTGAAGCATCTTGCCACAATGGCGAGGGCCTCGGCCGAAGCGTGACTCCTGCTCTGCATGAGTTGCTGAGAGTGCGATTCACGTTTCAATTGGAAGCTGCGCTTCCATATGAAACGATCGCGCTCTAGTGTGATGATCGAGAAATTCGCCCTTCCTCGCAGCACGCCTGCTGAGCGAATTTCTCGATCTGAATCACACTAGAACCATGAGCTTGCTAGTGTCCTTTCGATCGCGAAGTTCGTTCAGCGCCTGCTGCAAGATCCGGCGAACTTCGCGATCGGGACCAGCGCAATTCACCTTTTGATGTGGAGCGTCTATGCTGATCCGGTTGGCCGCAGATCTCCCGCACCATCTGCGCCGACAGGGGGCCGGTCTCGCCCGCAGTGGGGCCGGTCCCCGTCATGTGCGGGGGCCCATCAGGCATCGCGCCCTGCCCCTGCCGTGCAGCAGCATGGCTGCATATGCGGGGTCGCGGCGGCCGGCGCACCACAGGCAAGACTGAATTGCCGCGTCCCTGTGCTCTACAGCACAGGACCGATCGGCGGACTGCGATAGGATTGATGGCCCACTGCGGGCGAGATCGGGGCCGCCAGGATTGCGGCGTGCTCCGGGTGCGGGACCTTTGGGGTGCGGGGCTGGGGGCAGCATCGCACCCCATGTTCCCTTTTCCTCCTCCTCGCCCGTGGCCCGTGTCAATCCTTGGCTGCCGGCGCCTCGGCAATGTCGACCAGCCCTGTCTCGTCGACGATGCTGATCTCCGTTCCGCTGATCCTGATCACGTCGGCCAACTTGAGCTGGCCGAGCTGCCGGTTGACGTTGGCGCGCGACATGCCCAAGAACTTGCCGAGCTCTTCCTGCGAAATGACGAGCTGCAGATGCGCGCCGTCGGCGCTCGTGCGCCCGTAGCGCCGGGCGAGCCGCAGAAGCCCTCGCGCGGTGCGCCCGCGCATTTCCAAAGTGTTGTCCTCGATGATGGCGGCGCCGATGCGAATCTTCTCGCAGAGCGCCTGAACAATTTCGAGCATTGCGGGCGGATGTGCCGACAATGTCGGCAGAAGATCGCGGGTGTGAACGACAAATATCTCCGAGTCCTCCAATGCAACGGTATCGACCGCGCGCTCCTTGCCGTCGAGGGCCGCTATCTCTCCAAAGATTTCTCCCGGCCCCACGTAGTAGAGAACGATCTCCTTGCCGTGGATGGTGGTGTTGGCGAGCTTGAACCGCCCCTTGACCACGACGTTGAGGCTGTCACCCGGGTCCCCGCGCCGATAGACGACCGCACCCTTGGCGAGGCTCTTGAGCTGCCCCTTGCTGATCAGCTCGTCGATGACAATGTCGGGAAGTCGGCCAAGAAATGTATTGTTCGCCAGGAAGGGACGAATGCGATCGCGATGACGCAAGAGAGACCTCATGCTCATCCGTCCAACGACGTGCCGTCTCGGCCCAACGCCCCCCTGGGCAGCATTGCCATGGGCTCAGATCACTCACGCCGTGACCTTGAACTGAGCCAGGTTAACCAAAAAGCGGCCCAGGCGTCAAAGCGCCGGAAGCCGGCCGGCGGTTCCGCGCCGACTTGCCCCGGCCAGCCTCATACGCCTTCAGCAACCGGGTTGCCCTGATCGTCGAGATGGGCGATGCGAACCATGTTGGTGGTGCCCGGCGAGCCAAGCGGCACGCCGGCGACGATGATCACTCCCTCGCCGGCCTTCGCAAATCCCTCGTCAAAGGCGATGCGGCAAGCCTTGCGGACCATGGCAGCCTGATTTTCCGGATCGCTGGTGAGCACGCAGTGCACGCCCCACGCCAGGGCCAGCTTGCGGCCGGTGCCAACCACCGGCGACAGGCCGACAACGGGCAGCCCCGGGCGCTCGCGCGCGACGCGCAGCGCCGTGGAGCCGGTGGCGGTGTAGCAGATGATGCCCGCGAGCTTGAGCGTGTCGGCAACCGTATGCGCCGCGGCGGCGATGGCGTCGGCGGCCGTGGCCAGCGGCGGCGTGCGCGTGGCGTGCACGATGGCGCCGTAGTTCGGGTCGCTCTCGACCTCAACGGCGATGCGATCCATCATGCGGATCGCCTGCAGCGGATATTTGCCGACCGCGGATTCGGCGGAGAGCATGACGGCATCCGCACCATCGAAGCACGCCGTTGCCACGTCGGAAACTTCCGCGCGCGTCGGCACAGGCGAGGTGATCATGCTTTCCAGCATCTGCGTGGCGACCACCACCGGCTTGCCGGCCGCCCGAGCCTTGCTGACGATCTGCTTTTGCAGGCCGGGGACGCGCTCAACCGGCATCTCCACGCCCAGATCGCCGCGCGCGACCATCAATCCATCGGAGCTGGCGACGATGGCATCGAGATCGGTGATGGCGGCCGGCTTCTCGATCTTGGCCATCAGCGCGGCACCATGACCGACGATCTGGCGCGCAAGGCGCATGTCCTCGCCGCGCTGCACGAACGAAAGGGCCACCCAGTCGACGCCGAGGCGGAGCGCGTAGTCGAGGTCCTTGCGGTCCTTGTCCGTGAGCGGCCCGATCGGCAGCACGGTGTCGGGGAGGCTGATGCCCTTGCGGCCGGAGATTGTGCCGCCGACCACCACGGTGGCGTCGATGCGCGAGGCGCTCTTGTCGACGACCGTCATGCGGATCTTGCCGTCGTCGAGCAGCAGCGTGTGGCCCGGCTCGACCGCCTCGAAGATCTGGGGGTGCGGCAAAAACACGCGCTGCGCGGAGCCGGCGCTCTCCGTGGTGTCGAAGCGGAACGTGGCTCCCTCGCCCAGGGCCACGCTGCCGCCGCCGACGTCCCCGATGCGGAACTTGGGCCCCTGCAGGTCGGCGAGAATGCCGATCGGCCTGCTGAACGCCGCTTCGGCCGCGCGCACCGCCCCATGCAGCTTCTTCACCACCTCGAACGAGGAGTGGCTCATGTTGATGCGAAAAACGTCGACGCCTGCCTCGAAGAGTTGTGCGATCATCTCGGGGGCGGACGACGCAGGCCCTAGTGTGGCAACGATCTTGACGCGCCGGCTGCGTCTCATTTGTGTCTTGCGCCCCCTTCGCTGGGATCAGTGAGGCGGATGGTCCAATCATTGGCCTCCTGCGTGTCCACCTCGAAGAATCCAGTGCGCTTATAACCGCGCTGCGTGCAATCCTGAACCCCCCTAATTGTAAAAGACTTGTCTGCCGTACACATGAATGATTGCCCTGCCCATTCCCCGCCGCGGTCGTAGTCGATGGCGTGAACGTACCAGTAGCGGCTGGAGAGCGCGCCTTTGAAGAGGGTCTCGCAAGTCTGGGCGGCCAGCGTCCACCAGCCTTCCGTCGTCCAACCGCTCGGGTCGCGGTAGCCGATGGCGACACCGATGCGGCTGGCCGTCGTGTTGCACAATTTGAGATCGGCCCGCGCCGCCGAAGGGACAAGCGTCAGCGTTGCCAATGCCGCGGCAGCAAGCAGGGCGGCGGATCGGGTGCGAACAGGCGGCATCGATCGAATGCTTCCGGCTCAGGGGTCGACCAGAATGGCACGGAAGTCGTTGACGTTGGTATGGGTGGGACCGCGCACGATTAATCCGCCTGCTGCTTCAAAGAAGGTCGTAGCGTCATTGTTATCGAGGCATTTTTGGGCATCGGCGTGGCGCGGCCCGCCGGCGGTCTGCCAATCGACCATCGCCCCGGCAGGGTCGCTCACCCGCCCCTCGCCGCCGTCAATGCCGTCGGTATCGGCCGCCAACGAGGCGATCCCCGGGGTGCCTGCAATCGCCACCGCCAGCGCCAGCGCATATTCCTGAGAGCGCCCGCCGCGGCCCTTGGGATTGCGCACCGTAACCTCCAGTTCGCCGCCGCTCAGGATCGCCACTTTGCGGCCCGCCGCCCTGGCTTCGAGCGCCAGCCTGGCATGGGCCTGCGCCACAGCGCTTGCCTCCCCTGTCACGCTGTCCCCCAGGTCGATCACGTCATAGCCGTAGCGACGGACCTCCCGGGCCGCAGCCGCCAGGGAGCCCGCCGGCGTGGCGATGATGCGATACTCGGCAGTGGCAAAGGCGGGATCGTCGGGCTTGGGCGTCTCATTGGCGGCATCGGACAGGATCGCATCGACCACCGCCGGGATCTCGAGGCCGAGCGTCCGCATGCGCGGGCCGCGACGGGTGAGCACGGCGCGTGCTTCTGCGAGCGTGGTGGCGTCTGGCACCGTCGGGCCGGAGCCGATGGTCGCGGGGTCGTCACCCGGCACGTCGGAGATGGCGAGGGTCAGCATGCGCGCCGACGTTGCTTTCCTGAGGCGGCCACCCTTGATGCGCGAGACGTGGCGCCGGACCGTGTTCATCTCGTAGATGTCGGCGCCTGATTTGAGCAGGCCGCGCGTCAGGGCGGTCTTGGCCTCGAGGCTGAGACCGGCAGCAGGAGCCGGCCACAGGGCCGAGGCGCCGCCGGACAAGAGCACGAGCACCAGATCGTCCGCCTGTGCCGTGCGGACCAGCGCCAGCGTCCGTTCCGCAGCCTTAACGCCGCTCGCATCCGGCGCGGGATGGCGCGCGGAGACGACGCCGATCACGCGCTGGTGCTCGTGCGGATGCTCGCGCAGCAAAGCCTCGGCCGTGCCGTGCGGGGCGGTGGTGAAGCCGCTGACCCGGTCGAGCACCCCCCGTGCGTGGTAGTGCTGCTCGGCCACGGCGGCCATGGCCGCTGCCGCCTTGCCCGCGCCGGCGATGATGATCCGGCCGTTGGGCGGCGGGGCTGGCAGGTGCGCCGGAAGGCACACGTTGGGATGCGCCGCGGCGACCGCGGCGTCGAAAAGCGACAGCAGCCTGGCGCCGCACTCGGTGTGATTGTTCTTTGCGCTCATGGGTCTCGTTCGCATGCAAATTTTAAGCAACGGCGGGCGCCATTTGGCTGAACGCACCCGACAGCGTCAAGGATGACAAGCAGGAGCCGACCCCGGTATATTTCGCCCATGGCGGATCAAGGCTTGCGGGCGCCTTTCATCAAGGGTCTGGAAGGCGACAGTTTCTGCATTTTGCCTGGGCGTGCGGATCGCGGATTGATCGTGGTCTGCGACCATGCCGGCAACGCGCTCCCGGCCGAGTACGGCACGCTGGGCCTTCCGGAGGCGCAGCTTGCACGCCACATCGCCTACGACATCGGTGTTGCGCCGATCGTGCGTGCGCTGGCAGCCCACCTGAATGCACCGGCCATCATGACACGCTACTCGCGGCTGCTGATCGACCCCAACCGCGGGCGCGATGACCCGACGCTCATCATGCGACTGTCGGACGGTGCGGTCATCCCGGGCAATCGCAAGCTCGATGCAGCCGAGCGCGACAAGCGCCTGCGGCTCTACTACGAGCCCTATCATCGGGCCATCGACAGCGTCATCGACGCGTGCCTGGCGACCGGAATCACCCCCGTGCTGCTGTCGATCCATTCCTTCACCGAGAGCTGGAAGAGCGTCTCCCGGCCCTGGCATGTCGGCGTGCTGTGGGATCGCGATGCGCGACTGGCCCGCCCCCTGCTGGAGAGCTTCTATGCCGAAGGCGGCCTGATCGTGGGCGACAACGAGCCTTATACGGGCCAATTGGAGGGCGATTGCCTGTGGCAGCACGGCACACAGCGCGGCCTCGCAAATGCAATTGTGGAAGTGCGACAAGACCTTATCCGCGACGCGGCCGGCCAGGCGGCCTGGAGCGCGAGGCTGTGCCGCATCGTTGAAAGGATCCTGCGCGACCCCCATGTGGCGCAGCAGACACGTGCACCCGGAGCGCGCCCGCCTGACGCGGCCGGCGCTGACACCCATAGCAGGCAGGGAGAGTTTCAGATGACCAAGCTCGACAAAGCGCTGGTGACCGAGCTCGAGGCGGCGGCGTTCCGCCGGCTCGTCGAGCATCTGCGGACGCGCAGCGACGTGCAGAACATCGATCTGATGAACTTGGCGGGCTTCTGCCGCAACTGCCTCTCGAACTGGTATCAGGAAGCGGCGACGGCCAAGGGCCTGCAGCTCACCAAGGAAGGCGCGCGCGAGGTGATCTACGGCATGCCCTACAAGGAGTGGCAGGCCAAGTTCCAGACGGAGGCCAGCCCCGAGGCCAAGGCGGCGTTTGCCGAAACCAAACCGCATCAGCATTGAACGCCCTGGCATGCATGCGGGCATGGGGCTGCATGACGATCAAGACCCCATGGGCGCCCAGGAATGGGCTGCGGTGGGTGCGGAGCATCTGCCCCGCACCTCAAGGGCTTCGGCTGCATCAAGATTGAAGCGGTGCGAGCCCATTCCATTGCCGTCTGCACATGTGGCGGCATCGGCCAACGCTCACCGCCGATGCCATTCCCATCCCGCGCCGAACGCTCGGCGAGGCGTTCCATGCCCGATCGTCCGAGCCACATGCGCCGCGATCGGCGTTGCCTTGCTCAGCAGTCCGCTCAGGCCGACACGCTGAAGAAGGCCGGCACCCACGCGGGAAAGGACGGCTTGCGCGTGATTTCCAAGGCGCCTGCTTCTGGGTAACTTCGGCGCCGTCACATGAAATGCAATAAATGCAATGTGGGCATTCTGTTTATTATCGCCGATCCATTCACATGCATTGATCCGTATTTATATAGCTCGGGCCGCAATATAATTGCGACTTGCCGCTATTCATTCAAGAAAAAGCAAGCTGATTAAGTTTCGACGCAGCCGCATTCATGCGGAAACATATATCTTATATCCGATATTAGAGAAATGTCGTCATATGCTTGTTATGCCGCGTGATTTCCACAAGAATTGAGCGCCCAAGGGCGCGACGCGTGAAGACACGCAGCCCGACACTCATTAGGTATCGCAAATACGAGATCAATTGAAATCCACGCTCGATAAATCGCCAAGCAGGGTTTAGGAAATGCACGCACCATCCTGGTTGTCGGGCAACCCGATAACGCTGAATTCCCGAGCCTGGCGAAAACCAAAAGAGCATCCCGAAACATCCGAAACAAGCTGCAACCTGCTTGCCCGCCTGAGGGATCATGCCGCGCATTCAAAGCTGAAGCCGTTTCTCGTCATTTCAGGCGGGGGGCTCATACGCCAGTACTCCTATGGCGACGCGTGGCTGGAAGCGCGCCGCTGGGCGCAGATCCTGCGCCAGGCCGGCGTGCTCAGGGGCGACCGGGTCTTCATTGCGCTGAAGCACCGCCAGGAGATCTACTTTTGCTTTCTCGGCGCCATGTGGCTCGGTGCGGTCCCCACCATCATTCCATTTCCGACACCCAAGCAGGACCCGGCCATCTACTGGGCGGAATACACAACGATGTTCGCCCACGTGGAGCCGCGGGCCTTCGTCACCTATGCCGACAACATCGCACCGGTTCGCGCGGCGCTCGCCGGCCAGCCGTGCGCGCTCATCGACGTCGACGTCCCGGCCGTCGCCTATGCCGAGACCCCGCCGGATGGCGATCCCCCGCTCGCGGAAACCGGCGATATCGCCCTGCTGCAGTTCAGCTCCGGCACGACGGGCCTGCGCAAGGGCGTGATGCTCTCGCACCGGCAGATCGCGCGCCACATGGAGGCTTACACCCGCGCGATCACCTTCGAAGCGCGGGATACGGTCGCGTCCTGGCTGCCGCTCTATCACGACATGGGGCTCGTCGCGTGCTTTCTGATGCCCCTCCATGCCGGCGCGACGGTCATTTCGCTGGATGCGTTCGAGTGGGTTGCCAGGCCCTGGACCCTGCTGGAGGCGATCGAGACGTATCGGGCCAGCGTGACATGGCTGCCCAACTTTGCGTTTCATCACATCATGCGGACCCTGCCGGAGGAGCGGACGTTCAAGCTCGGCAGCATGCGCGCATTCATCAATTGCTCCGAACCCTGCAAACCGGACACCGTGGAGCAGTTTGCCGCGACCATGCGCGCCCATGGCGTGAGCCGCGAGCAGATGCAGGTTTGCTACGGCATGGCGGAAACCGTATTCGCGGTGAGCCAGACGCCACTTGGGGCGGCGCCGCGCATCTTGACCGTCGATCGGCAGCTCCTCGAGGCCTCACAAAGAATTCGGCGGGTTGATGCTGCCGATGCCCATGGCCAGGGCTTTCTTTCATGCGGGAAGATCATCGGCGACCTCGAGGTGCGGATAGCCCCGCCGGACGATGGGCTTGATGCACCCCATGACCGCCCGCGAGAGGATCGCGCCGGTGAAGTCGAGGTGCGCGGCGGCCACTTGTTCTCCGGCTACTTCCGCAACGAGACCGCCAGCAAGGCCGCCATGGTCGATGGCTGGTACCGCACGGGTGATGTGGGCTTCATCCACGACGGCGAGCTCTTCATCTGCGGGCGTACGAAAGAGCTGCTGATCATTCACGGCCGCAATTACTATGCGCATGACCTGGAAGTCATCGCGAGCGGCGTCGAGCACGTCAAGCCTGGACGCGCCGTCGCGTTCAGCCTCGAGGACGCAAGCTCCGGCAGCGAAGAGGCGGTCGTTCTCGTCGAGACCGAGCTGACCGCCCCGGGCGAGCACCGTGCACTTCAGCGCGCCGTCAAGGCCGCGATCTTGGATCGCATGGAGCTGATGGTGCGATCGGTGATCGTCGTGGCGCCAGGATCGCTCGTGAAGACGACCAGCGGCAAATTCAGCCGGGCCCAGAACAAGGCGCGTCACCTGGCCGGCCAGACGGCGGAGGCATGATGGTACCCAAAGAGGACATTCCCGCAATTGTCAGGGCGGTGATCGGCGAAATGTTTTCCGTCGACACCGCTCGGATCGACCGCGCGACGACCGCGACCGACATCGATGGGTGGGATTCCCTGGCCCATACCGTGCTGATGGTCCGCTTGGAAAGGCGCCTCGGCATGCCCATCAGCGAGCGCATCGCGGCCAAGGCAAGCAGCGTGGGCGAATTGATTGACCTGCTGTCCATGGAATCGGCGACCGGGGGGTGACGATGTCCGCTGCGACGGCAACCGCATCAAGTCGGCAGGGCAGCCCGCATGTGATCGCGCGGGGCGCCTCGGGGCGACTGTTCTATGAGTCGTATGCGCACGAATTCACCGACATCGCCAATACATTGAGGGAACCCCTGTTTCCGCTTCCGGATGCCATCCGCTGGAAGCGGCTCCTGGAAACACGGGGACGGCTTCTGAAGCAGCGCGGTCGACATCTCTACATTCTGATCGCACCCGATGCGCATTTCATCTATCGCGATGCGGTTCCACCGCACATCGTCCTTCCCGCCCGCTCGCCTGCCCGGCAGTTCACGGAGCTGTTCTCAGGCATCGACAACGTCACCATCGTCAACCCCGAGGAGGCATTGATCGCCGCCCGTGGCGGCGTTGACGTCTACAAGGTCAACGACACGCACTGGTCCGCACACGGCGCCTTCATTGCCTATCGATGCCTGCTCGACGTTCTGCCGCCCGGCACACCCATGCATCCTGTGACCGTTGCCGACGTTGCCTACAAGCCGCATCGCTCATTCGGCGACTTGGGAGCGCTGGTCGAGCCGGAGGTGACGACACATATCCCCGTTGCCGTTGTGCGCGATGGCAGCAGCAGGCATGTGCGCCACCACATCGGCGATGGGCGCAATGCCTGGCTACGCTGCGAGTCCTCACGCGGGCTCGGCCATGCGTTCCTGCCGCGCGATTCGTTTGCAACCGAACTCGGCATCTTCGTCAGCGAAACGTTCGCCCGGGTCGACTGGATAGGCGGAACCTCGCGCCTGCATCTGGAGGCGATCGACGAGGAGAAGCCCGACGTGGTGATCTGGCAAATCGCCGAGCGGCGGCTGTTCCACATCGAGCATGATCATCATGCGAAGACGGCCTACGAAATCTATGCATTCGATCGCACGACGCCATTCGGCAAGCTGGCAATCGACGCCTACTCCGATCAGATGCAGGGCAATCTGCCGTCAGCCCTGCAACACGCGCGCGCCGCAGCCCGCCATCCTGATGCCGGCGCTCCCTACCGGTATCTAATCGCAGAGCTTCTGGAGGCCAGCGGAGATGTCGAGGAAGGCGAGGCCGTGATCAAGCAGGCAATCGCGCTGCAGGACAACCGGCCGGCCTACTGGCATCTCCTCAGCATCATCGCGCGCCGGCGCGACGATCTGGCAGCGGCCCTCGCCGCCTCGGAGCGAGCCGTCAAGCTGTTTCCGCACAACGCCCGGTTCGTTGCGGACCACGGCTACAATCTCTTGGCCTTTGGACGCAACCGCGAGGCCATCGATGTCATGCAGGCTTGTCGCGATCTCGTTTCCGATGCTCCGCACCTCAGCTACTGGCTCGCCGAGGCCTACCTGCGCATGGGCGACTGGCAGAGCGCAAGGCGGGAGGCGGTCAACGCCTACCTGCTGCTGCCGCAGCACTCCGAGATCTTCCAACTGGCTTGGAAGATCGAGGACTACCTCGACACAGCACTCAGGCAGATGAACACCAACGCGGCGGTGGCATGATGAAAGCGCTCAGCCAGCACATTGCGGAGCGTGCGCGGGAAGCACTGGTCAAGGGATGGAAGGCTCTTGATTTGGGCGGGCAGTTCCCGGCTGCATTCGATGCCGACTACTACCGGTCGCAGCTGGCATTGATCGGCATTGTCGATGCAGAGCCAGATCTGCTGACATTCTACAAGCAGAACGCGGAGGCGCGGATCGTAAGCCCGAACGCGCTGTTCGACGAAACCTACTACCGGAAATGCTATGCCGATGTCACGGCCGCGATCCGGGCGGGGGACATTCTCTCCGGCTTCGCTCATTTTGTTCGCCACGGCATCAAGGAGGGCCGCTTTCCCAATCCGGAGTTCGAAGTCGAGATCGAGAACAATGCTGCAACCGCATTCATCGCCAGCGACAAGGCGTTCGACGAGAAATTCTATCTGAACGAATACTCCATAGCCCGCCAGTTCATCCGCCACATCCCCATCCTGTCGCCGTTGCAGTTCTTCAACGTCTACGGGCGCCGGATGGGGCACATCCCTCGCCCCGACCATCGCAGACTTCCGTTCAGCACCTCCGCCTATCTTGCGCAGCATCCAGCTCTCAAGAAGCACCGAGCCGAAGACCTGGAGCTCATGGCTCCGCATTTCGATCACAACTACTATCAGAAGATGTACGGCGACGAGCTCGGCAGCATGCAGCCCTTCGCCCACTATCTCAGCCTCGGGCTGCACCAGCGCAAATCACCCAACGATTGGTTCGATGAGACTTTCTATCGGACGTTCTATCCCGATGTTGAGCGCGAAATTGCCCAGGGCAAGATGTCCAGCGGGTTCGAGCACTATCTTCGATCCGGGCGCCGTGAAGGTCGCCTGCCCAGCTTCGATCTCACGGGGTGTCTCGATCATGCCTTCCCCGGCGTTACGAAGCCCGTGGCGTTGACGAATTTCCTCGATCTCGAGCGAAGGGTAACCCCACACCCCTACCGGGTCGCCGAAGGCGCCACGCAAACGGTCTGGTTCCTCATTCCGCGCATCAACCCCGACATCTTCTTCGGCGGTTACGCCTCGGTCCTCAGTCTCATGGAGACCTTCCTGCGGACGGGCTACACCATCGGCCTGTTCTTGTACGAAGATAGGCGCGAGGCGTTCTCCTACTACTGCTATCGGCGCCCGCGCTCCATGCTGGCAGAGCAGCGCGACAACATCCGCGTATTCTCCGCATTCGACAGAGAGCTATTCGTCTTCGGCCGCAATGACATCTTCATTGCGTATTCGGCCTGGCAGGCGTTGTGGGCCGATGCCTACGCGCAGCACACGCGCACGGGATCGTTCGCCTTTCTCGTCCAGGAGTATGAGCCGGTCTTCCACAGCCACGACAGCGTGCGCTTCCTGGTCGATATGGCCTACAAGCTGCCGCATGTCGCCCTGTTCAATTCCGCCCCGCTGCAAAAATTCTTCAGGGATCAGCGGCTGGGGATCTTTGAGCACGACCCCAACTCGGACCGGTTCCTGACGTTCGAGCATGTGCTGACGCAGGTCGGCCCGCCCTCGCGACGCGAGCTGCGCGCGCGCAAAGCCCGCAAGCTCCTCATCTACGCCCGGCCCGAAGCCCACGCCGCGCGCAACCTGCTGGAAATCTGTCTCATTGCCTTGCGCAAGGCCATTGCCGCGAACGTGTTTCGGCAGCGGTACGAGTTCATCGGCATCGGCGCGCTGTCCGGACCCCAGTTCGTCGACCTCGGAATGGGACGCGCATTGGAAATCCTGCCCAAGGTCGATCCCGATGCGTATGCAAAGCTGCTGCAGGGCACGGACATCGGACTGAGCCTGATGTATGCGCCGCATCCGAGCCTCATTCCCTTCGAGATGGTCAATGCCGGCGCCGTGGTGATCACCAACACGTTCTCGAACCGCGATCATGCCTCGCTCAAGGCGCGGTCCGCGCGTCTGGTGCCTGTCGATCTCACCATCGACAGCATTGTCAGCGGCTTCCAGCGCGCCGTCCGGCTGGCGGAGGACTTCGATCTGCGGACCAATACGGCGCATTCGGTCCCGTCCGCAGCGAGCTGGGCCGACGTTTTCGATGCGTCCTTCATCGAGAGCCTGCTCGGCAAGCTTTCGGCAACGACACGCAGCACCGCGCCGCGACTTCCCTAAGCCGCGCACGCGGACCCAGCGCAGCCGGCACTGCAGACAGTGAGCGCAATCGACACAAGGGGGCGAAGAACATGTCGGTGGTAGGGTTCAAGGGGAATGTCGATTCTCATAGCAACGAGGTCCTTTCCGGCTGGATCGCCGATCCAGCCAATCCGGCCCGCACCTTTGACGTCGAGTTCTACCTCGACGGCGCGCGGCGAGGTCGCATAACGGCGGGCTTCCCGCGCCCTGACGTGAGGGATTGCGGCCTGGGATCGGGGTTCAACGGCTTCTACTTCATGCTGCCGCCCGCAGAGCGCGAGGGGAGTGTCAACGTCGAGGTCCGCGAGGCCGGGTCCCAGAATCTGATCGGCGAGCCGATCAGACTTAACCGTACGCAGTCACCGAAATTCGCCGGGCTGTCCAGCACCGAGGCTCAAGCCATGCTCAAGAAGCCGCTGCTTGGCGTGGGTCTAGATGCCTTTCGCATCGGCAACAATGTCCTCACCGTCAATGGGATGTATCTTCCGCCGGGCGGCGACCCGTTCGCCTATGATGTGATCGCGGAGGAGGGCGTGACGTTTCAGCTGCATCGGCCTTTGCACGACAAGGGGGCGCTCGAATACTTTTGGTTCTGGCCGAATGTCCAGTGGGGCGCCTGGCGCATCGAAATCAACCTTGGGAGAACCAACCACCGCGGTTCCGCCTATCGCTTCGTCTTTCGGCCCAAGGGCGAACACGGCCCAGACCATGAGGAGGTCCTATGCGTACCCAAGGATCTGGGCTTGTGGCAGAATCTGCCCAGCATCGACGCCATGAACCGGGTCCAGCTCTATGATTTTCCGGAGGCGAGCCCATTGCGCGCCGCTGGCCACTGTCGGCCGATCGCGGACCTGGCGCAGCAGCATCTGGGAAGGCTGGACAATCTCAAAGTACTGGATTGGGGATGCGGCTGGGGTCGACTGACACGCACCTTTGCAGCTTCCGCTCAGTGCCGCGAACTTTGGGGCATTGATATCGATCACGACAATCTCGCCTGGGCGCGCGAGAACATTCCGGCGGTGAACTTTCTGCAGGTTCCGCTCTACCCGCCAACCAAGCTGCCGGCCGACCACTTCGATCTCGTCTACGCCGTCTCCGTCATGACCCACCTGACGCGCGATGCGCAGGCGAAATGGCTGGCGGAAGTCCGGCGCGTGCTTCGGCCCGGGGGGGTGGCGATCCTCACCTTCCATGGATGCACGGCACTTGCGTTTGCGTCGGCATTCCTGAGCGAACGCATGGTCGAGAATTTCAAACGCAACGGCTTCGATGACAGCATGGAGTGCAATCACCTCGATGCAATCATCGGCGCGGGGTACTACAAGAGCACCTTCCAAACCCAGGACGACGTGCGTACGCACTGGGGCCAGCATCTCAAGGTTGTCGACATTCGCGAGTCCGCCGTTGGCATGCAGGATGCGGCCGTGCTGGTCAAGCCTCAGGCGTGATCCGGCGCGATGCTGTCGCTTGTTCGAGCCCTCAACTCACCCGCGCGCCTTGGGTCCGTTCGCCGGCGCCTGCTGCTGATCGGCGCACACGGCCAGCGCGCGCGCGTGTCTGGCTGGCGCGCACTTTGGCGCCTGTCGCGCGCCTTCACGTCACACGTCCACGCCATCCGCAGCCGCGCCCCACCCTCGCTCGTCGCCGTCTATCGCCTCTTGCGATCGGCCGCGGCGACCCTGCGCAACGGAGCAACCGGGTTTCGCCTGCGACGCTCGCACACCAACCGGCGTGGAGCCCATGGGATGCTGAAAGCCGTCCGCGCCAACCATGAGCGCGACTACGACTACATGCCGCTGGCGGCGCCCGCGCCTATCTCCAGTCCGGTGCGTTGCATTGCGTTCTATCGCCTCCAATTCCAGCCCATTCCGGAGAACAGCGAAAGGTGGGGCTCGGGCTTCACCGATTGGATCGATGTGGGCAAGGCCCTTCCCGAGTTCATCGGGCATTGTCAGCCGCACATCCCGGGCGAGCTGGGATACTACGACGTCAGGCGCAAGGAAATCCGGCGCCGGCAGGCGGCACTGGCACGGCAACACGGCATTTTCGGGTTCTGCTACTACTACGACTGGCGCGGCGCGCAGCGGCTCGAGTCCCCGCCCCGGAGCGTGCTTGAGGACACCGGGACCGATTTCCCGTTCTGCCTTTGCTGGGCCGATGAAGACGGGACACCCCAGCGGGCAGGACCCGACGGTGAAACGCCGGTTGCGCAGCCCCCGTCTGCGGCCGACGATCTTGCCGTCATCGCCGACCTTGCCCTCTACATGCGCGACCATCGATACATTCGCGTGGATGGGCGTCCCCTGATCGTCGTGCAGCAGCCGACGCGGCTCCCGGACCCGGCGGCAACGGCAGGACGCTGGCGCCGGTATTGCCGCCAGCAGGGCATTGGCGAGGTCTTCCTGGCCGCCACTCAGGCCTTTGATCGGACAACACCGGCGGCCATGGGCTTCGACGCGGCCATCGACTGTGCGCCCAATGCTGGTCCCGAGTGCGATGGGCGGTGTGAGATCAAGCCTCTGGACCCGGCATTTGCGGGGAAGATCTTCGACTACCGCGCACTGGTCGAGCGTGGCCTTGATCACACGCCGCCAGGCTATCCCCTGTTTCGATCGGTATGTCCCGGCTGGGACAATACGGCCCGCCAGCCGGGGTGCGGCACCATCTATGCGCATGCGACCCCTGCAGGATATCAGGAATGGCTCGAAGAGGCCTGCGCCTACACGCTGCAGCACTTTGCGGGCGATGCCCGCCTCGTCTTCGTCAATGCCTGGAACGAATGGGCCGAGGGCGCCTACCTTGAACCCAGCCGCCGCCATGGCTACGCGTATCTCAATGCAACGGCCAAGGCCTTGCACAACACCACCGCGCGCCGCCCCTCACCACGGCCGGATGTCGCCGTCATCGCGCATGTCTACTACGAGGAGTTGTGGCCGGAAATTTCCGATCGCCTCCAAGACTGGGACTTTCCATTCGTGCTGCATGTGACGACCACGCACGACCGCTGCGATCGGATTGCGCATGCCGTGCACAAGGACTGGCCCAACGCGATTGTGGCGAGCGCATCCAATCGCGGCCGCGACATGGCGTCCTTTCTGCAGCAAGCCAGGATCGCCGTGGACAGCGGCGCGGAATTTCTCTGCAAGGTCCATACGAAGAGATCAACGCACCGAGCGGACGGCGCGCAGTGGCGCAAGGATCTCTACAGCAAGATCCTGGGCGACCGGCAGTCGACCGGGTCCATTCTGCAAGCCTTCGCCCGGAACGCTGCGCTCGGCATCATTGCACCGGAAGGCCACGCCGTCTCGGGCGACACCCATTGGGCGGCAAACGCAGAGCGGGTGTTGCGCCTGGCTGCCCGCCTCGGCTATCGAGGCGATCCGAGGCCGTTCGTCTTTGCGGCAGGCTCGATGTTCTGGGCGCGCAGCGAGGCCTTGCAGCCGATTTTGCGCCTGGGGCTGACACCCGCCGACTTCGAGGAGGAGGCCCACCAACTCGACGGCACGCTGGCGCATGCGCTGGAGCGGCTGTTCTCCATCGCAGCGAAGCTGGAAGGCTACCGGCTGGCCGACACGCGCGTTGCGGCAAGCTCCCGGCACTGGACGACACAGCTTCGGTCCGAGCGAGAGCTCGCGGTCTACGAGGGGTTGGCGGCAACGCATCAGCCTTGGCGTCGATCCCGGCCCCGTTGGCCGGCGCGCGGGCGGGGTGCGATGCGCGCGGTCAATGCCGCTCGGCCGTGTCCGGGCTGCACTTGATGATGGCATCGACGGCGCTGTCGAGGTCGTGACCGGAGCGCTCGAACCCGGCCCTCCAGTCGCGCAGGTGGCGGTCGACCCACAGCCTGCCCTTCTCGCGGTCGCGCCGCTGCAGGGCGTCGAGAATGTGCGCGTGCGCCTCGATCAGGCGCGGGATGCCGCCGGGATTGTTGGCGATGATGTGGGCGGTGGTGGGCCGGACCAGCATGCTGGAGGGCTCCTTGGCGAGCTGCAGCACGCGGTTGTGGGTGGCCTGGCCGATCAGCTTGTGGAACTCGGCATCAAGCTCCGCCACCGCTGGCGCATTGCGCTGCACCTCCCGCGTGCGCGCCACATTGGCCTCCAGCGCTGCGAGGTCGGCCTCCGTCCGGTTGTCCATGGCGAGGTCGACGGCCGCCGGCTCCAGCGCCCGCGAAGTATGCCACAGCTCGCGGAAGGTGACCTGCTGCAGGATGAGCGCGCGGCTCATACGGGTGGCGAGCCCGTGGTAGTGCGGAACGGCGACGGAGAGGCGCCGGCTGGCCTCCCGGGCGACCAGGCCGGATTGCTCCAGCAGCCGAATGCCCTCGCGCACGGTCGAGCGGTTGACGCCGAATTGCTTGACCAACTCGGATTCTGTTCCGATCGCATCGCCGGGCCGCAGCATGCCGGCCAGGATCTGCCGCTCGATCTCCTCGGCCACCAGCTCGTAGGCCGGTCGCGCCTTGATGCGCTCGAATCTGGCAGTCACCTGGGTCATTGCCGTACCGGTATGCGCGCCGGACCGATGTGCGGCCCGTCGCTTGTGCAGCTCGCTGCCGCACATTGTGCACAGGGGGCCCCGGTCTGACAATCAGACATTGCACAGAGTGCGGGATCGGCAGTCCGGGATGTGACGGGATCGGGCGCAGCGCTCGCGATGGATGCGCCGGGCGCTCCGTCTGCAGCGGCGCATTGGCCAAGCGCTCGCCCCTTCGACCGCATCCTCTGTGGCGCGGATTGCATGAGGTGTAAATGCGGCGCCGTCGTCGCAGGCCATCCGGCGCTCGACATGACCTCGGCCGACCCGTGAAGATCTGCCGGCAGCGCGCCCACCCCGCCGAGGACTGTTGCGGGCGTCTTGCCCTCGGTCGATAGGTCTTCGCTCTTGCAGCTCCCGATCAGAGAGGCGTGTTGCGTGCCGAGCAGAACGCGCCTGCGCCTTTGGCAAATTGACGCCGCCCAGCGGGGGTGCGACTGTCGCAAACAAGAACATTCCAATTGGGAGAGCGTGATGGCTCAAGGGGGCTGCCTCGCGGGCAAGGTCGTCGTCGTGACGGGCGCCGGGCGCGGCATCGGCAAGGAGATCGCGACCCTGGCGGCGCGCGAAGGCGGCAAGATCGTGGTCAACGATCTGGGCGGCTCGGCCGAGGGCGAAGGCAATGATCTGAGCGTTGCCGAGCAGGTGGTGGCGGAGATCAAGAAGGCCGGCGGCGTCGCGGTGCCCAACGGCGACAGCGTCGCCGATCCGCAGGGTGCGGAACGCATCATCAAGACGGCCATCGACAACTTCGGCCGCATCGACTGCGTGGTGAACAACGCCGGCATCCTGCGCGACCGCATCTTCCATCGCATGAGCGCGGTGGACTGGGACGCCGTCATCAAGGTGCACCTCTACGGCGCGTTCTACATGTCCAAGGCCGCCGCGCCCTACTTCAAGGAGCAGGAATCCGGCTCTTTCATCCACTTCACGTCCACCTCGGGCCTGGTCGGCAACTTCGGCCAGGCCAACTACGCGGCGGCCAAGCTCGGCATTGTCGGGCTGTCCAAGTCGATCGCGCTCGACATGGCGCGCTTCAACGTGCGCTCCAACTGCGTGTCGCCGTTCGCCTGGTCGCGGCTGATCGGCACCATTCCGGTCGATACGCCCGAGCAGAAGGCGCGCGTGGAGCGCATCCAGAACACCATGACCGCCTCCAAGATCGCGCCCATCTGCGTGTTTCTGGCGAGCGACCTCGCCCGGGACGTGACGGGGCAGATCTTCGCCGTGCGCAAGGACGAGATCTTCCTGATGAGCCAGTCGCGGCCTCTGCGCGTGGCGCACAAGGATGGGGGCTGGACGCCGCAATCGATCGCCGAGACCATGCTGCCGGCCTTCAAGAGCGCATTCTACGCGCTGGATCGCTCGCAGGACGTGTTCAACTGGGAGCCGCTGTGATGAGGGTGCTGCTGTCATCCCGGAAGTCGCGTAGCGACTATCCGGGACCCAGGAGCAGCAGGTGAAAGGGATTGTGCTTGGCCCTGGGTCCCGGCTCTCGGGACAAGCCCGAGGCCGGGATGACAGGAAAGAGCAAGGTCTGCCCAATGGCTGAAACGAGCGATGTCGGCATTCTCGCGTTCGGGGCCTACCTGCCCAGGCTGCGCCTCTCCCGCAAGGCGGTGGCGGAGGCCAATGCCTGGTTCAATCCTGCCCTCAAGGGCCTCGCCAAGGGCGAGCGCACCATGTGCAACTGGGACGAGGATTCGGTGACCATGGCGGTGGAGGCGGCGCGCGACGGCCTCACCGGCCAGGACCGCAGCGCCGTCACGTCGCTGGCGTTTGCCTCCACCACGCTCCCCTTCGAGGACAGGCTGAACGCCGGGATCATCGCGGAAGCGCTGAACCTCAAGCCCAGCGTCCATGCCCAGGACCTCACCGCCTCGCAGCGTGCGGCAACCTCGGGGCTGATCAGCGCGCTGCAGATGGCGCGCGGCGGCGCCGGCCCGGTGCTGGTGGTGGCGTCGGAGAAGCGGCGCACCAAAACCGCGAGCCCCTTGGAGCTGCAGGTGGGCGACGGCGCGGCCGCCATGCTGGTGGGCTCGGGGCCGGTGGTGGCGAGGCTGGTGGCGCAGGCGAGCCGCACGGTCGACTTCGTCGATCACTTCCGCGGCGAGGGCTCCGAGTTCGACTACACCTGGGAGGAGCGCTGGATCCGCGACGAGGGCTATAACAAGATCGTGCCGGCGGTGCTCGCCGACCTGTTCAAGGCGACCGATGTGAAGCCGGCCGACATCGCCCATTTCGCCATGCCCTGCGTGCTGCCGCGGGTGGCGGCGGGCATCGCCAAGAAGGCCGGCATGCCCGACAAGGCCGTGCGCGACAACCTGCACGCGGTGAGCGGCGAGACGGGGGCGGCGCATCCGCTCCTCATGCTGGCGCACGCCCTGGAGGATGCGCGGCCCGGCGACAAGATCCTGGTCGTTGGCTTCGGCCAGGGCTGCGACGCCCTCCTGTTCGAGGCCACCGAGAACCTTGCCGGGCTGGCGCCCCGGCGCGGCGTCAAGGGCCATCTGGCGCGCCGCAAGGAGGAGACCAACTACGGCAAGTTCCAGGCCTTCAACGATCTCGTCGCCATCGAGCGCGGCATGCGCGCCGACGTCGACAAGCAGACACCGCTGTCCTCGCTCTACCGCAACCGGCGCATGCTGACGGGCTTCATTGGCGGCCAGTGCAAGAGGTGCGGCACGCTGCAGTTCCCGAAGTCGAACGTGTGCGTGAACCCCAACTGCAACGCCTTTCACAGCCAGGAGGATCATCCCTTCGCCGATACCCCCTCCAAGGTGCAGTCCTATACGGCGGACCGCCTCACCTATTCGCCCGACCCGCCGCACTACTATGGCATGGTGGTGTTCGAGCAGGGCGGGCGCGTGATGATCGATTTCACCGACGCCGATGCCGCAACCGTGGACGTGGCGGCGCCCATGCGCATGATGTTCCGCATCAAGGACTACGATCCCCAGCGCGGCTTCACGCGCTATTTTTGGAAAGCGGCGCCGGCCGACAAGCCGACCCCAGCGAAGGCCTGAAGGAGAAACGAGATGGCCACCGGCATCAGAGACAAGGTCGCGATCCTCGGCATGGGCTGCTCCAAATTCGGCGAGCGCTGGGACAAGGAGGCCGATGATCTGATGGTGGAGGCCTTCGAGGAGGCCATCGCCGACGCGCGGATAGAGAAGAACCAGATCGAGGCGGCGTGGCTCGCCACGGCCATCGAGGAGCAGCACGTCGGCAAGTCGGGCGTGCCGCTCGCGGTTGCCCTGCGCCTCCCCTACATCCCCGTGACGCGGGTGGAGAACTACTGCGCCAGCGGCACGGAAGCCTTCCGCGGTGCGGTCTATGCGGTGGCCTCGGGCGCGGCCGACATCGCGCTGGCGCTCGGCGTCGAGAAGCTGAAGGACACGGGCTATGGCGGCCTGCCCCAGCGCGGCCGCGGCGCGCTCAACTCCATGTACTGGCCGAACCTGTCGGCGCCGGGCTCCTTCGCCCAGCTCGCCGCCGCCTATCGCGCCAAGCACAGCAAGAAGCCGGAAGACCTGAAGCGGGCCATGGCGCACATCTCGGTCAAGAGCCACGCCAACGGCAACAAGAACGCCAAGGCGCACCTCACCAACAAGATCACCATGGAGAACGTGCTCGACGCGCCGCTCATCGCCGAGCCGCTGGGTCTCTACGACTGCTGCGGCGTCAGCGACGGCTCGGCCTGCGCGATCGTGACGACGCCGGAGATCGCCAAGAGCCTCGGCAAGACGGATTTGATCACGGTGAAGGCGCTGCAACTCTCGGTGTCGAACGGCACGGAGGCCTCGCACAACTCCTGGGACGGCAGCTATTTCGCCACCACGCGCATCGCCTCCAAGCGCGCCTACAAGGAGGCGGGCATCGAGCGCCCACGCGAGGAGATCGACCTCATCGAGGTGCACGACTGCTTCTCCGTCACGGAGCTGGTGACCATGGAGGACCTCTTCGTGTCGCCCGAGGGCGGGGCCATCAAGGACGTGCTCGACGGTTTCTATGACGCGGAGGGACAGATCCCCTGCCAGATCGACGGCGGCCTCAAGTGCTTCGGCCATCCGATCGGCGCCTCGGGCATGCGCATGATCTATGAGATCTACCTGCAGATGCAGGGCCGCGCGGGCCCCCGGCAGCGCCAGAAGGTGCCGCGCTACGGCCTCACCCACAACCTCGGCGGCTTCCCACACCAGAACGTATGCTCGATCTCCGTCATCGGGCGGCACGGGGAATAGTCGTCATCCCGGAATTCTGCTTCGCAGAAATCGGCGAGGGCAGGGGGAAACCGGTTCGCCATGACGCTCGCGAGCGGGGATGGGAGGGCGGCTGCCCTTCCCTCTCCGCAAGCGGGGAGAGGGGGCGATGCCCACGGCGCGCGCCGTCCTGGCGGCCGGGTGACTTGTCACCCTGGGTCCTGGAGGCTGCGCGTCGCGCACTTCCGGGATGACAGCGAAGCGTTGCGACAGCGCGGCGTTGAGAGTGTCATGCCGGCCGAGCGCAAAGCGTGAGAGCCGGGTCCCAGAGCCAAGCACGATGCGCGGGGCCCATGGCCCCTGGGTCCCGGATGCCGGCGAGCCTGGGCGTTCCCCGCCCATCACGCGAACTCAAGGTCAAACGGGCTCGGGACGCGGCCCCATCTCTCTTCCGCCTTGAGGCTGCTGCCTGCGGGGCTAGGCGTGTGGCGCCTGCGCCGCCCAATCCCGGCGCTCCAGCATGAGGGACACCAGCGCGCCGGCGATCAACGCCCAGAACGGCGCGCCGATGTTGAAGATGGGAATGCCGGCGACCGTGACCAGAAAGGTCACCAGCGCGCCCAGTGTGAAGCGCCCCTGAAAGGCGATGGTGAAGGCGCTTTGCAGCACGCGCAGCATGGCCAGGCCCGCCAGCGTGGCGATGAACGCGGCCGGCGCCGCCAGCAGCAGCCGCGTGAACAGCGGCGACAGCAGGCCGAACAGCATGGCCAGCACGCCCACGACGATGCCCGCCGCATACTGTGTGTGCCTGGCGCTGCCGGACGAGATGATGGCATTGACGGGGCCGGTGAGGCAGGTGGGTGCGGCGCCGACAATGGCACTCGCCAGCGTGCCCACGCCGCAGGCCGCCGCAATGGAATTGACCGGCGGGGCATGTCCCGCGGCCGTGAGCACGGCGATGCCTTGGCCGTTCTGCACGACCAGCACCGTGATCGCCAACGGCACGACCAGCTCGAGCATGGCGGGCCAGGAGAACTGTGGCGCGCGCATCTGCGGCGCGGCCAGAATGCCGGCGGCGTCGAGACCGGGCGCGAAGACGCCCTGCTGCCAGATGGCAAGCGCCCCCACCACCAAGGCCGCGATCAACGGCGGAATGCGGGCCGCAACGGCCGGCGAGAGGCTGACCAGAAGGTATACCGCTGTCATCGGCGCGGCGATTTGGATGCTGCTCTCAAAGGCGCGCACCCAGTCGAGGCCAAACGACAGGAACACGCCGGCCACCATGCCCATGACGATGGGCATGGGGATCGCGGCCATGGCGCGCCCCACCCAGCCGGTGAGCGCGAGCGCCAGCATGAGGAGGCCGGTGGCGAGATAGGCGCCGATCACCTCGGGGAAGGTGAGATGGCCGAGCGCCGGTCCGATCAGCACGGTGCCCGGGATGGTCCAGAAGAAGACCAGCGGCTGCCGATAGGCGAGACAGTAGGCGATGCTGAGGATGCCGTTGAGAAAGAAGGAGCCGAACACCCACGATGCCAGATCGGCTTCGCTCAAGCCCCCTCGGGTGCCGGTCGCCAGCACCACGGCCATAGGCCCCGTCGCCGCGAACAGAAAGCCGACCACGCCGTTGCCGACATGGGTCGCCGACAGATCGCGCCAGAACCCCGAGGGCGTCGCCGCGACGGCGGGGCGTTCGAAGGCCATGGACACCATCCAAAGCGTGCGGTGGAAGGGAATGGGAAGGCGGGACTTGCGCGGGCGATCATCGGCGAGGCGCGGGCCGTACGCAATAATGACCCGGAGGGGTCTGCGTTGCCACCACCGCAGGTCGAGCAGCCGCTCAAATCTGAAGCGCGCGTGCCCCTATCGCTCGTTGTCGCCGATTGCCTGCGGCTGGGTTGTCACGCGCCGCCTGTTCCGCTACTGCAACCGCCTCGCGGCGCTGGGGAATAATCGCTTCCTGCAGCCCGCGGTCGTTGGTTGGCCGCAAGCCACGTGCCGGGCGTCGCTGGTGGCAGCAAGATGGATATGGAAGGAGATTGCTTTCATGATCGTACGCAAGATGCTGCATGGCGCCGCCGGCGCAGCCCTTTTCGCCGCCGGGATGCTCGCCACCACCGCGTCCTCCGCCCAGGCGGACTGCAGAGGCCATGCGCACACGGGACGGGGCACCGGCCTGCTGCGGGCCACGGCCGGACTAGCCGCGCGCGCCGATTGGCGCCACGTGGTGCGGCGGCACGACGGACCCGAGTACACGCGCTGGTCACGGGCGCGCGGCAGGGTGACGAGCTGCCAAAAACCGGAGTCCGGACGCTGGCACTGCATCGCCCGCGCCCGGGCCTGCAGCAACTGAGGCCAATTTATAGTCGGTGCCAATTTCATTGAGGCTGAAGAGGGCCGGGACCAGCCGAACGCTGCCGGCCCTCCTTTCATATCGCCCCCGGGTGCCGACGCGGCCCGTCCCAGCCCTATTCCACGACGAACTCTCGCCCTGAGGCGACTTGAGAAAAATCCCCCTGGACCATTCGCAAAGGACGCTCCAATATCTGCCCAAGTCGGTCCGACAATCCGACATAAGGGCTCGTCAAGCGCCCGACAACAATGATTGGGAGAGACTCCGTCGTCCATGGTTGCGGCAGCAGCAATGCGCGTTGCCCCTGGTATCAGCGGGGATGCAATGCTGAGCGTGCAGAACGTCTCGGTGCGCTTCGGCGGCATTGTCGCGCTCGACGGCGTCAGCTTCGACATTGCGCAAGGTCAGATCGCCGGGCTGATCGGCCCCAACGGGGCGGGCAAGACCACGCTCTTCAACTGCCTCTCTCGGCTCTACATTCCTAACGCGGGCGATATCCTGTTCGAGGGGCGGTCGATCCTCTCCGAGCCCCAGCACGCCATCCCGCAGCTCGGCATCGGCCGCACGTTTCAGAACGTCGCGCTATTCGATCGCATGAGCGTGTTCGATAATGTGAAGGTGGGCTGCCACAGCCGCACCTCGAACGGGTTCGTCACCAACGCCTTCCGCCTGCCGCAGCGTGAAGGCGAGGAGCGCAACATCGCCGAGCGGGCGAACGAGCTCATCGCCTTCATGGACTTGAAGCCGTACGTGCACCTTCCCGCCGGCGGCCTGCCGTTCCCGGTGCGCAAGCGCGTGGAGCTGGCACGTGCGCTGGCAGGCAATCCGAAGCTGCTGCTGCTCGACGAGCCGGCAGCCGGCCTCAACCACGACGAGGTGGACGTGCTGCGCGGCCAGATCCGGCGCATCCGCGATACGCAGAAGGTGACCGTGCTGCTGGTGGAGCATCATATGAGCCTGGTGATGTCGGTGTCCGACAAGGTGGTCGCCATCGACTTCGGCAAGAAGATCGCCGAAGGCACGCCGGCGGAGGTGCAGAGGAACCCGGAGGTGATACGCGCCTACCTGGGCACGGGGGCCTGACCGATGGCGCTGCTCGAGGTGGAAGGTCTCAAGGCTTACTACGGGCAGACGCAGGCTCTGCACGGCGTCAGCTTCGCGCTGGAGCCCGGCGGCATCACCACCCTGCTCGGCGCCAACGGCGCGGGCAAGACCACCACGCTGCGCTCGCTGTGCGGCATGGTGCGCACGGAGGGCAGCGTCCGCTTCGACGGCCGGCCGATCTCGGGCCGGGCAACGGAGGCGATCGTGCGCCTCGGCGTCGGCCACGTGCCGGAGGGGCGCGGCACCTTCACCAACCTGACCGTCGATGAAAACCTGCGCGTCGCCGCCTACACCCGGCGCGACAAGGCCGCCGCCCAGCGCGACCTCGACATGGTGTTTGAGTATTTCCCGATCCTCAAAGCGCGCATCAGCCAGCAGGCCGGCACGTTGTCGGGCGGCGAGCAGCAGATGCTGGCCATCAGTCGGGCGCTCATGCTCGGGCCCCGTTTGATGCTGCTCGACGAGCCGTCGTTCGGACTGGCGCCGCTGATCGTGCAGGAGATCTTCCGCATCATGCGCCGCATCAACGCCGAGGCGAAGGTGAGCATGCTGCTGGTGGAGCAGAACGCCGCGCTGGCGCTGGAGCTCGCCGATCATGCCTACGTGCTGGAAACCGGGCGCGTGGTGATGTCGGGCAAGGCCTCCGTCGTCAAGAGCGACGAGGCGATCCGCAAATCGTATCTGGGCTACTGAGGGCAACGCCGCCATGGAGCAACTGATCCAGCAGATCGCTTCGGGAATTGCCAACGGGGCCATCTATGCCTGCCTGGCGCTCGCGCTGGTCATGATCTTCGTCTCCACCGACCACATCAACTTCGCCCAGGGCGAGATGGCGATGTTCAGCGCCTTCCTGTGCTGGCAGCTGCTGGACTGGGGTCTCAATTTCTGGATTGCGTTGCCGATCGTGGTGGTGGTGTCGTTCCTCATCGGGCTGTCGATCGAGCGGGTGATCCTGCGGCCGCTGCACGGCGCGCCCGTCCTGTCGGTGGTGGTGGTGTTCATCGGGCTGCTCGCCATCTTCCATTCGTTGGCCGGCGCCATCTGGACTCACACCATCAAGGCGTTTCCCTCGCCGTTCCCGCAGGTCGCCTTTGCGGGCTCGGGCTATATCGGCCCGCATCAGCTCGGCATGATCGCCGTCACCGTGGGGCTGCTCGGTGCGCTGTTTGCGTTCTTCCGCTTCACGCCGCTCGGACTTGCCATGCGGGCGGCCGCGCAGAACCCGGCGTCCGCCCGGCTCGCCGGCGTCAGCGTCGACTGGATGCTGGCGCTGGGCTGGGGGCTGGCCGCCGCCATCGGCGCGGTGGCCGGCACCATGGTGGCGCCCGCCGTCTACCTGGAGCCCAACATGATGGCGAGCATCCTGCTCTATGGCTTCGCCGGCGCGCTGGTGGGCGGCATCTCCAGTCCCGGCGGCGCGGTCGCGGGCGGCTTCATCGTCGGCGTCCTGGAGAACCTGGTCGCCTACTTCGGCAACCTGCTCGAGAAGATCACCGGCTTCTATCTCATCGGCAACGGCGAGAAGCTGACGGTCGCCCTCATCATCGTCATCACCGTGTTGACGCTGAAGCCGAGCGGGCTGTTCGGTCATGTCACCGTGAAGCGGGTGTAGAGCCATGGCCACCACCGTCTCCAGCACCGGCACCGAGGCAGGCATCCAGAACGTATTCGCCTTCATCCGGCGGCGGTGGCTGTGGCTGCTCATCGCCTTCCTCGCCCTGCTGCCCATCATCGGCGGCAAGACCGGCTACATCAGCAATTTCTGGTTCCTGCAGCTCAGCCTGATGATCGTCTACGCCATCGCCGTGCTGGGCCTCAACCTGCTCACCGGCTTCAACGGGCAAATCTCGCTCGGCCACGGCGCGTTCTTCGCGGTGGGCGCCTACACCGCCGCCATCCTGATCGATCAGGCGGGCTGGCCGTTCTGGGCGACACTGCCGATGGCGGCCGTCACGTGCTTCGTGGCCGGCTATCTGTTCGGCCTGCCCGCGCTCAGGCTGGAGGGCCACTACCTGGCGCTCGCCACCTTCGCGCTTGCGGTCGCCGTGCCGCAGATCCTCAAGTACCGCCATTTCGAGGGCTTCACCAACGGCGTGCAGGGCATCAACATCTTCAAGGCCGACCCGCCGTTCGGCCTGCCGCTCTCCAGCGACCAGTGGATGTTCCTGGTCGTGCTGGCCGTGGCCGTCCTCATGTTCTGGATCGCGCGCAATCTGCTCGACAGCCGGACGGGCCGCGCCATGACCGCCATTCGCGACCACGCCATGGCCGCCAGCACCATGGGCATCAACGTCCCGCGCTACAAGGCCGTGGTCTTCGGCATCAGCGCGATCTACACCGGCATCGCGGGCGCTCTGCATGCCATCATCTTCGAGTTCGTCTCTCCCGACAGCTTCCGCTTCGAGCTGTCGATCGCCATCCTGGTGGGCGCCGTGGTCGGCGGCATCGCCTCGCTGCCGGGCGCCGTGATCGGCGGCGTGTTCGTGCAGATGATCGAGAAGTACGCCGATGCGCTCACCAAGAAGATCTCGGCGGCCGTGCATCTGCCGCTCGAGCTGGAGCCCTGGACGATCTACGGCATTGCCCTGATCGTTCTCATGTACACGATGCCGACCGGGATCGCCGGTGGGCTGGCGGCGCTGTGGCGGCGCATGCGACGATCCTGAACGGCACCGGCTGATCGAGGTGCGAAGACTGGCAAGAAGGAGGAACGCTGATGAAAATAAGCAAACTGCTGTTGGCGGGGATCGGCGCGCTTGCGCTCGCCCTGGCGGCAAATCCTGCCGAGGCGCAGAAGAAATACGATGATGGCGCCTCCGACACCGAGATCAGGATCGGCAACACCAATCCCTACTCGGGCAACGCCTCCGCCTATGGCGTGATCGGCAAGACCATCGAAGCCTACTTCAAGATGGTCAACGACAAGGGCGGCATCAACGGCCGCAAGATCAACTTCATCACCTACGACGACGGCTACTCGCCCCCCAAGACGGTGGAGATGGTGCGCAAGCTGGTGGAGGAGGACAAGGTTCTGTTCGTCTACCAGACGCTCGGCACGCCCTCCAACACGGCCATCCACAAATACATGAACGGCAAGAAGGTGCCGCAGCTGTTCGTCGCGACCGGCGCCTCCAAGTGGGGCATGCCCAAGGAGTTCCCGTGGACCATGGGCTGGCAGCCGGACTACGTGACGGAAGGCATCATCTACGCCAAGCACATCCTGGCCAACGTGAAGGATGCCAAGATCGCCGTACTGATGCAGAACGACGATTACGGCAAGGACTACTTCGGCGGCTTCAAGCAGGGGCTCGGCAAGGACGCCGACAAGATCGTCCAGGTCGCCACCTACGAGGTGACCGACCCCACGGTCGACAGCCAGATCATCCAGCTCAAGAACTCGGGCGCCAACGCGTTCTTCAACATCACGACGCCCAAGTTCGCCGCCCAGGCGATCAAGAAGGCGCACGAGATCGGCTGGAAGCCCGCGCACTACCTCAACAACGTGTCGGCCTCCATCGGCGCGGTGATCAAGCCGGCGGGCTTCGAGGCGGCGCAGGGCGTCATCACGGCGCAGTACATCAAGGACCCCACTGACGGGCAGTGGAAGACCTCGCCCGACATCGTCGAGTGGACCGCCTTCATGGACAAGTACATGCCGCAGGGCGACAAGACCAGCACCTTCCCCGTCTATGCCTATGCGGTGACGTCCACACTGGCGGAGGTGATCAAGCGCGCCGGAGACAACCTGACGCGCGAGAACATCATGAAGCAGGCCGCCAGCCTGAAGGGCGTCGAGGTGCCGCTGCTGCTGCCGGGCATCAAGATCAACACCAGCCCGACGGACTTCTATCCGATCCAGGCGGTACAGCTCTCGCGCCTCAAGGGCGAGGTGTTCGAGCGCTTCGGCGACGTCTTGTCGAACGAGGCGGCGAGCCAGTAGCGAAAGCCGGGCTGCCGGCCGCGTGCGCCGGCTGCTGTAGGATGGGCCCATCGGGCACAGTCGATGCCCGGTGGGCCTTCGCGCAGCGAACGGAGCCTCTCGCCCCATGACCGCAGCACCCGCCTCGCCGTTCACCGCAAGCCTCCTCAGCGGCGAGCGCACGCTGGGTGCCGCCGCCTTCGCGGAGCGGATTGCCCGGGCGGCCTCCGGCTTTGCCGCGCTCGGCGTGCGCCAGGGCGACTGCGTGGCCCTGCTGCTGCGCAACGACTTCGCCTTCCTGGAGGCGTCGCTCGCCGCCGTCCGGCTCGGCGCCTATGCGGTGCCGATCAACTGGCACTTCAAGGCCGAGGAGGTCGCTTACGTGCTCGCCGACTGCGGCGCCAAGGTGCTGGTGGCACATGCCGACCTGCTGGCCGGCGTTGCCGGCGCCCTTCCGGCCGGCGTCCAGGTGCTGGCGGTGGAGACGCCGCCGGAGCTGGCGGCCGCCTACGGCCTTGGGCCCGGCGGCGTGCCGCTGGGGGTGGCGGCCTGGGAGCCGTGGCTTGGCATCCAGGACCTCTGGCAGGGCGTGCTGCTGCCGCAGACGTCGAGCATGATCTACACCTCCGGCACCACTGGACGCCCCAAGGGCGTGCGCCGCCAGCCGCTCACCGCCGATCTCGAGGCGCAGATGGCCGACTATCGCGAGCGCGTCTACGGCCTGAAGCCCGGCGTGCGCACCATGATCCCGGGGCCGCTCTACCATTCCGCGCCCAATGCCTTTGCACTGCGTGCCGCGCGGGTGGCGAGCCAGATCGCCCTGATGCCGCGCTTCGACCCGGAGGCGTTCCTGGCACTGGTGGAGAGGCACCGCATCGAGGCCATGTTCATGGTGCCCACCATGTTCGTGCGCCTGCTCAAGCTGCCGGGGGAGGTGCGCAGCCGCTACGACCTCTCGTCGCTCAAATTCGTCATGCACGCGGCCGCGCCCTGCCCGCTGGAGATCAAACGGGCGACGATCGATTGGCTGGGGCCGGTGGTGCACGAGTTCTACGGCTCGACCGAGTCGGGCGCGGTCACCGTGGTCGACAGCCGCGAGTGGCTGGCGCGGCCGGGCACGGTGGGCCGGCCCGTCACAGGCGGCGCCGTGCGCATCTACGACGACGCCGGACGGCAGCTCGATGCGGGCCAGGTCGGCGAGATCTACACCCGGCTCGAGTTCCTGCCCGAGTTCACCTATCACCAGCTTCCCGACAAGCGCGCCGAGATCGATCGCGAGGGCTTCATCACCAGCGGCGACGTGGGCTACCTCGACGAGGCGGGCTATCTGTTCCTGTGCGACCGCAAGCGCGACATGGTGATCTCGGGCGGCGTCAACATCTACCCGGCCGAGATCGAGGCGGTGCTGATCACCTGCCCGGGGGTGAAGGACTGCGCGGTGTTCGGCATTCCCGACGGCGAATACGGCGAGCAGCTCCTGGCCGTCATCGAGGCGCAGCCCGGCCTCCCGCCGCCAACGGTTGCCGACGTGCGCACCTATCTCGGCCGGCATCTGGCGGGCTACAAGGTGCCCAAGCGCATCGAGTTCGGCACCGACCTGCCGCGCGAGGACTCGGGCAAGATCTTCAAGCGGCGGTTGCGCGATCCCTACTGGGCCAATGCGGGGCGGGCGATCTGACTAGTTGGCGCGCAATCAACATGGGGCAACATGGGTGAGCCCCAACTGCTGACCCTAGGATGGAATTCCGGGATGACAGGGAAGCGCAAGACGCCGTTGCCGTTGCGCCTAGGCAACCGGGCTCGGCTCCGCCGTCGGTGCCGCGGTCTCCGATGCGCGCGGACCGCCGGCGTCGGCCGCGTCGGCGGGTTCGGCATAGAGGTCGAACAGCAGGTCGAGCGTATCGAGGAACGTGGCAATGAGATCGAGCAGGGTGCCGAGCCGGATGCGTCCGGCGATCTGGTAATCCTCGCTGATGGCGAGCCGCGACAGCCCTTCAAGCCCCGCCGCATCCTGCGCGATGAGGCCGCGGCTGCGCAGGAAGGTCAGCGCCGCATCCGCGGACTGGAAGTCGCGCGCATCCGTGTCGCCGAATTCCGCCGCAGCATCGGCCAACGGTGCGGTGCCGGCCACGAACAGCGCGATCAGCGGCCGCAGGCGGCTCTCGCCGCGCTTCAGCTCCTCGGCCCGCTTGCGCGCCTGCAGCAGGCGCGCCGTCATGGCGTACTCGAGCGTGCGTGCGGTGGCGAGGAAATCGTTGAGGTCGCGGTTCTGCCGCATCCAGTCGCGCAGCGGCGATGTCCCCGCCGGGGTGTCGAGCGCGACCTTCTCGGTCAGCAGATCCTCGCCCATCGCCAGGGCGGCATCGAGGTGGTCACCCAGCAGATAGATGCTCGGATGCCGCCGTTCCGGAGCGACTGAGGCCATCGGTTGTCCCTCGCGTGAGTAGTTCCGCACGCACTCAAAACCGATTCGTTGGGCCGACCAATGTCGCACGGACAATTATCAACCGGCACCTGTCATCCCGGAATGCGCGCGAGCGCAAGCGCCCGTCATCCCGGACGAGCGCGCCTGCCCTTGGGCTCGTGCGGATAGGCGCTCACTCATGGCCTTCCCGAGCGGTTCGGCGAGGCGAAGCCGTGCGCGTCCGCTGAGCCTCGGGCCGAAGCATGGGTTGTGAGGATGGCGAGCCTCAGGCCACGAGCGAGGACAGCAATGAACCGCCACAAGGGGGTAGCCGAGCGAGGAGAGCCCGGCGCCTCGATCTGTGCCGAGGGCCGTTCCCGTTCGGTCAAGGGAGCGACGAGCCCTTGCCGCGTGGACCCACGTCATGACCAGTGTCCCACCGAGGGCCTTGAGCTCGATCGAGCAGCGTTTCGAGCCATCCGTCTTTGAGCGCGTTCATCGCGAACACGGGACTGTGTCTCGATCACCATCGCAACGCGTATGTCTTGGCTTTGGTGAGACTGGCATCGGCCGAGCGCGTATCGACGTGCCGCTTGCAAAGTCCCGTGTGGAGAGGCACATTCGGATTATATTAGGTATATCTAAATTAGAAATACCTAATGCTTTGAGGCGGCGATGATGAAGCCACCGATGGATCTGGCGACGCTCGCAGAGCGCACGGGCGAGGTTGCTACGCTATTGAAGATGCTCGGCAATCAGCGGCGTCTGATGATTTTGTGCAAGCTCTCCGAGCATGGCGAACTGACGGTGGGCGACCTGGCCCGGGCCATTGGCCTCTCGCAGTCTGCCCTCTCGCAGCATCTGGCCAGGATGCGGGAAGAGGGGCTCGTCGCCTTCCGGCGCGACAGCCAGACGCTCTGGTATTGCCTCGCCGATCCGCGGCTCGAGACGCTGCTTGGCACCCTGTACCACCTGTACTGCGCGGCCACGCCGTCGCAGCAACCCGAGAAGGAGAACTGAAATGTCGCTGATCCCCGTTGCTCCGGAACAGGCCCGGCAGTTGATGGCTGACGGTGCAAGACTGATCGACATCCGCGAAGCGGACGAGCATGCGCGGGCGTATATTGCGGGCGCTGAGAGCGTGCCTCTGTCGGGCCTCGGCGTCATCCACGCCGGCAAGGCGCCTGTGATCTATCATTGCCGCTCCGGCGTCCGGACCATGGCCAATGCCGCCCGCTTGTCCGCAGCCACCGACGGCCCCGCCTATGTGCTCGAGGGCGGTATCGATGCCTGGCGCAAGGCCGGCTTGCCCGTCGTCGTGGACCAGCGCCAGCCGCTCGAACTCATGCGCCAGGTGCAGCTTGCCGCAGGTGGGCTTGTCCTGTCCGGCACGGGCCTCGGCTTCCTGGTGACACCCGCCTTTTTCGGCATTTCCGCCTTTGTCGGCGCCGGCCTAATGGTCGCAGGCGCAACCGGCTGGTGCGGCATGGCTCGCCTGCTCAACAGCATGCCCTGGAACCGCAGGGTCAGCGCTGCCTGAACCACCTCTCGGGAATTGACCCCACAGGCGCTAACTTGTGTTGGCGATTGATCGTGGCCGTCCGCGCGGCTCAGGACGCCGGGCGTGGCGCGGGCGGCAAGGGGGATTTGGATGCTGCCAGGCGGGCGAGCGCGCTCTGCGCCTCGGTCTCGCTGGTGAAGACGCCCACTACGTCGCGCGGGCCGGAGGACGGTGCGCCGCTGGCGGTGACGCCCACGCGCGTGAGGACGAGCTGACCCGACGGATAGCGCACCAGTTCGTAATTCGAAAGTTCCATGACCACCCCCTGCAGAGATCCGAAACCGCGAATTCCAACGCGTTTAACCTGAGTGCCGCCACAAGGCCGATGTCACGTCCGGCCTGATGGCGGCATCACATAGTTGTCACACACACTTACGTCAATGGGCTGTTTGTGGAGCTGAATGGCCGTTCAGCCTGTTTTCAGCTGCACCCGCTGGTACCGCCGCAAGTGTCGCACTTGAGGCAGGTGCCGTTGCGCACCAGCGTGAAGTTGCCGCACTCCCGGCAGCTCTCGCCCTCATAGCCCTTCACCCGCGCCTCCGCCGCGCGGTCCAGCGCCAGGTTCTCCTTGGCCAGGCGCGCCTTCGTGCGGGCGTCGATCTGGTCCTGGAGCTGCCGGGCCAGCTCGGCGACGGACTGCTCCTGCTGCAGGGCGGTCAGCGCGCCGATGGCCGTCTCCATGCGCGCCTTGGCGGGCTGGAAGGCGGTCGCCACCTCCTGCTGCAGGGAGGCAACCGGGCCGCTGAGCTCCGCCTCCTCCGCGACCGCCACGCTGGTCGTGGGGCGCAGCGCGAGCACACGGCTCTCTTGCCCGCGCAGCAACCCGCGCGAGAGGAACTTCGCCGCCGGCGGCGGGGCGTGCTCCTCCTCCAGCTCCTCGTCCGAGGAGCCAAGCCCGGTGTTGGCGATCTCGCTCAGATCCACGTGCGCCAGGTCGTTGCGCCCGAGATACGATACCGCCAGCTCGCGGAAGATGTAGTCGAGGATGGAGGTGGCGTTCTTGATCGTGTCGTTGCCCTGCACCAGGCCGGCCGGCTCGAAGCGCGTGAACGTGAAGGCGTCCACGTACTCGTCCAGCGGCACGCCATACTGCAGGCCCAGCGAGATGGCGATGGCGAAGTTGTTCATCAGCGAGCGGAAGGCGGCGCCCTCCTTGTGCATGTCGATGAAGATCTCGCCCAAGCGCCCGTCCTCGTATTCGCCGGTGTGGAGATACACCTTGTGGCCGCCGACGGTGGCCTTCTGCGTGTAGCTCTTGCGCCGGTTGGGCAGCTTCTCGCGCTCGCGCTTCCGTTCCACGATGCGCTCGACGATCTTCTCGGCCATCACCGTCGCGCGGGCCGCCATCGGCTTGTCGGCGGCCAGTTGCTCGATAACCTCCTCCTGCTCGTCCACGTCGTCGGCCAGCAGTTGCGCGTTGAGCGGCTGGGACAGCTTGGAGCCGTCGCGATAGAGCGCATTGGCCTTGAGCGCCAGCCGCCACGAGAGCATGTAGGATCCCTTGCAATCCTCCACGCTCGCGTCGTTCGGCATGTTGATGGTCTTGGAGATGGCCCCCGAGATGAAGGGTTGCGCCGCCGCCATCATGTGAATGTGGCTCTCAACGGAGAGGAAGCGCCTGCCCTTGCGCCCGCACGGGCTGGCGCAGTCGAACACGGGCAGATGCGCCTCATCGAGGTGCGGCGCGCCCTCCAGCGTCATGGCCCCGCACACGTGCTCGTTGGCCGCCTCGATGTCCTTCTTCGAGAAGCCCAGATGCGCGAGCAGGTCGAAGCCCGGCTCGTTGAGCCTGTCGGCCGGGACCTTCAGCGCCTGCGTGAGGAACGCCTCGCCGAGCGTCCAGCGGTTGAACACGAAGGAGATGTCGAACGCGGTTTTGAGCGCGGCGTCGAGCTTGCGGATCACCTCGTCGCTGAAGCCGCGGGCCTTGAGCGTGCCGTGGTTGATGGCCGGGGCCTGCGCCAGCGAGCCGTGGCCCACCGCGTAAGCTTCGATCTCGGCGATCTCGGCCTCGCCGTAGCCAAGCGTGCGCAGGGCCTCCGGCACGGCCCGGTTGATGATCTTGAAGTAGCCGCCGCCGGCCAGCTTCTTGAACTTCACCAGCGCGAAATCGGGCTCGATGCCGGTGGTGTCGCAGTCCATCACCAGGCCGATGGTGCCGGTGGGCGCAACGACGGTCGACTGCGCGTTGCGGTAGCCGTGCTCCTGGCCGAGCGCGATGGCATTGTCCCATACCCGCCGGGCGGTGGCGATCAGCCGGTCGTCGGGGCAGGAGACGGCATCGAGCGGCACGGGTGCGATCGCCACCTTGTCATAGCCGTCCTTGTGGCCGTAGGCGGCGCGGCGATGGTTGCGGATCACGCGCAGCATGTCTTGGGCGTTGGGCTCGTAGCCGGGGAAGGCGCCGAGCTCGCCGGCCATCTCCGCCGAGGTGGCGTAGGCCACGCCGGTCATGATGGCGGACAGCGCACCGCAGATGGCGCGGCCCTCCGGGCTGTCATAGGGAATGCCCGATGCCATCAGGCAGCCGCCGATGTTGGCAAAGCCGAGCCCCAGCGTGCGGTAGCGGTAGGAGAGCTCGGCGATCTTCTTGGAGGGGAACTGCGCCATCAGCACCGAGATTTCGAGCGCAATGGTCCACAGCCGGCAGGCGTGCTCGAAGGCTTCCACGTCGAAACGCTTGTCGCAGTCGCGGAACATCATCAGGTTCAGCGAGGCGAGGTTGCACGCCGTGTCGTCGAGGAACATGTATTCCGAGCACGGGTTGGAGGCGCGGATCGGCCCCGATTTCGGGCAGGTGTGCCAGTCGTTGATGGTGGTGTGGAACTGGATGCCGGGGTCGGCGGAAGCCCACGCGGCGTGGCCGACCTTCTCCCACAGATCGCGGGCCTTCAGCGTCTTCACCGCCTTGCCGCCCAGCCGCGAGGTCAGGTGCCAGTCCTTGTCGTCGATCACCGCGCCCAGGAACTCGTCCGTCACGCGCACCGAATTGTTGGAATTCTGGCCGGAGACGGTGAGATAGGCCTCGCTGTCCCAGTCGGTGTCGTAGGTGGCGAACTCGATCTCCTTGTAGCCCTGGCGCGCGAACTGGACGACGCGGCGGATGTAGTTGTCCGGCACCAGGTCGCGGCGCGCCTCCTTGATGGCGCGCTTGAGCGCCGGGTTCTTGGTGGCCTCGAAGCAGGCCTCGCCTTCCGCCTCGCAGTTGACACAGGCCTTCATGATGGCCTTGAGGCGCTTCTGGCAGATCTTGGAGCCGGTCACGAGGGCGGCGACCTTCTGCTCCTCCTTCACCTTCCAGTCGATGTAGGCCTCGATGTCGGGGTGATCGATGTCGACCACCACCATCTTGGCGGCGCGGCGCGTGGTGCCGCCCGACTTGATGGCGCCGGCTGCCCGGTCGCCGATTCTGAGGAAGCTCATGAGGCCCGACGACTTGCCGCCGCCGGACAGCTTCTCGTTCTCCGAGCGCAGCTTGGAGAAGTTGGAGCCGGTGCCCGAGCCGTACTTGAAGAGGCGCGCTTCCCGCACCCACAGGTCCATGATCCCGTTCTCGTTGACGAGGTCGTCCTCGATCGACTGGATGAAGCAGGCGTGCGGCTGGGGATGCTCGTAGGCCGACGCGGAGGCGGTGAGCTGGCCGGTCTCGTGATCGACATAGAAGTGGCCCTGGCCGGGACCGTCGATGCCGTAGGCCCAGTGCAGGCCGGTGTTGAACCATTGCGGCGAGTTCGGCGCGCCCATCTGCATGGCGAGCATATAGCGGTGCTCGTCGAAGAAGGCGCGCGCATCGTCCTCGCTGGTGAAGTAGCCGCCCTTCCAGCCCCAGTAGGTCCACGTGCCGGCGAGCCGGTCGAACACCTGCCGGGCATCGCTCTCGCCGGTGGTGCGCTCGATGAGCGGCAGCTCGGCCAGCCGCCGGTCGTCGGCGGTGCAGCGCCACAGCCAGGACGGAACCTGCGTTTCCTCGGCCCGCTTGAGGCGCGTCGGCACGCCGGCCTTGCGGAAATATTTCTGGGCCAGGATGTCGGCGGCCACCTGGCTCCAGTGCTCGGGTACCTCGAAGTTCTCCAGGCGGAAGACGATGGAGCCGTCGGGGTTCTTGATCTCGGATGTGGCGCGGCGGAAGGGGATCTTCTCGTAAGGGGATTTGCCCGCCGTCGTGAACCGCCGCTTGATCTGCATTGAAGAACCCCCGGTCATCTTTCGCACCGGCTCGGAGGCGGTGCGCTGTTTGTCTGTAGGTGAACCACGTGACGCAATTGAACGCTGGCTCGGGCCACACGCAGCCGTTGCCCCGAAGGACTTCCTTGGAAGCCCCTTCGGCTGCTTGGAACAAACGCTCGGTTGGAACGCAGGCACGAGCGCACGACAGAGCTCTTCATCCCTGTCCTGCGAGAGCGCCTGCCGGGTATCCCCTCAACTCGTTCTGCGGCGGCGCAGCTGTGTGTCAGAAGGGCGCGTTGGCCGGTCGGCCGGCGCCCGTGATGAGAACACTATGACGATTCGAAGGCCTCGTCATCTTGTGGGTGCAATGCTGCCAACCTACTAGATGTAGATGATTTGGGGGCAACCTGGGCATAACATGTGAACGAATCGCCCTGGGGTCCGCGCGGCTCCAGCATGGGACGCGGGCGGAGCATTTTTTGCGCCCGAAGCGCTTGTATGGTGCGCCCGCCCATCATCGATGCACAGCAGGCTAGTCCGATTCCGACGCTGTTCGGCTGTGGCAGTTCTGCCGCGTCGGCACGTGCAATGGACTTGGGGCGAGCCCGGTGCGATAAGCGCGGCAGACGAGGCGGCCGAGGCGAGACGTATGGGCATTGTCAGCGAGATCTTCAGTTGGTGGGGCGGCAACTCCTGGTCCAACCGCATCTATACGCGGCTCAGGGGCAAGCTGGTCGGCACCGACGGCATGGGCAACCGCTACTACGTCCAGAGCAAGGGCATCGGTCCGCTCGGCGTGCCGCGCCGGTGGGTCATCTACAAGAATTTGGCGGAGGCCTCGCAGGTGCCGCCCGAATGGCACGGCTGGCTGCACTATATGGTCGAGGTGCCTCCCACGGAGGAGGCCTACCAGGCGCGGCCGTGGCAGAAAGAGCACCGCATGAACATGACCGGCACGCCCCAGGCGTATCGGCCACCGGGCAGCATTCTGGCCAGCGGCAAGCGCCCCAAGGCGACGGGCGACTACAAGCCCTGGCGGCCGTCGGCGGAGGCCGCCAAGACGGGCCGGTGACGGCGCGGTTCGGTGTCACGTTGCCGCCACGTTTTTCGCACCTCGTGGGCGGGCGAGCGCAATGGCGATTGCGGGAGTCATGAGCGGACGCAGGATGAGCAGACTGGGCAAGGCGCGCCTGCCGATGTTGGTTGCGCTGGTGTGCCTTTTGGATGTGCCCGCGCATGCGCAGCGCATCGAGAATGCCGTTGCCGTCTTTGCCGCCCTCGACAAGGTGACGGCTGCCGTCAAGCAGCTCTCGGTGCAGCTCAATCAGACCGGCGAATTCCGCACGCTCAAGATTACGCCGCGCGCCTGCTACACGCGTGCGGCGACCGAGCCGCCGCGCACCTCCACGTTCGTGGAGATCGACGAGATCATGTTCGACGGCAGGGAGAAGCGGGTGTTCACCGGCTGGATGTTTGCGGAGAGCCCGGGGCTCAACCCGCTGCTGCATCCGGTGTTCGACGTGTGGCTCACCTCATGCTCGCAGCCGCAGCGCGTGCCGGGCGCCAAGGCCCCGCCGCAGGCCGGCGGTCCCGCGCCGGATGGGCCGCCGCCGGAGGAGCCGCGGCGCCGCCGCGTGCCGCGCTGATCAGGCGCGGGTGGCCAACACGGCCAGCACCTCGTCGGGGCTGGCGTCCTCGGGCAGGGCCGAGAAATCCGCCTCGTGCGCCAGGGCTTTCTCCAGCAGCTTGTGAAATTCCGAGCGTTCGATCTCGACCGTGCCGAACTGCTTGAGGTGGTCGGTGACGAATTGCGTATCGAGCAGGGAGAAGCCCCCGCGCACGAGCCGCGCGCACAAATAGACCAGCGCGATCTTGCTCGCATCGCGCGCGGTGGAGAACATGCTTTCGCCGAAGAACGCGCCGTTGAGTGCCACGCCATAGAGGCCGCCGACGAGCTGGCCGTCGGCCCAGGTCTCGACCGTGTGGCAGTAGCCGGTGTCGAACAAATCCCGGTAGAGGGCGCGGATTTTCGGGTTGATCCACGTCGTGCGCCGCCCGGGCCGGGACGCGGCACAGCCCGAGATCACGCCGTCGAATTCCGTGTCGATCCGGATTTCATAGGTTCCCTGCCGGACGGTGCGCGCGAGCCGGCGTGGCACGTGCACCCGGTCGAGCAGAAGGATGCCGCGCTGCTGCGGCTCGATCCAGTAGAGCGCCGGGTCGTCGGCGCTCTCAGCCATGGGGAAGATGCCGCAGGCATAGGCCTTGAGCAGCACCTGCGGTGTGATCTCGATGACGATGTCGTCGCGCGAGGCCATGCACCAATCTCGTCGGCCCTAACGTCGATCCGATGCTCTTGGCACCGAACTATGGTCCTGCGTGGGCTTCCGCAAGAAAACTCTCCAGCCAATGGATGTCATAGAGTCCATTGGCCACATCAGGATTGTTCACGAGCTCGGCAAACAGCGGAATGGTGGTCTCGATGCCGTCGATGACGAATTCGGACAGGCAGCGCTTCAGCCGCATCAGGGCTTCGTTGCGGTTCTTGCCGTGCACGATCAGCTTGCCGATCAGGCTGTCGTAGTAGGGGGGTATGCGGTAGCCCTGGTAGACGCCGCTGTCGACCCGCACGCCGAGCCCGCCGGGCGGGTGCCAATAGGTGATGGTGCCCGGCGAGGGCCTGAAGCTCTTCGGGTTCTCCGCGTTGATGCGGCACTCGATGGCATGCCCCGAGAAGGTGACCTCGCTCTGCTTCAGCGTGAGCGGAGCGCCCGAGGCGATCCGGATCTGCTCGATGACGAGGTCGAGGCCGGTGATCATCTCCGTCACCGGGTGCTCCACCTGCAAGCGGGTGTTCATCTCGATGAAGAAGAACTTGCCGTCCTCGTAGAGGAATTCGACGGTGCCCGCGCCGCGGTACTTGAGCTTCTTCATGGCTGCGGCGACGGTCTCGCCGATCCTCTGGCGCTCCTCGGCGTTGAGCGCCGGCGAGGGCGCCTCCTCCCAGACCTTCTGGTGGCGGCGCTGCAGCGAGCAGTCGCGCTCGCCCAGATGGATGGCGTTGCCCCGGCCGTCGCCGAACACCTGCACCTCGATGTGGCGCGGCTTGGCCAGATACTTCTCGAGATAGAGGCTGTCGTCGCCGAAGGCCGCCTTGGCTTCTGCGCGCGCGGTCTTGATGGCGAGGTCGAGCTCCTCGGGGCTATGGGCCACCTTCATGCCGCGCCCGCCGCCGCCGGCTGCGGCCTTGACCAGCACAGGATAGCCCATGTCCTTGGCGATCCTGGCGGCCTCCGCGGTGTTGGCAATGGCGCCGTCGGATCCCGGCACCACGGGGATGCCGAGGCGCTTGGCCGTTGCCTTGGCCTCGATCTTGTCGCCCATCACGCGAATATGCTCGGCCGTCGGACCGATGAAGGCGATGTCGTGGCCTTCCAGGATCTCAGCAAAGCGGGCGTTCTCGGACAGGAAGCCATAGCCCGGGTGGATGGCGTCGGCGCCGGTGATCTCGCAGGCGGCCACCAGGCGCGGGATGTTGAGATAGCTCTCCGCTGCCGGCGGCGGGCCGATGCAGACGCTCTCGTCAGCCAGGCGCACATGCATCGCGTCCGCGTCGGCGGTGGAATGCACGGCAACCGTGGCGATGCCGATTTCCCTGCAGGCGCGCAGGACTCTGAGCGCGATCTCGCCGCGGTTGGCGATCAACACCTTGTCGAACATCGGTGTGAGGCGGCTCCGCAAAACGCTATTCAATGATGGCCAGGGGCTCGCCGAATTCCACGGGCTGGCGATTGCCGACCAGGATACGGGTCACCGTTCCGGCCTTGGGGGCCGGGATGTGGTTCATGGTTTTCATGGCTTCGATGATCAGGATCGTCTGACCCTGGGCGACGCGCGATCCAACCTCGACGAAGTTGGCGGCGCCCGGCTCGGGCGCGAGATAGGTGGTGCCGACCATCGGGGAACGCACGCAGCCTGGATGCGCGACGGGATCGTCTGCTGCGCCTTTCGTTGCGGCGCCTGATGCAGGCGGGGCTGTCGCTGCCTGCACGGCCGCGGGAGCTCCTGCCAACACGGGCGCGGCTTGCACCCTCAACTCGCGGGCCACGCGCACGCGCAAGCCGTCGCGATCGATCTCGATCTCGCTCAACCCCGTCTCGTCGAGCAGCTTGGCAAGCTCGCGGATCAGCTCCTGGTCGACGCCGGCCTTGCCCTTGTTGTTCAGCATCAGTTGCGTCGGTTCCTTTTTGCCGGGTTCAGCCCGCATGCTGTTTAGCTATCCTAGCTTGGCGGCTGCACCGCTTGCGGGTCTGGCAAGCAGGTCGGCCATGGCTTCGATAGCAAGTTCGTACCCCTTGGGGCCGAACCCGCAGATTAACCCGTGCGCGGCCGGTGTCACATAGGATGTGTGCCGGAAGGGCTCGCGGCGAAACACGTTCGACAGGTGCAGCTCGATGACCGGCCGGCCGGCGGCGGTCAAGGCATCGAGGATGGCGACCGACGTATGGGTATACGCGCCTGCATTTAGCACGATGCCGTCGGCCTGTTCGCGCGCTTCCTGGATCCAGTTAACGAGTTCTCCCTCGATGTTGGACTGGCGGAAATCCACCGCAAGACCCAAGGCGCGCGCCCGCGCCTCGGTGCGGCGGCGGATGTCATCGAGCGTCTCGGTGCCGTAGAGCGCCGGCTCCCGCACGCCGATGAGGTTCAGGTTCGCCCCGTTCAGCACAAAAATCGGCTTGGGCATGGCCGCCGCCTCACTGTTGATGCGAGCCGGCCGCAGCGTGTCTCGCGCGCACCTGCCCGGCCGCGCCCTTTAACAGCTTTCGTCAAGCTGGAAAAGGGCCCGGCCGCCGGTTTTGCAGGGGCGCTAGCAGACCTTGCAGCCTTCCTTGCGCACATCCGCGATCATCTTCTGCATCTGCTCCAGTAGATTCTCCGGTGCGCCGGGGATGGTGCGGTCGCCGACCAGGAAGTGCGGCGTGCCCTGGATCCCGAGCTTGGTCGCCAGAGCCCGTGTCAAATCGATCTCCTTCTTCACATCGGCCGAGGCCATGTCCTTCTTGATCCGGGCCATGTCGAGCCCCAGCTTCTCGGCCACGCGCAGGGCCGAGGCCTCGTTGATCTGGCCCTGGACGTCATAGATGGCGCGGTGGAATTCCCAGTATTTGCCCTGGTTCTTGGCTGCAAGTGCAACCTTGGCCGCTTCCTCCGAGCCCTTGCTCAGGATGGGAAACTCCTTGAGGATCAGCTTGACCTGCTTGTCCTTCTCGATGAGCTGCATCACCTCATGCAGCGCCTTCTTGCAGTATGGGCAGTTGTAGTCGAAGAACTCGATCACCGTGACATCGCCCTTGGGATTGCCGATGACAGGCGCGGTGGTCTGGCGAAATATCTCCGCTGCGTTCTGCTGGATGGCGAGTGCCGTGCGCTCGGATTGGATCTTGTCCATCTTGGCTTCGAGCGCGTTCTGCACCTCAATCATCACTTCGGGATTGCTGAGCAGATACTCCTTGATGATGGACTCGACCTCCTTGCGCTGCGCCGCGTTGAGGCTGCCTTCGCCCGCTGCCGTCTTTTGCACCCCGGACTGCCCAGCCGCAGGCGCCGATGCCGTGATCGCGTCAGCCTTGGGCGCCTGCGCAGGCAGCTGGCTCTGTCCGATGGCAAGTGTAGTTCCCACCAGCAGGATAGCGGGCGCGAGCAGGGCGCCACCCTTCCTCGAGCTGAGGGCATCGACAATTCCGGCGAGAGTCATTCACTACTCCTCTAGGGTTGAACCGTGAACAGCCGCGACATGGGCCTCACGTCGGCGGCGCTTTGTATTTGGTAATGTCTTCGGCGCGAATCCATTCCGGCGATCCGCGCGGCAGCTTGGCGAGGGCACGACCGGCGAAGGTTTGCGCCTGCTTCACGTTGCCTTCCGCGAAATGTCCCTGTGCAGCCGCCAAGTCGGCCTGCGGATGCTGGCCCTTGCGATAGAACGCCGTCGCGAGCTGGTGATGCGAAGGGGCGTGAGTCGGGTCGATCAGAACGGCACGCCGCAACAGCGTCATGGCTTCGTCCAGCAGTGCGGCATCCTCGGTCGCAAGCAGCGCCTGGGCGAGCTCGTGCTGTATCAGGGATTCATCGCCGCCCGCGAGCTGCAGGGCTTTGCGCAGGTGAGGAATGGCCTCCCGATGCTTGCCGCTCCAGTAATAGAAGCTGCCCTTGATCTCCCAGAAATAGGGATTGTCGGGCTTCTCCTTGATCAGCGCGTCAACCTCGGCCATGGCCTGGTCGCACTTGCCGGAGCAGTTGCGCGCAATGGCGCGAGCATAGCGCGCGGGCAGGCTGTTGTCGCTCGCCGGATAGCGGTTGAGGACGGTTTGCCGCGCTTCCAAATAGCCCGAGATCTTGGCGCGCGCCATGTCGTGCCGCAGCTGCAGCGCCGGCGGATCCTTCTGGTTGGCGTAGGGACTTTTGGACACCAGGTCCCTGAGCCGCGCGATGCGGTCGGCGGCCACCGGATGGCTGCGCATGAACACGTCCTGGTGCGCCGCGGAGACGTATTCCTGCTGGGCGAAGCCTTCGAAGGTCTCGAGCATCCCGCGGCCGGACTGCCGGGTGGTTTCGAGGAACTTCAGGCCGGCCTGGTCGGCGGCCGATTCCTGCGCGCGCCGCTCGCTCAACATCGACCGCAGCAGCACCTCCTGGCCGCCCATCATGACACCGCCGCCCGCGCCACCGATCTCGCGCGCGGTATCGCCGCCCGCCGTGGCGCCGCCGACCATGAGGCCGATCCCCAGCACCATGAGCAGCAGGGCCTTGGTCTGGTCGCGCGCAATGCGCGTGCGCAGCGCGGCCATGTGCCCGCCCGTGATGTGCCCCGCCTCGTGCGCGATCACGCCGATGACCTCGTTGGGGGTCTTGGCCTGCAGGATCGTCCCGGTGTTCATGAACACGTTGAGGCCGTCGATCACGAACGCGTTGAAGCTCTCGTGCCGGACGATGCGCATGGTGACGTGCGAGCCGAGGCCTGCCGCCTTGAAGATCGGCCGCGAATAGTCCTTCAGCAAATTCTCCACTTCCGTGTCGCGCACCAGGGGGATGCCCTGCGCGGCGGCCGGTGTCGCCGCAGCCGTTGCCGCGAGCGCGTAAACGATGGCCAGCGCCCCGCAGAACCACCGGCGCAAACAGACACGGGCCGTGCGCAAGCCGCGCACAGCGTGCCTGGGCCTTTCCGAACCGCCGGCCCAACAGCGATCTTCCTCTTGCTGCACGCTACGAACCCCTCGTGCCGCCGGCACCTCGAAGGCGGTTATGGTTATCGTGGCTTGCCGGCGATTGCAGGCTGGCCTAGGCAACCCGAGCCGGGCCCACTATAAGCCCCCTGTCGCCCGAGCGCCAATTCACATCGGTGCGGCCCGCACTCAGCCATGCACGGCGCCGCTCCGCGAGGCGCGGGGATTAGGGCGCAACCATGGCAGTTTGAGGGCTCTCGCAGAGTGGACACGTCTCCCAGAGTGGACAAATCCATGACAGCACCAGCATCGAATGTCCGCTCGGTTGCGGCGGCGCTGCAAGCGTCGCAGCGCAGCGCCGTGCCCTCGTTCATCGTCATGGACGTGATGCAGGCGGCCGCAGAGCGCGAAGCCAAGGGGCACAAAGTTATTCACATGGAAGTGGGGCAGCCCGGCACGCCGGCGCCCAAGCCCGCGCTTGCGGCCGCCAGCGGGGCGATCGAGCGCGAGACGTTGGGATACACGCTGGCGCTGGGGTTGCCGGCCCTGCGCGAGCGCATCGCCCGGCACTATCAGGATCGCTACGGCATCGCCGTCGCGCCCGAGCGGGTCGTGATCACGACCGGTTCCTCAGCCGGGTTCGTGCTGGCGTTCCTGGCGCTGTTCGATGCGGGAGCCAAGGTGGCCCTGCCCGCGCCGGGCTATCCCTGCTACCGGCACATCCTGACTGCGCTGGGTCAGACTGCGGTGCTGCTGGAGACCGGCGAGCCGACGCGCTGGATGCCGACCGGGCCCGAGATCGACGCCGCCGCCCGCCGGGACGGTGTGGCCGGGCTCGTCGTGGCAAGCCCCGCCAATCCCACCGGCACCATGCTGGAGCCGGCGCGGCTCGCCGAGATCGCCGCCGCCTGCGAGCGCAACCGCATCTGGCTCGTCTCCGACGAAATCTATCACGGGCTGGCCTATGGCCTGCGGGAGGAGACGGCGCTTGCGCACAGCAGCGAGGCCGTGGTCATCAACAGCTTCTCGAAATACTTCTCCATGACAGGCTGGCGCATCGGCTGGCTGATCGTGCCGCCGGCCATGGTGCGGCCGATCGAGCGCCTGGCGCAGAACCTCTACATCTCTCCGCCTGCGGTCGCCCAGGTGGCGGCGCTGGGCGCCTTCGAGGGCCTGGAGGAGCTGGAGGCCAACAAGCGCGTCTATGCCGAGAACCGCGCGCTGTTGCTCGCGGAGCTGCCCAAGGCCGGCATTGAGCGCATCGCGCCGGCCGACGGCGCCTTCTACCTGTATGCCGATGTGGGCGATTTCACTGCCGACAGCCTGGCGTTCACGCAGGAGATGCTGGCTGACATCGGCGTTGCCGCCACGCCCGGCATCGACTTCGATGCCGAGCGGGGCAGCCGCTACGTGCGCTTCTGCTACGCGGGAACCACCGCCGACATGGCCGAGGCGGCGCGACGCATCACCGGCTGGAGCCGTCTGCGCCACCGCCGCTGAGACCGGCAGCGGCCCTTCAGCGGCTTGAGGTCGGCTACCTGCAGGCCCGGGCCGTGGCCGTGCATTCGTACAGCAGGCCCTTCACCTCGCACCTCTTGGCGACGGCGCCGATCTTCACGGCCTCGCCAAGCTTGGCTTTGGCCGAGTTCTTCATGGCGGCTTCGGCCATGAACGTGGCAAAGCCTTCCAGCGCACCCGTCCCCCATCCGCCGGCCTTGATGCACGTGGCGGCGGCCGCGCCACCCGCCAGCGCCACGTTCAGGCCGGCGACCAGCGCCACACGAACGATCATCCTCATTGGGTCCCTCCATTCCTGAAGGGCACGAATGTGGACCTGCAATCGGGGCGCCGGCAAGGCCCGTGGCGCCAGTTTCGACAGCTATGCGCGCGTGAAACGCCGCTGCCACCAGCCCTTGCGCACGGGCCTGGACGGATCATCCTCCTCGATCGGCGGCTCGACGTGGACAGGCTCGCGCCGTGGTTGCTCGCGTGCCGCGGCAGCGGAGGCTGGGGCCGCATCGGCGGCGGCGGCGCTGCGCGTCGAATCCGGCGCTTGCGTCACAACGGCGGGATCGGGCTCGGCCGGCGGGCTCCAGCGCGGCTCGTCGCTGCCGGCGGCATGACCCTCCGGGGCCGCGCGCGCAGGCTCGTCGCGGGCCTTGTCGGCGGCATAAGCCGGCTCGCTGCCCGGGTCTCGTGGCGCGTCCAGGCCGGCCATGTCGTCGTCCGATGGTCCAGGGTCGGAGCCGTTGCTGTAGGGTGCGGTGGCCTCATCGAGGTGACGCGGAGCATCCCTGTCGCGGCCCCGCTTGCCGCCGCGCCGGCCCCGGCGCCGCCGGCGTCCCCGCCGCTCCTCCTCGCTGAGCGGCCCTGCGGGCTGCTCGCCGGTGCCGGGAATGCCCTGGCCCTCCTCGGCGTAGGCCTCCTCCGGTCCGGGCTCCTGGTCGTCTTGCGCGTAGTGCGGCTGGGCCTCGTCGATCTCGCCGTTGGCCCCCAACCGGGCCGGTTCGCTCCGGCCGCGCTGGTCGCCGCGATCCTCGCCCCTGCCGCGCCCGCGGCGCCGCCG